>NZ_JBIBST010000031.1:0-1105 GCF_043077765.1 Streptomyces sp. NPDC015661 | reverse complement strand
AGGTCGTACTTGTTCCAGCCGCCGCCGAGGTCGGTGCGTCCGGTGAAGGTGCCGTCGCCCTTGCCCATGTAGGAGTAGAGGTGACCGTCGGTGCCGCGGGCGAGCAGATCGGGGTTGCCGGTCTTGTTGATGTCACCGGCACCGATGACCATGTCGTACTGGTTCCAGCCGCCGCCCAGGTCGCTGCGCCCGGTGAAGGTACCGTCGCCCTTGCCCATGTAGGAGTAGAGGTGACCGTCGGTGCCCCGGGCGAGGTAGTCGGCGACGCCGGTGTTGTTGATGTCGCCGACTCCGATGATCGGCGACACCCCCGCCGCCATCGCCGGCTCCGGAGCGCCGCAGTTCTTGCTGACGAACTCCTGCGTCCCGCCGTTGTACGTCACGCCGTCGAAGGTGACGGTCTGGCCCGCACCGTTGAGGGTCTCTTCGAAGTGCAGGTGGGCGCCCTGTGAGTTGCCGGTGTTGCCGACCCTGCCGATGGTCTGACCCGCGCTCACCGAGGCTCCGGCCGTGACGTCGACGGCGGACAGGTGCGCGTAGTGGGTGGTCCAGCCGCCACCGTGGTTGATGCGGACGTGTATGCCCGCCCAGCCCCCGCTGTCTCCCGCTACCTCGACGGTGCCGGCGGCACTGGCGGCCACGGGCAGCCCTGTGTCGTCACCGGGATAACGGTTGAGATCGACGGAGTTCGCCGGGTTGTGATCGGCGTAGGTGCTGGCCGTCCACGTCTCTCCGCAGGGGGCGGGGAGTTGGAAGTCGGGGCGCTCGGCGGCGTGCGCGCCGGACGCGCCGAGGGTGAGCGTTCCGGCCGAGATCGCGACGACGAGGGCGGCGTTGAGCGAGCGACGCATGGACATGAAGGATCCTTCGCTGAGGGAAGTCGGGAGGGAGAGAGGTGGAGCGGGCGGCGGGATTCCGGAGCGGTCCGTGTGGTCCCGCCGCCCGTGCCATTGGGGAACGGCGTTCTCGACGGCGGTGAGGCCGGAGATCAGCCGTGGATCAGGTGTGGTTCAGCTGTAGATGTTGTAGCCGTAGCCGGTCTTGGTGCGGCCGGTGAACTTGCCGTCGCCGATGCCCATGTACGTGTACAGGTCGCCGTTGGTGT
>NZ_JBIBST010000030.1:0-4393 GCF_043077765.1 Streptomyces sp. NPDC015661 | reverse complement strand
ACGCGTCGATCACGCGGGCGAACTCCGGAGAGGAGTCGAGGAGGGCGGTGGCCATGCCGACCCACTGCGAACCCTGCCCCGGGAACACGAACACGACGGGAGCTCCCGACGTACGGCCCGGCTTCGCGCCGGAGACCGGCGCCGTCACGCCCTCGACCTCCCGGGACGCCAGGGCGTCCAGGCCGGCGAGCAGCCCGTCACGGCCGTCGGCGCCGGGCAGCACGGCCCGCGCCTCGAAGCCGGAGCGCCCGGTGGCGAGGGAGAGCGCCACATCGGCCTGGCCGAGCTCCGGCCGTTCCCGTACGTACGAGGCCAGCCGCTCGGCGGCGTGGGCCAGTGCGTCCGCCGTACGTGCCGACACGAGCCACGGCAGGCCCGCGCCGTCCAAGCGGTCCTCGTCGGCCGGGACTTCGGCCGATTCCTCGGTGGGGGCTTCCGCCAGGATGACGTGGGCGTTGGTGCCGCTGATGCCGAAGGAGGAGACACCGGCACGCCGGACCTTGCCGTCGGTGGCGGGCCACGGACGGGGCTCGGTCAGCACCTCGACGCCGCCGCTCTCCCAGTCGACCAGCTCACTCGGCCTGCCGACGTTGAGGGAGGCGGGGAGTTCGCCGTGGCGCAGGGCCATGACCATCTTGATGATGCCGCCGACACCAGCGGCGGCCTGCGCGTGGCCGAGGTTGGACTTGAGCGAGCCGAGCATGAGCGGCACGCCGTCGCGCTCGCTGCCGTAGGTCGCGAGGAGGGCCTGCGCCTCGATCGGGTCGCCGAGCACCGTGCCCGTACCGTGCGCCTCGACGGCGTCGACACCGGCGAAGGTGACACCGGCGTCCTGCACGGCGGCCCGGATCACCCGCTCCTGCGCCGGACCGCTGGGGGCGGTGAGGCCGTTCGATGCGCCGTCCTGGTTGACGGCGGATCCCGCCACCACGGCCAGGACCTCGTGGCCCAGGCGCCGGGCGTCCGACAGCCGCTCCACGACCAGGACACCGACGCCCTCGGCCCAGGCCGTGCCGTCCGCGTCCGCCGAGAACGACTTGCACCGGCCGTCGGCCGCGAGGCCCCGCTGCCGCGAGAACTCGATGAAGGTGTTGGGCGTGGACATCACGGCGGCGCCGCCCGCGAGGGCGAGCGAGCACTCGCCCGACCGCAGGGCGCGGACCGCGAGGTGGAGCGCGACCAGCGACGACGAGCATGCCGTGTCGACCGTCAGGGCCGGGCCCTGCAGACCGAGGGTGTAGGCGACGCGGCCCGTGGCCACACTGCCGGCGGTGCCGGTCAGGAAGTGGCCCTCGGCCTCCTCCGGAAGCCGGCCGCCACCGCCGTAGTCGTGGTACATCACCCCGGCGAACACCCCGGTGTCACTGCCGTACAGCGAGCCGGGCGTGATGCCGGCCCGCTCCAGGGCCTCCCACGACACTTCGAGGAGCAGCCGCTGCTGCGGGTCCATCGCGAGGGCCTCGCGCGGCGAGATCCCGAAGAAGGCGGGGTCGAACCCGGCGGCCTCGTGGAGGAACCCGCCGTGCCGTACGTACGAGGTGCCCGAGTGGTCCGGGTCGGGGTGGTAGAGGCCGTCCAGGTCCCAGCCGCGGTCGGCCGGGAACTCCGAGATCACATCGCGCTGTTCGGCGACGAGCCGCCACAGCGCCTCGGGCGAGTCCACCCCGCCGGGGAAGCGGCAGCCCATGCCGACGATCACGATCGGGTCGTCGTCCGTCCGCGGGGCGACGGCCACGACGGGCTGCGCGGGGGCGCTCTCGGCGCGTTCCCGCGCGAGCGCGAGCGTGAAGTCGACGACGGCGGCCGGCGTGGGGTGGTCGAAGACCAGCGTGGCCGGGAGGCGCAGGCCCGTCGCGGAGTTGAGGCGATTGCGCAGCTGCACCGCGAGCAGCGAGTCGATGCCGAAGCTCTTGAACGGCTGGTCCGGGTCGATCCCGTCCGTCGACTCGCTCCCGATGACCGCGGCGAGCTGGGCGCGGACGACGTCGAGCAGCAGACGGCGGCCCTCGTCCTCGGACATCCGGCCGAGCCTGCGGCGCAGGCCGGACTCGCCGGCGCGCCGCTGGGGGACCCGTACGAGGGAGCGGAGCAGCGGGGACAGGGTTCCGGCGAGGGCGTCGGTCCGCAGCGAGGCCGGGTCGAGACGGGCCGGTACGAGGGCGGGCCGGTCGTCGGCGAGCGCCCGGTCGAGGAGTTCGAGGCCGTGCTCGGTGGAGAGCGGCGCGATGCCGCGCGTAGAGAGGGTGTCCTCGTCCAAGTGGCCGGTCAGGCCGGTGCGTTCGGCCCACAGGCCCCAGGCGAGCGAGGTCGCGGATCGGCCCGCGGCCCGGCGGCGCGCGGCGAGCGCGTCGAGGAAGACGTTGCCGGCGGCGTAGTTGGCCTGGCCCGGGTTGCCGAGCACGCCCGCCACCGAGGAGAACAGGACGAAGGCCGCGAGGTCGTGGCCGGCGGTCAGCTCGTCGAGGTGCGCGGCGGCGTCCACCTTGGGCCGGAGCACCGCCGCGAGCCGGTCCGCCGTCAGGGACTCGACGACACCGTCGTCGAGCAGACCCGCGGTGTGGACGACGGCGGTGAGCCGTACGCCGTCGAGGAGCCGGGCGAGCGCCTCGCGGTCGGCGGTGTCGCAGGCCGCGAGGGTGACCTCGGCACCCAACCCGGTGAGCTCGGCGGCGAGTTCGTCCGCTCCGGGAGCGTCGGCGCCGCGGCGGCTGACCAGGAGCAGGCGGCGGGCGCCGTGCCCGGTGACCAGGTGCCGGGCGACCGCGGCGCCGAGCACGCCGGTTCCGCCGGTCACGAGCACGGTGCCGTCCGGGTCGAGCGGGGTGGCGCCGGTCAGGTCGGCGGCGGGCGTGTGCCGGACCAGCCGGGGGGCGAGGAGCGCGCCCGACCGCAGGGCGAGCTGCGGCTCGGTGAGCACGGCCCCGGGCACGGTCCGGGCGTCGTGCGCCTCGTCCGAGTCCAACAGGGCGAAACGCTCGGGGTGTTCGGACTGGGCGGTCCTGATCAGGCCCCACACGGTGGCCTGGGCCGGGTTGTCGACCTCGGGGCCCGCGGCGCCGTCGGTCAGTACCAGCAGACGGGCGCCGGCGAAGCGGGCGTCGGCCAGCCACTCCTGGACCAGTTCGAGCGCCCAGCGCGCCGCCCGATGGGCGGACTCGGCGAGAACGGTTCCCGTCGTTCCGGAGTCCTGCGAGGTGTCCGGACATCGGTCGGTGACGGGACATCGCACGGCGACGATCTGCGGCACCGCGTCCGGTACGTCGGCCAGGTCCGCGACCAGGCAGACGTCGGTGTCGGCCGTGGCGGTGGGGACCGGCTGCCACTCGACACGGAAGAGCGCGTCGGTGCCCCGCCCGGCGGCCAGGTCGGCGGTGAACGGCCGCATCGTGACGGACTCGGCGGACAGCACGGGCTTGCCCGAGGCGTCGGTGACGCGCAGGGCCACCCCGTCGCCCCGCGGGCTCAGCCGCACCCGCAGGGCGTCGGCGCCCTCGGTGTAGCGGCTGACGCCGGACCAGGAGAAGGGCAGGACGGTGCCGCCGTCCTCGCGGAGCAGACCGACCGCGTGCAGGGCCGCGTCGAGGGCCGCCGGGTGCACGCCGAAGGCCGTGGCGTCCAGCTCGGCGGGCAGGCCGACCTCGGCGTAGACGTCGCGGCCGGAGCGCCACGCGGCGCGCAGGCCCTGGAAGGCCGGGCCGTAGTCGTAGCCCGCCTCCGAGAGGGTGTCGTAGCGGCTCTCGACGTCGATCTCCCGGGCGCCGGGCGGCGGCCACTCGACGAGGTCGAAGTCCGCGCCCTCGTCGTCGAGTTCGAGCGTCGCCGCGGCGTGCCGCGTCCACGGGGCGCCTGCGTCGGCGTCCTGCGGCCGGGAGTGCACGGCCAGCTCGCGCTGCCCGTTGGCGGCCGGCGGTTCGACGGTCACCCGCAGCTGTACGGCTTCGTCGGCCGGGAGCAGCAGCGGAGCCTGGAGGGTCAGCTCGGCGAGCCGTCGCCAGCCCATCCGCGCGCCCACGGCCATCGCGAGTTCGAGGAACGCGGTGCCGGGCAGTAGGACGGTGCCCTGCACGGCGTGGTCGGCGAGCCACGGCTGCGTGTCGAGCGCGAGGCGGCCCGTGTAGACCAGCCGGTCCTCCTCGACCAGCTCGACGACGGCGCCGAGCAGCGGGTGCCCGGCCGAGGCCAGACCGAGACCGCGCGCGTCGGTGGAGGCGGGTTCGGCCTCCAGCCAGTAGCGCTGGCGCTGGAAGGGGTAGGAGGGCAGCTCGACGGCGTGGGCGCGATAGGGCTGGAGGACGGTCGGCCAGTCGACGGTGACGCCGTGGGACCAGGCTTCGGCGGCGGACTGGACGAAGCGTTCCAGGCTGCCGGTGTTGCGGTGGAGGGTGCCGACGAC
>NZ_JBIBST010000029.1:3168-5040 GCF_043077765.1 Streptomyces sp. NPDC015661 | reverse complement strand
TGTTCGTTGCTTCAGAACTAACACAGTGGACGCGAGCAACTGAGGACAAGCCCTCGGCCTATTAGTACCGGTCAGCTCCACCCATTACTGGGCTTCCACATCCGGCCTATCAACCCAGTCGTCTACTGGGAGCCTTACCCTCTCAAGGAGGTGGGAATACTCATCTCGAAGCAGGCTTCCCGCTTAGATGCTTTCAGCGGTTATCCCTCCCGAACGTAGCCAACCAGCCATGCCCTTGGCAGGACAACTGGCACACCAGAGGTTCGTCCGTCCCGGTCCTCTCGTACTAGGGACAGCCCTTCTCAATATTCCTACGCGCACAGCGGATAGGGACCGAACTGTCTCACGACGTTCTAAACCCAGCTCGCGTACCGCTTTAATGGGCGAACAGCCCAACCCTTGGGACCGACTCCAGCCCCAGGATGCGACGAGCCGACATCGAGGTGCCAAACCATCCCGTCGATATGGACTCTTGGGGAAGATCAGCCTGTTATCCCCGGGGTACCTTTTATCCGTTGAGCGACGGCGCTTCCACAAGCCACCGCCGGATCACTAGTCCCGACTTTCGTCCCTGCTCGACCCGTCGGTCTCACAGTCAAGCTCCCTTGTGCACTTACACTCAACACCTGATTGCCAACCAGGCTGAGGGAACCTTTGGGCGCCTCCGTTACCCTTTGGGAGGCAACCGCCCCAGTTAAACTACCCATCAGACACTGTCCCTGATCCGGATCACGGACCGAGGTTAGACATCCAGCACGACCAGAGTGGTATTTCAACGGCGACTCCACCATGACTGGCGTCACGGCTTCAAAGTCTCCCACCTATCCTACACAAGCCGAACCGAACACCAATATCAAACTGTAGTAAAGGTCCCGGGGTCTTTCCGTCCTGCTGCGCGAAACGAGCATCTTTACTCGTAGTGCAATTTCACCGGGCCTATGGTTGAGACAGTCGAGAAGTCGTTACGCCATTCGTGCAGGTCGGAACTTACCCGACAAGGAATTTCGCTACCTTAGGATGGTTATAGTTACCACCGCCGTTTACTGGCGCTTAAGTTCTCAGCTTCGCCCTGTCGAAACAGAGCTAACCGGTCCCCTTAACGTTCCAGCACCGGGCAGGCGTCAGTCCGTATACATCGCCTTACGGCTTCGCACGGACCTGTGTTTTTAGTAAACAGTCGCTTCTCGCTGGTCTCTGCGGCCACCCCCAGCTCAGGAGGAAAACTCCATCACCAGGCGTGGCCCCCCTTCTCCCGAAGTTACGGGGGCATTTTGCCGAGTTCCTTAACCATAGTTCACCCGAACGCCTCGGTATTCTCTACCTGACCACCTGAGTCGGTTTAGGGTACGGGCCGCCATGAAACTCGCTAGAGGCTTTTCTCGACAGCATAGGATCATCCACTTCACCACAATCGGCTCGGCATCAGGTCTCAGGCTCAATGTGTGACGGATTTGCCTATCACACGCCCTACACCCTTACCCCGGGACAACCACCGCCCGGGCTGGACTACCTTCCTGCGTCACCCCATCGCTTACCTACTACCACCTTGGGTCGACGGCTCCACCACTTTCCTTTCCCCGAAGGGTCCGGAACGGCTTCACGGCCTTAGCATTAATGGGCTCGATATTGGGCGTTTCAAAGCGGGTACCGGAATATCAACCGGTTGTCCATCGACTACGCCTGTCGGCCTCGCCTTAGGTCCCGACTTACCCTGGGCAGATCAGCTTGACCCAGGAACCCTTAGTCAATCGGCGCACACGTTTCTCACGTGTGTATCGCTACTCATGCCTGCATTCTCACTCGTGAACCGTCCACAACTCGCTTCCGCGGCTGCTTCACCCGGCACACGACGCTCCCCTACCCATCACAGCG
>NZ_JBIBST010000029.1:1737-3071 GCF_043077765.1 Streptomyces sp. NPDC015661 | reverse complement strand
CCTATTGCTGCAATGACACGACTTCGGCGGTACGCTTGAGCCCCGCTACATTGTCGGCGCGGAATCACTTGACCAGTGAGCTATTACGCACTCTTTCAAGGGTGGCTGCTTCTAAGCCAACCTCCTGGTTGTCTCTGCGACTCCACATCCTTTCCCACTTAGCGTACGCTTAGGGGCCTTAGTCGATGCTCTGGGCTGTTTCCCTCTCGACCATGGAGCTTATCCCCCACAGTCTCACTGCCGTGCTCTCACTTACCGGCATTCGGAGTTTGGCTAAGGTCAGTAACCCGGTAGGGCCCATCGCCTATCCAGTGCTCTACCTCCGGCAAGAAACACACGACGCTGCACCTAAATGCATTTCGGGGAGAACCAGCTATCACGGAGTTTGATTGGCCTTTCACCCCTAACCACAGGTCATCCCCCAGGTTTTCAACCCTGGTGGGTTCGGTCCTCCACGAAGTCTTACCTCCGCTTCAACCTGCCCATGGCTAGATCACTCCGCTTCGGGTCTTGAGCGTGCTACTGAATCGCCCTATTCGGACTCGCTTTCGCTACGGCTTCCCCACACGGGTTAACCTCGCAACACACCGCAAACTCGCAGGCTCATTCTTCAAAAGGCACGCAGTCACGAGATACAGCAAGCTGCATCCGACGCTCCCACGGCTTGTAGGCACACGGTTTCAGGTACTATTTCACTCCGCTCCCGCGGTACTTTTCACCATTCCCTCACGGTACTATCCGCTATCGGTCACCAGGGAATATTTAGGCTTAGCGGGTGGTCCCGCCAGATTCACACGGGATTTCTCGGGCCCCGTGCTACTTGGGTGTCTCTCAAACGAGCCGTACAGATTTCAGCTACGGGGGTCTTACCCTCTACGCCGGACCTTTCGCATGTCCTTCGCCTATCCATACGGTTTCTGACTCGTCCTGTCGCCGGCAGACGACAGAAGAGAGATCCCACAACCCCGCATGCGCAACCCCTGCCGGGTATCACACGCATACGGTTTGGCCTCATCCGGTTTCGCTCGCCACTACTCCCGGAATCACGGTTGTTTTCTCTTCCTGAGGGTACTGAGATGTTTCACTTCCCCTCGTTCCCTCCACATGCCCTATGTGTTCAGGCATGGGTGACAGCCCATGACGACTGCCGGGTTTCCCCATTCGGAAACCCCCGGATCAAAGCCTGGTTGACGGCTCCCCGGGGACTATCGTGGCCTCCCACGTCCTTCATCGGTTCCTGGTGCCAAGGCATCCACCGTGCGCCCTTAAAAACTTGGCCACAGATGCTCGCGTCCACTGTGTAGTTCTCAAACAACGACCAGCCACCCATCACC
>NZ_JBIBST010000028.1:0-6131 GCF_043077765.1 Streptomyces sp. NPDC015661 | reverse complement strand
GCGTCCGGGAGTCGGCCCTTGCCGTTGAGCGCGTCGGAGACAGTCGTGATGGAGACCCCGGCGGCGGCGGCCACGTCCCGGATGCCTGCCCGGCCGGAACGGTGATCAGCATGGTTCATAGAGCGTCGAAGGATAGAGGCAAGATCCACCCGCCCGGATCTTCACACCGTCACCACACGCGGAGTTGACGGCGCGTCTGCTGTGGTTCGGCTCGTGTCAGGCGGGCGGCTGCCCGTGGGGCCGGGCGTGTGCGAGGAGGAACTCGGTCGCCCCCGCGATGGCCTCGGCGTACGTGCCGTGGACGGGGTCCGACTCCTCGATCCGCTGGTCGGCGGCAGTGGCGGTGTACCACCAGGCGTCGGTGTCGGCGTCGTGGTGCACGACGGCGACGCCCCCCGCGTACTGGAGCGGGATCGACTCCTTGGCGGACTTCCGCACGACGGCGTGGGGCCATTTGAGACGGGCCGACTGACGCTTGATGCCGCCCCAGGCGGAACCGAGTTGGGCGTAGTTCGCCCCGCCGCGGCCGGCGACGGTGGCGGCGCTCTCCGCCAGCCGGTCGACGGACAGTTTGGCTTCGTACAGAGCCCGCAGCAGAGCCAGCTGCACGTCGGGCGCCGTCATGAGAACGGGGTCGAAGGGCTTGTCGGCGGCGGCATAGGCCAGTGCGCGGGTCGAGATCCGTTCGGCCAGGGCTCGCACCGCGTCGAGGACCCTGTCGTCCATCGTGCACGCGTCGTCCAGGGTGGGCTCGTTCCAGGGGGGCTCCACCAGGTTCGAGAGGGCGCTCCAGAAGTTCTCGTCGCTCTTGTCGGGAGTAGGGATCCCGTCCAGGTCGGTCATGCGACAAGTCTACCTGTCACTGCCGGACAGCGACAGGAATATGTGTCGAGCATCGATCGGTGACCGCCCGTCAGCCGGTGCTTACGGCGTCCGCAACGTGGCGAGGGCGGTGCGGAGCAGGAAGGTTTCGGCGCGATCCCAGGTCCAGCCGTTCTCGGCGACCAGCGTGCGCCAGCCGCCCGGGCCGAACCAGAACCACAGGAGGTCCGCCGTCTCCTCCTCCGGGCAGGCGGGCGCCGCCACGGCGTGCAGGTGCCGTGCGGTGGTACGGAGAGCGGCGCGGTAGTCGGCGGTGGCACGCTCCCACAGGGCCTCGCCGTCCTCGTGCGACGGCAGCGCCTTGTGGATCGCCTCGTGCACGGTGAACAGGCCTTCGTTGCCCAGCCGGGTGCCGTGGGCCAGCGCCCCGAGTACGGACTCCAGGTCCCGCTCGGCGAGCACCGCACGCATCGTCCGCTCGTCGCCTGACGCTCGTACGGCCGTGTCGACGATCTCGTTGAGGATGTCCCCCTTGCTGCCGGCGCTCGCGAAGACGGCCTTCGAGGAGACCCCCGCCTCGGCCGCGATGTCCGCGACGGTCACGCGCCCGTAGCCGCGCTCGGCGAACAGCCCGGTCGCCGACTGGAGGATCCGCGCACGCGTCTGGGCCGCGGCTTCCTCGCGCCGGGGTGAGACGTACTTGCGTTTGGTCGGCATGGGGTCAGCCTAGCCGCGGAAACGGCCAACCTATTCAATAGGTGGTGTGTAACCTGAATATCGGTCGGGGCGGCCCACCGCCCCCTGCGCGAGAGGAACCGAACCCATGGGAATGTCACCCGAGGACGCGGCCCGCGGACTCTTCACGGTCCTGGCGACCGGCGACACGGCGCTTGCCGCGGAAGTCGTCCACCAGGACTTCACCAACCGCGAGGCGGTCGTCTCCCCCGCCGCCTGCTCACTTCCCGGGCCCGCAGGCGCGCTTGCCTCGGGCGCGTGGCTTCGCTCCGCCTTCACCGACCTGAGCTTCCCCGTCACCGACCTCGTCCACGAGGGCGATCAGGTGTGGATACGGCTGCACATGAGGGGCCGGCACACCGGCCCGTTCGTCCACTACCGCGACGGCGCCCTTCTCCAGGCGATCCCGCCCACCGGGGCCGAGATCGACTCCGAACAGGTCCATGTCCTGCACCTGCAGGACGGCAAGGTCGTCCGCCACGAGGCGGTCCGCGACGACCTCACGCTGCTCGGCCGGCTCGGCATCTTCCCTCCCGGCCCCACCGTCCGGCTCATCGACGCATGGCACGCGGACGGACGCGCCGCCCGGGCCGCCGCCGCCGTCGCCGAGGCCGCCGAACGAGCGGCGGCCACCGCCCGCGAGCACACACGCGGCCGAGGTTGATCTGCGGCGTCGTCGGACACTCGCATGACGCCGAGGTCGCTCGCCACGCTTCGAGAAGTCGGACAACGAGGCGCGCGAGAAAGGCCGCCGGCCGCAATCAAAGAGGTGGCGGCGCCGGTGCCGTCCCGGTAAGTTGGCGATCTTCGGCCCGCGCGACGGGCCGGAGTCCCCCAAGGTGAACGCCGTGATGAACCCCGATCAGCCCCGCGCACGACTGCGCCTCGACGCAGCGCTGGACCGCCTCGCCGTCACCTTCCGCGGCATGACCGCACGCCCCGACGAATCCAACTGCGAGTGCCACTGGGGCAGCGCGGAGGACCTCGCGCAACTCAAGGTCGCGGACGTCGAGCTGGACCTCGAGCTCCTGGAGCGCACACAGCAGGCCACCGACTGGGAAGACAACGCCTCCGTGCTGCGTCGCATCCTGCCCCAGTTCGCCTCTGCCCTCGTCGCCGGCCTCATCGAACCCCTCTTCGGCATCGAACGGGTCGGGCTGACCTTCGCTCTCGGCGCATGGCAGGAGTGGCCCACCGAACAGGCCGCCGCCGTCGAGGAGTTCCTGCAGGCCTGGTGGGCGTACACCCTCACCGATGCGGATCCCGCCGTGCCCGCCCATGACCTCCTTGTCCTGACCGCCGAGGCCACGGGCACAGTGCGCCCGTGGCTCGACGTCTGGGAGACACTGAGCGGCCCCGTCGCGGACGGCCACCTGGCCGAGGCGGCGGACCACTGGGAGTACGACCTGCTCGGCGACCAACTCCCCTGGTGGGCGTGGGAGAACGGCGAGGAGATGCGCGTCGAGCTGACCGCATGGCTCGTCCGCCACGCACCTGCCCGGCTTCGCGCCCATGGCGCCTCCGAGGATCTGCTGCACCGGATACGGCTGCTCGGTGTCACCGGCCACGACCGCTGGGAGGACCCTCACTGGCCCGGCCACCGCTACTGAGCCGCTGCTCCGCGGTCCGCTGCGCGTCCGTGGGCGGACGCGCACACCAGGCGGTCCGCCTCCGGGCCTAGGACCTGCGCCCCATGCGCACCGTGGACCCGCTCGATAACGTCGTCGCCCATGCAAGCTACGAAGATCGTTGTCCGTGACACGGCGGAGCGCAGGCGGGACACCCTGGAACGGCTCGCCTCGGAGCGCGACATCTGGGTGTCCACAGCCCACCCCGACCACGGTCCGCATCAGGTCCCGCTGTGGTTTCTGTGGGACGGGAAGGCGGCATGGATGTGTACCGGCGCGGACTCCGCGACCGTGCGCAATCTACGCGAGGAACCGCGCGTACGGCTTGCACTGCCGGACGCCTTCGACGTGGTGCTGCTGCAAGGCGAGGCGACGTGCTACCCCGCGCGGGACGTACCCGAGGCTGCCGCAGATGCGTTCGTGGGCAAGTTCGGCTGGGATCCCCGCGGGGAAGAGACCCCCTTCGTGTACCTGCGCGTGGCGCCGCGGACCGTTCGCGCCTGGCGCGGAGTGCCGGAGCAGCGGGGCAGGGTCGTGATGCGTGAGGGAGTGTGGCTGGGGTAGCGCAATGGGCCCTGGGCGTCGTGTGCATGCGTGCGCAGTGTGGCGTGGCGAAGCGGACGGGCAGACCGCGCTCGGCTCGCGGTGCCATGTGCGCGGGATCAACTCCCCTTCCCTTCCCACGGGTTCACGCCCCGCGCCCACAGGCGCTTCTGTTCCGTCTCGGTCAGAAAGAGCGCCGGTCCTCTCCCCCACAGGGTGAGGTCACCGAGTGGACACTCGTCGAACTCCGCGCGCAGCACGCGTACGAGGAAGGCGACCATGCCGCAGTCGTAGCGCCGCCACAGGTCGTCGTCGCGGTTGCGCACCAGGACCGGCCATGCGGCGGGGTCGCCGTCCGACGCGTCCCAGCACAGCAGGTCCGAGCTCGTGGTGACTCCCCAGGCGATCAGCACGGGGTCCGTACCCTCCAGCTGGGGGGACTTCCTCTCGCGCGCCCAGGCAGCCTCCGCGTTGATCGTCTCCAGGAGCATGCCCCCGTACGGGGACGTCGGTTCGGCGTCCTTGTACGCGGGCTGCTGGATCACCAGGCAACCTTCGACGGACCCCGCGCCGTACGTCTCGACGAACTTCCGGTAGTCGGCCGGGAACTCCCGGCCCCACGAGGCGCGCATCCGGTCCCGGTCGAGCGGCGTACCGCCCTCGGCCGGCGGCGGCACGAGGTACCGGAGCGCCTCCCCTACGGATTCCCCGCTCACTTTCTCCCCCTCGTCCCTCGTGCGACCGGCCTTACGTCAACAGCGTTGACGCCCTGATTCGGCAGCTGTTCGATGCTCCCATGACCGAACTCACCCACATCACCGAACTCGCCTACATGCCTGCCACGGAGGCCCTGGCCCGCTTCCGCGACCGCTCCCTGTCACCGGTCGAGTTGATGACCGCCGTCATCGCGCGCGCCGAAGCCGTGGAGCCCCGGGTCAACGCCCTCGCCGAGCAGACCTTCGAGCAGGCGCTCGCCACCGCGCGCGAGGCCGAGTCCCGGTACGGGGGCAAGGGGGAGGCACCCCGCGCACTGGAGGGGCTGCCGGTCGCGACGAAGGAGGAGCAGCCGCTCGTGGGCCGCAGCAGCACGGACGGTTCGCTGGCCTTCCGTGACGAGATCGCCGACGCGACGCACCCGGTCGTCGAGCGGGTCCTGGCCGCGGGCGGCATCGTGCACGCGCGGACCACCACCCCGGAGTTCAGCTGCGCGGCCTTCACGCAGTCGCGGCTGTGGGGCGTGACGCGCAATCCCTGGAACCTGGAGTTCAGTCCGGGTGGTTCGTCGGGCGGCTCCGGCGCCGCACTCGCGGCCGGCGTGACGACGCTCGCGACCGGCTCCGACATCGGGGGCTCCATCCGCATCCCCGCCTCGTTCACGGGCACGGTCGGATACAAGCCTCCGTACGGGCGCGTGCCGGCGATGGCGCCGTTCAATCTGGACACGTACTGCCACGACGGTCCGATGGCGCGGACCGTCGGTGACTGCGCCCTCCTGCAGAACGTCATCGCGGGGCCCCACCCGCTCGACGCGGTCTCCCTGCGCCCCAAGTTCACGCTGCCCGAGGACTTCGAGGGCGTCGCGGGCATGAGGGTCGCGCTGTCGGTCGGCCTCGGGGACTGGCCGGTGGATCCCGAGGTCGAGGCCAACACCCGCGCGGTTGCGGAGGGCCTGCGCGCGGCCGGAGCCGTCGTGGAGGAGGTGGAGGTCCCGATCACGCGCGCGGACGTCATGGCGGCGGCGATGATCCACTTCGGCTCCATCTTCGGCCCGTACGTCACATCGGTCGCCGCGGAGCACGGCGATCTGCTCACCCCGTACGCCCTCGACTTCGCCGAGCGGACCGCCGAGGCCGTCCGCGAGCCCGGCAGCATCATGCGCGGTCTGGAGCTGGAGGCCGCGGTGCAGTCGACGCTCGGCACCCTGCTCGACCGCTATGACGTGCTGCTGTGCCCGACGACGGCCATCCCGGCGCTGAAGGCGGACGACGACTACCTCTCGACCAAGGTCGTGATCGGCGGTGTCGAACTGGAGTCCTATCTGGAGGCCGCCATGACCACGGTGTTCAACATCGCCAGTCGCTGCCCGGTGCTGAGCGTGCCGTCCGGATGGGCGTCGAACGGTGTCCCGACGGGAGTGCAGGTCGTCGGACGCACCTACGACGATGCCGCCGTGTTCCGCGTGGCCTCCGCGATCGAGGCCGTACGCCCCTGGAGCAGCCGCCGCCCGACCCTCTGAGCGTGAGAGGTCGACCGGCGGCCACCTGACCAGGGGTGACGCGTGCGGACGGAGCCGCTCCTAGCGGTGTCGTTCGAGGAGTCGGCCGGAGGGCTCGGCGAGGGTGCCGTGGTCGGCGATCCGTTCTCCACGCAGCCAGGTGGAGGTGACGACGCCGTGCAGGGTCT
>NZ_JBIBST010000027.1:0-11227 GCF_043077765.1 Streptomyces sp. NPDC015661 | reverse complement strand
GACGACCCACGGCCGGGAGTTCCTCTTCGCCACGAACGGACCAACGAGCAACCGAGCCGACAGTCACATGATCAACAGCTTCTGTTAGGACCTCTTAGCCTCCGACATGTCCGGCCTGAACCTGGCGGCCTTCGTTGGTGACGACCACGACGGGCACTCCGTCGGGGATTTGTCCCTGGAGGTCGGCGAGGAGCGTCTCGACCGGGGGCAGGTCCCCTGGCGTGCGGACCTGGATGTAGAGGGTCCGTGACTGCGCACTGACGTTGACGACGGAAGCGCCGGGCGATGCTGCCAGCCACTGCGTGGCGCTGTTCGCGGCGCGCGTGGTCCACAGCTGCACGAGCACGGTGGCCGCGGTGTTCGCCGCCAGTAGCAGGCCCACCGCACCGAACAGCAGGCCGAGCGCCAGGTAGGTCCTGCGTACGCCGCCCGTCTCCTTTCGGCGGTCGGCCGTCGCGTAGCCCAGGCCGCCGAACACCACCATGCCGGCGAACACGAGGGCCAGCAGATTCGACACGAACAGGACAGACGATCCCAGAGCCAGCCACCACGCGGCCTGCCCGAGGCAGACACCGGTCACCACCAGCGGCGGTACCAGCGAGATGGCGATCGCCACTCCGGGCAGGACCGCGGCGACGTCCCGGCGGGAGAGCGCCAGAGCGCCTGCGAAACCGGTGGCAAGCGCGGCCACCAGGTCCATCAGGCCGGGCGAAGTACGACTGGAGATCTGGCTGTTTGACAGCAGGTCGTAGGAGGCGGGCAGCAGCAGTGAGAACAAGGCTCCGAGCGCCACGACCAGTAGCCCACCGGCGACGACGAACAGAGCCGCCGTCGAGCGCCGGCGTTGCACAGCGCCGAGGGCGATTCCCATGATCGGCGTGGACAGCGGCGCGATGATCATCGCGCCGATCACCGTGGCCGTCGAATCCGTCAGCACTCCGCCGGCCGCGATGACCGCCGACAGGAACAGCATGGACCAGAATGCTGACTGTTTCGCGCGGGTGTCCCCGGCCGACAGGTCTAGATCCTCCTCCAACTCCTCGAGTGTCCTTCGCTGGTGATCGGGGAGCGCGCGGTCGCGGAGGCTGCTGAGCACCTCTCGAGTGTCGCGCCCTGCCGAGCGATGGATGCATGTGCCACCTGCGGCTGTCCCTCGGAGGGAGCACAGATCGCAGTGAGCGCTGTTGCCGCGGGGGAGTCCCAGTGGAGCTGGGACTGACACGAGTGGCGGACGGCCATTTCATTCGTCCGCCGACCATCCGGCCAGTTCGGTCAGGCGTCCGGTTGCGGTGCGGGGATGGTCCCCCGAGCACGTTGCCGGCGACGAAGCGGCGGCGGTCTGCTCCCCGTGCTCGCGGGGATGGCCCTCTGCCCGAGGGCTCCGGTGGGCCCGAGGGCCCCCTGCTCCCTGTTTGTGCGGGGATGGTCCCTCCACACGGTCAGGATCCGCGGGCCGGGCCAGTGGCTTTATCGGCGTCACACAACAGCGGTTGTCGACGACCTCGGGAGGCACTCGCCGTGCCCGGATCTTGATGTCGACGAGAACGGAAGGCACCTGCCCGCACTCGGCAACGGCGGGACGGGGGCCGCCCACCTACGCCCGTAGCCAGCGCTTTTGTCCAGGGCCTTGGGCGCGGCACACGGCGTCTTGCCGGTCGGCACCCAGCTGCGGTCCGAAGCCATCGATATCCAACGCAGGCAGCGCCTCCCGAACCGCCCGAGAAACGCTGCGCCTCGTCACCCACAGAGCCACCGGACCGGATGGGGGGGCATGAGCGGCTCGATCCAGGGGTTTTCCCCATTTTTCAGGCGTAGGCGGTGGTGTTTGGGGATCCTTTCGAGGTACCTCTGAAAACCACTGTAAGGAGCCCCCCCAGTGCGCCGCCCGACCCGGAAAGCCTTCGCTGCCCTCTGTGCCGCAGCTGGCCTCGCCCTCCCCCTCCTCATCCCCACACCTGCTTCGGCTGCCACCGCCACCAGCCGCTTCGCGAACTACCGCTACGGTGACTGCCTGCGCGAGACCTCCGAAACCGGCCTCAAGGGCGACCGCTGCACCACCGGACGCGGCAGCCTCCTGTGGCAGTGGAACGGCCGCCTCAACACCAGCACCACTCTTAAGAACAACTTCTGGGGGCGCTGCCTCGACAGCAATGACCGGGGCGACGTCTACCCCCTGCGCTGTAACGGCGGCTCATACCAGAAGTGGCGCACCGTCCAGCCCGCCGCCCGCAGCGCCATCATGCTCCAAAGTGTCGGCACGGGCCGCTGCCTCTACCAGCAGGACAACGGCTACTACCGCACTGCCCGCTGCGACCGAGGCGCCCAGAACCAGCGCTTCACCATCGGCTGAACGGATCTCTCGACCGCTTCAAGATGCCGTCGGGCGAGCAGCTCTTCTTTTACGCGAGGCCGGAAGGCGGTCCGTTGGCCGCAGTGGCGATGACCTTGAACGGGGTGTTCTTTCCGTCGCAGATCAGATGGTCCGGGCGTGCTCGCTGCTCCCCGTGCCCGCGGTGATGGCCCCGGGTCCCACGCCGCATGTGCATGGTCTTGCGCCTGCTCCCCGCGCCTGCGGGGATGGCTCCGAAGGCACCCTCTTCGCCGTCATCCGAAAGGCCTGCTCCCCGCGCCCGTGGGGATGGCCCCCCACGACGCAGCTCCCGGCCGACGCGATCGTCTGCTCCCCTGCGCCTGCGGGGATGGTCCCACCAGTGGTTCTGGCCTCTGTCAGTTCGGGGGTGTTGCGCTTGGCTGTCTGTGGTTGTGGTGAGTTGCTTGGGCCTGGGAGGTTCTTAGACGTCGTTTCTTATGGCGGCCTCTGAGCGCGAAAGTTGGCCCTGGAGGACGCTTGTTGGTGAGGGCGCAAGTCCTGGGCCGCAACGGGCGGGCTTGCGCCCGAGGCGTTACCAGACCTCGCCAGTAGACTCCGGCACCATGATGGCTGCCGCTCCCGTATCGCCCGTCCCGGTCGCGCCGGCCGGTTTGACCAGCAGGGCCAAGAGGTTCGTCGCGTGTGAAGGCATCCGTGTTGCCCGGCAGGACATCGAGCGTCACCGCGACGCCTGGATCGAGCACGGTGTCCCGGCCGCGGAGATCGATCGCGCAGTGGCCTTCGAGGACCGTTGGGGCGGTCTCGCGCTGCCGTCGGCGCCGTTCTACGAGAGCGGCCCGCGCGTCCTGGGCGCGGACGTTCCCGAGGGGTCGGCCACTGAGGGCTGGTGGATCCCGGCCGGGGATTGCCGCTATTCCATGGCCTACGGATTCATGATCGGCCCTGACGGCGAGTTCGGGATCGACGGCTACCACTGGGCACCGCTGCATGCCAGTACTGAAGGCTGGGTGGAGTCGTTGGCACTGGCCGGCCATGCGAGGCGCTGGGCCAGAACTATCACGAGGATCACCGGCGAAGCCGTCGATTCCCTGGACCTCGAAGGGTATGAGCCGGTACCTGAAGTGCTGGGCATGACCGACACCTGGTGGCGGGGCAAAGACTCGCTCATCGCCCTGTACCGGGGCGAGGCCGTCGGCATGGACGCCCCGGGATGCCTTGAAGCTCATGTCTACGGTGGCCTCGACGAGTGGGGCCTCCACGGCGGCTGACCGTCAGCTGGCGCTGCCGAACCTCCCCGATTGGCCGGACGAGCCAACTATCACGACGCTGACCGGTTCTGCGCGTCCGCACGGACGAGGCGGCGGAGGCAGACGAGGGCCGCGGAAATACCCGCGAAGGCAAGGAAGTGCTCGGCCTTGCGTTCATACCGCCGATGCAGGCGACGGCAGCCGGCAAGCCAGGACATCGTGCGTTCCACGACCCAGCGATGGCTGCCAAGGCGTTGGGAGGACTCGATGCCACGGCGGGCGATCCGCGGCACGATGCCGCGCTCGCGCAGCCAGCGGCGCAGATCGTCGTAGTCGTAGCCCTTGTCGCCGTGCAGTTTGGCCGGACGACGCCGACGTGGCCCACGGCGCGAGCGGATCGGTGGGATACCTCGAACCAAAGGTTCCAAAGCCCGGCTGTCATGCAGGTTGGCGCCCGAAATCGCGAGCGAGATCGGCAGGCCGGTGCGGTCGCAGATCAGATGGATCTTCGACCCCTCTTTGCCGCGGTCGGTCGGATTCGGTCCCGTCAGATGCCCCCTTTGAGGGCACGAATGCTCACCGAGTCGATCACGCACCTGGACCAGTCGAGCTGCCCACGTGAGCCGAGCTCGTCCAGGATGACCCGATAGAGCCGGGCCCACACACGCTCACCGCTCCACCGCGCAAACCGCTTGTACACCGTTTGCCAGCAAGCCCCGAAGACCGGTGGGAGCTGACGCCAGGTGCACCCCGATGTCGCCACGAAGACGATCGCCGCCAGCACCTCACGGTCTCCGGCTCGCCGACGGCCCCCGCCCTGCGGCCGATGCACCACGGTCGGTGGCACCACCCGACGAAACAGTTCCCACAGCTCGTCCGGCACCAACTGCTCAACAAGACGATCCACGTTCCGTCAACGACCGCCGAAGACCAAAGGAAACGACGTCTCAGCCTGTTGTTCCAGGTGAGGAGTGCTGCTGTGAGGGTGTGGTGAGTATGGGGGAGGGCTTCCCATGCGCCCATTCGTGCTCCCCGCGCCTGCGTGGGGATGGTCCCAAGCACGGCTTCACCGTCATCCCCTGAAAGGACTGCTCCCCGCGCCTGCGGGGATGGCCCCTGCATGGTGCTCACCGAGGGTTTCGACGCGCCCTGCTCCCTGCCACCGCGGGGATGGTCCCGGACCGCTCCCGGAGGGCTTGACGGTGGAGTCCTGCTTTTTGTGTGCGGCGGGGTGGTTCTGGCCTTTGTTGTTTCGGTGGGTGTTGCGTCTGGTTGTCGGCGGTTGTGGTGGTGAGTGTCTCGGGCCTGGGGGCTCTCGGCCTGTTGTTCCAGGTGAGGAGTGCTGCTGTGAGGGGGTGGTGAGTGTTGCCGGTGTTCTGGCCATGTCTGGGGCGTGCTTGCCACCGCACTTACCATGACTGTTCCCCGCGGCCGAGGGGATGGTCCCGCTGTCAACACCTGCCTCACTTGTGCCACGATCTGCTCCCCGCTTGTGCGGGGATGGTCCCGGGGTCTCGGAGCACGTGGGGTGGGTGGTCTGCTGCTCCCCGCGCACGTGGGGATGGTCCCCTGCGGCCCCTCGCTCCCAAAGCGAGTGCGCTCTGCTCCCCGCGCGTGCGGGGATGGTCCCGAGGCGTAGCGGAGCTCGCCCCTGCTGCGCGGCTGCTCCCCGCTTGTGCGGGGATGGTCCCCCCGTACAGTCCCCGGTCCACGCCGCGCCCTCTGCTCCCCGCTCCCTGCCCCCGCGGGGATGGTCCCGGTGGGAGACGGAGAAACGGCTTCCGGTGGCCCTGCTCCCCGTTTGTGCGGGGGTGGTTCCTTGATGGTGGATACGGCGGTGGCTGTGTTCGCGACTTTTCTTGTGGTCAGAGTCAGGCCGTGTCTGTCTGCGATCCGTCCCGGGAACGGCAGCGTTGTCTCGCTTTGCAAGGGGGCTGCCCGATAGGCGCCTGCGGCCGGCGACAGTGTCTTCGTCGATCGTGTTGCTTGTGACAACTAGCGTGCTGGGGCTGAACGGGCGGGTGCCGGGTCCGCGGCGGTTGGTGTTGGGTTAGTAGTCGAGGTCGAGGTAGTCGATGTCGTTGAGGGTGACGTCGGTGAGTCCTGTGGCGCGGCCTCCGCCGTCTTGGAAGTAGATCTCCTTGAATCCCTCGGCGATGATCCCCCGCATCTCCTGGTCGCTGGCTCCGGTGTTGCGGGCGTGGAAGAGGCGTTGGGCGTAGTGCGGGGGGAGGTGGACGGTGAGGCGGCGGAAGCGGCCGTCGTCGGTGGTGCCGACCGGTGCGGTGTAGCCGAAGCGGGCCCTGGTCTCCACGGTGATTCCGGTGCTGGTGGCGGCCTGGCGCTGGCGGCGTTTGCGTACCAGGGGCTGCCATCGCTGGCGTACGGCGTTGTCGATCTTTGCGGCGATGTCGGGGCGGGGGTGTTTGCGGGCGCCGCGGCGGTAGCGGTTGACGGAGTCGGCGGTGACCCCGATCTCCTGCGCGACGGCCTTCGCGCTGCCCAACTGCCGGAGCAGGTAGCCGATCTGCCCTTTGAGGGTCTTGGGCGGCTCCTTGGTGAACGCCTCCCGGTCGGCGCGCTCGATCGCGTCTTCGATCTCCCCCACGGCGTTACTCTCCTTCGTCCAGGACGGCGTCGCCGCCCTTGATGTGGCGGGCGGGGTTGAGGCCCTGTTCCATCAGGTCGATGGCCCACAGCATCGGCTGGACGCCTTCCAGCTTCGCCAGGCCCGGCGTGGGCCCGAGGCGGAAGCCGCCCGGCTGCGGCTTGCCGGAGGCGGCGTAGGGCAGGAAGTCGAGTGGCGAGGCGCCCGGCGAGGGATAGACGACGCAGTCGGAGAGCACGGCGAGCGGGTACAGCCCGGTCATCTTCGCCATGTTGGTGAGCTTGCGGTGCATGTTGACCCGGGCCTTGGAGATGACGGCGGCGCGGATGTCGGGGCGCCAGGTCGCACGTTCCAGGGCCGGCCACCGCTCGCCTTCCTTGTAGTGGCGGCCCTGGGGGCGTTCGCGGAGTTTGCCGACGCCGCCCTTGACGGTGGCCTTGACGGCCGCGAGGACGGCGGCCAGGGCCGGGTCGGTCTGCTTGTGCCGTTCCATCGCGACCAGGAAGGCGCGGTCGTCCAGGTCCTTGGTGACGCCGAGGTCGGCGAGGGTGTCGACGTACGCCGTCTTGAGGCGGTCGTGCCACGGGTCGAGGTAGGCGCCGGTTTCGCGGCGCAGGTAGGCCTCGATGGGGTGGACGTCGTGGCCGAGCTCCTGGGCGTAGGCGAGGGTGTGCGTCTGGTACCAGGCCGGGCCGGTCGGGCGGGTGCCGTCCGGTGTGAACGGTGAGGGCAGGCGCGGGTCCAGCTCGATGGGGGACAGGTCGGCCAGCCAGCTCCCGGGGATCTTCGGGTTGAACTTCACGTGGTGGAAGTGGTCCGGGGCGGACAGGCCGACGACCAGGCGGGCCGCGGCCGCGAGGAACGCCGTGTTGAGGTCCAGGCCGACCGCGAAGGGCAGCAGGCACTCCTCATCCGAGAGTGTGTCCACCGACCGCACCCACTGGTACGCCTCCTCATTGAGGAACCCTCCGGTCCAGCCGGACCGAACGACGACCGGGTGCTCGGGGGTGGCCTCCGGCGGGGCCGGGTCCATCGGCTCCGTCCCCAAGCTGCCGGGGTTGTAGCTGGAGATCCAGTTGCCGGTCTCCTCGTCGCGCTCCGGCTTCGTCGGCGGCCGCATGGCCGTCATCAGCTCCAGGCCCGACACGGCCGTCGACCCGCGCGGGGTGATGACCCGCTGGGCATACACGCCGAGGACGCGGGCGATGCCGGCCGGCTCCATCTCCGTGACGCCGGGCCAGGACCGTTCATCGAGGGCGTCCCACGACAGGATCGCCAGCTGCACGCACTGCCTCTCGCGGCCCTGCGCCTTGCGGTAGATCCGCGCCCACGGGCCGAACCCGCGCTGCGTGAGCTGCCACTTGGCCTTCGCGACCTGCTTGACGACCGGGTGGTCCTCCGGCAGGCGCAGGGACCGGCGCTGCTCGTGACCCTCCAGGCGCTCGGGCAGCCCGAGCTTCACCGCGGCCGCGGCGGTGAGCACGATCAGCGGGTCGGAGTCCTTGCCGTACCGGTTGAGCTTCGGCGCGCCGAGGCCGGACTCGCGCAGTGTCCACTCCACCAGCTCCACCACCGTGGTGGCCGGGCAGTCCAGCACGACCCCGCCCGTGCCGTACGCGGAGCCGTCACCGTCCAGCACGGCAAGCGGGCCGTGGGGGAAACGCGGGTCCAGCGCGGGTGCGGCGGCCTTCTTCGCCGGCGGACGCCGGGATGCCGCAGCCGGCCGGGTGACGGGACGTGCCGGCCGCGTGGCCGGCACGGCGAGAGCCTGCGGGGCGTCTGCCGTCTCCACCTGGGATGCTGCCGTTTCACTGGACGCTGCCGCCGGCGTGACAGCCAAGGCTGCACCGCGGGCGGGGTACTTCGCCGCCCACCCGTTCAGCAGCCGCTGGTAGGCATCCAGACGCGGCGACTTCGGCTCGCTCCGGCCGTTCTCCCAGTTCTTCACCGACTGGGTCGTTGTCTTCAACGCGGTCGCGAGGCGGGCCTGCGTGATGCCGGCGGCCTCACGCAGCCGGGCACGCTCCGCCGGAGGCGGGAGCTGCGGCTCCTCGTTCAACAGAGCATCGACGGACGCGAACAGCTCTTCCTCGGACGCCATTGCCTGCACCCTCACGTCAGACTCAACACTGCTTAACCAAGAACTTATCCCACGCTTTAACCTTCCCGTGCCCAGTCGAGCCCGAGGCCGGCCAGCACAGCCAGCTTGTCGGCGGTGAGCTTGGCACGGCGCCCCTTCTGATTCATGATCCACACTCCGAGCCTGACCTCCGTGCCGTCCTCGAGCCGCTCGCCGTGAGCCCTGGAGACGGTCACCGAGCCGGTACGCGCCTTGTACTGCGCCAGGGCCGCAACACCCCGCTCGAAAGCGCTCACACCCGTCGTAGACACCTTCGCGGGCGCCGGCGCTTTTGGCTCCGAGGGGTACGGGAAGACGCCGATGGCCTCCAGCCGCTCGCGCTGCCCGCCGGACAGGGCCGCCCACACCTCCGGCTTCCGCTGCTTGGCCAGCCACTTCCCGATGTCCATCCCATGCACGGTCACGCCGGGTTCGACGTAGGCGAGGATGGTCTCCTCGGCAAGCATCTCCCGTACCACGGCGTAGTGCCGCTGCCATTCCGGAGGCCAGGACGGATTCCAGTCCTCGTCGACCTCCTTCAACGCGGCTTCCCACTCCGGCTTGCCGGCGAGCGCACCCGGGCGTCGCAGGTTCGCGAGCCACTGCCCGATCGGCCGGTCCAGCACGGTCGCGGTCCGCGGCGCGCACAGCGTCCAGTGCGCCACGTAGTACACCCTCGCCGCGGCCAAATTCTCCTGGAACCGCTCGTCCGCCACCGACCACACCATCCCGAGCCGCTCCAGCCGCCGCGCACGCAGCCCGCTCATCTCCCCAGCCGCATACGCCCGCCGCTGCTCCGCCACCCACTGCCCAAGCGGCGTCGCACCCTCCCGGTGCCCGTAGGGCACCCGGGCGCTCCCCACCCGCTCGACATACGCCTTCAGCCTCGCCCAGCCACGCGCCCAGTCCTGCCGCTCCGTGTCGATCACATTGAAGGACACCCAGTCCGCGACCATCACCGGATCCCTGGGGACAGCGAAACGCAGCAGGAGCCGGGACTCTTCCTCACCTTCCCCGGGCGCCGTACCAATACTCACGGACGGCTGCGCCACCTCCCTCTGCGGCTCCTGCGGGATGGCCAGCAACTCGATTACCTCTTCGTCATGAGCCCGCAAACCCTCTAGAACCTTCACCAAAGGCCGATACGAACCCGACGTGAACATATCCTCCGGCTCCTCACCGGGCTGGAGAAATACCGGCACGATCAAAGAAGCAAGCTTTCCCTCTCCCGGCTTCTGCCGGAGTGCCCGGCCGATGGCCTGGACGATGTCGTGCGGCGCGCCCCTGGGGTCCAGCAGCGCCACCGAGTCCACGGCCCGGATGTCCACACCCTCACCCAAAACACGGCAGTTGGAGAGCACCGCCCGCCGCGCCGTCGTCCCGAACCCGGCGAGCACCTCCCGCCGGCGCTCGCCGGCGTGCTCACCACACAACCAGTCCGCCCACACCCGCGCCGGGTACATCTCCGGCCGGTCGGCGTGCAGCTTCGCCGCAACCCGCTCCAGACCCTCCGCATACGCCTGGGCCTCTATCGTCCGGTGGTGGAAGGTGATGCACGTCGACAGCCCGTGCTGCGCCATGGTGTGCAGGAGCGCCGCCTGGAGGGCTCCAAGGCGCTGCCCGCGTACCTTCTCGGTGTGCCGGTCCTCGCCCATCAACCGCTCGGGCGTGACGACCGGGTCCTTCAGCTCCAGGACGATGATCTGATACCGCGCCAGCAGCCCGCGCGAGACGGCAGACGCCAGGCTGAGCTTGTAGAGGACGGGCCCGAAGACCTTCTCGTCGTCCATGGAGGCCGCCATCTCACGCGGCAGCGGGTCGCGCACCCCCTCGGCGACCTCGCGGTTCAGCCGCTCCTCCCAGATCCGCGGCGTCGCCGTCAGGTACAGCCGGCGGTGCGACGGAATCACCCTCTGGTCGTGGACATCGGCCCACGCCTTTCCCATCGAGCCCGAAGTCCTGTGGGCCTCATCGACCACCGTCAGGTCCATCGGCGCCAGCCTCTGCCCGTAGACGCCCTCGAAAGCCTCCGCCAGCACCCCCAGCGAGGCATACGTCCCGAAGACGACGACAGGCCCGGAGCCGTGCCACAGCGCCAGCTGCACGGCATTCGTCGTGGAGCGCACCTTCAGGCTCCACAGCGCCGGGTCGTCCTGGAGCGAGCACACCGCCACCGCCGGCCCCATGTGCCCAGCCCCGCGCCACGCCTGGACGGTCTGGGTCAGAAGGTCCAGCGTCGGCACCAGCACGAGAATGCGTCCCCTGGGGACAAGGCGCTTCGCCGCCGCCGCCGCGATGATGGTCTTTCCCGTCCCACATGCCGCGTGCACCTGCCCGCGCAGGCCATCAACGGGAATGCCGCCCGGCGGGACATCGAGACCGCGCACAATGGCGGCAACGGCCTCGACCTGGTGGTCACGCAGTTTCACGACCATTCCCGAGTTCTCCTTTTACGGAATGCGGCGCGCAATCTGAAATAAAAGTCCGGCACGGTGGCGGTGGCCGAGGGGTGTGATGTCTGATCCCAGACTCTACACAGCATATCCCAGCGATGCATCATTCACTCCCCCTGTCCCACCCCAGAGAGACATGACTGAGTCTCACTCCGATGCAGCGGATTATGGTGCACGCTGCGGAAACATTAGTGAACATGCCGGGATGGCATCGAAGACGGGGGAGGGGTTCGGGCGGAGCGCAGCGGAGCCCATCGCTACGATGGGCCGACACCCCGTCAAGCCGACGGTCCGTCACATCCGTTGCCTGTGTAGTGGCTGGAATCCCAGACACTACACAGGCAACGGCCTGATGCCCCCCGCTCTTGCTGCCCGGCGGAGCCGGTGAGCGGGAGCGTAGCGGACGCTCCATCAATTCTCGCTTGCGAGAATTGATTACTCTTTTTAGAATTCGCGCTTGCGCGAATT
>NZ_JBIBST010000026.1:0-37573 GCF_043077765.1 Streptomyces sp. NPDC015661 | reverse complement strand
CCGTCGAGCGCATGATGCGCGACGCCAAGATCACCCAGATCTACGAGGGCACCAACCAGGTCCAGCGCATCGTCATGGCCCGCAACCTCCCGTAAGGCGCGCGCGTACGCCCGACGGAAAGAGGCACCCCCGGCCGGGGGTGCCTCTCGCGCTATATGTCCACGGCCAGTTCGTAGCCGCCGGCCCGCATCTCGTCGCACAGGCCCTTGCAGGCGCCGAAGTGCTCCCCGAACTCGGGCTTCTGTTTCCAGGCGCTCAGGGAATCCGGGTCGCTCCAGGACGCGAAGGAGATGAAGTGCCGGGGTTCGCCCGAGTCACGGAGGAGACGGGCGAACCGGAAGCCGTCGTTGTCCTTCTTCGTCCAGGTCAGGAAGGCCGTCCACCGTTCGATGAACTCGTCTTCCTTTCCCTCGGAGACCCGCCAGTCACCGGAGGCCCAGAACTTGCTGTCCTCTGCCATGGCACACCGCCTCGCCGGGAAAGCCCCTCTTCCAGGCTAGGCGGCTACCCGCGGGTCAGCGGTCCGAGGTGACCGTGACCGGCTCGTCGTTCTTGATCTGCTCGACGAGCTGCTTCACCTTCGGCATGTCCCACTTGAGGGAGTTCTGCGGCGCGGAGCCCGCGAGCGGCATGTTCATGGACTTGCCGTCACCGCCACTGATGCCCTTCATCGCGAAGAACATCTTGCCGAGGTCGTACAGGGACATGTCCTTGTCCACGATCAGCGTGTCCAGACCGGCGCCGAGCGTCGGGTACAGCGCGAACGGGTTGAGGATCGTGCCCGGCGTCGCCGCCTGGTTCGCGAGGGCGGAGAGGAACTTCTGCTGGTTCTTCGTCCGCTGGAGGTCCGACTGGGCGAAGGCGTACCGGGTGCGGACGAAGGCCAGGGCCTGCTCGCCGTTGAGGGTCTGCGTGCCGGCCTGGAAGTCGGCGCCGGACTTCTTGTCCTTGAAGCCCTTGTCGATGTTCAGCTCGACGCCGCCGAGCGCGTCCACGATGTTCGCGAAGCCGGCGAAGCCGATCTCCGCGTAGTGGTCGATGTGCAGGCCGGTGTTGTACTCGACGGTCCGCACGAGCAGCTCGGGGCCGTCCATCGCGTAGGCCGCGTTCAGCTTGGAGCCGCCGCGGGCCGGGTACGACTTGCCCGACTCGGAGCCGACGAAGTTCGGGATCGTCACCCAGGAGTCACGGGGCAGCGAGACCATCGTGTTCCCGCTGGAGCAGGCCGCGAGGATCATCATCGAGTCGGTCCGCTTGCCCTCGGCGGAGCCGGTGTGGAGCTTCTTCTTCTCCTCGGCGGACATGCCCTCACGGCTGTCGGAGCCGACGATCAGATACGTCGTGCAGTCGCCCTCCGCCGGCCGCTCGATGACCTTGGAGAGATCGACCTCGTTCCGCATCTTCGACGAGGCCCAGGCGTACGTGCCGACGCCCCAGCCGACGATCGCCACGACCAGCACGATCGAGCCGACCTTGATGCGCTTCCGCCAGTCCGGCGCGGGACGCCCGGGCCCGGAGGGCGCGTACTGCGGAGGAACGCCGCCCCGGCCACCACTGCCGTGGTTCTGGGGGCCGCCGCCGTACACCTGGCCGGAGCTGTAACCGGAGTCGTACCCCTGGTTCTGCGCCTGGGTGAAGTTCGGGTCGTAACCCTGGCCCTGGCCGTAGCCCTGCTGGGGACGCGGCGGCTGCTGCGGAACCTGCGGGCGCTGCACATGGCTCATCCGTCGGGGTCCCTGGGGCTCATCGGGCCAGTCATTCATACGGACCAGTGTGCCGGGAGGCCCTTTCCGGGCGACAGCCCGGGTGGAAGATCGGACCGCTGCTGTTGCCAAGCTGATGCAAAGCGGACCCGACGGGGACGCGGGGCGGACCCGGCATAAGGTGGAGGACATGACAGACCAGGGCGATACCCCGGACAGCCTGCCGGGCAAGCCGACCTCCGCGTCCCGCACCACCCTCAGCCACATCATGACCAGCCACGACACCAACCTCCTCGGCACGGTGCACGGCGGCGTGATCATGAAGCTGGTCGACGACGCGGCGGGCGCCGTCGCGGGCCGGCACTCGGGCGGCCCCGCGGTCACGGCCTCCATGGACGAGATGGCCTTCCTGGAGCCGGTACGGGTCGGGGACCTGCTGCATGTGAAGGCCCAGGTCAACTGGACCGGCCGGTCCTCGATGGAGGTCGGCGTACGGGTCATGGCCGAGCGCTGGAACGAGTCCACGCCCGCCACCCAGGTCGGCTCCGCCTACCTCGTCTTCGCGGCCGTCGACGCGGAGGGCAAGCCCCGCCCCGTCCCCCAGGTCATCCCGGAAACGGAACAGGACAAGCGGCGCAACCAGGAAGCCCAGATCCGCCGCACGCACCGGCTGGCCCGCCGCCAGGCCATCAAGGAACTCCGCGAACGCCGAGCAGCCGAGGGCTACGAAGACTGACGCCCTCCCCCGTTGTGGGCACGGCTCCCGCCGACGCGGCACCCACCCACCCCCGTTGTGGGCAGGCGTTCCGCAAGGGGCGGAACGGGTGGGCACAACGGACCCGCGCCCTGCCGGCGCCAGAGGCTCCCGCGCCCTGACCCGCACCGCGTTGTGCGCCGCCGCTGGGGTGCGGGTCCAGACGCGGAACGCGGAGGCGCCGCTAAGGGCGCCGTCCCGTGTGCCCACCCGTCCCGCCCCGGCGGGACGCATGCCCACACGGGGGCGGGATCAGGGTCACGGGCAAACGACCTGGTCCCCCGTCACCGCCTCGAACGACGCCCCCGACGCCTCCGCCCGAACCCCCCGCACCCCCTTGTAGTCACCCCCCACCGTGACCCGCAGCGTCCCGCCCCGCCCCGCGACCGCCCGCAGCTCAGCCCCCGGCAGGGCCGCCGCGAGGGACTTCGCCGAGCGGTCCCACCGCGGGTCGTACTCGACGACCGTCCGCGCCCGTTCCTTCCCGGCCCCGGTCATCGGCGTGCGGGTGGTGTCGAAGCCGGTCGCGCGCAGGGCGTCGTCCACCTTGCGGCCGAGCCCGTCGGTCCGGGTCCCGTTGTAGACCTGGACGCGGATCGTCCGCGGCGGCACGTCCACGACGACCGCCTTGGGCGCCTTCCCGGAGGTCTCCGCCCGGGGCGCGGCGGCGAGCGGCCGGTCGTCCCGCAGCGACTGGAACAGCTTCTGCGCCTTCGCCGCGTCCCACTTCACCGTCGAGCCGATGCCCTTCACGGGGAAGCTCATGTCGCCGATCGGCACGGACACGAACTCCGACGAGGCCGGGGTGAAGCCGTGCATCGCCTTGGCGAGGGCGAGCAGCTGATCCGTACCGAAGTCCTCGTCGGCCCGTACGGAGCCGAGCAAGGTCGTCGCGACCTCACGGAACCGCACCGGGTTGAGGAGCACCCCGCCGTTCGTCATCCGGTCGATCAGCGCCGCGAGGAACCGCTGCTGCCGCTGCATGCGGCCGAGGTCGGCGGCCCCGTCGATGTGCCGGGAGCGCACGTACTGCAGGGCCTGCCCGCCGTCCAGCTCATGGGTGCCGGGAGCCAGGTCGAGCCCGGTGTACGAGTCCTTGAGGGGCCGCTTCGTACAGATCTGCACCCCGCCGACCGCGTCCACGGTCCGCATGAAGCTGGTGAAGTCGACCTCCAGGTAGTGGTCGATCTTGACGCCGGTCATGGACTCGACGGTCCGCACGGTCAGACCGGGCCCGCCCTCGGCGTAGGCGGCGTTCAGCTTCACCGGGTGCGCCCGGTGCTTCCTGCCGCTGTTCAAGTCGGTGTGCTCGGGCATCTCCGCGTACGAGTCGCGGGGCAGGCTGACGACGCTCGCCCGCTCCCGGTCCTCGGAGACGTGGACGAGCATGACGGTGTCGGTGCAGTGACAGGGCGCCCCGCCGAGCCGGTACTTCTGCTTCTCCTCGGGAGTGATGCGGTCCCGCCCGTCCGTGCCCACGACCAGCACGTTCATCCCGTGGCCCGCCTGCGGCCGGTTCTTCATGTCCTTGAAGGGGTCGACCCGGGTGATCCCGGTGTCCAGGCCGGTCACCACGGCGTGCCCGACCCCGCCGGCCGCGAGGACCGCCACGGAGAGCGCCGTCGCCATCCGCATCCCCCACCGGGGCCGCCTCCGCCTCCGGCGGACCGGTACGCGACGGGCGGCGGGCCGGGGACGGGGCGTGCGGGGCGGTGTGGGCACGGACGGACACCTCCGCGGTGGGACATAGGAACCGTGAGCACGGTAGGCCCATACGATCAGCGCAAGGGCGCACCACCCGCCGGGCGCGCACCGCTGTCCCCCGTTCGCGGTAACGTGGCCGGCGATGAACGCCACGCCCCCCGTCTCCGTGATCATGCCGGTCCTCAACGAGGAGCGGTATCTGCGCACCTCGGTTCGTCACATCCTCGAGCAGGAGTACGACGGGGAGATGGAGGTGGTGATCGCCCTCGGTCCGTCCACGGACCGTACGGACGAGATCGCCGCCGAGCTCGTCCGCGAGACCGCCTCGGGCAGGCGCCGCGTCGTCACCGTGCCGAACCCGACCGGCCGCACCCCCGCCGCGCTCAACGCGGCGATCCAGGCCTCCCGCCACCCGATCGTGGTGCGTGTGGACGGCCACGGCATGCTCTCGCCGAACTACATCGCCACCGCGGTCCGGCTCCTGGAGGAGACCGGCGCGCAGAACGTCGGCGGTGTGATGCACGCCGAGGGCGAGAACGCGTGGGAGGACGCGGTCGCGGCCGCGATGACCTCGAAGATCGGCGTGGGCAGCGCCGCCTTCCACACGGGCGGCGAGGCCGGCCCGGCGGAGACGGTCTACCTGGGCGTCTTCCGGCGCGAGGCGCTGGAGCGGCAGGGCGGGTACAACGTGGAGTTCATCCGCGCCCAGGACTGGGAGCTGAACTTCCGCATCCGTGAGGCGGGTGGCCTGATCTGGTTCTCGCCTGAGCTCCGCGTGCAGTACCGCCCGCGGCCCTCGGTGAAGGCGCTGGCGAAGCAGTACAAGGACTACGGCCGCTGGCGGCACGTGGTGGCCCGCTACCACCAGGGCTCGATCAACCTGCGCTACCTGGCGCCGCCGGTCGCCGTCTGCGCGATCGCCGCGGGCCTGGTGGCGGGCGCGGTCCTCACCCCGCTGGGCTTCGTGATCCCGGCGGGCTACCTGGCCGCGATCACCGCGGGCTCGCTCCCGGCGGGCAAGGGCCTCTCCCTGAAGGCCCGCCTCCAGATCCCGGTGGCCCTGGCGACGATGCACATGTCCTGGGGCTACGGCTTCCTGACCAGCCCCCGCTCCCTCGCGAACAAGGTCATCGCGAGCCGCCGCCCGGCGGTGCGGGCGGGCGAGCCCGAGACGGTCTGATCCCCTCCGCACGCGTGACGGCCGGGCCCCCTTCCGGGGACCCGGCCGTCATGCCGTTCGGCGGGGGAGCGGGTCAGCTCTTCCCGTCCCACTGGTAGGGCGGATAGATGTACATGCAGCCCTTGTCGTCGCCCCGGAGGACTTCAGCGCCGTCCGGGATGTCACCGGCCTCGGCGGCAGGCTTCTTGTAGACGGCGCCCTCGCGCCAGTCGGCGCCGACGGTGAGCGTGAGGCCCTGGGCCTTCGCGTCGGCCCGGACGGCCGAGTCGGGCAGCCCGAGCGCCTTGGCCACGGACTGGGCGTTCGCCTTGCCCTGGTCTCCGTCCGCCTTCGGGTAGGTGACCACGGTGTCCTTGCGGCTCGCCCCCTCCTTGGAGGACTCGGCCTGCGTGAAGCCCTTGCCCCGGAGGATCTCGGTGACCGCGCCGGCGCGGCCCTCGGCGGCGGGCTCCTCGTCACTGCCGGTGCCGTTGACGACGGTCACGGCGAGCGAGCCGGGCGCCTCGGCGGTGGCCTTCGGCTTGGCGGAGGCGGTCGCCTTCGGCTTCGCGTCGGCCGGATTGCCGTTCTTGTCGAAGGCGACGTCGTCGCGGAGCATCGCGAACATCTTCTCGGCCGACGACTTGACCAGCACGTTCTTGTTCTTGTCCTGCGACCACTCGGCCGTCGGGATGTTCACCGTGGTGAGGCGGTCCAGCTTCACGTTCTTGAGCTGCATCGACAGGTCGAAGAGCCCCTTGACCGACTTGATCTCGTCGGAGACCTGGAGCGCGCTGGTGGCGGTCTCGGCCAGGCCCATCAGGCGGCCGGTGTCGGTCCAGGCGTTCTGCTTCTGGAGCTTCTCGACCATGCCGTTCATGTACATGTGCTGGGCCTTGGCCCGCATCTGGTCGCTGCCGAACGCGTGCCGGGTCCGGAGCCACTGGAGCGCCTGCTTGCCCTTGACCTCGCTGGTGCCCGCGGGCAGCTTCAGGCCGGAGCCGCCGGGCTGTGCCCGCGTCGGGTGGTCGCTGACACCGGTGGGCTTCACGCAGACCGGGACGCCGCCGACCTCGTCGGCCATGGCCACGACACCGGCGAAGTCGACCACGATCCAGTGGTCGATGTAGACCCCGGTGAGGGTCTCCCAGGTGGTGAGGGTGCAGCCGGGGCCGCCGCGTCCCAGCGTCTCGTTGATCGGCTGATTGGCCGTGGCCGGGAAGGTCTCCTTGCCATCCTCGCTCTTGCACTCGGGGATGGGCACGATGGTGTCGCGCGGGATGGAGGTCACCGAGGCGTTCTTCCGGTCCGCCGAGAGGTGCAGGAGCATCTGCACGTCCGCCAGCGGCTTGTTGTCCCGGAGGTCCTTGCCGCCGCCCAGGGCCACGTTCTTGGCGTCGGCCCGGCTGTCGGAGCCGATCAGCAGGATGTTCAGCGGGGTGTCGCCCAGTGCGTTCGGCGCGGCCTTCTTCACGCCGCTGTCGCCGCCCGCACGGCTGCCGCCGCGGATGTTGTCGTTCAGGTGCTTGTAGTACAGGAATCCGGCGCCGGCCGTGCCAAGTATCAGCACCGAAAGGGTGATCGCCACCCAGCGCAGCACCTTGCGTTTGCCGGTCTTCTTGGCGCGGCGGCGCGCGGCGGCGCGTCCGCTCGGGCCGGTGCCGGCCCCGCCACCACGCCGACGCGAGGCGCGGCCCGACGCGGGCGCGTCGGCGTCCTCCTCGGAGCCATCGCCCCCCGCCCCGGTCGCCTCGCCGGCGCCGTACAGGTCGTCGTCCCAGCCCAGTTCACGGGCGCGTGGAACGCGTTTCCGCGTTCCCTCCCCACGCACGCTGTTCTGTCCCACCCCAGGTCCCCTCGTCGGTCAGAAGAACGTCAAGTCTCGGTGTTTCCGGGTCACTTGGCGCAAATCTGCTTGTCAGCTTCCACCTTCACCAGGTCCTTCGGCGCCTTTGCCGGTCCAGTGATGGGCACCCCCGCGCCCTTGAAGTCGGCGCCGAGGACGAGCGTCATGGGCTCGCGCTCCCCGGCGTTCTGCGTGCCCGGCTTGAGGGCCGTGGCCGGCAGACCCATCAGGTCCGCGAGCTTGCGGGCCTGATCGGCCTGGTTCGGTGCGTACTCGAGCGTGGTCTTCGCCGCCTTCTCGGGGGCGTTGCTCTTGTTGGTGGAGCGGTTCACGCCCTCGTCGTTCTGCAGCCAGTTGATGGTCGACTGGGCCGCGCCCCGGATGCCGCTGCCGTTGTAGACGTCGACGCGCACCTCGGCGGCGGTGGACCGCGTGCCCTTGAGGAGCGCGGCCTGTGCGTTCTTGGCGTCCTGCTGCTGCTTCTTCACCTCGGTGAGCGAGGTGTCGGACTGGAGCATCGCGAACAGCTGCGGTGCCTTGGTCGGGTCGGGGACGACCGTCGCCCTGATCTTCTCGGCGGGGTTGTCGATGACCGGGACGGTCGTGAACGCGATGTTCTTGGTGTCGATCGAGGACAGCTCGCCGGCCAGGCCCTGGAGCTTGGTCAGGTCGCCTATGCCGGAGTCGACGGTGAGGGCGCTCGTCGCCGCGTTGGCGAGGTCGAGGAGCTTGGCCGGGTCCGTCAGCGTGTCGTCCGACTTCATCTGGCGGATCATCGAACTCAGGAACTGCTGCTGGACCTTGATGCGGTCGAGGTCGCTCTCGTTGCCGAAGCTGTGCCGGGTGCGGACGAAGGCGAGGGCCTGCTCGCCCTGGATGACCGACTCGCCGGCGGGCAGCTTCAGATGGGACTTCGGGTCGTTGACGGCCTTCTCGACGCAGACCTTCACGCCGCCGACCGCGGTGGTCATCTCCTTGACGGCGTTGAAGTCCGCCATCATGAAGTGGTCGACCGTCACGCCCGTCAGTTCCTCGACCGTCCGCATGACGCAGCCCGGGTCGCGGCCGTTCTGTCCGAGGCTCACGTTGAAGCGGACGTCGGACTCGCCGGGGATCGTCTTGATGGTCCCGTCGGTCTGGCGCGTCTGGCAGTCGGGGATGTCCGTCTTCATGTCACGCGGGATGGACACCGCCGTGGCGTTCGTCCGGTCCTTGGAGACGTGGAAGAGGATCGTGGTGTCGGCGTGGCCGGGGCTGTTCTTGTCGCCGTAGCCCGCGTTGCCCTCGCCGGTCCGCTTGTCGGTGCCGATGACCAGGATGTTGAAGGCCTTGCCCTTGGCGAAACCGGCGTTGTTGTTCTTGCCGACGACCTCGACGACGTCGAGGTTGCCGTTGAGCTTGTTGTAGATCGCGTACGCACCGGCCGCGCCGCCCACGAGCAGGAACGCCATCGTGCCGCCGGTCCACAGCAGGACCTTCTTCTTGCGGCTCGCGCCCTGTTTGCGTTTGCGGCGGCTCTGCGCCGGGATCTGGCCGCCGCCGGGCTCCTCGGGGGCCCTGCGGCGGCGCTGGCCGGGTACGGGCGCCTCGGGCGGCGTGGAGGCGGGCGCCGACGTGGGCGCGGCGGAGGCGGATCTGCGGGGGCGGGACGGGGACTGCGGCCGCGACTGCCCAGCGGAGCGGTCCAGTCGCAGTTCGTAGTTGCCCGTCTGCGGGTTGAGAACCCACTGGTCGGCGGGGTCGATCTCGTCCGCCCGTCCACGGCTGTGCGCGTCCACGGTTACTCGAGTCCTCCGTCGGTGCCACGCGAGGCGCCTCCCCCACAGGGCGCCGCTCTCTCGGTCGTTCGATCCTTGGTGAGTGCGACCACGCGGTCGGGGTGCACCGGATCGCGTCACACTATCCGCCCAGTTCAGCGTGGGGCGACGTCCGTGACAAATTCCACGCCCCTTACAACCGGGCAATTTGCCCAAACCTCATCGCTGACCGCGCTCCCCTTGGGGCGCGCTTTACTCACACACCCCTTCCGCAGCGTTCCGTCCCGTGAAGGTCGGCGTCGCGGAGGGCACCGGCGAGTCCGCGTCGTCCGGCTTCCCGTCCTTCTTCTCGTTGTCGGGTGTCACCAGTACGGGCTCGTCCTCGCGCAGCTGCTTGAACAGGTCGCTCGCCGCGGGCTGTACGAGTTCGTCCCGGTTCGCGTCGTATCGGTAGGACCGGCGCGGGACGGTGAGGAACTGCACCTTCTCGGTCGGGATGGACCGCATGTCCCGCGCGAGGTCGTACAGGTCCCGCAGCGAGTCGAGCCCCGGGTCCGTGGTGATCGCCTTCGTGGCCGCGTCCAGGACCGGGTAGAGCTTGGTCGGGTTGAGCAGCACCCCGTCGCTCTGCACCTTGTTGACGAGGGCGCCGAGGAACTGCTGCTGGCGGTCCATGCGTTCCGTGTCGCTGCCGTTGCCGATCGACTTGCGGGCCCGTACGAAGCCGAGCGCCTGCTCGCCGTGGAGCGTCTGGCGGCCCGCCGGCAGCTTCAGCTTCGCGTCCGGGTCGTTCACGGGCTCCTTGAGGCAGACCTCCACCCCGTCGACGGCGTCCACCATCTTCTTGAAGCCCCGGAAGTCGATCACCATGTGGTGGTCGATCCGGATCCCGGTCAGCTTCTCGACGGTACGGATCGTGCACGCCGTACCGCCGAACTCGAAGGCCCAGTTGAACTGCGCGAACTGCTGCCGGGTCCGGGTCCCGTCCTTCTTGCGGCAGCTCGGGATCGTCACCATCAGGTCCCGGGGGAGCGAGACGGCGGTCGCGCTCGACTTCCCCGCCGCGAGGTGCAGCAGGATCGTCGTGTCGGAGCGCTGGGTGCCCTTGTCCTTGCCGTACTTGCGGTTGCCCTCGCCGGCCCGGGTGTCCGAGCCGATGAGCAGGATGTTCCGGGCGGCCGAGGTGCCCGCCGGCGGGCGCTCCTTCTCGTACCTCTCCAGCTCGGAGGCGGCGGTGGTGTCCGTGGTGATGTTGTCGTCGAGCTTCCGGTAGAAGAACCAGCCGACCCCGGCGGCGGCCAGCACGACGACCGCGCAACCGAGGGCGGTCCAGCGCAGCCAGTGGCGCCGGCGCGGCTCCTCGTCCCCCGTGGCCGGGGGGTCCGGGTCGGCGGGCGTGCCTGCACGGTCCGTCACGTCAGGGTCCGTCCTTCGAGGCGTCGGCGGTGCGCCGGGCATCCACCGATCACTGAAGGAGACGGCCGAACCCGACGCATGGTTGTGCGGAAGGAGTCGACTCCCCCTCGCCGATCATGTACCGGAGGCGGCGCCAGAACCCGGGGACTCGGCGTGTTTATGGGCCGAACGAGTCTGGCTCGTAGGACTCAGAGAGCGGTGTGCGTCACGCGCTCGCTCTCCACCCGCTTCTCCAGTGACTCGGGTGCGAGCTGGTGCACGTTCCGGCACAGGACGACCGAGGCGCCGGCCGCGAGCGGGGCGTACAGGCCGGACGAGAGGCCCTCCCAGTCCTCGTAGCCGAGTCCGGAGAGGAGCCGGGAGCCGGGAGCGAGACCGAGTGCCGCGGCATCGGTGCGGGCCTGCTCGACGAGCTGGGCGCCGGTTCGTTCCGTACCGTCGACGACGAGCGCCGGAGCCTCCGGATCGACCGGTACGAACGGGGCGAACCGGTCGCCCTGGCTCGGCACCTCCACCGCGTAGTCCGCGTATCCGGCGGGCGCGGCCGGGAAGCGCCGGCCCAGCGGAGCCAGGGAGAGCGCGATCCGCTCCCCGGAGCAGGCGAGGCCCGCCTCCAGGGTGTCCGGCCCCGCGACCACGACGTCCGCGTCCGCCGGGTCGCCGCCGATCTCCGCGGTCACACCCACGGACGAGCAGGCGAGCAGCCACACGGCGCTCTGCCAGTGCGCGGGCAGCAGCAGCGCGAGCCGGTCGCCGGGCCCGGCGGACAGTTCGCCCTGGAGCAGGTTCGCCGTCTTGGCCACCCAATTGGCGAAGGTGGCGACGGACAATTCCACGCGCTCACCGGTGGCGTCGTCGTAGAAGGTGACCAAGGGGCGGGCGGGGTCCGCGGCGAGCGCGGATCGCAGCAGGTCGGCAGGGGTGCGGTCGCTGGCGTTCACGCCCGACAGCGTACGCGCGCGCGTACGTCGGGGTCGGCCGTACCGGTGACGGCGTCCTCCGGTCGGACCGACGGCCCGTCAGTTTCCGGGCCGGTTCCCGGCGCGCGGAACGGCCCGGCGATCCGCACGATCGGCCCATGCGTGCCTCACTCGCCTCCTCGATCGCCGTCACCTGCGCGGCGGTACTCGCCCTGCCGGTCTCCCTCACCGCGCCGGCGGCGGCCTCGGCGCCACCCGCGGCCGCCTCCGCCCTGCCACCCGCGCCCGAACTCCCGGGCTCCACCCAGTCGCTGCCGCTCGAACCGCTCGGTGCCGCCACGCGGTCCCTGGTCGGCGGGGCGACCGGCTCGGGCGAGCAGGGGCTCACCCGACGCGACGTCAGGCCCTTCTCGCTCGTCGGTGTCGTCTGGGACGACCCGGCGGCCCCGCTGCACGGCACCGTCCAGGTCCGCACCCGCGCCACCGGCGGCGGCGCCTGGTCGGAGTGGCAGGACGTGGAGACCCACAACGAGGAGCACGGTGCCGACCCGGGCACCGCCGAGGGCTCCGCCCGTGCGCTCCGCGGCTCCACGGCCCCGCTGTGGGTGGGCGACTCGGACGGCGTGGAGATTCGCGTACGGGGGGAGGAACCGCTCCCGGCGGGCCTCCGGCTCGAACTGGTGGACCCGGGCGAGGCCCCGAGTGAGGCCCCGGGCGAGGCCCCGGGGCAGGACCCGGCCGCCGAGCCCGAGGCCCCCGCCCCCCACACCCGGAGCGCGAGGATCCCGGCCGGCCCGGTCGGCCTGAGCGCGGCGGAGGCGGCGGCGAGCGCGGTGAACGCCCAGCTCGCCCCGTACGGCGCGGCGTGGATCCCGGCCCTCTCGAAGGAGGAGACCGAACTCGCGGCCCGGAGCATGCCGCAACAGGAAGCGGCGCAGGCCGCGGAGGCGGCGGAAGCGGCAGGGACGGGCCAGGCGGCAGAAGCGGGCCAGACGTCAGGGACGGGCCAGGCGGCAGAAGCGGTCCAGACGTCAGGGACGGGCCAGGCAGCAGAAGCGGGCCAGACGTCAGAGACGGGCCAGACAGCAGAAGCGGTCCAAGGAGCCCAGCCCGCCCAGGCCGCCCAGCCCGCCCCGTTCGCCCAGGCCGCTCGGGGTGCCCTCGCGGCGAAGCCGTACATCGGCCCCCGCCCCAAGATCATCACCCGTAAGGGCTGGGGTGCGGACGAGAGCATCCGCGAGAAGGGCTTCGTCTACACGAAGACCATCAAGGCGGCCTTCGTCCACCACAGCGCCACCGGCAACAACTACACCTGCAAGCAGGCCCCCTCCGTCCTGCGCAGCATCTACCGCTACCACGTGAAGAGCAGCGGCTGGCGGGACTTCGGCTACAACTTCGCCGTCGACAAGTGCGGAAACATCTACGAGGGCCGGGCCGGCGGTGTCGCCAAGCCGGTCATGGGCGCGCACACCCTCGGCTTCAACACCAACAGCATGGGCATCGCCGTCCTCGGCACCTTCAGCAAGAGCAACCCGCCCGCCGCCGTCGTGACCGCCGTCGCGCGTCTGACGGCCTGGAAGCTCGGGCTGCACGGGGTGAATCCGAAGGGCACGTCGACCCTGATCTCAGGTGGCGGAAACCTGTACAAGAAGGGCACGACGGTGCGGTTCAACGCCATCGCCGGACACCGCGACGGATTCGCCACGGAATGTCCCGGCGGACGCCTGTACGGCAAGCTCGGCACGGCCCGTGCGACCTCGGCGAAGTACCAGGGAAGGCCCTGATGGGGTCGCGGATGCGGTCAGGGAGGCAACCATCTGCATAAACTGACCGGTCATATCGCACGGACGACCGAGACGGGCGAGCTGACCGGCCCCGAACAGGAAGCAGAGACGACAAGGTGACAGAAGCGATCCTCCTGGTCGGTGGCAAGGGCACACGGCTGCGACCCCTCACGGTCAACACGCCCAAGCCCATGGTCCCGGCGGCGGGCGTCCCCTTCCTGACGCATCAGCTGGCCCGGGCCCGCGCCGCGGGCGTCGAGCACATCGTGCTCGCCACCTCCTACCTGGCCGAGGTCTTCGAGCCGCACTTCGGTGACGGCTCGTCCCTCGGCCTGAGCCTGGAGTACGTCACCGAGGAGGAGCCCCTCGGCACCGGCGGCGCGATACGCAACGTCGCCTCGCGGCTGCACTCGGGCCCCGACGAGCCGGTCCTCATCTTCAACGGGGACATCCTCACGGGCCTGGACATCCAGGCCCTCGTCGCGACCCACTCCTCCTCCGGCGCGGACGTCTCGCTCCACCTGACCCGGGTCGAGGACCCGCGCGCCTTCGGCCTGGTCCCCACGGACGGCACGGGCCGCGTCACGGCCTTCCTGGAGAAGCCGCAGACGCCGGAGGAGATCGTCACGGACCAGATCAACGCGGGCGCGTACGTCTTCAAGCGCTCGGTCATCGACTCGATCCCCACGGGTCGCCCGGTCTCCGTCGAGCGCGAGACGTTCCCGGAGCTCCTCTCCGCCGGGGCGCACCTCCAGGGCATGGTCGACTCCACGTACTGGCTGGACCTCGGCACCCCGCAGGCCTTCGTCCGCGGCTCCGCCGACCTGGTCCTGGGCCGCGCGCCCTCCCCGGCCGTCCCGGGCCGCTGCGGCGACCGCCTGGTCCTGCCGTCGGCGCGCGTCGCCCCGGACGCGAAGCTGACCGGCGGCACGGTCGTCGGCTCGGACGCGGTGGTGGGCGAAGGGGCCCGCGTAACGGGCTCGACGCTCCTCGCGGGCGCGATCGTCGAACCGGGCGCGGTGATCACGGACTCCCTGATCGGCGCGGGGGCGCGTATCGGCGCGCGTACGGTCGTCAGCGGGGCGGTCGTCGGCGACGGGGCGCAGGTGGGCCCGGACAACGAACTCCGCGAGGGCGTCCGGGTCTGGTGCAACACGACCCTCCCGGCCGGCGCAGTCCGCTTCTCCTCGGACCAGTAGCACGCCGCCGCCCCGTTGTGGCCCTCCGCTCCACGGGGACGGCCCCCGCCCACGCTCCGTTGTGGGCGCTGGTCCCGCCGGGGCGGTGCCCACCCGCCGCCCCCGTTGTGGGCGCCGGTCCCGCCGGGTCGGTGCCCCCCGCCGCCACCCGTTGTGGGCGCCGGTCCGGGGCGGTGCCCACCCACCCGCCCCCGTTGTGGGCAGGCGTTCCGCAAGGGGCGATGGGGGTCCCCCTGCTCGAGCGGAGCCGAGAGCTTGGGGGAGGGTGGGCACAACGGACCCGCGCCTTGCCGGCGCCAGAGGCTCCCGCGCCTGAACCCGCACCCGCAGGTACGGCGCACAAGTGGTGCGGGTCCAGGCGCGGAACGCGGAGGCGCCGCTGAGGGCGCCGTCCCGTGTGCCCACCCGTCCCGCCCCAGCGGGACGATTGCCCACACGGCGGGTGGGCGCCGTCCGGGCGGGTGGGCCCCGCCCAGCGGGACGATTGCCCACACGGCGGGTGGGCCGGGGCACCGCCCCGCCGGGCGCGGGTGCACACGGGCGGGGGCGGGCCCACGCGGGCGCGGCCCACACAAGCGGGGGCCCGGGTCCTCGCGGCGGGCGTGGGCGAAGGCCCGCACGGCTACGCTCGTACCCATGGCCGGCCGCTTCGCACCCAAACCCACCCGCACCACCACGCGCGGCGGCCACATCCCCCTCCCCGTCACAGATGACGCCGCCCCCCTGGACCTCGGCCTCACCCTCGGCCCCCTCCGCCGCGGCCCCGCCGACCCCACCTTCCGGGTGACCCCGGACGGCTCGGTCTGGCGGGCCAGCCGCACCCCGGACGGCCCTGGCACGCTCCGTGTCACCGTCGGGGAGGCGGAGGCCTGGGGCCCGGGAGCGGGCTGGCTCCTGGACCGTCTGCCGGCCCTCCTGGGCGCCGAGGACGATCCCGCCGCCTTCGTGCCCCGCCACAAGCTGATCCTGGCGACCCACCGCCGCCGCCCGGGCCTGCGCCTGACCCGTACGGGACTGGTCCTGGAGTCCCTGATCCCGTCGGTCCTGGAGCAGAAGGTCACGACGAACGAGGCCTACGGGTCCTGGCGGGCGCTCGTGCGGAAGTACGGCGAGCCGGCCCCGGGCCCGGCCCCGGACGGCCTGTACGTGATGCCGGACGCGCGCGCGTGGACGCAGATCCCGTCCTGGGAGTGGCACCGGGCGAACGTGGACGGCAAGCGCGCCGCCACGATCGTCCGCGCGGCGCGGGTCGCGGCCCGCCTGGAGGAGGCCGCGCACATGGACGGCCCGGCGGCCCGCAAGCGCCTGGAGCTGGTCCCGGGCATCGGCCCCTGGACGAGCGCCGAGACGATCCAGCGCAGCAACGGCGCCCCGGACGAGGTCACCACCGGCGACCTGCACCTGCCCGGCATCGTCGGCTGGGCGCTCGCGGGCGACCGTACGACGGACGACGAGGCGATGCTGGAGCTCCTGGCCCCGTACGCGGGCCAGCGCCACCGTGCGGCCCGCCTGATCCTCCTCAGCGGCCGCGTACCGCCCCGCAGGGCCCCGCGCATGACCCCGAACGACATCACGCGCCTCTAGAAGGACCTCACCGCACCGCGACGAACTCCGAAGCGAGCCGCGCCGGGCGTTCCTTCGGCGGGGCCGCCGGGTGGCCGATCGCGACCGCGCCCATCGGGTCCCAGTCGTCCGGCAGCCCGAGGACGTCCCGTACGACGTCCCGGCAGAACATCGTCGAGGACACCCAGGCCGAGCCGAGCCGCTCGCCGGCGAGGGCGACCAGGAAGTTCTGCACGCCCGCGCCCGTCGCGACCACGAACATCTCGCGCTCGGCGGCGTCCCGGCGCGGGTCGCCGTAGTGGTGGGAGCCGTCCATGACGAGGCAGGGCACCGCGAGGTAGGGCGCGTTGCGCAGGACGTCCCCGCGCCGGACCCGCTTCGCGACGGACTCCTCGGACTTGCCGTCCCGCCTCAGGTCCGCGATCCAGGCGTCCCGCATCGCGTCGAGCAGCCGCGTCCGCGACTCCGCCGACTCCAGGAGCACGAACCGCCACGGCGTGGTGTGGTGCGGCGCCGGGGCCGTCACGGCGGCGGCGACCGCGCGCCGGACCGCGCCCGGGTCGACCGGCTCGTCGGTGAACTCCCGTACGGTCCGCCGCAGCGTCACCGCCTCCCGTACGGCCTCCGAGGTCCCGAGCCGGAACATGTCGTCGGCGGCGACGCGCACCAGCGCCCGCGCGCCCTCCTCGCCGTCGTCGCCCACCACGTGGGGCAGTCCGCGCACGACGGCGACGGGAAGCCCGGCCGCCTTGCCCTTCACCAGGTCACCGGCGGCGGCGAGTTCGTCGGCGGTGGCGACCACGGTCGCGCTCAGCGGATTGCCGTGGGCGTCGGTCCCACCGCGCAGGTCGTCGAGGACCCGCACTCCGGCCGCCCCGATCGCCACGTCGGTGAGCCCGGTGCGCCAGGGCCGCCCGAAGGTGTCCGTGACGACGACGCCCACGTCGACCCCGAGCGCCTCGCGCAGCCCCGAACGGATGCGCCGCGCCGAGGCGTCGGGGTCCTGGGGCAGCAACAGCACCGTCCCGGAAGGGGTGTTGGAGGCGTCGACCCCGGCGGCGGCCATGACGAGCCCCTGCCGGTTCTCGATGATGCGGAGCGTGCCGCGCCGCGCCACCACCCGTACCGTCTCGGCGTCGATGGCCTCCTCGCGGTCGTCGGCCGCGACGATCCGTCCCTCGGCCTTGCTGACGATCTTGGAGGTGACGAGCAGGACGTCCCCGTCGACGAGTTCCGGGGACACGGAGGCGATCAGCTTGGCGAGATCGTCACCGGCGGCCACCTCGGGCAGCCCGGCCACGGCCCACACGCGGTACGCGGGTATGGACGGGCCTCCCCCGGAGCCGACCGCCCCGGACCCGCCCACGGCGCCGCCCGAGCCGTCCGAGGCGCCGGAGCCGTCCGAGGCGCCCGAGGCGCCCGAGCCGTCCGAGGCGTCCGGGGACACCGGGCCGACACCCGCGCCCGTCACCCCCGCACCTCCTCGGCCAGCGCCAGCGCCTCGCGCGCCATCGCGGCCGTCGCGTCCACGTCGGTCATCATCAGCGGCACCGCGCGGCACGCGATGCCCGCCGCCTCGACCTCCGCGACCGCGCCCGCGTCCACGGTGTCCACGAGCCAGCCGCCGACGAGTTCGGCGCCGTAGTGCAGGGCCACCGCCGCCGCAGTGGACTCCACGCCCACGGCCGCCAGGACCTTGTCGGCCATGCCGCGCACGGGGGCGTCGCCGACGATGGGGGAGAGGCCCACGACCGGCGCGCCGGCCGCGACGACCGCCTCGCGGATCCCGGGCACGGCCAGGATCGTCCCGACGCTCACCACCGGGTTGGACGGCGGGAAGAGGATGACGTCCGCCTCGGCGATGGCCTCCAGGACGCCCGGCGCGGGCTTCGCGGCCTCGGCGCCGACCGCCACGACGGCCTTCGCGTCGACGGAGGCGCGCAGCTTCACCCAGTACTCCTGGAAGTGCACGGCGCGCTGCTCGCCGTCGACCTCGATCGCCACGTGCGTCTCGACGCGGTCGTCGGACATGGGGAGGAGGCGGACGCCAGGCTGCCAGCGGGCGCACAGCGCCTCGGTGACGGCGCTCAGCGGGTAGCCCGCGCCGAGCATCTGCGTACGGACGATGTGGGTGGCGAAGTCCCGGTCGCCGAGGCCGAACCACTCGGGTCCGACCCCGTACGCCGCGAGCTCCTCCTTGACGGTGAAGGACTCGTCCGTACGTCCCCAGCCCTGCTCCTCGTTGATGCCACCGCCGAGGGTGTACATCACCGTGTCCAGGTCGGGGCAGACCTTCAGCCCGAAGAGATGGATGTCGTCACCGGTGTTGCCGATGACCGTGATCTCCGCGTCCGGCGCGGCCTGCTTGAGGCCGCGAAGGAAACGGGCACCACCGATGCCGCCGGCCAGAACCACAATGCGCATGCACAGCAGTCTGTCAGGCGTGGACAACCCCCGGGGCTGCCGGGGCTGCCGGGGCTGCCGGGGCGCACTGCGCCTGGAGCGACTCGTGCATCGGCATCTCGGTGAGGCCGGGGAAGTAGACGTGCAGGCTGACGGCCGGTTCGAGGGAGTCGTTGACGACCTCGTGGACGTACCCCGGCGCGAAGACGCGCTGCGCGCCGCCGTCGAGCCTCCGGGCGCCCCGGTCCGTACGCTCCGTCAGCTCGCCCTCCAGGACGGTCAGCACGCCGGAGGAGAGGCCGTGGTCGTGGAGGCCGCTGCCCTGGCCGGGCACCCAGGAGAGCAGCCACACCTCGTAGCCGGGTCCGGTGCGCAGACGGTGGTACCAGCGGGTGGTGGCGTCGTACTCGACGTACGGGGCCCACTGGGAGCGGTCCTCGGCGATGGAGCGCGCGAGGCCGGCGAACTCGGCCACGGTGACGGGGTGGGCGCGCTCGGGCTGGAGCAGGTGCGGGACTTCGAGGATGTCGCCGGCGATCTGAAGGTCGCTGTCCATGTTCATGGGATGGGGAGGTTCCTCAGCAGAAACAGAAGCGGTGGGGGTCACGGAAGAGAGGTGACACGGGTGACGCAGGGTGACGCTGGGAGAAGAAGCTGGAGCTCTACGGCATCAACAGCTGGGACAGCAACAGCAACAGCGCGCCTGGACAGCGCGGCGGAACCCACGGCTGTGGGTCGCGGAGGGCGCTGTGGTCGCTGGCATGCCGTCCAAGGTGGCCGGAGGGGCACCCGACTGTCAACTCAATGCCCGATTTGGGGGTAATGTTTCACCTCATCCGGTTACAGTCCCCGGAGAAAGGTTTGTTCAGGCGCGGACCAGGAGAGATGGCGCTTCGACCGCGCCCTTAAACGTGGCCGGACGTGATCGGACTGTGATCCAGATCGCATCCGTGACTGGATCGCAACAAGATCCAAGTCCTGAACGTCCTCCCCTGTGAAGACGTCGCGGCGTGGTCGAGCCAGCGGCATGTGTCACGTTTTTTGGCGATTTGAACACTTTCCGCATAGGGTTGGTTCCGCAGAGTGAATACGGGGCCCAATAGCAGATCTCGGCTTGACTCGCACAGAGCACGAACTTGTAATTTCACTCGTGTCGTTCGGCCGGGTTCGCCCCGGCAACATCACGGGGACGCACAGAACAGACGAGGGGCGCACATGACCGAGTTGTTCCAGGAACTGCTGGTCGAGGACGCGGACGAGGAACTCGGCTGGCAGGAGCGCGCGCTGTGCGCCCAGACCGATCCCGAGTCCTTCTTCCCCGAGAAGGGCGGCTCGACCCGCGAGGCCAAGAAGGTCTGCCTCGCCTGCGAGGTCCGCTCCGAGTGCCTCGAATACGCCCTGCAGAACGACGAACGGTTCGGGATCTGGGGCGGCCTCTCCGAGCGCGAGCGACGCCGCCTGAAGAAGGCCGCCGTCTGAACCGCGCGAAGCCTGCCGGGCCCCGCGCGCCCCGGCGCGCACACCAGGACATGACGAACGGTCCGCCCCCTGTGCACCATCCACAGGCGGCGGACCGTTCTGCGTGTCCGGGGGCGAAGCGTCGTGACCGGGGGCCGAGCGCCGTGTCCTGGGGCCAGGCGTCGCGGGCAGGTGGGCCAAGTGTCGCCGGGCGAGCGTCGCCGGGCAGGCAGGTGGGCCAAGCGTCGCCGGGCGGGCAGGTGGGCCAAGCGTCGCCGGGCAGGCAGGTGGGCCAAGCGTCGCCGGGCGGGCGGGTGGGGCAAACGTCGCGGGCGGATGGGCCAGCCGTCGCGGGAGGGTGGGCCGTGCGACCGGTACGGAACCGCCCCCCCCCGCTCCGCCCACAGCCGGCGGCCGTTCCACGTGACCCGCACGCTGTGTCCCGTTACGGAGGCGTCCCGCACGGTCTGTCCACAGGGCGGCGGACCGCTCCGCGTGCAGCCGTTAGTGTGGGCCTCCGTCCGAGACGCTCCCCACGCCCCCCGCGGGCGACCCCGGCCGGAGGGCCCGTAGCTCGATGTCCTCAACTCCTGAGTTTCCGCGACACGTCGTCACCGCCGTGCTCGTCACCCACGACGGCGCCCGCTGGCTGCCCGACGCACTCGCCGGGCTGCTTGCCCAGGAGCGCCCCGTGCAGGCCGTGGTGGCGGCCGACACCGGCAGCGCCGACGACTCGGCGCAGCTCGTCGCCGACGCCATCGGCGCCGACCGGGTCCTGCACCTCGCGCGCCGCACCGGCTTCGGCGCCGCCGTCGAGGAGGCCGCCCGCACCGCGCCCCTGCTCGGACCCGAGGACCTGCCCTACCTGAAGCGCCCCAGCGGCTGGGACCCCGTCAGCCGCACCTGGAACGACGAGGCGTACGACCTCCCCGAACTCCCGCACGGCGAACCGGTCCAGTGGCTCTGGCTCCTCCACGACGACTGCGCCCCCGAGCCCGGCGCCCTCGCCGAACTCCTGCGCGTCGCCGAGTCCGACGCGGACGCCGCCGTCATCGGCCCCAAGCTGCGCGGCTGGTACGACAGGAAGCAGCTCCTCGAAGCCGGCGTCAGCATCGCCCGCAGCGGCCGCCGCTGGACCGGGCTCGACCGCCGCGAGCAGGACCAGGGCCAGCACGACCAGGTCCGCTCCGTCCTCTCCGTCTCCACCGCCGGCATGCTCGTCCGCCGCGACGTCTTCGAGGCCCTCGGCGGCTTCGACCGGCGCCTGCCCCTGATGCGCGACGACGTCGACCTGTGCTGGCGCGCGCACTCCGCAGGCTTCCACGTCCTCGTCGCCCCCGACGCCGTCCTGCGGCACGCCGAGGCCTCCGCCCGCGAGCGCCGCACCGTCGACTGCGCCGGTCGCACCGCCGCCAACCCGCACCGCGTCGACAAGGCCGGTGCCGTCCACACCCTCCTCGCCAACGCCCGCGGCCCGGCCCTCCCGTACGTCCTCGTACGGCTCGTCCTCAGCACCCTGCTCCGCACCCTCGCCTACCTCGTCGGCAAGGCACCGGGGCAGGCGGTCGACGAGGTCATGGGCCTGCTCGCGACCCTGCTGCGGCCCGAGAAGATCCTCGCCGCCCGCAAGCGCCGCAGGAACCCGGCCGTCCCCAACAGCGAGTTCCGCTCCCTCTTCCCGCCGCCCGGCGCCACCGTCCGCGCCACCGTCGAGCAGCTGGCCTCCCACTTCGGCGGATCCGAGGCCGACACCGGCGGCTCCCGACACGGCGTCGTCGAGTCCGGGCCCGGCGGCGACGACGCCGACTACCTGGAGATCGAGCAGTTCGCCCGGCTCAAGAAGATCGCCCGCAAGCCGGGACCGGTCCTCTTCGCCCTGCTCCTCCTCGTCTCCCTCGTCGCCTGCCGCAACCTCTTCGCCGGCGGCTCGCTGGCGGGCGGCGCCCTGCTGCCCGCCCCCGACACCGTCTCCGGCCTCTGGTCGCGGTACGCCGACGCCTGGCACGCCATCGGCACCGGCGGCACCCAGACCGCACCGCCCTACCTCGCCGTCCTGGCCGCGCTCTCCGCGCTGTTCCTCGGCTCCACCTCCACCGCGCTGACCCTGCTGCTCGTCTGCTCGGTCCCGCTCGGCGGCTTCACCGCGTACTTCGCCGCCCGCGGCATCGTCGAGTCCCGGCTCCTGCGCGCCTGGGGCGCCATCGCGTACGCCTTCCTGCCGGCCGCCACCGGTGCCCTCGCCGCCGGCCGGCTCGGCACCGCCGTCCTCGCGATCCTGCTCCCGCTGATCGCCCGCGCCGCCGTCGCCGCCCACGGCTTCAACCGGCCCGACCGCGGCAGCTGGCGCGCCACCTGGGCGTACGCCTTCCTGCTGACCTTCGCGATGGCGTTCACCCCGGTCGTCTGGCCGCTCGCCGTCCTCCTCGGCCTCGGCGTGCTCGCCGTCCGCCGCTCCGACCTCACCGCGTACGCGCTGCGCTTCCTCGCCGCCGTCGGCACCCCGCTGCTCGTCCTCGCGCCCTGGTCGCTCACCCTGCTCACCGACCCCGGCTCCCTCCTGCGCGAGGCCGGCCTCGACGTCCGTACGGGCACGGCGACCGCGCTCGACCTGCTCGGCACCAGCCCCGGCGGCCCCGGCACCACCGGCGGCCTGCTCCTGATCGGCCTCGTCCTCGCGGGCCTGGCCGGACTGCTCCGCGAGGAGCGGCAGCTCGCCGTCCGTACGGCCTGGGCCGCCGCCCTCGCCGGACTCCTCTTCGCCGTCCTCACCAACGGCGCGGGCGGCACCGGCTGGGCCGGACCCGCCACCCTCGTCTACGGCGCCGCCCTCATCGCCGCCGGCATGATCGGCGCCGAGGGCGGCCGCACCCGCGTCGCCGCCCACGGCTTCGGCTGGCGCCAGCCCGTCGCCGCCCTCATCGCCCTCGCCTGCGCCCTCGGCCCCGCCGTCGCCGCCGCCGGCTGGATGATCGGCGGCGCCGACGGCCCGCTGACCCGCCGCGACCCGGTCCAGGTCCCGGCCTTCGTCGCCGAGGAGAGCGGCACCCGCGACCAGCCCCGCACCCTCGTCCTCGGCGCGGGCGCACCCGGCGAGGTCGCCTACACCCTGGTCCGCGGCTCCGGCGCCCGCCTCGGCGACGCCGAACTCACCGCGACCGCCGAGGCCGACCCGCGCCTCGACTCGGTCGTCGCCCACCTCGTCGCCGGCTCCGGCGCCGACCAGACCCAGGAGCTCAGCGGCTACGCCATCCGGTACGTCCTGGTACGGGACGGGGCACCGCGCCAGATGAGCCGCGTCCTCGACTCCACGCCCGGCCTCAGCCGCCTCAGCCAGCTCGACGGCAGCGCGCTCTGGCGCGTCGACCGCGAGATCGCCCGCCTCATGATCGTCCCGCCCGCGGCCAAGGCCACGGCGGAGGACGGCGCCAAGGACGAGACCGCCAAGCCGGTCGCCGTCGCCGCCGGCCCCGTCGAGGCCCACACCCGGGTCCCGGCCGGCCCCGCCGGCCGCGTCCTGCGGCTCGCCGACCGCGCCGACGAGGGCTGGACCGCCACCCTCGACGGCAAGGAACTGACCCGGACCACCGTCGACGGCTGGGCCCAGGGCTTCGAGCTCCCCGCCCAGGGCGGCCGCCTCGACCTCACGTACGACGAGCCGCTCGCCCACACCGCGTGGATCTGGGCCCAGGCCGGCCTCGCCGTCGTCCTGCTCGTCCTCGCCCTGCCCGGGCGGCGCCGCGAGATCGACGACGACCTGCCGGAGGAGGAGCTCGCGATCCCCGCCCAGGCGACCGAGGGCGACGGCCGCCGCGCCCGCCGCCTGCGCGCCGCCGCGGAAGCCGAGGCGGCCGCGGAGGCCGCGTCCGGCACCCCCGACGCCCCCGACGCCCCCGACACCTTCGACGCCTTCGGCACCGCGCAGGGCGCGCCGGCCCCGATCCCGGAGCAGCAGTCCTACGAGCCCCAGGGCCAGGACCAGGAAGGGGCCGGCGGCTACGACCCGGCCTACGTGCAGGCCCCGGCGCAGCCGGGGACCCAGCCGTACGCCGACCAGGGCTACTACCAGGACTACGCGGCCGACCCGTACCAGCAGCAGCCGTACGCGTACCCGCAGCAGGGCTACGAGCAGCAGCCGTACCCGGAGCAGGGCTACGACCAGCCGCAGCAGTACGACCCGCAGCAGCCGCAGCAGCAGTACGACCAGCAGCAGTACGACCCGTACGGCGGCTACGGCTACGGATACCCCCAGGGCCACGAGACCGAGCAGCGTCCCGACGGGAGCAGCAACCAGTGAAGCGCACGACCCTCTCCCTGATCGCGGGCGCCACGGCCCTCGCCGCCGTCACCGGCTTCGCGGCCCTCACCGCCCCGGACGGCACCGCCGTCGCCGAGGCGAAGGCCACCACCCGCCTGCCGGTGGAGCGCGCGGGCCTCGTCTGCCCGGTGCCCAGCACCTCCGAGGTGGCCGAGACGCGCTACACCTCGTACACCCCGCCGGGTACGGGCTCCGCCGCCGCGGGCTCCGGCAAGGCCGAACCGCCCACGGCGCTGCTCCGGACCGCCGCGAGCCCGACCGCCGTGGGCGGGACCGGCAAGACCGGCAAGAAGCCCCGGGCCCCGAAGGCCCCGGCGACGGTCACCGCCCCCGGCAAGCCCGTCACCGCCCAGGCGGACGGCGGCTCCGTGCCCGCCCTCACCGGCGCCGCGACCGGCACCCTGGCCCCCGGCTGGACCGTCCAGCAGACCACCGTCGTCCCGGCGGGCGGCGCGCGCGGCCTCCTCGGCCTCGGCTGCGGCGCCCCCGACACCGACTTCTGGTTCCCGGCGGCCTCCACCGACAAGGACCGCCAGGACTACGTCCACCTCACCAACCCGGACGACTCGGCCGCCGTCGCCGACATCGAGCTGTACGGCCCCGAGGGCGTCCTCAAGACCCAGTTCACCGAGGGCATCCCGGTCCCCGCCCGCTCCACCGTTCCGGTGCTCCTGTCGACCCTCACGAGCGAGGCCGGCCGGAAGGACGTCACCGTCCACGTCACCACCCGCAGCGGTCGCGTCGGCGCTGCCGTGGCCGCCGCCGACGACAAGCTCGGCAGCGACTGGATCGCCCCGGCCGCCGACCCGGCGAGCAGCGCCGTGCTCCCCGGCATCCCGGCCGACGCCACCGCGGTGCGGCTCGTGGCCTTCGCCCCCGGTGACGACGACGCCGACCTCAAGGTCCAGCTGGTCACCGCGAGCGGCACGATCGTCCCGGCGGGCGCGGACTCGCTCCACGTGAAGTCCGGGATGACGGCCGCCGTCGACCTGCCGAACCTCACCCGGGGCGCGGTGGGCTCCCTGCTGCTGACCCCGAGCGACCCGAAGAAGCCGACGCCGGTGGTGGCGGCCCTCCAGGTCGTGCGCGGCAAGGGCGAGAACACCGAGATCGCGTTCATCCCGGCGACCGCGGCCGTCTCGGCGCGGGCGACGGTCGCCGACAACCGCGCGAAGGTCTCGACGCTCTCCCTGACCGCCCCCGGCGCGGATGCCCAGGTCAAGGTCACGGCCTCGGCCGGCTCCGAGGGGGGTACGCCGATGTCGAAGACCGTCACGGTGAAGGGGGGCACGACGACGGTCCTCGCCGACCTCGTCCCGGAGGGCCTCAAGGGCACCTACGCGCTGACGGTCGAACCGGTATCGGGCGGCAAGGTGCACGCGGCCCGGACACTCGCCCTTTCGGAGGACGGCGTCCCGATGTTCACGATCCAGACCTTCGTGGACGACCGGGGCACGGTGGAGGTCCCGTCAGCCCACCAGGACCTGGGGGTCCTGGACTGAGCGGACGGCGCCCGTTGCAGGGCCCAGGCTCCCGCGCCTGAACCCGCACCGGGCGCAGGGCGCCCGAGGTGGCGCCCGTACGGGGGAAGCGCCGCCTCAGTCCTGCCCGTACCGGGGATCGACGGACTCCGGCGAGAGCCCGAGAAGCTCGGCCACCTGCTCCACGACGACCTCGTGGACGAGGAGCGCCCGCTCGTCCCGGCTCTTGGAGCGGATCTCGACCGGCCGCCGATAGACGACCACCCGCGCCGGCTCGTTCTTCTCGGCCGGCACCGAGCCCCCCAGCGGCACCGTCTCGCCGGAGACCGGCGGCGGCACCTCCATCACCAGGAAGTCGACGTCCGCCAGCTGCGGCCAGCGCCGTTCGAGGCGCTCGACCGAGTCGAGGACGAGATCGCGGAAGGTGTCGGCCCGGCTCGCGGAGAGCGGCACCTGCGGCGGCGCGACCGGTCCCCGCATCCCGCGGCCGTGCCGGTCGCGGCGGCGGACCCGAGGCTCCGCCGGGGGCTCCGCGGGACGGTGCGAGGGGCTCGGCGGCACAGGACTGTCCATCACTGACGCAGCGTAACCCTCATCCGTCCCAGCGCACCGTGGCGCATCCTCGCCACCTTTTCCGGCGTGCCCGCCCCGCCGCCCCCCACCTTGTCGAAACCTGAACATTCCGGCCAGCCGCACGCCCGATTCGACAGCCCGTCACGATCGGCCATCTGGCCCTGGTTGACCGGATTTGTATCCCAAGGTGTCCGGATAGCCCCCTGCGCCCACCCCCTTGCGCCCCCTCCCGCGCAGGTCAGAGCCGCCACCACTCGAAGGGGGGTGGCGGAGGTCACACCGCGACACGGTGGAGTGACCTGAGGGAGAGTCGTCGCGGCCCGCTCAAGAGTGCGGTACCGTCCAACGTCGTGAGCCCTGTACGTCGCTGTTCGCGCACCGCGTGCGGCCGCCCTGCCGTCGCGACACTGACGTACGTCTATGCCGACTCGACTGCGGTCCTCGGCCCGCTCGCCACCTACGCCGAGCCCCACTGCTACGACCTGTGCGCCGAGCACAGCGAGCGCCTCACCGCCCCGCGCGGCTGGGAGGTGGTGCGGCTCTCCGACGGATCCGCCCCCGCCCGCCCCAGCGGCGACGACCTCGAAGCGCTGGCCAACGCGGTACGGGAGGCGGCCCGCCCCCAGGAGCGCGCGGCCGAAGCCGGCGGCAAGGGCGGCGGAGGCCGCGGCGGCGACCCCATGGAAGTCGGTCGCCGCGGGCACCTCAGGGTGCTCCGTTCGCCCGACAACTGACGGCAACCGGCCACCGTCCGCGTATCCCCGACTGCGCTCCGGGTAGTTTTGGCGTTCCGTACACGCGCCGCACACGCGTGTGGAGAACTCAGGAGGGTGGATCCGTGACTGCCGATCTGTCGCAGATCGTGAAGGCGTACGACATCCGCGGAGTCGTACCCGACCAGTGGGACGAGACGCTCGCCGAGCTCTTCGGCGCCGCCTTCGTACGGGTGACGGACGCGGACGCGATCGTCATCGGCCGCGACATGCGCCCCTCGTCGCCCGGCCTCGCTGCCGCCTTCGCGCGCGGCGCGTCCCGCCTCGGCGCCGACGTCACGCTCATCGGGCTCTGCTCCACGGACCAGCTGTACTTCGCCTCCGGCAGCCTCGGCCTGCCCGGCGCCATGTTCACGGCTTCCCACAACCCGGCCCAGTACAACGGCATCAAGATGTGCCGCGCCGGCGCCGCCCCCGTCGGCCAGGACACCGGCCTCGCCGACATCCGCGCCCTCGCCGAGGAGTGGAGCGCGACGGGCGCCCCGGAGGCCGCGGCCGAGCCGGGCACCATCACGGAACGCGACACCCTCGCGGACTACGCCGCCCACCTCAGGAACCTGGTCGACCTCACCGCGATCCGCCCCCTCAAGGTGGTCGTGGACGCGGGCAACGGCATGGGCGGCCACACGGTCCCGACGGTCTTCGAAGGCCTCCCGCTGTCCGTGGTCCCCATGTACTTCGAACTGGACGGCACCTTCCCGAACCACGAGGCCAACCCGCTCGACCCGAAGAACATCGTCGACCTCCAGGCCCGCGTCCTCGCCGAGGGCGCCGACCTCGGCCTCGCCTTCGACGGCGACGCCGACCGCTGCTTCGTCGTCGACGAGCGCGGCGAGCCGGTCTCCCCGTCCGCGATCACTGCCCTCGTCGCCGCGCGCGAGCTCGCCAAGAGCCCCGGCGGAACGATCATCCACAACCTGATCACCTCCTGGTCGGTGCCGGAGGTCGTCCGCGAGCAGGGCGGCGAGCCGGTCCGCACCCGCGTCGGCCACTCCTTCATCAAGGAAGAGATGGCGAAGACCGGAGCGATCTTCGGCGGCGAGCACTCGGCGCACTACTACTTCAAGGATTTCTGGAACGCGGACACGGGCATGCTCGCCGCGCTCCACGTCCTCGCGGCCCTCGGCGGCCAGGAGGGCACCCTGTCCGACCTGGTCGCCGCCTACGACCGGTACGCCTCCTCGGGCGAGATCAACTCGACGGTCGCGGACCAGGCGGCGAGCACGGCGAAGGTGCGGGCGGCGTACGAGGGCGCGGAGGGCGTCACCTTCGACGAGCTCGACGGCCTGACGGTGTCGGCGGCGGACTGGTGGTTCAACCTCCGCCCCTCCAACACGGAGCCGCTGCTGCGCCTCAACGTCGAGGCCCGCGACGAGGCCACCATGGCCAAGATCCGCGACGAGGTCCTCGCCCTGGTCCGGGCGACCGGCTGACCCCGCCGTACCGCCGGGGAACGGGGGCGTGCCCCGTTCCCCGGCGGTAGGCTGACCTGGCCCGATCCGTCTGTTCGAAGGGACACCCCATGCCGCTCGAAGCCGGCCTCCTGGAGATCCTGGCCTGCCCGGCCTGCCACGCTCCGCTGAACGACCGCACGGCGGACGAGACCCCCGAGCTGATCTGCACGAGCCCCGACTGCGGCCTCGCCTACCCGGTCCGCGACGGCATCCCGGTCCTCCTGACGGACGAGGCCCGCAAGCCGGCATAACGGCCCCGGGCCTCCCGCCCGCGCGGGCCGCCGCCCACCCCCGTGTGGGCAATCGTCCCGCAGGGCGGGAGGGGTGGGCACACGGGACGGCCCCGTGTGCCGGGCCCGGGCTTCCGCGCCTGAAGCCGCACCACGAGGCCCCGCACCGGCACCACTCCGCCCAGCACAAGCCGCGCCCCGCACGGGACCCCGTACCCCCGTTCATCCAGGAGGCACCGCACATGCTCGACGAGACCCTCCTCGACGCCCCGGACGACCTCGCCCTGGCCGACCGCCGAGGCCTCCTCCGCGGCGCCGCCGAGGCAGGCGCACGGGTACGGACCGCCGCCCGGCACGCCGCCGAGGCCGGCATCGCGGACCTCCACCCGGAGGGCCGCCCCCGTGCCGTCCTCGTCGCGGGCCCCGGCACCGCCGCCGCCGGCGTCGCGGACCTGATCGGCGCGCTCGCCGGCGCCGCCGCCCCCGTCGTACGGCTCCAGCCGACCGGCGTCGCCCCCGCCGCGGGCGCCCTGCGCTGGGCCCTGCCGGGCTGGGCGGGATCGGTGGACCTGCTCCTGCTGCCCACCACCGACGGCTCGGAACCGGGCCTCGCCCTCCTCGCCGAGCAGGCGTACCGCCGCGGGATCACGGTCGTCGCCGTCGCCCCGAAGGCCTCCCCGCTCGCCGAGACGGTGAACGGCTCGCGCGGCCTGTTCGTCCCGATGGCGATCGCCCCGAACGAGATGCCCGACGAGTACGCCGAGAGCATCGCCGCCAGCCCGGGGGCGCTCTGGGCCCTGTTCACCCCGCTGCTCGCGCTCCTGGACCGCGTCGGCCTCATCGAGGCGCCGCCGGAGGCCCTGGAGAAGGTCGCCGACCGCCTGGACCGCACGGCGGAACGCTGCGGCCCGGCCATCGCCACGTACAGCAACCCGGCGAAGACGCTCGCCGCCGAACTCGCGGACTCGCTCCCGCTGATCTGGACCGAGGGCATCGCCGCCGGCCCGGCCGGCCGCCGCTTCGCCGCCGTCCTCGCCGAACTCGCGGGCCTGCCGGCGCTCGCCGCCGAACTCCCCGAGGCCCTGCCCGCACACGGGGTCCTCCTCGCGGGCGACTACGCGGCCGGCGCCGACCCGGACGACTTCTTCCGCGACCGCGTGGAGGAGCAGCAGGCGCTCCGCGCGCGCGTGGTGCTGCTCCGCGACCGCCCGGCGGACGGCCTGACCGCGGCCCCGGCCGCCCGGGAACTGGCCCTCGGCCACGAGACGGCGATCAGCGAACTGGAACCGGAGGAGGGCGGCGACCTGGAGACACTCGCCGAACTGCTCGCGGTGACCGACTTCGCGGCGGTCTACCTCAACCTGGCGACCCCGGGCCGCACCCCGCACTAGCCCCACCGCCACACCAGGCACCCACGCACCAGGCACCCACCCACCCGCACCCCGCACCCACCCACTCACCCGCACCCCGCACCCACCCACTCACCCGCACCAACCACCCGCACCCACCCACCGGCCCCAGCCCGGCGCCCCACGGACACCCCCCGGCACCAGCCCCCACCCACGTCGGCGCAGGGCCGCCACGATGACCGCGCAGGGCCACCACGATGACCGCGCAGGGCCACCACGATGACCGCGCAGGGCCACCACCAGGACCGGGGAGGTACACCGCAAGGACCCCCGCCCGTCACCCACCCCCTGTCACCTGTCTCCCGACACCCGCACGATCCGTCACCACCCCGAGGAGCTGGCAGGCACCATGGACCGCCTCGTCAACACCGTCCGCCCCTACGCCTGGGGATCCACGACGGCCATCCCGGAACTGCTCGGAACCGCCCCCACCGGCGAGCCCCAGGCCGAGATGTGGATGGGCGCCCACCCCGGTGCCCCCTCCCGCACCGACCGCGGCGCGCTGAACGAGCTCATCGCCGCCGACCCCGTACGCGAACTGGGGGAGCGGTCCGTCGAGAAGTTCGGGCCGCGGCTCCCGTTCCTCCTGAAGCTGCTCGCCGCGGGCGCCCCGCTCTCCCTCCAGGTCCACCCCGACCTGGAGCAGGCGAAGGCCGGGTACGCCGCCGAGGAGGCCGCCGGCATCCCGATCGACGCCCCGCACCGCACGTACAAGGACGCCAACCACAAGCCCGAGCTGATCTGCGCCCTCACCCCCTTCGACGGCCTGTGCGGCTTCCGCGCCCCCGTCGAGGCCGCCGACCTCATCGCCGCGCTGGGCGTCGACTCCCTCAAGCCGTACGTGGACCTCCTCCACGCCCACCCCGAAGAGGCCGCGCTCCGCGAGGTCCTGACGGCCCTGCTCACCGCCGACCGCGAGGAGATGGCGCACACCGTCGCCGAGGCCCATGCCGCCGCCGACCGCCTCGGCGGCGACCACGCCCCGTTCGCGACCCTGGCCCACCACTACCCGAGCGACCCGGGCGTGATCGCCGCCATGCTCCTCAACCGCGTCCGGCTCCAGCCGGGCGAGGCCCTCTACCTCGGCGCGGGCGTCCCGCACGCCTACCTCGACGGCCTCGGCGTCGAGATCATGGCCAACTCCGACAACGTGCTGCGCTGCGGCCTCACGCCCAAGCACGTCGACGTCCCCGAACTCCTCCGCATCGTCCGCTTCGACCCGAACGAGCCGGCCGTCCTGCGCCCCGAGGCCTCCCCCTCCGGCGAGGAGGTCTACGAGACCCCGATCGACGAGTTCCGCCTCTCCCGGTTCGTCCGCCCGGAAGGCGCCGCGCCGACCGACGTCACCGCCGCCACCCCGCAGATCCTGCTCGCCGTCGCGGGCCGCCCGCAGGCCGGCGACGCCGCCCTCGGCCCCGGCGAGTCCGTATTCGTACCGGCGGGCGAGCCCACCGAGCTGTCGGGGGTGGGCACGGTCTTCCGCGCGACCGTCGTGGCCTGATGCGACAATGACCGGCCGAACCACGGCGATCGAGCCGGAGCATCGACGAAGGGACCACGTACACCCATGAGCGCGTCAGGCGGAACCAAGGCGATCGTGGCGGCTCTCGCCGCCAACCTCGCGATCGCCGTAGCCAAGTTCGTGGCGTTCCTCTTCAGCGGTTCGTCGTCGATGCTCGCCGAGAGCGTCCACTCGCTCGCCGACTCCGGCAACCAGGGCCTGCTGCTCCTCGGCGGCAAGAAGGCCCAGCGCGAGGCCACCCCGCAGCACCCCTTCGGCTACGGCCGCGAGCGGTACATCTACGCCTTCCTGGTCTCCATCGTGCTCTTCTCCGTCGGTGGCATGTTCGCCATCTACGAGGGCTACGAGAAGATCAAGCACCCGCACCCCATCGAGGCCTGGTACTGGCCGGTCGGCGTCCTGGTGTTCGCGATCATCGCCGAGTCGTTCTCCTTCCGCACCGCCATCAAGGAGTCCAACGAGATCCGCGGCGGCCTCTCCTGGACGGAGTTCGTCCGCCGCGCCAAGGCCCCCGAGCTCCCGGTCGTCCTCCTGGAGGACCTCGGCGCCCTCATCGGCCTCGTCCTCGCCCTCGGCGGCGTCGGCCTCGCCCTGCTGACCGACAACGGCGTCTGGGACGGCATCGGCACCCTCTGCATCGGCGTCCTGCTCATCCTGATCGCGCTCGTCCTCGCCGCCGAGACCAAGTCGCTGCTCCTCGGCGAGGCCGCCGGGGTCGACGACGTCAAGAAGATCGAGGCGGCCGTCGTCGACGGCGAGACCGTCACCGGCCTGATCCACATGCGCACGCTCCACCTCGGCCCCGAGGAACTCCTCGTCGCCGCCAAGGTCGCCGTCCAGCACGACGACACGGCCACCGAGGTCGCGAACGCCATCAACGCCGCCGAGGACCGCATCCGCGCCGCCGTCCCGATCGCCCGGGTCATCTACCTGGAGCCCGACATCTACAGCGAGACGGCCGCCTCGGCGGGCAAGAACCCGGCCAAGACCCCGGGCGGCCCCGGCCACTGACCCGGGGGCGCACGCCCCACCCCCTCGGACCCCCGGGACCACACGGCCCGGGGGTCTCGTACGTCCGTACGGGCGATGGGTGGCGGGCACACGGCAGTACGAGGCACGGGCGTGCCGGGAGCCCCACGCGGGCTCGATGCGGACTGTGGCCCGCCGCACCGATCGGTGTAGATTCGTGACCAGCCAGACGTCGCTGCTGATGGCGGTCGGGCGGTCCACGGACCGGCCGAGGGAGAGAGGGCCTCCGACGACGGCACCGAGCAAACGCCCGGGCATTCGTGTGCCCAGCGGCGTCCTGCCGCGGTGCCAGGCGCCTCAACCGACCCTCGCACTCGCACACACGAGGAGCAGCCCAGTCATGACGACTGCCGCCCACCAGGACTTCAAGGTCGCCGACCTCTCCCTGGCCGTCTTCGGCCGCAAGGAGATCACCCTCGCCGAGCACGAGATGCCCGGCCTGATGTCGATCCGCCGCGAGTACGCCGAGACCCAGCCGCTCGCCGGCGCGCGCGTCACCGGCTCCCTGCACATGACCGTGCAGACCGCCGTCCTCATCGAGACCCTGGTCGCCCTCGGCGCCGAGGTCCGCTGGGCCTCCTGCAACATCTTCTCCACCCAGGACCACGCCGCCGCGGCCATCGCCGTCGGCCCGAACGGCACCCCGGAGAACCCCCAGGGCGTCCCGGTCTTCGCCTGGAAGGGCGAGACCCTCGAGGAGTACTGGTGGTGCACCGAGCAGGCCCTCACCTGGCCGAACACGCCCACCGGCGGCCCGAACATGATCCTGGACGACGGCGGTGACGCCACCCTCCTCGTCCACAAGGGCGTCGAGTTCGAGAAGGCCGGTTCCGCCCCGGACCCGTCCACCGCGGACAGCGAGGAGTACGGCCACATCCTCCGTCTCCTCAACCGCACCCTCGGCGAGAACCCGCAGAAGTGGACCCAGCTGGCGTCCGAGATCCGCGGCGTGACCGAGGAGACCACCACCGGCGTCCACCGCCTGTACGAGATGCACCAGGCCGGCTCGCTCCTCTTCCCGGCGATCAACGTGAACGACGCCGTGACGAAGTCGAAGTTCGACAACAAGTACGGCTGCCGCCACTCCCTCATCGACGGCATCAACCGCGCCACCGACGTCCTCATCGGCGGCAAGACGGCCGTCGTCTGCGGCTACGGCGACGTCGGCAAGGGCTGCGCCGAGTCCCTCCGCGGCCAGGGCGCCCGCGTCATCGTCACCGAGATCGACCCGATCTGCGCCCTCCAGGCGGCGATGGACGGCTACCAGGTCACGACCCTCGACGAGGTCGTCGAGACCGCCGACATCTTCATCACCACCACCGGCAACAAGGACATCATCATGGCCGGGGACATGGCCAAGATGAAGCACCAGGCCATCGTCGGCAACATCGGTCACTTCGACAACGAGATCGACATGGCCGGCCTCGCCAAGACCCCGGGCATCGTCAAGGACGAGGTCAAGCCGCAGGTCCACACCTGGACCTACCCCGACGGCAAGGTCCTCATCGTCCTCTCCGAGGGCCGCCTGCTGAACCTCGGCAACGCGACCGGCCACCCCTCCTTCGTGATGTCGAACTCCTTCGCGGACCAGACCCTGGCCCAGATCGAGCTCTTCACCAAGCCGCAGGAGTACCCGACCGACGTCTACGTGCTCCCGAAGCACCTGGACGAGAAGGTCGCCCGCCTCCACCTGGACTCGCTCGGCGTCAAGCTGACGACCCTCCGCCCCGAGCAGGCCGCCTACATCGGCGTCGAGGTCGAGGGCCCCTTCAAGCCGGACCACTACCGCTACTGATGCCCCGGCCGGCGGCGCCCGCGCGCTGACGCGGCGCCGTCCCGGACACCCGTAGAGGACTCAGGCAGGCCCCCCGCACCCCCGTGCCGGGGGGCCTGCCCCGTCCCGCCCCCGCTACCGCACCCGGTAGCCACCCGAGGACCCCGAGGACCCATGCCCCGCGGCCGCTATTCGCTCCATGACCCGCACGATCACACCCCCCTCGGTGAAGAGCACTTCCACTGCGCGCCCGGCCCCTCCGGCTGGCGCTACGTCTCGCAGATCACCACCCCCGCGGGCGACCACCGTGGCTCCGTCGACCTGGCCGTCGACGAACTCGGCCGCCCCATCCGCCTCGAACTGCACGCCGCGAGCTGGCAGGTCCGCGGCGCGGCCCTCGACGGCGTCACCTGGGTCCGTACGGACCCCACCGGAACCCACGCCACCGAAGGCAATGTGCGCGCCCACGCCTTCACCGGCACGTCCCCGGCGTTCCTCGTCGCCCTCACGCGACTCCTGCGTCTCACCCCCGATTCCCCCGAGACCCGTGTCAGGCTCGTCGCCTTCACGGACCCGGTGCTCGCCCCCCTCACGGTCGACCAGTCCTGGGCCCTGCTGAGAAGTGAAGCGCACGCCACTGACAACGGCTTGCTGATGGTGGACGAGTACCAGGTCAGCGCCCTGGACACGGGCGAACGCCATACGGTCCACATCGCCGGCGACGTCGTCCTCTCCGCCCCCGGCATCGAACTCGAAGCCCTGGAGACCCCGCCCTCGGTCTTTCCCTGACGGGCCGGCTCCTCAGGCCGGAGGAGCGAACCCGGTAGGACGCGCCCCGGACTCCCCGACGGGATCGACGACCGGGTCAGACGACACCGGGGAAGACACCACCGGGGGAGACGACACAGGGGGAGACACCACAGGGGGAGACACCACCGGGGGAGACACCACCGGGGGAGACACCACCGGGGGAGACACCACCGGGGGAGACGACACGGGAGTAGCCGGGAAAGAGGGAGCGGCAACCGAGCCCGGAACGGCCCCAGGCACCCCCGACACCCCGTACACCCCGTACGCCCCGGACATCCCCGTCACTCCCGTCAGGCCGGCCGCCGCCCCCGTCACGCCCCCCGCCGCGGCCGGGGCGAACGCCCGCCGGGCGTCCCGCGCCTGCCGCTCGGCCACCACCCCCGCCAGATAGGCGTCGGCCGGCACCCCCGCCGGCGGAGGCGTACCGGTTCGCGTCACGACCTCGTCGGCCAGCCGCTCCGCAAGGCGCCGCCCCACGACCGGGTCCAGCTCACGCGACCGCGTCAGGTACTGACGTATCTCCAGCCACAGCGCCTCCGGCACCGCCGAGAGATCGAGTCCGGCGAAGCGCCCCACCAGCCACGGCGGCGGCGGAGGCACCGCCAGAACCCGCGCCGCGGGTATCCGCTCCCGCACCACCAGCGTCCCCGCGAAGACGTCGCCGAGCCGCCGCCCCCGCTCGGACACCAGCGACGCGACACAGGCGACGACCCCGAAGGTCATCAGGATCTCGACGACCCCCATCGCGCCCCGCACCAGCGCGTGGCGGAAACGGATCGGCCCCCCGTCGTCCCGCACCACCCGCAGCCCACAGGCCAGCTTCCCCAGCGACCGCCCGTGCGACAGCGTCTCCACGGCGATCGGCGCCCCCACGAGCACCAGCAGGAAGGACGCGATGGACACCGCCATGACCGCCGCCTCGTCCAGCGAAGCCGTCGCGATCGCGAGCCCGAGCGAGATCAGCAGGTACGCGGCCCACACCACGACCAGGTCGATGAGCACCGCGAGCGCCCGACTCGGCAGCCTCGCCGACTGCAACCCCAGTACGACGGCGTCTCCCGTCACCAACCCACTCACGGCACCCACCCTTCTCCGACCTTCCAGGCCCCTCCGAACGCCAGTCTGCCAAGCTGGCCCGCAGCGCGCCGCAGTAGTACGGACCCGTCCGCAGCCAGTGCCTGGAGCAGCAGCCGATCATGGACCTCGACGTCTACGTGACCGCCCACCGCGCCGAGTGGGAACGCCTCGACCACCTCCTGCGCCGGGGCGGCAAGCTCACCGGAGCCGAGGCCGACGAGCTCGTCGCGCTGTACCAGCGCACGGCCACCCACCTCTCGATCGTCCAGTCCAGTACCCCGGACCCCATGCTCACGGCCCGGCTCACCCAGCTCGTGGCCCGCGCCCGCGCCACCGTCACCGGCACCCGCCGCTCCTCCTGGCGGGACGCGATCCGTTTCCTGACGGCCGGCTTCCCCGCCGCGGTCTACCGGTCCCGCCGCTGGTGGATCCCCACGGCTGTCCTCTCCACCCTGCTCGCGGTCCTCATCGGCTGGTGGATCGGTACACACCCGGAGGTCCAGGCCTCGATCGGCGCCTCCACCGACCTCCGCGAGATGACCCGCCCCGGCGGCCAGTACGAGACGTACTACTCCAGCCACCCGGCGGCGTCCTTCGCGGCCCAGGTCTGGACGAACAACGCCCAGGCCGCGGCCATGTGCCTGGTCCTGGGCGCGTTCCTGGGCATCCCCGTGCTCTGGATCCTCTTCCTGAACATGCTGAACCTGGGCGTCGGCATCGGCCTCATGTCCTCCGCCGGCCGCCTCGACGTCTTCCTCGGCCTGGTCCTTCCGCACGGCCTGCTCGAACTGACCGCCGTCTTCGTGGCCGCGGGTACGGGCCTCCGGCTCGGCTGGACCGTCATCGACCCCGGCCCGAGGACCCGCCGCGCAGCCCTGGCGGAGCAGGGCCGATCGGCCGTCGGCATGGCGATCGGCCTCGCCCTGGTGCTCTTCGTGTCGGGCCTGATCGAAGGCTTCGTCACCCCCTCGGGCCTTCCCACCTGGGCCCGCATCACCATCGGCATCGCCGCCGAGCTGGCCTTCCTCGCGTACGTCTACGTGCTCGGCGGCCGCGCCGCCCGGGCCGGCGACATCGGCGACCTGGAGGAGTCCGACCGCAGCGCCGCGCTCCCCACCGCCGCCTGATGTGCGTCGAGCCCTCCTGAGCTGCTAGTCTCCTCCGGTGCTCGCGAAACCCGTTGACACGGGGCTCGTGGGGAGGTAGATTCAAACGGTTGCCTAGAACTGGACAGTTCGGCAGTGACCGGGTAGAGTCTCACTCACTCCGGTAAGGGATTCGATTCCACGGAGTCATCCCGATTCTTATTCGAATCACGAAAGCCACCGATTAGGTCGGCCGAAATGAATCTGATAAAGTCGAAACCGCCGGAAGGGCCCGGAGCGAAAGCGAAAGGGACCGGAAAGCACCGAGGAAATCGGATCGGAAAGATCTGATAGAGTCGGAAACGAAGGAAGCGC
>NZ_JBIBST010000025.1:0-55075 GCF_043077765.1 Streptomyces sp. NPDC015661 | reverse complement strand
CGGGCCTGCCCGCCGTCGGCGGTGATCAGCGTGGACAGGATCTTCACGGCCGTCGTCTTGCCCGCGCCGTTCGGGCCGAGCAGCGCGAAGACCGTTCCGGTCGGGATGTGCAGGTCGATCCCGTCGAGTACGACCTTGTCGCCGTAGGACTTGCGGAGACCGGTGGCGGAGATGGCGGCCGGTGACGGGCGGCCGTCCGTCTGAATAGGCATGGGCATGACAGAAGAAGGCATGGGGCCCTCCTGGGGAAGGGTGAAGGAAGGGGGGGGCTGTTCGGGCGGTGGTGCTCAGGCCTTGGCGCGGCGGATGTCGATGTTTCCCCAGTTGCTCCTCGCGCGGATCTTGACGGTCTCCTCGGTCTCCTCCGGGGCCTCGGACGCGGCGAGCGTGTTGCGCACGTGCCCGCGGTTGGAGTTGACGTCCAGCCAGGCGGCGGTGCCCGAGCGGATGCCGATCTCGATGGAGCCGTTGGAGGTCTCCAGCTGGACCTCGCCACGGGAGACCTCGGCGATGCGAAGGGTGCCGTTGGTGGCGGTGCCGGTGACCGACGACTCGGCGCGCATGATGTCGATGCTGCCGTTGGCGCCGCTGACGCGCAGTTCGCCGGTCACGGTGCCGACGGTCGTGGCGCCGTGCGAGTTCTTGAGGACGGCGTGGCCGTCGACGAAGCCGACGCGCAGGTTGCCCGAGCTACTGGTGATCTCGGCCGCGCCCTCGACCCGTTCCACGGTGGTCTGACCGTGCGAGGCGGTCAGGTGCAGGGGGCCGGTGGTGTCGAGGCGGACGTCGCCTGCGGAGGTCTTCGCCCGCACCTCGCCGAACCGACCCTCGCCGATCAGGCTGGACCCGGCGCCCGTCATGTCGATGCGCGATCCGGTGGGCAGTTCCACCGTCACGTCGACCATGCCGCCGCGCCCGAGCAGATTGGCCTTGGGCGTGGTGATGGTCAGGACGCCGCCGGCGTAGCCGACCTCGGTATGGTCGGCCGCCCGTACGTCCAGGTCCTTCCTGGGGGACCGGGGCCGCACCTCGACGGCGGTGTCGACGCGGTCGCTCGCGATGAACTGGATGGAGCCGGCGTAGACGTAGGCGGTGACCGAGATCGGTTCGGGGGTGTCGAAAGAAGCCATGGCTGTCCCGTCCTCTTGACTCTTCAGGTCGTCCCGGCAGGTGGGACGTGATGTGGGTGAGGTGGTGGGGGCTGGGCGCGGTCAGCGCACCCAGCCCGTGATGCTCTGTCCGACGGTCTGGGACTTCTCCGGAGCGCGCGGCCGGGTGCCGCCGCCGACCGCCGCCGACACGGCCCGGACGAGCCACGCGTTGACCGACAGGCCCTCGCGGGCCGCGGCCTCCTCGGCGCGGGTCTTGAGGTGGGCCGGCAGGCGCAGGTTGACACGGGCGGTGCCACCCTCGTCGCCCTCGGCGGGAGCCGGTGCCGGCAGCGGTTCGACGGTGGTGTCCGGCTCCGCGGGGGCGCCGGCGCTGGGCGGGAGCGTCACCACGAAGTCGGGGTCGAGGCCCCGGAGCCGTACGTCGACCGAGCCGGGAGCGAGTTCACGGGTGATCTCGTCCGTCGCGGCGGAGAGCACGTTGAGCATGGTCAGCCGGGCCGCCGACTCCAGGGGAGCGGTGAGCCGCTCGGCCAGCTCGCGTGCCTCGTCGCCGCCGGCCTCGGCGGCCACCGCGAGTTCGCGGCGGAGGTTGTCGACATACGGGGTGAGGTCCATGACGTCATCATGGCACCACTATGGCGCCATGCGCAAGCGTTGCGGTGGTGTCACGCGGGCCGCCCCCGTCTGAATCATCTCTGACCTGCAAGAATGTGCTGGCGTCATGGTGATTGCGTGTGGCGTCAGATATGCGTGTCCGTGACCGGTGATGCGAAATGGCGCCATGTGGCACCAGCTGGTGCCACATGGCGCCATTTCCAGGGGCCGGCGTGTCAGATCACGCCGCGTCCCGCACCCTGCCCGTGAACTCCGGGCCCGGCACCGGCTCCCACCTCTCGTCGTACGTGAACAGCTGGGCCCTGAGGGACTCCGTCGGCTCCGCCGGCTCGTCCCGGACGGTGGGGACGGTCACCTGTGCGGTCGTCTCGCCGGCGGGGACGGAGAACCACAGGCTCGTGCCGTCCTCCATCAGCCCGGACAGCGGCCGGGCGGGATTCGGCACACTGCCGAACTGCGCCTCCAGCCAGGCCGGGTCGACGTCCGCCGTGGAGAGCTCCGGGCCGTCGGTCACCGGCTTGAGTCGGATCTCGCCCGAGATGTCGGCATCGGCCGGAGCGGAGAGCGTCACCTTCCAGCTCAGCGCCGAGCCCTCGGTCACGTCGTCGGCGACGGGCGTCGGGCGCACGGTGGGCATGGCGTCGTCGTTCCGCGCGGTCACGCCGCCCCTGTGCGCTCCCACGACGGTGCCGCGCACCGCCTTGACGAAGGCGTCGTGCCACACGTCGTAGCCGAAGCGCGTGTTGCCCCGCACCTCGACCGGCACGTCGATGTCATGGCGTCCCGGACGCACCGTCACGGTGCGGGACGTGACCTGGTCGGTGCCCGGCACGGGCACGAACAGGCGGACCTGCCCGCTGCCCCGTCCGGAGACCGTCACCGGCACCCGGTAGGTCCGGACCCCGGAGTTCCCCTCCGCGACGGTCAGGCGGCCGAGGTCGACGCGCGTGAGCGGGGCGGGGTGCACCGCCGGGGTGCCGGGGCGCCAGCCCCACGCGTCCATCAGCCAGGCGCTGCCGGCGCCGCCGCGCGGGGTCAGTTCGAGCGTGCCGATCCGCTTCAGGTCCACGCCCGCCCGGGCCGCAGCGGCCAGTGGTACGCGGACCTCACGGCTCCAGTACGCGGCGGTTCGCGGGCTGCCGGGCAGGCCGTCGACGCGGGTGCGGCCCAGGGCCGCGCGGCGGCCCGAGGCGTCGGTCACGGCGACGTCCAGTTCGGTGCCGGTGCTGTTCGGCGGGACGATCACGCGCAGCGCCAGGGACTCGGCGCCCGCGAGGGAGACCGGCCGCGCCGAGCGGACCGCGACCGGGCTTCCCGTGCCCGTCCACTTCACCGCCACGGCGTCGCGCCCCGGTTCGGGAGAAGCCTCCCAGTGGGCGAAGTGCGGCGACGACCCCTCCTCGGGCGCGAGGCAGGCGCGGGCGGCGTCCGGGTCGATCTGGGCGCACAGCCGGCCGCCGCCGGAGACGGTGACCGAGGAACCCGGCACGAACGCCGGGGTGCGGTGCGCGCCGACGGCGTGGGTGAGGACCCGCGCCGGTCCCGCCGAGGGCGCGCGGCGGCCGGTGCCGTCGAGCAGCGGCCGGACCGCGTCGTCACCCCCGACGAACAGCCGGGCGGAGGCCGCGATGTAGGTGGCGCCGGCGGCCTGCTGCTGTGTGGCCGTCAGCCGGGTCGCGGTGCCGGGGGAGCAGACGGGGTCGACCCCGTCGTCGGACGAGAAGTCGTCCATGGCCGGTGCCTTCGCCTGCCCCGGAGTCCACTCGCTGTTGAAGAAGTTGTGGTTGGCGCCGACGACGTAGGCCGCGCTGTGCAGGGCGGCGCCCTTGCTGACCCCGCGGGTGCCGTCGACGTAGATCTGGCCCTGGAGGTCGGACACGTCGCCGTCACAGCCGGGCAGGATGGTCGTGGAGGGCACGTCGGGGGCCGGGTTCTGGCCGAACAGCGTGGGCCCGATGAGGACGTTGCCGCGGATCTTCCACCGTACGGGGCCCCGGTAGCCGTCCTGGGCGGCGGGCGGTGGGTTCAGGCTGTCGAGGGCGGCCCGGTTGACGCCCTCGCCGCCGCGGGAGTGGCCGACCAGGAGCACCCGCGAGAGGTCGGCGGGCGCGGTCTTCCGTACGGCCGCCGGGGCCGAGGCCCGGTGCGCGGACCAGTCCGCCCAGCGGGCGAGGTGCAGCCGGACCAGGGAGGAGCGGGCCTGGGCGCCTGCGTCCTCCAGGTCGCCGTCCTGTCCGTTGATGCCGTTCGCGGCGATGGACACCGTCACGTACCCCTGGGAGGCCAGCAGCCGCTGGGTGCGCAGATAGCCCTGCTCACTGGGGATCGGCCGGGTGCCCGCCGGGCACGGCCAGGTGATCCGGAGGTCCTCCGTCCCGGGGGTGTAGCAGGTGTCGTGGCGGCCGTGCAGGAAGAGGGCGACCGGCCGCTTGCCCGGCGCTCCGGCCGGGCCGACGACGGTGGCGCGCATCTCGACGGGCTGCGGGAGGCCGGGCAGGCGCACGGAGCTGAGGGCGTACTCGCCGCTGACGGTCCGGTAGCGGCCCGGGACTCCGGGGTCGACCGGGTTCGCGGGAAGCGGGGCCGGCGGTACGGCGGCGGGGGCGAGGGGGCGTTCGGTGGCGGCACCGGCGCGGCCCGCCGCGTCCAGTCGCCGCCCGCCGGCCGTCACCCGCAGTTCGGTGCCCTCGTCGAGCCGGATTGCCCCGAGGGGCAGGGCGAAGGAGCGCCCGTCCGGCCGGGCGAGCGGGCGGCCGAGGAGCCGGTCGCCGGCGTGGAACTCGACCCGGGCGTCGCCCGCGGGGACGCGTTCGGGCGCCGTCCAGACCAGCTGCCTGCCCGCACCGGTCCCGGTGACCTGCCAGCCCTCGGGGAGGGTGAGCTCCCCGAGCCGGCTCCCCGGGGATGCCGACGGGGACGGTTCGGTCCGCGGTGTTCCGGGTGAAGGCTGTGCGGACGCCGGCCAGGGCGACGCCGCCGTCAGCGCGAGTAACGCCGCGGCGGTGGTCACGCCGCGTGTGACACGTATCAAAGCGGTCTTCCTCACGATCGGTCTCGTCGGGGCAGCGGGAGGAGGCCGGTCGCCCGGCCTCCCCGGTGCCACTCTCGTTTCGTGAGGACGGTGAACGACACCCGTCGGTTGTCTCATGCGGCGTCAGGGCATCGACACGGGACGGGTGTCGGCGACGGGAAGGGCCGGCCCGGGTGGCGTGGAAGCCACCCGGGCCGGCCCCGGAGTCGCGGTGAGGATCAGGCGATGTCGAACCGGTCCAGGTTCATCACCTTGTCCCACGCCGACACGAAGTCCTGAACGAACTTCGCCTTCGCGTCGTCGCTCGCGTAGACCTCGGCCAGCGCGCGGAGCTCGCTGTTGGAGCCGAAGACCAGGTCGGCCCGGCTGCCCGTCCACTTGACCGCGCCGGTGGCCGTGTCACGGCCCTCGAAGGTGTTCTGGTCGGCGGACGTGGACTTCCACTCCGTGCCCAGGTCGAGCAGGTTGGCGAAGAAGTCGTTCGTCAGCTTGCCCGGGGTCCCGGTGAGGACACCGAGCGAGGACTGCGGCTGGGTGACGCCGAGGACGCGCAGGCCGCCGACGAGGACGGTCAGCTCGGGCGCGCTCAGGGTGAGCAGGTTCGCCCGGTCGATGAGCAGGTACTCGGCCGGGAGACGGTTGCCCTTGCCCAGGTGGTTGCGGAAGCCGTCCGCGGCCGGCTCCAGGGCGGCGAAGGACTCGACGTCCGTCTGCTCCTGGGAGGCGTCCACACGGCCGGGCGTGAACGGCACCTCGACGGAGTGGCCCGCGTCCGCGGCCGCCTTCTCGACCGCCGCGACGCCCGCGAGGACGACGAGGTCGGCGAGGGAGACCTGCTTGCCGCCGCTCTGCGCGGAGTTGAAGGACTCCTGGACGCCCTCCAGGACGCGCAGCACCTGCGCCAGCTCGTCCGGGTTGTTGACCTCCCAGTTGCGCTGCGGCTCCAGGCGGATGCGGCCGCCGTTGGCGCCACCGCGCTTGTCGCTGCCGCGGAAGGAGGAGGCGGCGGCCCAGGCGGCGGAGACCAGCTGGGTGACCGTGAGGTCCGAGCCGAGGATCTTCTCCTTGAGGGAGGCGATGTCCGCGGCGTCGACGAGCTCGCCGGTGCGCGCCGGCAGCGGGTCCTGCCAGAGGAGCTCCTCGGACGGGACCTCGGGGCCGAGGTAGCGCACGACCGGGCCCATGTCGCGGTGGGTGAGCTTGTACCAGGCGCGGGCGAAGGCGTCCGCGAACTCGGCCGGGTTCTCGTAGAAGCGCCGCGAGATCTGCTCGTAGACCGGGTCGAAGCGCAGCGACAGGTCGGTGGTGAGCATCGTCGGGAGGTGCTTCTTCTCCGGGTCGTACGCGTCCGGGATGATCGCCTCGGCGTTCTTGGCGACCCACTGGTGGGCGCCCGCCGGGCTCTTGCTCAGCTCGTACTCGTACTCGAAGAGGTTCTTGAAGAAGCCGTTGCCCCACTGGGTCGGCGTGGTGGTCCAGGTGACCTCCAGGCCGCTGGTGATGGCGTCGGCGCCCTTGCCGCTGCGGAAGGTGCTCTTCCAGCCGAAGCCCTGCTCCTCCAGGGAGGCGGCCTCCGGGTCCGCGCCCACGTGGTCGGCCGGGCCGGCGCCGTGGGTCTTGCCGAAGGTGTGGCCGCCCGCGATGAGGGCGACGGTCTCCTCGTCGTTCATCGCCATCCGGCGGAAGGTCTCGCGGATGTCGCGGGCCGCGGCGATCGGGTCCGGGTTGGCGTTCGGGCCCTCCGGGTTGACGTAGATGAGGCCCATCTGCACCGCGCCGAGCGGGTTCTCCAGCTCGCGGTCGCCGGTGTAGCGCTCGTCGCCGAGCCAGGTGGTCTCCGGGCCCCAGTAGACGTCCTCGTCGGGCTCCCACACGTCCGCGCGGCCGCCGGCGAAGCCGAAGGTCTCGAAGCCCATCGACTCCAGGGCGACGTTGCCCGCGAGGATCATGAGGTCGGCCCAGGAGATGTTCTGGCCGTACTTCTTCTTCACCGGCCACAGCAGACGGCGCGCCTTGTCCAGGTTGCCGTTGTCCGGCCAGCTGTTGAGCGGCGCGAACCGCTGCTGGCCGGCGCCGGCGCCGCCGCGGCCGTCGCTGATGCGGTAGGTGCCGGCGCTGTGCCAGGCCATCCGGATCATGAACGGGCCGTAGTGGCCGAAGTCGGCGGGCCACCAGTCCTGGGAGGTGGTCAGGACCTCGGCGATGTCCTGCTTCACGGCAGGCAGGTCGAGGCTCTCGAAGGCCTTCGCGTAGTCGAACTCCTCACCGAGCGGGTTGGCCACGGCGGGGTTCTTGGCGAGGATCTTCAGGTTCAGCCGGTTCGGCCACCACTGGGTGTTGCCGCCGCTCTGGGTGGGATGTGCGGCACGCCCGTGCGCGACGGGACAACCGCCCGCGCCCTCCGCCTTCGCGTCGGTGGCGATTGCTTCGTGGTTCTCAGACATGGGAATCCTTCCGGACCTGGCGGACACAGTGCTCAGGAAGTGCGTTCGGCGGACGGGCCTCGCGCGGGTCTCACGTGTGCTTTCTCCCGCCGTGCTGGAGTCTTCCTGTCCCTTGGCCATCTTCGAAACCGATCCTACGATGGACGTAGTCCAAGTCAAGAAGCACGCCAAGTTCGCCGATGCCGATGAGGTGAGACATGAGTGACCTGCTGGAGCGACTGCGCGCGCGTGGCTGGCGGATGACGTCCCAGCGCCGCGTGGTCGCGGAGGTCCTGGCCGGGGACCATGTGCACCTCACGGCGGACGAGGTCCACGCGCGCGCGGTCGCGCGCCTGCCGGAGATCGCCCGGGCGACGGTCTACAACACCCTCGGCGAGCTGGTGGCCCTGGGGGAGGTCGTGGAGCTCTCCACGGACGGGCGGGCCAAGCGGTACGACCCGAACGCGCACCATCCGCACCAGCACCTGGTCTGCTCGAACTGCGGGATCATCCGAGACGTCCACCCGACGGGGGACCTCCTGGCCGTGCTGCCGCCCGCGGAGCGGTTCGGTTTCACGGTGTCGACGGCGGACGTCACGTACCGGGGCCTCTGTCCGGGCTGCGCCTGAGTACGGAACGACGAGAGGAGCCCTCCACCGGTGTCGGTGGAGGGCTCCTCGGTGTTCTGCCGCGGTGCGGACTACTTCAGGACGGCGAGAGCGTCCTCGTAGCTCGGCTCGTCGGCGATCTCGCCCACGAGCTGGGCGTGCAGCACCGTGTCGTTCTCGTCGAGGACGACGACGGCACGGGCGGTCAGGCCGGCCAGCGGCCCGTCCGCGATCTCCACGCCGTAGTTGGTGTGGAACTCGCGGCCGCGGAGCGTCGAGAGGTTCTTGACGTTCTCGAGGCCCTCGGCGCCGCAGAAGCGGGCCTGCGCGAAGGGCAGGTCGGCGGAGATGCAGAGGACGACCGTGTTGTCCAGCTGTCCGACCTTCTCGTTGAACGCGCGGACCGAGGAGGCGCACGTCGGGGTGTCGACGCTCGGGAAGATGTTGAGGACCTTGCGCTGACCGGCGAAGTCCTTGAGCGACTTGTCCGCCAGCCCCTCGGCGACGAGCGTGAAGTCGGGGGCCTGGCTGCCGGGGGCCGGCAGAGCGCCGTTGACCTGCACGGGGCTGCCCTTCAGCGTGACCTGGGCCATGGGGATCTCCTTCAGACGTAAGAGTGACAACGGGGGGAATCGTACGGAAGGCGGGCCCGCTCCCACGACACGGGCCACCGCGATCGTTTCCGGGTGATTCACGGACATGAACGACCGGCCCGCGCGTGACGGGTCCCGTGAGTGACCCATGGAGGGACTTCGGTGTGAACGGGCCGTCTTGACGCCTCTGGTGCAGACCTTTAGGTTCCCCCCTCGACAACCCTCGTCCGTTCACATACGTGAAGAAGGGGTAACTCCATGACTCGATGGTTCACCGCCCCCCTGCTCCTCGCCGGCCTCCTGGCCGCCCTGGTCGCCGCACCCGGAGGCGGCCGCGCCGAAGCCGCCCCGACCACGTTCGTCCACCCCGGCGTCCTGGTCTCCCGGGGACAGCTCGACTTCACCCGGGAACAGGTCACCGCCGGGGCGCAGCCCTGGAAGGGTGCCTACGACCAGATGCTGGCGAGCAAGTACGCCTCCCTCGCCCGCGTCCCGAAGCCCCGGGCGGTCGTCGAGTGCGGCTCGTACTCGAACCCCAACTACGGCTGCACCGACGAACGCGAGGACGCCCTCGCCGCGTACACGCTCTCCCTCGCCTGGTACGTCACGCGCGACAGCCGGTACGCCGAGAAGGCGATCGAGATCATGGACGCCTGGTCCGCGGTGATCACCGACCACACCAACTCCAACGCGCCCCTCCAGACGGGCTGGGCCGGCTCCTCCTGGCCGCGGGCCGCCGAGATCATCCGGTACACCTACACCGGCTGGCCGCAGACCCGCGTCGACCGCTTCGCGGGCATGCTGAGGAACGTCTACCTGCCCGAGGTGACCAACGGCTCCCAGTCCAACGGCAACTGGGAACTCAGCATGACCGAGGCGGCGATCGGCATCGCCGTCTTCCTGGAGGACCGCGCCGCCTACGACAAGGCCGTCACCAAGTTCCGCGGCCGGGTCCCCGCGTACATCTACCTCACGAGCGACGGCGCCCTGCCGAAGGCCGCGCCGGGCAGCGGGCTCGACACCCGCGACGAGATCGTCCGCTACTGGCAGGGGCAGACCACCTTCGTCGACGGGCTCACCCAGGAGACCTGCCGCGACCTCACCCACACCGGCTACGGTCTCTCCGCGATCTCGCACATCGCCGAGACGAGCCGGATCCAGGGCCAGGACCTCTATCCCGAGGTCGCCGACCGGCTGCGCCACGCCCTCGGCCTCCAGGCCAAGTACGAACTCGGCGAGCCCGTCCCCTCCTGGCTCTGCGGCGGCACCCTCAAGGACCACCTCGGACCCGTCACCGAGGTCGGCTTCAACGCGCTGCACGGCCGCCTGGGGTACGCGATGACGAACACCCAGAAGCTCACCGAGGCCGGCCGGCCCGCGGGCACGAACAACCTCTTCGTCGCCTGGGAGACCCTCACCCACGCGGGCAACCCCCGCTGACGTCAGCCCCGGACCGCGGTGGCCCGGGCCGCCGTGAAGCGGGACGGCGGTGTGCCGAAGGTGCGCGTGAAGGCAGCCGTGAACGCCGCCGGGGAGGCGTACCCCAGGCGGCCGGAGACCTCGCTGACCGTCGCGGTGCGCAGCAGGGCGACGGCCGCCAGGAGCCGGGCGCGGGACCGCCAGACGGCGGGGCTCTCGCCCGTCTCCGCACGGAACCGCCGGGTGAACGCCCGCTCGCTCAGCGCGGTCACGGCCGCCCAGTCGGTGTTGGTCACCGTGGCGTCCGGCGCGGCCAGATACTCCCGGCACAGCGCCGCGAGGTCCGCGGAGACGGGGATCCCGACGTGGAAGGGGAGCGGGGAGCGCGCGGCGATCTCGTGCAGGAGCAGCGTCGCGATGGCGCCCTCCCGCCCCGACAGGCTGTAGTCGGCCGTGAACTCCACCGCCGCGAGCAGCAGTTCGCGCAGCAGCGGCGGCACGTCCACGACCGTGCAGCGCGCCGGCCACCACGGGACGGCGCCCGGCTCCACGTACAGACTGCGCGTGCTCACCCCGAGCATCCGGACCCGGTGCGGGGTCGCGGCCGGGATCAGGACGGCCCGCTCGGGCGGCACCGTCCACGTGCCGTCGGCGGTCTCGACGACCATGACGCCGGTCGCCCCGTAGAGGAACTGCGCCCGCCGGTGCTCGTGCCACTCCAGGACGTGCCCGGCGGGATAGTCGGTGCCGATCGGCAGGACGGCGCGGTCGAGATGGTCGACCTCGTCCAGCGGGATGTTCTTCACCGGACCACCGTACTGGCCGAGACACGAAGGAATCCTGCCGACCATCGCATGCGGGAACCCCCGGCCGCCTGGTGATCTTGACCCATGGACGTGGTGATGCTGATGGCGATCGGGCTCCTCACCGGAGCGACGACGGTCTTGTTCGGGTTCGGCGGCGGGTTCGTGGCGGTCCCGGTCGTGGTGTGGGCGGACGCCGCCCTCGGGGCTGCGGCCGTCCCGGTGGCCACCGCCACCTCGGCCCTGGTGATGCTCGCGAACGCCGCCTTCGCCACGGCCGTCACCCCACGGCCCGTGCTCCTCGCCCTGCGCGGCAGCGGCGCGCTGCTGCCCCTGCTCGCGGCGGGCGCCTGCGCCGGGGCGTACGCCTCCCGCTTCGCCCCGCCGGCCCTGGCCCGCTGGGCGTTCGTCGCCTACACCGCCCTGACCGCCCTCGACATGCTGCTCCGGCCCGGATTCCTCCGCGCCGCGAGCGGGCCAAGCACCGAGCCGGTGCGGGCCCCGCGGCCGCTGCCGGCCGGCGCCGGCGCCCCGATCGGCGCGGTCGCCGCCTTCCTCGGCGTCGGCGGCAGCGTGATGACCGTCCCCGCGCTGCGCCGGGCCGGTCACCCCATGCGGGTGGCGACCGCGCTCGCCAACCCCCTCACCCTCGCCGTCGCGCTCCCCGCCGTCGCGGTCTCCCTCGCCGGCTCCCCGCCCCCGGTCTCCACCGTCGGCGGCACCGGCCTGGTGGGCCTCGTCGACCCGTACGCGGCGGGGGCGCTGCTCCTCGGAGCCCTGCCGGTCATCGCCGTGCTGCGCCGCCGCCCGCCCCGGATCCCGGACCGCGTCCACGCGTGCGCGTACCTGGGGCTGCTCACCCTGGTGGCCCTCGCGATGGTGTTCACCGGGCCCTAGGGGGTGCCTTGCCCGCCCGCCCCGCTGCCGGGGCGGGCGGGCCCGGGGCGGTCAGCTCCCCGCGCGGGACCGGTAGTCCTGCCTCAGGGCGTCGAGGATCTCGGCGGCCTCCGTGAGGTCCGCCTTCCGGCAGCGCGCGGCCCCCGCGGTCAGCCGGGCGGCCGCCTCCTGGGTCCGGCCGAGACCGTTCCCCTCGATCAGGGCGGCGATCCGCACGGCCTCGGCCCGCGGCACCTCTCCCGCGTCCCCGCCCCGCTCATGGGCGGCGATCGCGGCCTCCGCCTCGGCGAGGGCCTCCTCGAAACGCTCCGCCTCCGCCAGGACGCGGGCCCGGCGGTAGTGCACCTCGCCGCTCTCGTACCAGGACGCGAAGCCCTCGGTGTCCTCCGGCACGGCGCCGATCACCGCGTCCGCCCGCGCCAGGTGCTCCAGGGCCGCGTCGAGCCCCTCGGCGTCCCGGGCCGCCATGGTGAGCCGCGCGAACTCGCGCGCCATGTGCGTGATCAGATGCGCATGCGGCGCCTCCGCGTGCGCGGCGAGAGCGCGTTCGTACGCGGTGTCCGCCGCGTCCCAGCGGTCGGCCAGCGCGAGCGTGATCGCCGCCTCGGCCGCCACCAGGGTCAGGATCGGACCGCGGTCCTCCCACCCGGCGACGGTGTCCGCGAGCCGCAGGAGCTCCTCGGCCGCGGCCAGGTGCTCCTCCAGCTCCCGCAGCCCGCGCGCGAGGTTCAGCCGCGCCTGGGCCAGCGGCCGTTCGCCGATCGAGGCGGCCGCCTCGTCGGCGAGCACGGACTCCAGTACGGCGACGGCGTCCGCCCGCTGCCCCGAGCGGCCCAGGACGTCGGCGAGCTGGAGCCGTACCTCGGTGGCCTCGTCGGCGGCCCCGTCCTGGTCGAACCGCGCGGCCGCCTCCGACAGATGGCGCACGGCGCCCGCGGTGTCCCCGAGGTGCCCGGCCGCGTGGCCGAGCAGGCTGTACGTCGGCGCCATCGGGAAGGCGGCGTCGTCGTACCGCACGGCGTCCGCGATCGCCCGGTGGAGCAGCTCCGCCGCCTCCGCCGGCTCCTCCCGGGCGAGGAGGAACTGGGCGAGCAGGGCGCGTGGCCGCCCATTGCGCCAGGGGCGCTCCGCCGCCTCGTTGTCCACCAGAGCGGCCCGCAGCTCCGCCTCGGTGCCGGCCAGGTCACCGCGCCGGCCCGCGACCTCGGCGACGAACTGACGCACGTTGGCCACGTGGTGGGGGAGCGAAAGCCGCTCCGCCTCGGCGCGCATCGTGCCGGCGCACTCCTCGAAGCGCTCCAGGGCGGCGTCGGAGACCTCCGGGAACGTCCGCACCAGCGCCTGATACGCGGCGAACGTGCGGGAGTACAGCACGGCGAGGTACGCGAGCCGGCGGTCGAGCGCCGCCTCGTCGCCGGCCACGGCCCCGCCCTCCCCGAGCTCCCCGCCCGTGAGCGGGGCCTCGGTCATGAGCCGCTCCGCCGCGCGCAGGATCTCGTCCAGACCGGACCGGACCGCCTCGGCGTCCTGCGGCGCCGCGCCCTCCGTCACGTCGGACGCGGCCGCCCACGCGAGGGCGCGGCTGCGCGCGGACAGCGCCTGCCAGGGCATCCCGGCGCCCTCGTAGAGGACGGCCGCCCGCTCCAGCTCGGCGATCGCCTCGGCGTCCCGGTCCTCCCGGCTGAGCGCGAACGCCCGCTGGTCGGCGAGCTCGGCCCGCAGCAGGTCCTCGGGGCCGAGCCGGTCGTCGTGGGCGGCGGACCCGTCGGCGAGCCGCTCCTCGACACGCGACCAGAGCCGGTCGTCGCCGGGATGCCCCACGCGCGCCATGCGCCGCGCCTCGCGCACCAGCTCCACGAAGTCCCCGGGAATCTCCGGCCCGCCGGCCGCGGCGGGCGCCGGGGCCGGCGCGGCCGACGCCGCCGGGGCACGGACGGCGGACGCCCGCAGGCCCAGCGGGAGCGGCTCGTCGAGCAGCGGGCGGCGGGCGAGGCGCGCACCGCGCCGGTCGCCGACGGCCGAGGTGCCGTTGCGCGCGTCGAAGGCGGCGGTGAGCCGGTCCGCCTCGGCGCGGACGTGGGCGAGGAGCCCGCCCGCCGTCCAGTTCCGGCCGGGCGGGCCGGCCACGGGGGTGTCCGTGTGCCCGTCCTCGACGAGCCGGGCGAGCAGCACCTCGACACCGGTGAGGAACTCCAGGTGGGCCAGCGGGCCGCCGTCCGCCTCGAACAGCGGGCGGTTCTCCGCGAGGATCTCCAGGCCGCGCCCCTCGTTGCGGGAGAGCGCGCAGAACTCCAGGTGCAGGCCGACCTCCTCCTGCATGCCGGTGTTCCCGCGCACCCGCCGGTAGCCGGTGAGGTGGTGCGAGCGGGCCTCGTCCGCGCGGCCGAGGCGGAGCAGCGGCAGCAGCGCCTGCGCCTGGCTGGCCTGCGGCTCCTCGGCGCAGGTCTGGAGGTGTCCGAAGACCGGCTGCCAGGTGTCCAGGGCGCCGGCGTCGTCGCCCGCCGCCACCTGGCGCCGGGCGAGGTGCCGGGTCTCGCAGGCCTCGCAGTCGCTCAGCTCGGTCCGGGGGCGGGTGGCCCACAGGTCGTAGGCGTCGGCGGTGCCCAGACCGGTGTGGACCGCGACGTGGTAGCGCATCGCGGCCACCGGCTGCATGCCGTGCCCGGCCTTCTCGTACCGCTCGCGCATCTGGCCGACCCAGCCGTGGACGGTGGCCAGGGGCATCTCGGGCACCTGGAGCAGGGAGGTCGTCACCCACTTGAAGCACCAGAAGACCTGGTGGGCCTCCCACTGGCTGAACGACTCGGGGGCGGAGTCCCACAGCTTGAGCAGCCGGGCGAAGGCGACGGGCGCCTTGCGGTGCTCGCCGGTGAACACGTACGCCGTCATCAGTTCCAGGAGGGCCGTCACGAGCGTGTCGGGCTTCTCGAAGGACTCGGCGGCCTCGACGAGCTCCTCGGCGGTGACGGTCCGCTGCAGCCCGTGGGGACGGCCGTGGTTCTCGCGCAGCGCCTCGACGACGGCCTCGGGGGTGTCCAGCATCTCTACAGTTCCTTCCGGGGCTCGGTGCCGGGGGCGTCCGGGCCGGGGTGGTGCATGGCGTGGGTGAGCAGACCGATGAAGGCCCGGTTGAGCAGCGCGCTCTCGCTCGCCCGCAGCGGCCGGCGGCTGAGCAGCAGCGCCTGGCCGTAGAGGGCCTCGGCGGTCGTCACGGCAAGGCCGCGTTCGGCGATGGTGATCGCCTGCCGGACCAGCGGGTTGAGGTGGTTCAGGACGAGCTGGGCGCGCGGGGTCTCCTGGCGCAGCGAGCCGAGGATGTCGGCCCACAGTCCGTCGCTGTCGGCGGCCAGGCCGGACCTGGTCCGCTCGTGGCGCGCCTCGCGGTTGTCCAGGAGCAGGGCGGGCGCGGTGACGGGCTGGAAGTCGCGCAGGACGACGTCGCAGTCGTGCACCGCGATCGTCTCGCGGGCGATGGCGAGGAAGGCCGCGGCGCGCAGTTCGGCGGTCGGGTCGACGGCGTCGAGATGGGCGGTGACCGTGGCCGGGTCGAGGTCCGTGACCGTCGTGCCCGGACGGATCTCGGGCAGCCGGTGCACCAGGTCCCGGTCGTAGGTGTAGCCGCCGTTGACGACGCCCAGACCCGCGGCGGCGGCGATCGGCGCGACCTGACGGAACTCCTCGACGCTGCGCGTGACCAGGACCGTCGGGTGCGTCCGTACGAACTCCTCCAGGGTGACGTTGCCGTCGGTGGTCTCGAACGGCAGCCACGGCAGCACGATGCGCAGCAGCTCGTCGTCGTAGCGGGCGAGCGCCTTGACCGCCAAATGGTGGGTGTCGATGAAGCGGTGCAGGAGCGACGGGTCGCTGGCGGCGAGCCCGGTGAGCCAGTCCCGGATCCGGTCGCCCAGCGCATCCCGTACGGCGGACAGCGTGCCGTCCTCGTACAGCGCCTCCCGGGACGCGGTCGGCCGCAGACTGGTCGTGTCGACCACGCAGCGGACGAAGAACGCCCACTCGGGGAGCAGTTCGGGCGCCTGGTCGGTGAGCAGCATGCCCTTGAGGTGCACCCGGTGCCCCGCGCGCTGCGCCGGGCTCACGGCCGTCGGAAGCACGTACGCGACACCGCGAAGACCGGCCGCCGGCAGGTCGAGCTCGACGCTGTCGAGCGGTGTGAAGCCGAAGAGGTCGCGGCAGTACGCGGTGAGGGCCTCGCGGCGCGCCAGCGGGGAGCGGTGCTCCCGCTCCCACGGCGGCGCCTCGTTGATCCGGTGGGTCTCGCCCCGGGGGCCGACGACGGTGACCTCGTGCCGCAGCAGACCGCCGTAGTGGCGGGCCAGCGACACGACCTGCTCCGGGCTCGTCCACTCGGCGTTGTCGGCGCGCGGGGTGAGGCGGACCGTGGTGCCCGGCTCGGGCACGGCCGAGGCCGGCAGGGTCCGGATGGTGTAGCGGCCGTCGGAGTGGCCGCGCCACTCGACGGCGGGCGCCGACGGGTCGGCCGCGGACCGGCTCACCACGGTGATCTCGTCGGCCACGACGAAGCAGGCGAGCAGACCGATGCCGAACTGGCCGATGAACTCCCCGCGGGCGGCGTCGAGACCCGCGCCGTCCAGGGCGCCGTCGGCGGTGCGCTTGGAGCTGCGCCCGATGGTCGCGAGGAACCGGTGGACATCGGCCTCGGTCAGACCGACGCCGGTGTCGGTGACGGTGAGGGTCTCACCGGTGCGGACCGTGATGGTGCCGGGGGCTCCGGGCGTGAGTGCCTGCCGGGCGGTGATGGCGTCCACGGCGTTCTGCAGCAGCTCGCGCAGGTAGACGCGGGGGCTGGAGTAGAGGTGGTGGGAGAGCAGGTCGACCAGACCGCGCAGGTCGACCTGGAACGTGTGGGCGGACTCGGAAGGGTGCACCTGACGGAGTCTTTCGGTGGGTGCGCCCGGCCCGGGAAGGACGCGGGCGGGAAGCGGAAGGAAGGGGTACGGGAGGGCCGGCGGTTTCCCGGCCGGGGAGCGTCTGCGGTCTCGGGACCGGAGGGACCCGGCCGGCCGCGCGGCGGCGGGAGGGGGCGTCCCGGCTCAGCGGCCGGCCGACGAACGCTGCTTGCTGTACGCCGCGGCAGGGTCGGAGCCGTCCAGGTAGTACCAGGGGAACTCGGTGACGCGCCCCTCGGTGGCGCGGAAGCACTCCCGGGCGGCGTCCCGCTCCCCGGCCAGCGAGAAGGCCATCGCGAAGGTGTTGAGGACCTGGAGCCAGGCGCCCCGCCGCACGAAGTCCGGGTGCAGGTAGGAGTGCTCGGCCGCCTCCCGCAGGGACTTCGTCACCTCGGGCCGGCGCATGTACGCGGCGTCCGCGCCCGCGTCGAGGGAGAGCCACTCCTCGATGTGCGCGACGGCGACGAGCTGCCCCAGGAGCGTGCCGCCCGGGGCGCCGAACGCGGACGCCCGCGCGAAGGCGTGCATCTCCTCGTGGGAACCGCCCCACTTGTCGCAGACCTGCTGCAACTGCTGCTGGTGGGCCTCCAGGTGCCGCGGGTCGCGCCGCACCGTCGCCTCGAAGCGGCGCCGCGCGACGACCTGGCCCACTTCGAGGCCGCGCCCGGTGACCTGGAGGCCGTACCAGGGCGAGGACCACAGCGGTTCGCGCTCGGCCGCCTCGTACAGCCACTCCTCGGCCGTGCGCAGCCGCGAGTGGAACAGCTCGAACTGCGCGCGCGTGACGTCCTTGGCGCGGGCGCCGGTCCGCGCCTCCCACCCCCAGCTGAGGTGGCGGATTCCGGCCACGAGCCGGGGCAGCGCCGCCTCCGGCTCCGCTTCGAGGACCTGGGTGATCCACCGCTCCACCCCCGCGGTGTCACCCACGGCCCACAGGAGCTCCGTGCGGCCCTCGCTCTCGGGGCGTGCCTCGAGCACCTCCCGCACCGTGGCCCAGTCCGCCGCCGCGGCGGCCTCGCGGACGCGGCGGACGTCCGGATCCCCGGAGTCCTTGTCCAGCCGCGCTGCCGGCCGGCCCGCCCATTTCCCCAGCGTGAGCCCCCATCCACGGAGCAACGCCATGTCCCCACCCCTTGCTGTGTGCGAACGGGGCGGCCAGTGATCACCCGCCCCGTGGACGTAGTGACTATCACGCGCGACCGACAATCGCACAGCAGTTTCACTCCGGTGCCCGGCGCAGGGCACGGACGGCCGGTACGGAGAGCATGACGGCGATCAGCACGAGGCCCATGACCGAGGAGAAGAGCAGGACGCGGTCGGCGCCCACGCCGTCGGCGGCCGGGCCGGACAGGGCGCGGCCCAGCGGGATGACCATGATGGAACCGGCGACGTCGTAGGCCGAGACACGGCTCAGGACGGCCAGGGGGATGTGCGACTGCACGCTCGTCGCCCACATGACGCCCCAGAAGGCGAACCCGCAGCCGGCCACGACCCCGGTCACCGCCGTGACCGTGAACGACCACCCGAGGGCGGGTGCCAGGGGGTTGAGGGAGAAGAAGAACATGGCGCACGCGCCCGCGACGAGCGGACGGCGCGGCCGGACCCGCATGCCGAGCAGTCCGCCGACGATCGTCCCGGCGCCGTCGGCGGAGGCGATCCAGCCGTAACCGCTCGCGCCGTGCTGCTCGGTGAGCAGCGCCGCGCCCAGCGGCAGGGCGGGGCCGAAGACGAACAGGCCGTAGACGGCCCACACGGCGATGACCCCCCACAGCCAGGAACGGGACCGGAACTCGTGCCATCCGGTGGCGAGGCGCCGCAGGATCGGCTCGTCGCTCTCGTCCCGGGCCGTGCAGAGCGTCCGCAGCGGCGCCAGGCCGAGCGCGCTGCACGCGTACGCGGCGGCGATGACCACGAAGGACCCGGCGACGTCCCAGTACGCCACGAGCAGGCCGGAGAGACCGGGGCCGAGCAGGGTGCAGATCGACTCGGAGACGCGGAGCAGCGCGTTGGCCCGCTGGATGTCCTCGGCGACCCGGGGCACCAGGCTCGCCAGACCCGGCTGGAACATGGCGGTCGCGGCGCCGCTCAGCGCGAGCAGCGCCATCATGTGCCACAACCGCATGTCGCCGGCGGCGAGGAGCACCGCGAGCGCCAGCATGGCCACCATGCGCACCACGTCGGCGCCGACCATCATCACCTGCGGGGTGAACCGGTCGGCGAGCACTCCGCCGAACAGCACCAGCAGGACGATCGGCGTCATCCACGCGGCCAGCGCGTAGCCCACGCCAGCCGCCCCGTATCCCGCGCCGAGCACGGCGGTCGTGAGCGAGACCATCAGCATGCCGTCGGCGAGGAGCGAGGTGCTGCGGGCCGCGAAGAACAGCCGGAAGCGCCGCGAACGCCACGGGCTGGGAAGGGAGTTCTGCTCCCGCTGGACGGTCGTGTCATTCGTCGTCATGTCACCCCTGCCGGTCCCGGCCGGCCCCTTCCATGAGAATCCGCTGCCGGAGCCAGTCGTCGGTCTGATCGGTCCGCGTCGGCGCGTCCCGCACGATCACGTACCGGCGCGGGGCCAGCACGCCGGGACGCCCGGGGAGGGCCTCCACGAGCGCGGCGTGCGCACGCGCGGGCGTGAGCGGGGAGTCGCCGGCCGCGAGGAACGCCGAGAGGCCCTCCCCTTCCGGCACCACGTGCGCGGGTACGCCTCCCAGCGCCCCGCTCAGGGTGTCCGCGACCTCGCGCGGCGACACCCAGCAGCCGTCCACCCGCGTCCAGTCGGCACCCCGCTCGGCCGGCCGGACACCCGTCACCCCGGTGAGCGCCGACAGCGGCACGTCGTCGGCCGCGGCCGCCTCCAGGAGTCGTACCAGACCGGTGAGGAAGCCCTCGGCCTCGTCCGGCGCGAACAGCGCGGGATCGACCCACATCCCGAGCCGGAGCACGGGCGCCGTCTCGTGGACGAAGGTCAGGACGCGGGCCGGCAGCACCTGGACCGGACCGCGTACCACCTCCAGCTCGGGCCCCTCGGTCTCGCCCGTGGGTCCGGCCGGCGGGAGCGTGCTGACGTCGTTGAAGACGACGTCGCGGGCGAAGCGGCTGCCCCGCTCGTACGTGACGGCGTCGATCATCTCCCAGAGACGCACCGCGTCGAACTGGCTGTGCCGGTAGGCGTTCAGTGCCGCTCCCCACGCCTTCCGCAGGAGGGCGTCGAAGGACGGCACCCCGACGTCCAGGGAGAGCAGCGCGTCCTGGGACACCGTGTTCACCGAGCGGGCGAGCCGCGGCAGGAACCGGTTCGAGGTCGGGACGGCGGCGACGCAGGAGGACTGCCCCGTACGGTGGGCGATCAGCGCGCACCAGGCCGTCAGCAGCACCGTGGACGGCAGGCCTCCGGTGCGCTCCGCCACGCGGGCGAGCGCCCGGGCGCCCCGCAGCGAGCGGAGCGTCAGCTGCGCCGCCTCGACCTCGGCGCCCACGGCACCCGGCTCCGCGAACATCGCCTGGGGGCCGGTGCGGATGATCCGCTCCCAGTGCCGCAGGGACGCCGCGGACCGGCGCAGCCCGCCCGGGGTCGACTCCTCGGCGGCCAGGTCGAGCGGGGTGAAGGCCGTCACGGCGGGGAGCGTCCGGCCGGTGAGCAGCTCGCGCCAGTCCTCCTCCAGGACGGAGAGGGCGCTGATGTCCGTCACGGCGTGGCTCGCCGCGAGCGCGAGGAACAGCGGCACGCCCTCGACGGCGACGAGGGAGATCCGCAGGCCGAAGTCCCGGTCCAGGTGGAAGCGGCCCACGCGGTCCCGCCGGGCCACGTCGTCGGCGTGCCCCTCCGGGGGACGCTCCTCGTGGTCGACGACCGTGACCGTGAACTCACCCTCGGACGCGACGACTTGCTCGCGCGGCGCCTCGCCCGGCGCGTGGGGGAAGGTGGTGCGCAGTGCCTCGTGCCGCACCACCAGGGCGCGCAGCGCGTCGATCGCCGACTCCGTCCCCGTTCCCTCGGGCACGGGCCACACGGCGTGGATGTTGATGTGCTCGGGCTCGTCCCGCAGCATGCAGCGGATCATGTTGGCCTGGCCCATCGTGACCGGGCCCCGGCGCTGCTCCCCGCCCGCGTAGCGGACGGTGACGGTGTACGTCTTCGTCATGCGAAGCCCTTCGACGCGGTCGCGCGGACCAGGGCCGCCCAGGCGTCGATCAGCAGGGCGAACTCGGCCATGTCCTCCCGGACTTCGTCGACGAGCCGCTCGCGGCGGGCGGCGAGGAAGTCCGCCGCCTCGGCGTAGCGGCCGCCGAGCTTGCGGTAGGAGCGGTCGACGACGTCGAGGCGCTCGGTGTTCTCCACCCGGTCGACGCGCGCGCTCTCCCGGACGAGGGCGGCGACGGCGCCGGCGCGGAGTCCGCCGCCGGTGTCGAGCAGCGACTCGCCGGCCGCCGCCGTCCCGGCGTACACGGAGTGCAGCTGCGGGGTCGCGAGCAGGAACTTCGCGAACCGCAGCTGGTAGGCGAGGAAGCCGCTGTCGGAACGCCGTTCGCCGGTGTGGAAGTTGACGATGTGCCGGTTGTGGAGCACGCCGGGCAGCCGGGCGTCGTGGACCAGGTGGAGCAGGAAGTAGTCGCTGCCGATGGTGTCGGTGGCGGGTGGCAGCGGCACCCGGCCGTACACCTCGCGGGCGAGGGCGATGTTGCACATGTCGACGCGGGTGGGGCTGACGGTGGTGAGCGTGGTGAGGTCGCCGGTGTACGCGGCGGTCCCGGCGCCACGGAACGACTCGGCGATCAGGTTCCTGCGCCAGATCTCCGGACAGCCGTCCGGTAGGGACAGGCCGATGACGTCCTCGTAGACGAGCGGGTCGAGCCGGCGGATCTCCGCGACGTCCACGGACATCTCGCCGACGAAGGAGCCGCCGACCAGTGCCACCGGCCGGTGGGCGTACGCGGGGTCGAGTCTGCTGCGGGACACGAGGCCCGCCACCTCGGCGGCGGGCCGGCCCAGGGCCGTGAGCTCGTGGTGCAGGGGGAAGACCGGCTTCCCGTCCAGCTGCTGGTAGCGGCTGTCGGAGTCCCTGCGGTGCACGGACGCGCAGCCGAGCGCCTCCGCGAAGAGGAAGGCGCGGTTGGTGCAGGCGCCGTAGGACACCCGGGACGGCAGCATCAGACCGAGCATCCGGTCCGGTTCGGCGCCGCCGGACCGGGTGATGACCTCGCGCAGGAAGGCCCGCTGCGCGGCCTCGTCGAGGTGGTGGACGACCACGCCGGGTACGCGGGGGAGCGCCGCCACCGCCTGCCGGTGCTCGGCGAGCACCGGGGGCGCGGACGAGTCCAGGATCAGCAGGTGCACCTCGACGCCGAAGTGACGGGCGCCGTGGGCGGCTTCCTCCGCGACCGCCCGGATCGTGTCGGGGCAGGCGCGGTGGGTGGGCAGGGTCAGGCAGACGCGGCGCACACCGGCTCCTCGTCCGCGTCCGTGGCCGTGTCGCTCCAGGAGGTCAGCCCGAGGAGACGGCTGCCGAGCTCGTTCAGGGTGGCCGTGGGGTAGCGCCTGGACTCGTGGAGGACGGGGTCGCCGACCAGGGTGCGGTTCCAGCGCGGGGTGCGCAGGTGCCGCCAGGACTCGACGCGGGACTTCCGCAGCTTCGCGTGCTCCTCCAGGGCCGGCATCATCGACAGGTACTGGACCGCCCGCACCTGGTCCGCGGAGCTGTTGCGGGCGACGCCGTGGGCGAGGAGGCCGTTCCAGATCAGCAGGTCGCCGGGGCGCAGATCGGGGCGGACGACGGGGAACTCGGTCCGGTCCACGGCGGGGCGGATCGGATCCCGGTCGGCCGGCTGGCCGAGCTTCCACTCCTCGAACCGCCGGAAGAGCTCCGGGCAGCACTGGAAGCCGCCGGACTCCGGGCGCGTGTCGTTGAGCGCGATGATCCCCTGCACCCGCTGCGGAGGCACGCCGAGCGTGGTGTCGATGTCCCAGTGCAGCTCGATGTCGAAGCCCCGGTCGGTGGGTTCGATCAGGGCGCGGTCGCGGTTGCGGACGTTGGGCGGGTTGAGGTTGAGCCGGTCCTGGGTGACCCACAGCTCCTCGCAGTCCCAGACGTCCACGAAGGCGTCGTAGACGCGCTGCGCCTGGCGGCTGTCCCAGAGGAGCTGGTGGTGGTACGCCTCCACGAAGCCGTACACGTGGAGCTGCTGGTCCAGCTCGGAGCGGAACGGCCGGTCCTCGTACCAGCTGTCCGGGCGGTCGGGGTCGAGACCCTGGAAGTCCCAGGTGAAGTCGAGCAGGCGGCGCGCCGCCCCGGCCGGGATCGCCTCGCGGACGACGACGTAGCCGTACGTCTGCCAGTGGGCGAAGTCCTCCTCGGACAGCACCCGCAGCGGCCGCGACTTCTTCAGCTCCCGCAGGGTGGTCGCGGCGAGGTACGACTCGCCGTCCGCGCTGAAGTACGGCAGGTCCGACGCCGCCCGGTGCAGATAGGGGCGGCGGACGGTGCGGGGCGGAGCGGGTGTCGTCATGGAGTCCCTCCAGAGGCGGTGGCCGGAGGTCAGTCGGCCACGTCGTTCAGAAGAATTGGTTTAGACCATCGCTTCTGTCAAGTGCCTCCTCGATATGAGGAGTTAAGGGTCCGATCGGCTGGACATCGCCCCCGCCGCTCGGCGGCTTTGGTCTAGACAACCATCGGCGGGCTGGCTTAGGGTCCCCATGCGCAGTCCGGTCCCTGATGGAGCATCAGGCGGCTTCTTCGCCGTGCCGTGGTCGACGAGGACCCCACGCCTTGACTGTTCGCCCACGCCCAGAGGGAGCGGTTTTCCATGAGCACACCCAGCACCACCGTCCTGCCGGACGGCGGACTGAAGAGCCCGGGTCCGGGCCTCATCACCCTGGACCCTGTCCGCACCGCCCTGCTCCACGGCCTGGACGAGCTGCTCACCGGCCTCGCCGCCCGGCTCTCCGCACCCGAGGTGGTGGGCCCGCCACTGCTCTCCGTCGAGGGCCTCGCGCGCCTCGACTTCTTCCGCAACTTCCCCCATCTCGGCGTCTCCGCCGGACGCTTCGCACCCGACGCGCTCGACGGCCTCGCCACGGGGGAGTCGCCCGGCGAACTGCCGCTCCGGCCGACCGGCCACCTCCTGCCCTCCGCCACCTGCTACGGCCTGCTGCTCTCCCTGGAGGGCCGGGACGTCGGCGAGGACGGACTGCGGCTCTCCGCGGCCGGCCGCTGCTTCCGCAACGAGACCCACTACGACGGGCTGCGCCGCCTGTGGGGCTTCCACATGCGCGAAGTCCTCTACCTCGGCACCAAGCAGGGCTCCCTCGAACACCTGGAACAGGGCGCCGAGTTCATCCTCGACCTCGCCGGACGCCTCGGACTCGACCTCTCCCGGGCCGTGGCCGACGACCCCTTCTACGACAAGGGCGGCTCCCGCGCCCGGCTCATGGCGCTCGACCCCGTCAAGCACGAGTTCAGCGCCCCCGACGGCACGGCCATCGCCTCCGTGAACCGCCACCGCAACTTCTTCGGCGAGCGCCTCGACATCCGCGCGGGCTCCGCGGGCCCCGCGTACAGCGCCTGCGTCGCCTTCGGCGTCGAGCGCTGGGTGCACGCGATGATCCTCGCCCACGGCACGCCCGAGCAGGCCCTCGACCGGCTGCGCGCCGCGAGCCCGGCCTGATCGGCAAGACGCCCCCCAAGTTCGTCCGGCCATCCCCGTCGGGCCCGGCCGTCCCCGTACTCCCGCACCCTCCGCCCAGCAAGGAGCGACCCACCCCATGGACCCCATCGCCGCGTGGCTCCACGAGAAGAACCCCGGTCTCGACGGGCCGATCGACACCGACGAGGACCTCATCGAGGCCCGGCTCATCGACTCCATGGACTTCCTGGAGTTCATCGACCTCCTGGAGGAGCTCTCCGGCAGCTCCATCGACCTCCAGGAGGTCACCATCGACGACTTCCGCACCATCGGCCGCGTCCAGGAGCGCTTCCTGAGTGCCGCCACGTGACCGACCGCCCCTCCTTGCCGTCGTGGCGACCACCCGGGAGGTCCTGGACCACCCCGCACTGGACGAGGGGCTGCTCGCGCCCTGGGAACGACGGCGGCTCGACCGGATACGCGTGCCGGGCCGCCGCGACGACGTCCTGGCGGCCCGCCTCCTCGTCCGGATGTGCGCCGCCCGGTTCACCGGGCTCCCTCCGGAGGCGACGGGACCGGAGCAGTACTGCCCCGCGTGCCGCCGGTACGGGCACGGCCGCCCGTACCTGAGCGGACACCCGGAACTCGGCGTCAGCCTCAGCCACGCCGACGGTCTCGTGGCGGCGGCCGTCGGCCCCGGCCCGGTCGGCGTCGACGTGGAGCCCGCGGCCCGCAGGCCCGGCCCCCTGCCCGTACTCCGCCGGCTCCTGCCCGCGGCCGAGCTGCGGGAGGCGGTGGCCGGACCCGACCCCGAAGCGGCGTTGCTCCGCCTCTGGGTGCGCGGAGAGGCCCGCTTCAAGGCCGGCGGTCGGGAGGGACTGCGGTTCCTGGAATGGACCGACCGCGACCGGGCGGCCGTCGCCGCGGTCGCCGGCACCGGCCCGGTGACCGTCATCGCATGCGGGGACCCAGGGTCCGGACGACCTGCGTGAGCACCTTCTCGCTCCAGTTCCGCTCCGACTGCGGGTACTCGCCGACACCGTCCGCGGTGGACATGCCGCTCACCTCGAACTGGTACGGGCCCTGGTGGCAGGTCGGCCCGTCGGAGACGTCGGGCAGGAAGCAGCCGTCGGTTCCGAGCGAGGTGCCGAGGTCCCGGAACTCCTTCTTGTACGTGCCCTCGCCCGCCCGCTTGCGCGCGGACGCGAGGTCCTCGGCGTAGTTCCGCTCGACCAGGGCCGGATCGGCGATCGCGGTGAAGGTGACCTTGACGCTGCTGTTGTGCTCGCTCTCGTACGCGGACGGCAGTCCGAACGCGAACTCGCAGCCGCCCGCCGGGACGTCACCGGTGGTGCCGGGATCGGACTCCGACAGCGGGTTGAAGTCGATGATCGTCACCTTCACCGGGTCCCGCTCGACATCGGCGGCCTGCGGGAGGATCGCCTTGAGTTCCGTGTCGCTCAGCACCTCGCAGGCGTTCGGCCACTGCGCGAGCGGCAGCGAGCCGTTCGCGGCCGGCTGCGCGGCCAGCTTCGGGCCCGAGGGCCGGGCCGAGCCGAACTCCAGCGGCGGCGGTGGGCTGCTGCAGCCGGCGAGTGCGAGAGGTGCGGTCACGGCGAGGACGAGGCACCACCGGTTCAGTCTGGACACGTCACGTTCCCCCGAAAGTGAAGACGCCGGAATCGTGGACCATTCTGCACACCGGACGGCCGAATGGCGGGACCGGGTCGGGCGAATCCGCCGCCGCGGGCGTGGCCCCGTGAAGCTGCGGTGGTACGTCGATGGCCATGCAGCCAGCCACCCCCCCGACGGTCAGCCCCTTCCTCCGTACGGCCGCCGCCTACGCGTGGCGGCTGCTCGCCGTGGGCCTCCTCGTCTACAGCCTGTTCGCGGTGCTCGGCCGCTTCCACGAGATCGGTGTGGCCCTCTTCCTCGGCCTGGTGATCACCGCGCTGCTCCGCCCCGTCGCCGACCTGGTCGCCCGGGGCCTGCCCCGGTCGCTCGCGGTCGCCCTCACCATGCTCGTCAGCATCGTGCTCGTTCTCGGAGTGCTCGTGCTGGTCGGCGAGGCGGTCGCGGGGGAGCAGACGACACTGGTGCGCGAGTTCCGGGAGGGCATCGGACGGATCGAACGCTGGCTGCAGGGGCCGCCGTTCGGCCTCGCCCCGGACGCACTCTCCGGCGTGCAGTCCAAGATCGGCGACTACCTCTCCAGTCACCGATCCGCCCTGCTCAGCACGGCGGTGAGCGGAGCCGGGCGCGTCGTCACCGTCCTCGCCACGCTGGTCCTCGGCTTGTTCTCCGCGGTGTTCTTCATCCACTCGGGAGACCGGCACTGGTCCTGGTTCCAGGAGCAGCTCCCGCGTTCGGTGCGCGACCGCGTCGCCATCGGCGGGCGAGCGGCCTGGAGCACCTTCACCGGCTACACGCACGGCATCGTCCTGGTCGCCGCGACGAACGCGGTGCTCGTCGGCATCGCCCTCTGGGCCCTCGGGGTCCCCCTCGCCGTACCGCTCGCCCTCCTGGAATTCCTCGCCGCCTTCATCCCGCTGATCGGCTCGCCGATCGCCCTCGCGATCGCCGCCGTCGTGGCGCTCGCCTCGAAGGGCCCGCTGGTGGCGGGCATCGTCGTCGCCCTGATCGTGATCATCGGTCAGATCGAGGGGCATCTGCTGCACCCCCTCGTCATGAGCTGGGCGGTGCGGCTCCACCCGCTGGTGGTGGCCATCTCGGTGGTCGCGGGTTCCATCGCCGCGGGCGTCGTGGGCGCGGTCGTGGCGGTCCCTCTGGTCTCGGTGGTCTGGTCCGTCCACACGGCACTCAGGGCCGCACGCACCTGACTTCCCCGGTGCAGGGGGTCTTGCGCCGGGCGGGCGGCCTCTCTACTCTCCCCGACCAATGGTTAGGAATATTTCCTAACGATTGGCCATGGAGGGAAAGGGAGTTGACATGCGTCGACGAAGCGTCTCGCTTCTCGGGCTTGCGGGTCTGCTGGCGTTGCCCCTGACGGTCATGCCGCAGGCGCAGGCCGCCGACGGCCTGGTGTCCGCCGGAAAGCAGGCGACGGCCTCGTCCGTCGAGACCTCGGCCTTCGGCCCCGGTCTCGCGGTGGACGGCAGCACGGCCACCCGCTGGGCGAGCGTCGAAGGGGTCGACCCGCAGTGGATACGGATCGACCTCGGGGCGAACCACACGATCTCCCGGGTGAAGCTCAACTGGGAGGCCGCGTACGGCAAGACGTACCGCATCCAGACCTCCGCCGACGGGTCGACCTGGACCGACGTCTACTCCACCACCGCCGGTGACGGGGCGACCGACGACCTCACCGTCTCCGGCAGCGGCCGCTACGTCCGGATGTACGGCACCGGCCGCGGCACCCCGTACGGCTACTCCCTCTGGGAGTTCGAGGTGTACGGCGCGCCCACCGGCACCGGCGGGGGCGGCGGCGGACCGGCGGTCCCCTTCGGCAGCCACCTCAAGCCCTACGCCGCCGGCATCCTGAAGCCCTCCGGCACGCAGTCGGCCCTCGACCAGAAGGTCGTCGACTACTACAACAAGTGGAAGGCCGCCTTCGTCCGGCAGAACTGCGGCAACGGCTGGTACCAGATCATCTCGCCCGACGCCGACCACCCCTACGTCGCCGAGGCGCAGGGCTACGGCATGGTGGTCACCGCCACCATGGCGGGCGCCGACCCGGACGCCAAGAAGATCTTCGACGGCCTCGTCAAGTGGAAGATCGACCACCCGTCCTCGGTCAACCCGAACCTCCTCGCCGCCGAACAGGACACCGCCTGCAAGAGCGTCAACGGCGGCGACGGCGCCACCGACGGCGACATGGACGTGGCCTACGGCCTGCTTCTCGCCGACCGGCAGTGGGGCAGCGGCGGCACCTACAACTACAAGGACCTCGCGCTCAAACACATCGCCGCCATCAAGAAGGACGAGGTCAACCCGACGACCAAGCTCCTGAAGCTGGGCGACTGGAGCAGCTCGGGCGACCAGTACTACTACATCTCCCGTACGTCGGACTGGATGACCGACCACTTCCGCGCCTTCCGCGCGGCCTCCGGCGACACCACCTGGGACGCCGTGCGCAGCGCCCACCAGACGCAGATCTCCCGCCTCCAGTCCACCTACGCCTCCGGCACCGGACTCCTGCCCGACTTCGTCGTCGACACCAACACCACGCCCAGGCCGGCCCCCGGCCAGGTCCTGGAGGACCCCAACGACGGCTCGTACTGGTGGAACGCCTGCCGTACCCCGTGGCGCATCGGCGACGACGCGGTGACCAGCGGTGACGCCACCTCCCTCGCCGCCGCCCGGAAGCTCAACGGCTGGATCAAGACGAAGACCGGCGGCGACCCGAACAAGATCGCCATCGGCTACAAGCTCAACGGCACCCAGATCTCCTCGGGCAGCGAGGCCGCCTTCTTCGCCCCCTTCGCGGTGGCGGCGATGACCGACCCGGGCAGCCAGGCCTGGCTGGACGCCCTGTGGAACAAGATGGTGGCGACCCCCGTAGACACGAGCAGCTACTTCTCGGCCAGCATCCAGCTCCAGGTCATGATCACGGCCTCAGGCAACCACTGGGTCCCGTAGCGGGGTGTCCCGCCGCACGGACAGGGCCCTGAGATAACCGCTCAGGGCGGCGGCGGTACCCGACAGCGGGAAACGGGCGCCGAGCTGCCCGTCGGGCCGGACGACGAAACCGGTCGCGCCGCCGGGGAGATAGAGCCGAGCGAACTCCCCGGCGGCATCGCGGTACACGGGCACGGACGGGTCCGCGGGCCCGGCGGCTCCGGCTCCCGCCCCGGGGGCGGCACCCCCGCCGGCGGACCCGTCCGCGCCCTCCGCGCCGGCCGCGAGGATCGCCACGGCCGGGAGGCCGGCCGTCCGTGCCACCGCGGCGGCCCCGGCCAGCGCGGCCCCGTCGGAGCCGTACAGCAGCACCACATGCCCCGGCCGCCCCCGCAGCACGTCGAGAAGACGCAGGGGATAGGCGGCGATCGGGGTGGCGAGGCCCGCGCAGTCCGGGGCCCGGTCGCCCGGCTGGGGCGCCTCGTCGGGGCCGTACCGGACGCCGGAGAGCGGACCGTCCCGGTGGCTCACCAGGAGCTGCGCCTCGCGCAGGAGCAGCGTCCGCCGGTCCTCGGGGTCGGCCTCGATGCCCCGCACGGCGTGCCGCACGGTCCGGCCGACGACCTCCTCGCCGATCGGTCGGCGCTCGGCGTCGTACGTGCCGAGCAGCTCGGGCCCCGCCTCGCCCCGCACCACGAGGGCGAGCTTCCAGGCCAGGTTGCAGGCGTCCTGCACCCCGGTGTTCATGCCCTGGGCGCCGGTCGGCGGATGGATGTGCGCCGCGTCGCCCGCCACGAAGACCCGGCCCCGGCCGTAACGGTCGACGATGCGGTGGCTGATGCGGAAGACCGAGGACCAGCGCAGGTCCGAGAGCCGCGCCGGGCGCGGCGCGAGACGGTCGACGACGGCCTGGAGGTCGGCGAGCGAGGGGACCCGGCCGGCCTCGGGACCGTGTGCCACACCGTCCCGCGCGGCCGCTTCCCGGGACGGGGAGAGCTCCGGCGGGAGCTTCATCGACATGCGGTAGCGCCCCGCCCCCGGCAGCGGGATGCACACCAGCACATCGCCGGGGGAGCCGTCGGCGCCCAGGCGGGTCGAACGGACCCCGTAGCCGGAGGGCATGTCCCAGTCGGCCACGACGTCGCCCAGCATGAACTCCTCCTGGAACGCGCCGCCCGCGAACGACAGGCCCAGCGTCTTCCGTACGACGCTGTGCGCGCCGTCGCAGCCGATCAGGTACGGCACCCGCAGCTCCTCGGCGGCCCCGGAGGCCGTGCGCAGCCGCGCCGTGACACCGTCCCGGTCCTGGGTGAACGACTCCAGCCCGGTGCCGCGCTCGACGACCGTCCCCAGACGGGCGACGTACTCCTCCAGGAGCCGTTCCGTCTCGTACTGGGGCAGGGCGGCGAAGCCGTAGGGCACCTCGGGCGGCATCGACAGCTCGATGCGGTCCTGCTCGCGGCCGTCGACGTAGTTCAGCTGGCCGCGCAGCGGCACCGCGGCCTCCAGGACGGCCCGGACCAGGCCCATCCGGTCCCAGAGCTCCAGGGTGCGCGGCTGGATCCCCACCGCCTTGGCGTACGGAAGACGGGCCGGCAGACGGTCGACCAGCCGGCAGTGCACACCGTGCCGGCGCAGTTCGGCGGCCGCGCTCAGGCCGACCGGGCCCGCGCCCACGATCAGGACGTCGGTGGTGGTGCGGTGCGCCACGCGTGCCTCCAGCGCTGACTTGCCCCCGGCGGATCCCCGTAAGCCATCGTCACCCGCCTCCGCCGCGTCGGCGAGCGGGACGGCCGTCCGGCGGCACTGTCGGACGGGGCGGGTACTGTCGCGGCCATGCCCGAACCGATCACTCCCACCGTCCCGCCGCACACCTCCTGGAGCGAGGCGCACGCCGAAGGGCCCGCCCGCGCGCAGCAGGACGGGGCCGGGCTGCCGCTCGCCCCCGAGGGCGGCGTCCGGACGCGCGTGCACGGCACGGAGCGCCGGGACCGGACCACCCCGCCCCCGGCGGCCCCCGCGCTGCCGGTCATGCGCCCCGGAGGGATGCCCACGAACGAACTCCGCGTCTGGGCCAGGGCCCAGGGCTTCGAGGTGCCGGACCGCGGCCGGGTGCCGAGAGAGGTCTGGAGAGCGTGGGAGCGCGCCACCGAGGAAGCCGCGGAGCGCGCCGAATGATCGCCGAACTGCTCCCGGACGCGGTCGCCTCCGCCTGGCGGAGCGACGACGCGGAGCCCGTCACGCTCTTCCCCGACGAGGCCGCCTCCGTCGCGCGCGCCGTCGTGGGGCGGCAGCGCGAGTTCGCCACCGTACGGCTGTGCGCACGGCTCGCGCTGCGCCGCCTCGGCCTGCCCGAGACCCCCCTCACGCCCGGTGTGCGCGGGGAGCCGCGCTGGCCGCACGGCGTGGCCGGGAGCATGACCCACTGCGCCGGATACCGGGCCGCCGCCCTGGCCAGGACGGCGGACGTGCTGTCGCTCGGCATCGACGCGGAACCGGCCGCGCCCCTGCCCGACGGGGTCCTCGACGGCGTCTCCCTGCCCGGGGAGCGGCGCCACCTGGACGCCCTGACCGCCCGCACGCCGGGCGTCCCCTGGGACCGGCTGCTGTTCAGCGCCAAGGAGAGCGTCTTCAAGACCTGGTACCCGCTGAACCGGAGCGAACTCGGATTCGACGAGGCGTCGGTCGACTTCGAACCGGCCCCCGGCCCGCCCGGCCGCCACACGGGAACCTTCACCGCACGGCTCCTCGTCCCCGGCCCGGTGACCGGCCGGGGACGGCACGACCACTTCACCGGACGCTGGCTCGTGCGCGAAGGGCTGGTGCTGACCGCGATCGTCCTGCCCCGGTGACCGTTCCGGCGTGCGGAACCGGGCGGCGGCGCCCGGCGTCCGTCCCGGCGTGCGGAACCGGGCGGCGGCGCCCGGCGTCCGTCCCGGGCATGAGCGAGAACCCGACACAGGAATCGCGGGACCGGGCCGAGAGCGCCGTCGGCTGCCTGCTCGCCGTCGCCGGCGTCGCGGTCGCGGCCGCCTTCGCCCTGCCCCGGGCCGCGTACAGCATCGAAGGCGGCTTCGAGGCACACGCCCGCGACTGGGGCGTGATCCTCGTCGAGCTGCCGCTCATCCTCTTCGCCGGTCTCGTCCTCCCGCCGCTGACCTGGGCGGCGGCCGTCCGGCGGCTCCCGCCCTGGACGGCGGCGCTCGTCTGCGTCGCCGTCGCGGGCCTCGCGCTGTGGGGCCTGGCCTCCTGGTGGCACCCGCGGCAGCCGGATCCGGGCTACGGGCCCGGCATCTGACGGTTCCTCGGCCGGGGTAGCGTGCCCCGGGCGCGCCCCGCCAGGGGTGCGGCCACGACCACGAGAGACGAGGAAGTCCATGGCGCAGGAGTACAAGGAGCCCACCCCGAGCACGGTCGTCTCACAGCCCGTGGGACATGTCGTCGGCGGGCGGGGCGAGGTGCGGGACGACGAGTGGGGCGAGGTCGAGTCGATCGTCCGCCTCGACGCGGAGGCCTTCGGCCCCGAGGCGCTGGTCGGACTCGACGCCTTCTCGCACCTGGAGATCGTCTACCACTTCGACCGGGTGAGCCCCGACGCCGTCCAGACCGGCGCCCGGCATCCGCGCGGCAACAAGGAGTGGCCGCTGGTGGGGATCTTCGCCCAGCGCGGCAAGAACCGCCCCAACCGCCTCGGCGTCTCCCGCTGCCGCCTGATCCGCACGGACGGCCTGGACCTCCATGTCCGGGGCCTCGACGCGGTCGACGGCACCCCGGTCCTCGACATCAAGCCGTACATGACGGAGTTCGGCCCCCAGGGACCGACCACCCAGCCCGCCTGGGCCGACGAGATCATGCGCCACTACTACTAGGGGTGTTGCGAGAGTCCCGGGGAGCCTCCTGATGGTGAACCGGCGTACGGAACCCGAACTAGGGTTGCCCCCGTGCGTGTACTGCTGGTGGAAGACGACGAGCCGGTCGCGGAGTCCCTGCGGCGCGGGCTGCTGCGCTACGGCTTCGAGGTGGAGTGGGTCACCACGGGGACGGCCGGGCTCGCCGTCACCACCCCGTACGACCTGGTCCTGCTCGATCTCGGCCTGCCCGACACCGACGGGCTCGACGTCTGCCGGGCGCTGCGCCGGCGCGGCGACGTGCCGATCATCGTGATCAGTGCCCGCAGCGACGAGACCGACCGGGTCGTCGGCCTGGAGATCGGCGCCGACGACTACGTCTCCAAGCCCTTCGGGGTGCGCGAGGTCATCGCCCGGATCAGGGCCGTGATGCGCAGGGCACGGCCGGCGGAGCAGCCCACCGGACCCCAGCGGTACGGTGCCCGGCTGACCGTCGACCGCAAGGCGGCGCGCGTCTGGCTGGACGACTCCGAAGTGGCGCTCACGCCCAAGGAGTACGACCTGCTCGCGTTCCTCACGGAGGAGCCGGGCGCGCTGATGTCCCGCGAACAGATCATGGAAGCCGTCTGGGACGCCAACTGGTTCGGGCCGACCAAGACCCTCGACGTCCACGTGGCGGCGCTGCGCCGCAAGCTCGCCGGGGCCGTGACCGTCGAGGCGGTCCGCGGCGTGGGCTTCCGTCTGGTCGTGGAGCCCGTGGGCCGCCCGTGATCAGACGCCTCATCGTCAGCTACGTGGCCCTGGTCGCCGTGGCGCTCGCCGCCTTCACCGTGCCGGTCGCGTTCACGCTCACCGCCCAACTGCGCGGCGACACCGAGGAGTCCGTACGCCGCGAGGCCACCACCATGGCGCTGCTCCTCGGGGACGGCGACGCGCCCGCCCGGCAGGCGCTCGCCCGGATGGTCGGGGCGTACGCGGACGAGACGCCCGGGAGGGTGGAGGTGGTGGCCGCCGACACGCGGAGCGCGATGGAGCCGCTGCCGCTGCCGGCGCACCCGGACGACCCGGCGTTCGACGCGGCACTGAAGCAGGGCCGGACCACCGTCGACTGGGGGTCCCGGCTCGTCTGGGGACCCGAACTGGTCGTCACCGTGCCCGTGTACGCCCGGAGCGCGGCACCCGTGGCCGACAGACCGGGGGAGTCCGCCCCGGCGCAGCGGATCGTCGGCGCCGTCCGCATCCGGTACGCCACCGCCGACCTGAGCGACCGGCTGTGGCGGATCTGGGGCTTCCGGGCGATCCTCGCCGTCGGCGTGCTCGCGGTCGCCGCCGGTCTCGGCGCGATCGTCGCCCGGCTGCTCACCAAGCCGCTGCGCCAGCTCAACGACATGGCCAGCCGGTTCGGCGACGGCGACCTCACCGCCCGCTCGCCCGTCACCGGCCCGCACGAGACGCAGACCCTGGCCCGGACGCTCAACCAGGGAGCCGAACGCCTCGACACCCTCGTCGCCTCGCAGCGCATCTTCGTCGCGGACGCCTCGCACCAGCTGCGGACCCCGCTGACGGCGCTGCGCCTCTCGCTCGACAACATCGCGGACGGCGTCGACGACGAGTTCGTCCGCGAGGACGTCGACCAGGCCACCGCCGAGGTCGTACGGATGAGCCGCCTGGTCAGCGGCCTCCTCGTGCTCGCCCGCGCCGAGGCCAAGGTGTCCGCGCCCGAACCGCTGGCGCTGCGCGAGCTGGTCGAGGAGCGGCTGAAGGTCTGGCGGCCGGCCGCCGACGAACGCGGGGTGACCATCGTCCTCACCGGCGCCCCCGAGGACCTGCCGCGGGTGCTCGCCGGGCCCGGCAACCTCGACCAGGTCCTCGACAACGTGCTCTCCAACGCCCTGGAGGTCTCCCCGGACCGGGGGACGATCACCGTACGCATCGGGACCGGCGGCCCGGAGGACGTGGTCCTGGAGGTCCTCGACCAGGGCCCCGGCATGTCCGCCGCCGAACAGGCCCGTGCCTTCGACAGGTTCTGGCGCGGCCAGGGACTGACCGGGCGCTCCGGCTCCGGCCTGGGCCTCGCCATCGTCAAGCAGCTGGTCACGGACGACGGCGGCGGGGTGACCCTGAAGGACGCGCCCGACGGCGGACTGTGCGTACGGATCGTGCTGAGGACCGGGGCCGAGGGGCCCCGCTGGATCAGCCCTCGGCCGGGAGCACCGAGGAGTGGTGGTTGACGATCAGCCACCGGCCGTCGCGCTTCTCGTACACGTAGGTGTAGCGCGCGTCGACCGGCTTGGTGACGCCGGTCTTCGGGTCGGTGAGGTGGAAGCGGTAGAGACCGGCGTCGATCGCCGAGTCCGCGTCGAGGACGTTGATCTCCGTACGGATCTTCTCGCCCCTCGGCTTCTTCTGCAGGAAGTGCGCGAAGTAGTCGGCTATCCCGGCGTGGTCGGTGCGGATCCGCGGGGAGGCCGTCGGCAGGAGCACGGCGTCCTCGGCGTACAGGTCGGTGACCCGCTCCGGGTCGCCGGAGCGCAGTGCCGCGTTCCACCGGTCGAAGAGGCCGGCGATCTCCCGCTCGGTGGCCTTGCCGCGCCGGTGGTCCTTCTCACCGGCCTGCGCCGCGCCGACCCCGACGGTGAGGGTGCCGAGGGCCGCGACGGCGAGACCGCCGGCGAGGGTGGCGCGGGTACGGGACATGCGCTTCATCAGAGACTCCTGCGTCGAGTGAACGTCCCCCGGACGCCGGTGCGTTCGGGTACGGCCACTCTCGCGAGGCGCGGTACAACCCCCGTACAGTCCCCGTACAACGGACGGCAAGGGCGCGGCAAGGACTGGGGAAGGACCGGGGAAGGACCGGGGAAGGACACCCCGTTGGCCGCGCCTCCGCGGCGGAACCTAGCGGGCCCCGGCGGGCTTCGGCGCGGCCGCGCGGGCCGCGACGAGCAGGAAGAGGCCGCAGGCCGCCACGATCAGCCAGCCCGGACGGGTCGCCGCGGCGAGCTCCGTGGGGCCCGCGCCCGTGACCAGGCCGCCGGCGAGCGCGATGCCGACCGCCACGCCGACCTGGCGCGAGGTGGACGTGATCGCCCCGGCGACTCCGGCCCTGGACGGCGGCAGTCCGCCGACCGCGGTGTTGGTCAGGGGCGCGTTGGCGAAACCGAAGCCGATGCCGATCAGGAGGAAGGCGAGGAGGATCAGCGCCACGCTCGTGTCCGCGTCCAGTCCCACCAGGCACAGACCGCCGGCGGCGGTGAACCCGCCCGCGAGGATCAGCGGCCGCCGCGGCCCGATCCGGCCCACCAGGGCGCCGGACCAGGGCGCGCACAGGGTCGCCCCGAGCGCCATGGGCAGCGTCGTGGCGCCGGCCGCGAGCGGTGTCCAGCCGCGGCCGTGCTGGAGGTAGAGGGTGCTGAGCAGCAGGGTCACGTTCAGGGCGACGAAGACCGCCGTCGCGCCGAGCACCGCCGTGACGAACGGAGGCCGGCGGAAGAGCCCGAGGTCCATCAGCGGCTCGTCGCGCCGGAGTTCGACGCGTACGAAGCCGGCGGCCGCCGCAGCGGTGAGGACGTAACCGGAGACGGCCGTGGGCGAGGTCCAGCCGATGCGGGGGCCTTCGATCAGGAGACCGACGGTGAGACAGAGCACCAGGGTGAGGAGGATCTGCCCCGGCAGGTCGAGGCGGCGGGCGCGCTCCCCGCGGGACTCCGGTACGAACAGGGCGACCAGGACGAGCGCGAGGACCACCACCGGCGCGTTGATCCAGAACACCGAACGCCAGCCGAACGCGGCGATGAGCGCCCCGCCCGTGACCGGTCCCGCCGCCATGCTCAGCCCGAAGACCGAGGCCCACACGCCGATCGCGCGGGCCCGTTCCCGGGGGTCGGGCATCGCGTTCACCACGATCGCCAGGGCCACCGGACTCAGCATCGAGGCCCCGATCCCCTGGACGGCACGGGCGGCGACGAGCACGCCGAGGGAGGGGGCGAGGGCGCACACGAGGGAGGCCAGGCCGAAGACGAGCAGCCCGGTCCGGAAGACCCGGCGGCGCCCGAGGCGGTCGGCCAGGGCGCCGGAGACGATGAGCAGACTGGCCATGACCACGGTGTAGGCGTCGACGACCCACTCGAGACCGCGGGTGCCCACGTCCAGGCCCCGGCCGATCTCCGGCAGTCCCACATTGACGATGGTGGCGTCGACCCCCACCAGGAACATGCTGAGCGCGCAGACCGCGAGCACCGTCCAGCGCCGGCGTGCGCTCAGCGGGGCGGGTGGGGCGGTCAGGGATGTCGTGACCACAGGAGGTCCCCCTTCGACGAGTTCCGAGGCTGCCCAGACTCGGACCGGGGGAGGTTCATCGGCAAAGAAATTTGCGAAGACCGCAAAAAGAGGGTTCAGACGGAGAGGAACAGGTCCCCCGGGGCGTCGTCGATGACGAACCCGTTGTCGAAGCGGACGCGGACCGTCAGACGCAGCCCGCGCTCCTGGTACGCGGTCCACGCCGGCTCCAGGGAGCCGACCTGCTCCTCCAGTTGCTGCCTGCTGCCCGGGGGCATCTGGTGCCCGAAGTCGTCCAGGAGGGACTTGAGGCGCTCGTACTCGCGGACCTCCTGGCTCTGCGGCCGGTCCTCGTCCACCCGCTCGACCGTGCCCTCGACGCCGGCGGCCAGCGCCAGGAACCCGGCTCCCGCCTCCGGCGGGGCCTCGCCCGCCGGGACGAGCTGCCCGGCCAGCCGGAGATCCACCGTCAGGCGCACGCGCCCACCCTCGTTGAGCGTCATCGGTCCTTCGTCTCCATGTCGTCGGGGCTGTCATTATCCGGCGCCTGGGGCCGTCCCGGTTACGCGCGTGGCCCCGTACGGGTGGACTCGCGGCCCCCCGTACGGGAGGGAGGGCCGCCGCCCCGGCCCTCGGTGGTGATGTGGCCGTCCCGAAGCTCCCGTGACCCGGAAGAGGCGCCCCCCACATGAGACGTATCCCCACCCGACGGCTGTTCGCCGCGACGCTGCTCGTCGCGTCCGTCCTCGCGCCGGTGACGGCGACGCCGGCCACCGCCGTCCACGCCGCGGCCGCGGTCGCCGGCGTGCAGCGGCACGGCGAGGACGACTGCCCGCCGGGCGGACTCGGCCCCGAGCTCACCGCCCGGCTCGACAAGGCCATCGAGGACGTCCGCAAGCAGGCCGGCATCCCCGGCGTCGCCGTCGGCCTGTGGATGCCGGGCCGGGGCAGCTACGTCCGGGCGACCGGCGTCGCCGACAAGTCCACCGGCGAGCCGATGTCCACCGACGGCTACATCCGCATCGGCAGCGAGACCAAGACCTTCACGGTCACCGCGCTCCTGAAGCTCCTCGACGACCACCGGATCCGCCTCGACGACCCCATCTCCCGGTACGTCCACGGCGTGCCGAACGGCCGCCGGATCACCCTGCGCCACCTCGCCGAGATGCGCAGCGGCCTCTTCCCGTACACCTCCGACCCGGACTTCATCCACGACCTGCTCAGCGAGCCGGAGCGGTACTTCACCCCGGAGGAGGCGCTCGCGTACGGCTTCAAGCACAAGAACACCTTCAAGCCGGGCGCGAAGTTCGAGTACTCGAACAGCAACCTGGTCCTCCTCGGCCTGGTGGTCGAGAAGGTCAGCGGACAGCCCCTGGACCAGTTCCTCCGCAACCGCGTGCTCCGGCCGGCCCACCTGCGCCACACGTTCCTCCCCTCCGGCCCCGAGTTCCCCGAACCGCACCCCCGCGGTTACACGAACCAGACGCTCAGCGGCGCCGTCGTGGACAGCACGGACTGGAACCCCAGCTGGGCCTGGGCGGCCGGGGCGATGATCTCCGACCAGCACGACCTGCGGCGCTGGGCGAAGATCCTCGCCACCGGGGAGCTGCTGAGCCCCGAGACGCAGGAGCAGCGCCTCAGGACGCTCCCCACGGGCTTCCCCGGCCTCAGCTACGGCCTCGGCATCTTCGACGCCAACGGCTGGATCGGGCACAACGGGTCGATCCCGGGGTACGAGACGGTGACGGTGTACCTGCCGGAGCGGGACGCCACGCTGGTCATCATGATCAACACGGATATCACCAGCCAGGGCCAGGAGCCGTCGACGCTGCTCGCCCGGGCGATCACGTCCGTCGTCACCCCGGACCACGTCTACGCCGGCGGGATCCAGCCCCGCTAGTCGTCAGGTGCCGCCCCGCGGAGTGCGGGGCGGCGCCCATCGGCAGGGCGGGGCGGCGCCCATCGGCAGGGCGGATGTCAGGCGAGGACCACCGGGGTGCCCGTGAGCTTGACGCCCGCCGTGCGGAGTTCGTCGAGTGCGACGTCCGTCGTGGCCGCCGACACCCCCGCCGTGTAGTCGAGCAGGACCGCCACGTCGAACCCCGCCCGCACGCCGTCCAGCGCCGTCGCCTTCACACAGTGGTCCGTCGCGATGCCGACCACGTCCACCCCGCCGACCTCCCGCTCGCGCAGCCAGGTGCCCAGCGGTGTGCCGTGTTCGGTGGCGCCTTCGAAGCCGCTCTTCGAGGCCGAGCGGGCGCCCTTGAAGAAGACCTCGTCGACCTTGCCCTCGGTGACGACGGGGGCGAAGTCCGGGTGGAACTCGCCTCCTTCGGAGCCGACGACGCAGTGCACCGGGAAGGAGTTCTCGAAGTCCGGCTCGTCGGAGAAGTGGCCGCCCGGGTCGATGTGGTGGTCGCGGGTGGCGACCACGTGCGCGTACCGCCCGTCGGCGTCCCGGACGAGTTCGGCGATGGCGACGGCCCGTCCGGCCCCGCCCTTCACGGGGACGTTGCCGCCCTCGCAGAAGTCCTTCTGTACATCGACGACGATCAGGGCACGGCGCACGGCAGCGGCCTTTCCGGAAGGGGTGGAAATGTCTCCCGTATGCTCCCGTCCACGGGCCCCGCGGGACGGGGCACGCGCCCGTCGTTCACCCGATCGGGATCATGAACGCCCTGGTCACGCCCCCAGCGGAGGTCGATTGTGGCCAGGTGTCCGAAACTGGGTGTGAGGAGGTGGGCGAGTGGGAGGCGGTGACGACGGCGACGCCCTGCCCCCGCACCAGGTCCGCAGGCTCGTGCTGCACGGGACGCGCGGGGTCGTCTCGCGGTGCCGGGACTTCACGGCGCAGGCGCTGGCCGACTGGGGGTGGCTCCCGGCGGACGGCGAGGAGGCGGAGGAGCGGGTCGAGGACGTCCTGCTGCTCGTCTCGGAGGTGGTCACGAATGCCTGTCTGCACGCCGGAGGACCGGAGGAGTTCGTCCTGCGGCACGGGGACGGCCGGCTGCGCGTGGAGGTGTCCGACGCCAGCCCGGACCATCCGCGCGTACGGGCGGCCCGGTCTCCGGCTCTGCCCGGCGGGCACGGACTGATGGTCCTGGACCGGCTGGCCGGCGACTGGGGCAGCCGGGACAAGGGCCCGGGTGCCGTGGGCAAGGTCGTCTGGCTGGAGGTCAGCGGCCCGCCCCGCGGGACGACGCGCGGACCGGATTAGATCCGGCCGGGGCGGGCAGCCGCCGCACGTGGGGGCAGTCGTCTCCGGACGGAGAGGAGCGGATCATGCCGCGCGGATCGAACGCCAAGCGGGAGCGGCAGTACGAGCACATCAAGGAGAGCGCACTGGACCGGGGCGAGAGCAGGAAGCGGGCGGAGGAGATCGCCGCGCGCACGGTCAACAAGGAGCGGGCGCGGGCGGGCGAGTCGAAGACCGCGAGCAGGAGTTCCACGCAGGACATGTCCTCCGCGCGCCGCGGCGGCAAGCGTTCGCACAGCGGCTCGGAGGGTCCGACCTACGACCAGCTGTACGCCGAGGCCCGGCGCCGCAACATCCACGGCCGCTCCTCGATGGACAAGGCCGAGCTGAAGCGGGCCCTCGGGGGTCACTGAGAACCCTCGGGTGCTCCTTCCACGACGCCCCTGACGACGCCCAGGTCCACCAGGTCACGGGGGCGCAGGCGGAGCTGGTCGGCGGTGGTCGCCGACTCCTCGGGGGCGCGCTTGAGGATGGCGGCTGCCGATTCCGGCGCGATGACGGAGAAGTAGCTGTCCGGCGTGGCCCAGGTGTTGCCCGGGGCGGCGAGGGCGAGGGCGCCGCCCGAACCGCCCTCGCCGACGAGCAGTGAGGTGAGCGGGGTACGGGCGGAGGCGACCGCGCCGAACAGCTCGGCGATGGCCGGGCCCGCGCCCGCCCGTTCCGCCGCCGGGTCGTTCGCGGCGCCGGGGGTGTCGATCAGGGTGAGCACCGGAATGCCGAGCCGGCCGGCCAGCCGCACGAGGCGGGCCGCCGTGCGGAAGCCGGCCGGGCGGGTGGCGGTGCCGCACTGGGCCGCGTAGGCGACGGTACGGCCGTCGGGGAGCCGCCCGAAGCCGCACCGCATGCCCGGGTCGACGCCCCCGCAGCGGTCGCCGGAGATCTCCTCGCGCAGGGTGAAGTGGGCGTCGAGGTACGCGGCGGCCCGGGGCCGCTCGGGGTGCCGGGCGCGCGCCACGGCCTCCCGGCCGCTCGCGGCGGGCGGCGCCCCCGCGCCGAGCGCGTACGGCGGCGGGACCGGGCCTTCGGCGGGGCGGACGAGCAGCGACAGCCAGCGGCCGAGGGTCTCGCGCAGCGCGGCGGACGGCACGATCGCGTCGAGGTGACCGTGGGCGAGCTGCGCCTCGGCGGTGTACGCGGCGGGGTCCGCGTCCGGCGGCCGTACCCGCGAACCGGCGAAGCCGACCTGGGCGCCGGGCAGGGCCAGGACGACATCGGAGCCGGCGCCGAGCGTCGCCCAGCCGCCGCCCGTGGTCGGATCGCGCAGGACGGCGATCTGCGCCAGCCCCGCGGCCCGGGTGAGCTCGGACTCGCGGGCCAGGTACTGGAGTTGGAGGAGGGCGCGCATGCCCTCGTGCATCCGGCTGCCGCCGGTCGCGGGGAGGACGACCACGGGCAGCCGGCGCTCCCGGGCGAGGGCGTGGGCGGCAGCGGCCCGCGCACCGGTCCTCTCCCCGAGGGACCCGCCGAGGAACCGGAACTCGAAGGAGATCAGGACCGCCGTCACCCCGCCCACGACGCCCGTTCCGCACACCACCGACTCGGTCTCGCCGGTCCGCTCGGCGGCACGCGCGTGCGCGGCCGAGTAGCCGGGCCAGCCGATCGGCCCGTCGCCGGTCAGAGGGCCTTCGGCGAAGGGGAGTTCGCTGAACTCGTCGGTGACGAGGGCGATCGCCTCGCGCGCGGTCCTCGGGTCGCTCATGCGGGCCTCGCCGCTCCTCGCCGGAGTGTGCGTACGGGATGGTGCTCGGGCGCGTACGGGGTCGTGCGGTGCTGCGCCTCCACCGTACCGCCCGGGCACCGGGCCGCCGCCCGCGGCCCGTCCCGCACGCGGTCACGGCGCGCGGGACGGGCGGGGTCAGGCCAGGACGCCGCTGCCGTGCGGGGCGTACAGGTCGAGGAGACGGACCCGGGTCACATGGAGGCGGTGGGCGAGGATCGACCCCACCCAGAACAGCACCGAGGCGCCGAACTCCGGGTCGGAGTGGCACATCGACCGGACGGCCGGGGCGTCGAACTCGTACGCCCTGACCGGCGTCATCGCCTCGGCCCCCGACTGGCACAGGTACGGCGGGAACATCCAGGAGAGCCCGACCAGCTCCCCGTGGCGCAGCGTCTCGATCACGGGCGCCCCCCGGCCCGGCACCTTCGCGTCGAGGGTCACCGCGCCCGTCTTCACGATCCAGAACCGGTCGGCGTGCTGCTGCTCCTCGAACAGACGGTGGCCGGACTCGAAGTACACGTCCTCGGCGAAGGCCATCAGGCGCTCCCGGTGCTCCGGGGGCAACGTGCTGACCTTGGGCGCGGCTCTGCTCATGGCGGACCCTCCTCGCACACTCGGCTCCCACCCCCAGTGTGGGCCCGCCCGCCCCCGGACGCAGGATCCGGACCCGCCGACCGGGTGCCGACACGAAGGGTGGACCCGCCGACACCCTCCGTACACCCTCCGTCCGGAATGCGCACGCCGGGCCGAGGGCGGAGCATGAACGTGAGGAGGGGGCCAGCGGGGGCGTGACCCTGGAGGGTGCCATGCCCGTCCCGGACGGCGGCGACGAGCTCGTCGTGCTGCGCGGGGTCGACAAGCACTTCGGCCCCCTGCACGTCCTCCGGTCCATCGACCTCACGATCCACCGCGGCGAGGTCGTCGTCGTCATCGGGCCCTCCGGCTCGGGGAAGTCGACGCTGTGCCGGGCGATCAACCGCCTGGAGACCATCGACGCGGGCGAGATCGTCGTCGACGGGCGGCCGTTGCCCGCGGAAGGACGCGAGCTGGCGGCCCTGCGGGCCGATGTGGGCATGGTCTTCCAGTCCTTCAACCTCTTCGCGCACAAGACCGTCCTCGACAACGTGACCCTCGGGCAGATCAAGGTCCGCAAGAAAGAGAGGAAGAAGGCCGAGGAGAGGGCCCGCGCCCTCCTCGACCGGGTCGGCGTCGCCTCCCAGGCCGACAAGTACCCGGCCCAGCTCTCCGGGGGCCAGCAGCAGCGCGTGGCGATCGCCCGCGCCCTCGCCATGGAACCGAAGGTGATGCTCTTCGACGAGCCGACCTCCGCACTCGACCCCGAGATGATCAACGAGGTACTGGAGGTCATGCAGCAACTGGCCCGGGACGGCATGACGATGGTGGTCGTCACCCACGAGATGGGCTTCGCCCGTTCCGCCGCCAACCGCGTGGTCTTCATGGCCGACGGCCGGATCGTCGAGGAGACCTCCCCGGACGAGTTCTTCACCAACCCGCGCAGCGAGCGCGCCAAGGACTTCCTGTCCAAGATCCTCCACCACTGACCTGTTCAGCCCTCAGAGGTGATCCTCATGAACACGCTCAGGACCAGCAGGGCCACCGTCGCCGCCGCCGCGGCCGTCGTCCTCTCCTTCACCTCCGCCGGATTCGCCAACGGCGCGGCCGGCGGGGCGCTCCGCGACAACGGCGACAAGATCACCATCGGCATCAAATACGACCAGCCCGGCATCGGCCTGAAGACCCCCGACGGCACCTACACCGGCTTCGACGTCGCCGTGGCGACGTACATCGCCAAGCAGCTCGGCCACGACCCGAAGGACATCGTCTGGAAGGAGGCGAAGAGTGCCGACCGGGAGACGCTGCTCCAGCGCGGCGACGTGGACTTCATCGCGGCTTCGTACTCGATCAACGACAAGCGGTTGGAGAAGGTCGACTTCGCGGGTCCCTACCTCCTCGCCCACCAGGACGTCCTGATCCGGGCCGATGACGACTCGATCAAGAAGCCGTCCGACCTGAACAACAAGAAGCTCTGCTCGGTCACCGGCTCCACCTCCGCGCAGAACGTGAAGGAGAAGATCGCCCCCGACGCCCAGCTCCAGGAGTACGGCGGCTACTCCGAGTGCCTGACCGGCCTGGAGAACGGTGTCATCGACGCCCTCACCACCGACGACGCGATCCTCGCCGGATACGCCGCGCAGCCCGAGTTCAAGGGCAAGTTCAAGCTCGGCGGCTTCAAGATGAGCAACGAGAACTACGGCATCGGCGTCCAGAAGGGCAGCGAACTCAAGGCCAAGATCAACACGGCCCTGGAGAAGATGGTCGCCGACGGCTCCTGGCAGGCCGCGGTCGACAAGAACCTCGGTCCGTCCGGCTACCAGAACGAACCCGCCCCGAAGATCGGCGTCATCGTTCAGTGAGCAGGCCGCCGTGTTCGACTTCCTCCAGGGGTACGACCTGCTCGGAGCCTTCTGGGTGACGGTGCAGCTCACCGTCTACTCCGCGATCGGCTCCCTCGTCTGGGGGACGCTGCTGGCCGCGATGCGCGTCAGCCCCGTCCCCCTCATGCGGGGCTTCGGCACCGCCTACGTCAACATCGTCCGCAACATCCCCCTCACCGTCATCATCGTCTTCACCTCGCTCGGCCTCTTCCAGACCCTCGGAGTCAGCCTCGGCGCCGACCGCTTCACCACGATCAACTTCCGGCTCGCCATCCTCGGCCTCACCGCCTACACCAGCGCCTTCGTCTGCGAGGCCCTCCGCTCCGGCATCAACACCGTCCCCCTCGGGCAGGTCGAGGCCGCCCGCGCCATCGGCCTCAACTTCCCCCAGGTGCTGCGCCTGATCGTGCTCCCGCAGGCCTTCCGCTCCGTCGTCGGCCCGCTCACCAACGTCCTCATCGCCCTCACCAAGAACACCACCGTGGCCGCCACCATCGGCGTCGCCGAAGCGGCGCTGCTGATGCGCGAGATGATCGAGAACGAGGCCCAGCTCATCCTCATCTCCACGATCTTCGCCTTCGGCTTCATTTGTCTCACCCTGCCCACCGGCCTCTTCTTCGGCTGGGTGGCCAAGAAGGTGGCGGTGAAACGGTGAAGGACAAGCCCACCGTCCTCTATGACGTCCCCGGCCCACGCGCCAGACGGCGCAACCTCCTGTGGACCCTGCTCTTCGTGATCGCGCTCGCCGCCGTCGTGTGGTGGGTCGTGGCGAGTCTCGCCGCCAAGAACCAGCTCGAATGGTCCAAGTGGGCGCCCTTCTTCACCGACCCCCGCGTCTGGGAGACGTACATCCTGCCCGCCCTGAAGAACACCGTGATCGCCGCCGCACTCGCCATGGTCATCGCCCTGCCGCTCGGCGCGTTCCTCGGCATCCTCCGGCTCTCCGACCACTTCGCCGTCCGCTCCGCGGCCGGATCCGTCGTCGAGTTCTTCCGGGCGATCCCCGTCCTGATCCTGATGCTCTTCGCGAACGCCGCCTACGCCGAGTTCACCGAGATCAGCCCGGACACCCGGCCCCTCTACGCGGTCGTCACCGGCCTCGTCCTCTACAACGCCTCCGTGCTCGCCGAGGTCGTCCGCGCCGGCATCCTCGCCCTCCCCGCCGGCCAGACGGACGCGGCCAAGGCCATCGGCATGCGCAAGGGCCAGACCATGATGTACGTCCTCCTGCCGCAGTCCGTCACCGCCATGCTGCCCGCCCTCGTCAGCCAGCTCGTCGTCATCGTCAAGGACACCGCCCTCGGCGGCGCGATGCTCGGCTTCTCCGAACTGCTCGCCTCCGTCCGCCCCATGAGCGCCAACTACGGCGCCAACACCATCGCCTGCTTCACCGTCGTCGCCGTCATCTTCGTCGCCCTCAACTTCGCCCTCACCACCTTCGCCTCCTGGCTCGAACGCCGCCTGCGGCGCGGCAAGAAGTCCACCGGCGCGGTCGTCGGCGTGGAGGCGGTGGAGGAACTGGCGGTGCCGGGCGACCACCCGGACACCCACTGAGACCCATCCGGGTGAAGGCGCCCATCCGCGCGCCCCGGCGTGCCGAAACACCCACCATGAACGCCACCAGGGCCACGCGCGAGCCGCACCCCGAACAGCACCCCGAACCCACCCGCACCGACCGCCTCCTCGCCGCGCTCGGCGGACTGGTCTCCGCGTACGTCTCCCTGGCCGTCGCGGACGTCGTCTCCTTCTGGGTACGCCCCGAGGCGGGCCCCGTCGTGGCCGTCGGCGGCACCGTCGTCGACCGGACCCCGGCCGCGATCAAGGAATGGGCCATCCGCGTCTTCGGCGAGAGCGACAAGACCGTCCTCCAGCTCGGCATCCTGCTCATCCTCGCCGTCCTCGCCCTCGGCGTCGGGCTCCTCGCGCTCCGCCACCGGCTGCTCGGCGCGGCGGCCGTCGCCGCCTTCGGCGTCCTCGGGGCCCTCGCCGCCGTCACCCGGCCCGACTCCGAGTCCGCCATGGACGCCGTGCCCTCCCTCGTCGGAGGCGCCGCCGGCGCGCTCCTCCTGTACGTCCTGACCGGCCGCCTCCTCGCCCCCGGGCCCGGAGTCGCCCGGGCGGACCGGCGCGGGTTCCTCGTCGTCGCCGCCTCCACCGGCCTCGCCGCCACCGGGGCCGCCGCCCTCGGCCGCGCGGTCGGCAGCCCCGTACAGGAGAACGCCGCCACCTCCCGCGCGGCCCTGCGGCTGCCCCGGCCCACGTCCCCCGCCCCGGCCGTGCCCGCCGGAGCGCAGCTCGACGTCCCCGGCATCAGCCCCTTCGTCACCCCGAACCGCGACTTCTACCGCGTCGACACCGCACTCGTCGTCCCCAAGGTCGACGCCGACCACTGGCACCTCCGCATCCACGGCAGCGGAGTCCGCGAGGAGCGCACCGTCACCCTGCGGGAGCTGATGGCCCGGCCGGTGCTGGAACGGGACATCACCCTGAACTGCGTCTCCAACCCGGTCGGCGGCCCGTACATCGGCAACGCCCGCTGGCTCGGTGTCCGGCTCGCCGACCTGCTCCGCGAGGCCGGCGTCCGCCCGCCCTCCGAGGGCGGCCCCGCCGACCAGCTGGTCGCCCGCTCCGTCGACGGCATGACCATCGGCACCCCCGTCGAAACCGTCATGGACGGCCGCGACGCCCTCCTCGCCTTCGGGATGAACGGCGAACCCCTGCCCTTCACCCACGGCTTCCCCGTCCGCATGCTCGTCCCCGGCCTGTACGGATACGTCTCCGCCTGCAAGTGGATCGAGTCGATCGAACTCACGACCTTCGACGCGTACGACGCCTACTGGGTCCCGCGCGGCTGGGCGGCGCAGGCACCCGTCAAGACACAGTCCCGCATCGACACCCCGCGCGCCTTCGCCCGCCCCGCCGCCGGCACCGTGATGATCGCCGGGGTCGCCTGGGCCCAGCACCGCGGCATCCGCCGGGTCGAGGTGCGGATCGACGACGGACCGTGGCAGGAAGCGCGGCTCGCGGCGGAGGACGGCGGCGACACCTGGCGCCAGTGGGTCCACCCCTGGTCCGCCACCCCCGGCGACCACACCCTCACCGTCCGCGCCACCGACGGCACCGGCACCACCCAGCCGGAAGAGCGCACCGGCACCATGCCCGACGGGGCCCAGGGGTGGCACTCCGTCGACGTGACCGTCAAGGGAGGGTGAACCCCCTTCCGCACACGGTCGGAACCGGTGTCAGAACCAGTGCAGGCAGTGCGGGGAGCGCTCGCCGCGGAAGAGGGCGTCCGCGAGCACCGCCGCGCCCGGCCGGTGGGCCCGGACGTGCCCGGCGCGCACGAGCGTGCTCGGGGCGGTGCCGCCGAGGTAGACCGCGCCCAGGTCCCGCACGTCGAGCGACAGGTCCGGTTCCCGGTCCGTCGGCACGCACTCGGCCTTGCCGTCCCGGACGGTCAGCAGATGACGGCCGCGCTCGCCGAGGAACGGGTCGTCGACGTCGAGGACGAGCTCGCCGTCCGCGCACCAGCCGCGCGCGGTCAGCGCCCCCGGCACGTCGAGCAGCCGCACCCAGAGCCAGTCGGTGTCGCCGCCCGCCTGAGCGGCACGGAAGTCCGCGAACCGCCAGCGCAGCGGATGACCCGACGGGACGTGCTTGAACACGACCTGGGCGACCAGGTCGTGCCCGAGCAGGAACCGGGCCAGGGCCGTGAAGACGGCGTCGTCGGTGGCGATCGTCTCGTCGACCGTCAGGGTCTCGGCATCGCCGAGCGAGTACGTGGCGTACCCGTCCGGGACTCCGTCGGCATCCCGGTGGACGGCGACGTACCGCGGAGCCGGCGCCACCGGCGGCTGCCCCGCGCCCCGGGCCCACCAGCCGCGCGGCCGGGACAGCGCGCCGGGCTGCGCGCGGCGGTACCGGTCGTAGACCTCCTCCAGGATCTCGCCGCACTCGGCGCGCCGCAGCACCTCGACCGAGCCGGTGTCCGCGCCGTCCGTCCCGGGCGCCCGGGGAACGTCGAGGGCGCCCTGGTGACGCTGCACCGTCAGCCGCCCCGTGTAGGTCGCGGGGCCGTACCCGAACCTGCCGTAGATCGGCGCCTCGGAGGCGAGCAGCACCGAGAGGAACTCCCCGCGGGCCCGCAGCTCGGTGAGCTGATGCCGCATCATCGCGCTGAGCACGCCCCGGCGCCGGTGCGAGGGCAGCACGCCGACGGCGGTCACGCCGCCCACCGGGACGACCGCCTCACCGGGGAGCGTGAGCTCGAAGGAGTACGCGGCGGCGGTGCCGACGGGCTTCCCGTCCTCCGCCACGGCGAGCAGACCCCGGTCCATCTCGATCGCCGACCACCAGACCCCGCTGCCGTCCTCGGCCGGGGTTTCCGGGAAGCGCCCGAACGCGGTGTGGAGCGTGTCGACGAAGACGCCGAGGTCCTGGTCGGTGGTGGGACGGATCTCCATCGGTACTGCTGCCTCCCCGTTCGTACGGGCACCACCGTCCGTGGCGCCCCGGCACAGTGCAGCGCCGGTCCGTGACCGGGTCAAACGAATTACGGCCGCGCCCCCGCCCCGGGATTCCCTCGGCCGCGTAACGAACCGGTTCCGCAGGTCCGTTCGGGGCGGGCATGAGGGAGACTGCTCCCGTGCGTGGACATCTGCCGGACGAGAACCCCGGTTTCGTGGGACGCCGCACGGAACTGGAGCGCATATCCGCCGCGTTGGCGGAGCACCGCCTCGTCACCGTGACCGGCGTCGGGGGAGTCGGGAAGACCCGGCTCGCGCTGCGCGCCGCGCACCGCGCCGCCGACCGCCACCCGGACGGCGCCTGGTGGACCGACCTGAGCCAGCTCGACGGCGACCGGCTCCTCGTCGCGCTCGTCGCCGACTCCGTCGACCTCGCCGACCACACCCCCGGCATGGCCACCACCGGACTCTGCCGCCGGCTCGCCGAGGACCGGCTGCTCCTCGTCCTCGACTCCTGCGAGCACCTCGCGGAACCCTGCGCCCGGCTCGTCACCGAACTCCTCGCCGCCGCCCCCGGACTCACCGTCCTCGCCACCAGCCGGCGCCCCCTCGGCGTCGCGGGGGAGCGGATCGTCGCCCTCGACCCGCTGCCGCCCGCCGGCGGCGACGCCCTGGAACTGCTCCGCCGGGCCGCGGGGGAGGACTTCCCCGCCGCCGGGCCCGCCGGCGAGATCTGCGTGCGCCTGGAGGGCATCCCGCTCGCCCTGGAACTCGCCGCCGCGCAGATCCGCCTCCAGGGCGCCGAAGCCGTCCGCGACCAGCTCGGCACCCGTCTCGACGCCCCGCCGGAAGCCCGCTTCGACCTGCTGGCCCACCCCGAGCGGGTCTGGCCCAGCCGCCACCGGACCCTGCGCGCCGCCATCGGCTGGAGCCACGAGCTCAGCACCCCCCTCGAACGCCTCCTCTGGGCCCGGCTCTCCGTCTTCCGCGGCCCCTTCGACCTCGCCTCCGCGACCGCCGTCTGTGCCGGCGGCCCCCTGGACCGCGCGACCCTGCCCGGCGCGCTCGACGGACTCGTCCGCTCCTCCGTGGTCCGTCCGCCCGACGCCGCCGGACGCCACCGCATGCTCGACACCATCCGCGAGTACGGGGCGACCTGGCTGGACCGGACAGGCGAGACCGGAACGGTCGCCGACCGGCACGCCGCCCACTTCCGGGCCCTGGCCCGCCGGGCGGAGACCGAATGGCACGGCGCCCGCCAGCTGCGCTGGTACCGGACCGTCGACGCCCACCACACCGACCTGCGCACCGCCCTGGACCGGCTGCTGCGCACCGACCCCGACGCCGCCCTCGACCTCGTGGGCTCCGTCGCCTTCGCCTGGTCCTGCCGCGGCCGGCTCCGCGAGGCCCGCGACGGCCTCGAACAGGCCCTCCTCCTCGGCGAGGCCCGCGGCCGCGTCCGGGCCCGCGCGCTGTGGGCCCTCGGCGTCACCCTGGTCCTCCAGGGCGAGTTCGGCCCGGCCCAGGAGGTCAGCGAGCGCTGCGCCCGCGAGGCCCGCTTCACGGAGTACACCGAGCACGAGGACGCCCCTCGTGGTGGCCGGGACCGGCCCGGCGACCTCACCCTCGACGCCGCCGCCCTCGCCGGGCTCCTCGCCCTGACCACCGGCCGGCCGATGGCCGCGTACGTCCTCGTGGGCCACGTCCTCGACGCCGCCCCCGGCGGCCCCGCCGACTCCGCCGCCCGGCTCCGCTGCCACCTCGTCCGGGTCTTCGCCCTCACCGGCCTCGGCCGGCTCGCCGAGGCCCGGGAACGGGCGCTGCACCTCCGCGCCCTCTGCGAGGAGCTCGACGAACACTGGACCCGCACCGCCCTCGCCTACCAGCTCGCCCTCACCGGACTCCTGGAAGGCGACCCGGCGGCCGCCTCCCGCCACGCCCGCGCCATGCTCGAAGGCACCCGCGGCCTCGGCGCGAGCCTCGGCGTCGCCCTCGGCCTCGACGTCCTCGCGACCGCCCTCGCGGCCGCCGGGGACGGCGAGCGCGCGGCCGACGTGAGCGGCACGGGCGAGGCGTACTGGCGCTCCACCGGCCAGCCCCGGCGCGGCCTGCCCGGTCTGCGGGCCCTGCACGAGAAGTACACCGACACGGCCCGCGCGACCATCGGCGAACCCGCCTACGAGGAGATCTTCGTACGGGCCCTCACCGGCCCCCCGCAGGACGGCCTCGACCGGGCCCTGCGCGGCCCCCGGCAGACCTGACGGAACCGGCCGCGCGGCGCGCGGCCCGGGGCCCGGCGGAGCCCGACGTGCCGGGCCCGGCGCCCGGGCGGACGATGAGGACATGCACGGTTCCCTGAGTGGTCTGAGCGACATCAGCACACCGGGGCGCGTGGCCGGCCCCGACGAGGGCGTCACCGGGCAGGAGCTCGCCCTCGCCACCCGCAACCACGGGCTGCCCCTGGAGGCCCTGCGGTACGAGGTCACCCCGCCCGGACTCCACTACGTCCTCGTCCACTACGACATCCCCGCCACCGACGCGGAGGGCTGGCGGCTCACCGTCGGCGGCCGGGTCCTGAAGCCGCTCGCCCTCGACATGGCGGCGCTCCGCGACCGGCCCGCCGTCACCCGCCGGGTCACCCTGGAGTGCGCGGGCAACGGCCGGGCCCGGCTCGCCCCCCGGCCCGTCAGCCAGCCCTGGCTGGTCGAGGCCGTCGGCACCGCCGACTGGACCGGCGTCCCGCTGGCCGCCCTCCTCGCGGAGGCCGGCATCGCCGAGGACGCGGCCGAGGCCGTGTTCACCGGCGCCGACCACGGGGTCGAGCGGGGCGTCGAGCAGGACTACCGCCGCAGCCTGCCCCTGACGACCGCCGCCGACCCGGCGCGGGACGTCCTCGTCGCGTACGCCATGAACGGGGCGCCCCTGCCGCCCCAGCACGGCAGCCCGCTCCGGCTCGTCGTCCCCGGCTGGTACGGCATGGCGCACGTGAAGTGGCTCCACGACATCACGCTCGACGACACCCCGTACACCGGCTTCCAGCAGAGCGTGTCCTACCGCCTGCGCCGGGAGGCCGACGAACCGGGAGAGCCCGTCACCCTCATCGCGCCCCGGGCCCTGATGGTGCCGCCGGGCTTCCCCGACTTCATGTCCAGGACCCGCGTCGTGCGCCCCGGGCCCGTGGCGCTCGCCGGGCGCGCCTGGTCCGGGCACGGCCCGGTCACCCGCGTCGAGGTCAGCGAGGACGGCGGGGCGGCCTGGACCGACGCCGAGGTCGAACGGGACCCCGCTCACCCCTGGGCCTGGTCCGCCTGGCGCGCCACCTGGACGGCGACCCCGGGACTGCGCCACCTGACCGTGCGGGCCACCGACGCCGAGGGGAACGTGCAGCCGCTCACCGCGCCGTGGAACCGCGGCGGCTTCGCGAACAACCTCGTCCAGCGGGTCGAGGTGCTGTGCACCCCCGAGGCGTCCGTCGCCGGGTCGGGCGACGCGTAGAGTCGACCCCTGTGCACCCCGTACCAGCGGGTACACAGCCGACCGACCCTGACGAGGAGACCTTCGTGACCGACCCGGCGTCCACCGCCCTCCAGCTGCAGATCGCCCGGGACCTCCAGGTCGCCGAGACCTTCGACCCGAAGGCCGAGATCGAGCGCCGGGTGGCCTTCCTCACCGAGCGGCTCACCTCCACCGGGCTTCGCTCCCTCGTCCTCGGCATCAGCGGCGGCGTCGACTCCACGACCGCCGGCCGGCTCTGCCAGCTCGCCGTGGAGCGGGCCCGCGCCGCCGGCCACGAAGCCACCTTCTACGCGATGCGCCTGCCGTACGGCGTCCAGGCCGACGAGCAGGACGCGCAGACCGCCCTCGGCTTCATCCGCGCCGACCGGGTCCTCACCGTGGACGTCAAGGCGGCCAGCGACGCGGCCCTGGAGGCCTGCCTCGCCGGCGGGACGACCTTCCGCGACGCCCACCACCAGGACTTCGTGCAGGGCAACATCAAGGCCCGGCAGCGGATGATCGCCCAGTACGCGGTCGCCGGCGCCCACGACGGGCTCGTCGTCGGCACCGACCACGCCGCAGAGGCCGTCTCCGGCTTCTTCACCAAGTTCGGCGACGGCGCCGCCGACGTCGTCCCGCTGACCGGCCTCACCAAGCGGCGCGTCCGCGCGATCGCCGACGAGCTCGGCGCCCCGGCCTCGCTGGTGTGGAAGACCCCCACGGCCGACCTGGAGACCCTCGACCCGGGCAAGGCCGACGAGGACGCGCTGGGCGTCACCTACGACGACATCGACGACTTCCTGGAGGGGAAGCCGGTCGCGGAGGCCGCGTACGCCACGATCGTCCGCCGCTACGAGCTCACCGAGCACAAGCGGCAGCTGCCGATCGCCCCCTGAGCGGACGGGCGGGCGCAGCCGGAGGATCCTGGAAGGGGTGCCCGGGCACGGGCCCCCGGAAGGGAGCACGCCATGTTCGGCGAGACCACGGCGTACAGCGGCTTCTCGGTCGACGACCTCGACGCCGCGCGCCGCTTCTACGGCGACGTCCTCGGCCTGCGGGCGGAGGAGACCGGCCCCGAGGAGATGCGGATGCTGAACCTCGTCCTGCCCGGCGGGGCGCGGATCTTCGTCTATCCCAAGGAGAACCACACCCCCGCCTCCTACACGATCCTCAACTTCGAGGTCGACGACATCGACCGCGCCGTCGACGAGCTGGTGGGGCGCGGGGTGACGTTCGAACGCTACGAGGGCTTCGAGGCCGACGAGAAGGGCATCGTGCGCGACACGCACGGCCCCGCCATCGCCTGGTTCACCGACCCGGCCGGCAACGTCATCGCGGTCCTCTCGAACGGCTGACCGGTACGGCGTTCCCGTCCCCGAACGGCCCGGCCGGGGTGCGCGGGGGCCGCCCACGGTCTCGAATGGGGGCGTGACCGCGCCGCCCGACGACTGCCTCGCCCGCAACGAGTGGATCTGCGGCGACTACCTCTCCACCCGGCGCGAGATCCTCGGCGACGCCGTCGTCCAGCACCTCCAGCTGGCCGGCGCCGCGCTCGCCCTCGCCGTGCTGGTCGCCCTGCCCCTCGCGGTGGCCGCGCGCCGCTGGCGGTGGGCGGCCGGACCCGTCCTCGGGCTCACCACGCTCCTGTACACGATCCCGGCGCTCGCGATGTTCTCGCTGCTCCTGCCGGTGTACGGGCTGTCCGCCACCCTCGTGGTGGCCGGGCTCGTCCTGTACTCCCTGACCCTCCTCGTACGGAACGTCCTGGCCGGGCTCCGTGCCGTCCCCGAGGAGACCCGGCAGGCCGCGCGCGGCCTCGGATACGGCCCGGTCCGGCTGCTCCTCGCCGTCGAACTGCCCCTCGCGCTGCCCGCCGCCATGGCGGGCCTGCGGCTCGCCACCGTCTCCGCCGTCTCCCTCGTCACCATCGGCGCGATCGTCGGCCACGGCGGCCTCGGCAACCTCATCTACGCGGGCATGAACACCTACTTCAAGGCCCAGGTCCTCACCGCCTCCGTGCTCTGCGTCGTCATCGCCGTCGCCGCCGACCTGCTCCTCCTCGGCACGCAGCGGCTCCTCACCCCCTGGACCCGGGGGCGTGCGTGAGCACCCTCGCCGACGCGTGGTCCTGGCTCACCACCGCCGCGAACTGGTCCGGCGAGAACGGCGTCCTGCACCGGCTCGGCGAGCACCTCTTCCTCACCGGCGTCTGTCTCGCCCTCAGCGGCCTGATCGCCCTGCCCGTCGCCCTCGTCCTGGGGCACCTCGGCAAGGGCGGCGCGCTCGCCGTGAACCTCGCCAACGCGGGCCGGGCGATCCCCACCTTCGCCGTCCTCGTCCTGCTGCTGCTCAGCCCGCTCGGCCCGTACGGGCAGTGGCCGACGATCATCGCCCTGGTCCTGTTCGCCGTGCCCCCGCTCCTCACCAACGCCTACGTCGGGATGCGGGGCGTCGACGCCGACGTCGTACGGGCCGCCCGGGGCATGGGCATGACGGGCCGCCAGACCCTGGCCCGGGCCGAACTGCCGCTGGCCCTGCCGATGATCCTCACCGGCGTACGGATCGCCGCCGTCCAGCTCGTCGCCACCGCGACCGTGGCCGCGCTCGCCGGCGGTGGCGGGCTCGGCCGGATCATCACCGCCGGATTCAACCTCGCGTCCACCCCGCAGGTCGTCGCCGGAGCCTTCCTCGTCGCCGCGCTCGCCCTCCTCGTCGAGGCGGTCTTCGAAGGCGTACAGCGCGTCGGCCCGGCGCGGCCGCGGGGGAGCGGGACGTGAAGGCGTTCGGCGCGGTCGACGGGGAGCGGGACGTGAAGGCGTTCGGCGCGGTCGAGGGGAAGCGGGACGTGAAGGCGTTCGGCGCGGTCGAGGGGAAGCGGGACGTGAAGGCGTTCGGCGCGGTCGAGGGGAAGCGGGACGTGAAGGCGTTCGGC
>NZ_JBIBST010000024.1:0-55964 GCF_043077765.1 Streptomyces sp. NPDC015661 | reverse complement strand
GTCCAGGACGATGTTCTCCTTCACCCGCCCCGGACCCACCTGGTACGACAGATCCGCACCGGACACCGCGTCCTTGTACGAGACCGTGTCGCCCTTGGCCACCGGCGCGAGCTTCCCCGCACCCTTCAGACCAAGAGTCACCATGTGACCCTCGGCCTGGAAACGAAGCAAACGCTCCGCATCCGAGCCGAACCAACTGGACGCAGCATTCGTCGTGTTGGCGAAGTCGAAGCCCTTGGCATCGGACGGAACGACCGTCGGGTCGATGTCCTTCCAGGACTTCCCCACCCGGTAGCCGGTCGGGACGGCCGAGACCTCGGCCTGCACCCGGCCGTCGGACAGCTGCCAGTACCGCGCGTTCGCCGTCCGCTTCCCGGTCAGCTCCGCGACACGCTTCGGCTTCGCCGCGGCCTTGCCCTTCGGCAGCTTCTCCCGGCTCGGCAGTACACGCTCACCGCCCGCCGTCGGATGCTCAGGGGCCTTGTTGCCGTCACCCTCATCCGAGAACCAGCTGCCGATTGACTCCATCAACCCCTTGTCGTCGTCCTGCGACGGCGAACTGGGAGCCGTATACGCGACCTGCGGCAGCAGCGATCCCGCCACCGCCGAGACCACAAGACAGGAGAGGTATCTCCTGTAAGGAACTTTCACGCCAATACCTTTCAGCCAAAAAGGCCCGTTTTCGGGCGCGCAAAGAGGGCGCACACAGTGCGCCCTTGGAGCCTGCCGGTTCTAGCGGGCTAAGTGATCTTGAGTCAAACGCATTCAGATTTAGGGCAGTTCCACTGATTGGGCGCGAATGGCCTGCCGATGTCCCCGGCTTATCTGTGTACTGAGGTGCCATGCATCGGATGGTGTATGCGCCTGGATCCACCGACGGCATTCGGGCGAGCGATTTCGGGTGAATTCGCGGCGACTGGTGGCGTGTCTGATGTCCGGGTGGCCCGTCCCGGTGACGGGGTCTCCGAAGGCTTGGTCGGTGGGCGGCAGGGCGGTTCAGCGGTCAGGTGCGCAGGCGGCAGCCGATGGCAGCCGACGACAGCCCACAAGCTGGTGAAGGCGTCTTCCCAGGGCCGGTGTTCGGGCAGGCAGGCGGGCCTTGACCCCGGATTTGAACACGTCTATGCGGCTTGGGTCGGAGTAGCTGCTGCTCGGCGGGGGTCGTTGACCGAGGCGGGAGTGTCGGCGCCGGGTGTTGCATCGGGTCAGCCACCGGAAGGCGTCGAGCCTGGCGTCACGCTCGCTCGGCCAGGCCTTGGGCCCTGGTGCGGTGCCGGCGGCGGTGATCCTGGGGCTCCGTAAGTGCCGTCGGAGTCCTGGTGGACCCTGCGTATCAGGGACGCAAGCCGGACCTCGGCGGTCTGCCAGGCCGCCCGCGCGGCCGCCGTGCGGCGCCAGTAGTGGAAACTCAAGCGAGAGATGCCAAGCGTCGAGCATAACCGCGTGACGCCGAACCGGCGCTGTTGATCTCCAACGAACTGGCAGCGGTTCACCAGCGCGTCTCCCCGGCGAAATTCCGGGCCGCCTTGCGGAGAATGTCGCGCTTATTCGGGGTTGGTACTCCAGCCGTAGATCGTCATCTTCATGTCTGATTCACGGCTTGCCTTCGGTAATGGCTCGCCTGGGCTCGGGCCTGGTGGCGACGTCGCCGGACGGACCAGGCGAGCCGATGGGTCAGGTCGTGCACGGGCTGGACGACCATCGTTGTGACCAGTTGCTGGATCTCGTTGCAGGTGAGCGGGATGAGCCCGTGGGGTGAGGGTTGACGGTTGTGTTCGTCGGCGCGGACGACAGCGAGGAAAGCGTGGGCGAGCATGGCCAGGGTGACCCAGCGCGACCACGAGGTGTAGCGGCGGAGTTGGTGCTCGTCCAGTCCGGCCAGACCCTTTCCGGCCTGGAAGGTCTCTTCCACGCGCCGTCTCGACCCAGCGACGCGAACCAGCGTGGCCAGGGGCACCGGGCCGGGCGAACAGCAGCGGTAGTAGGCGAGTTCACCGGTGGCGCGATTGCGGCGGATCAGCAGCTGGTGGCGGCCGGGCCAGGGTTCAGTCCGGTCGATGACGGCCCAGTCGTAGAAGCGGTGCGGTCCACCGCCACGTGCCCCCGCTTGCCCGCGTAGACAAGGTAAACCGCGACCTGGGAGTTCTCGATCCTCCCGGCGGTGCCGGTGTACTGGCGCTGGACACCGACGGTATGCGTTCCCTTCTTCAAGTCCCCGGTCTCGTCGACCACCAGTACCGCGTCCTCGTCGTGCAGATGCTCCAGCGCGTACTCACGCACGTCGTCGCGCACCCGGTCGGCGTCCCACCTGGCCCGGCCGAGCAGGTGCTGCATGCCGTCCGGACTTGCCTCCCCGGCCCACTCGGCAATCGACCAGCAGTTTTTGCCGGCAGGTCCGACAGCAGCCCGAGCCCCAAGCCCCGTACCCGGCGACGCGGTTCAACCCGCCCGAACCGGCCCGCTATCCGGCCCATCAGGACCTCGAACGTCTCCTGCCGGCGGGCAGGGTCTACGCTGCGGCCTGCGGCCACCGCACGATCTTCAGTCTTCACACACCGATGATCAGCGGTGGCCGTACCCGTCTCTCAGCCGACCTCACCAGCAAGATCACTGGTTGAGTCGTCGCTGGTAGTGGCTGTGACGGGCTCATCAGCCATTGCGGGGGAAGGCTCACTGCCCGCCGAGCCGGAGCACAACAGCCACGTACAGGCTCACGGACATTGTCAGAAATAGAAAGGCGAGAACCGTGTGGACGACGAGCCCTCGCCCCGGGGCGAGACCCAGATGTGCCCTGGCCGCACGGCTCACCCGGGGCCCGGGCACACCTCGCGTGGCGTTCGCCTCCGCCTTCTCGATGGCTCGGCGCAGCTTCCTGCGGCTTCTCTCGGTCGTGATGCCCAGGCGCACACCATGGGTGTCACGCACCATCAGGGTGCGGTACGCGCTGCCGTACGAGAAGGTCGTCAGCAGCCGGACGGTGTCGATCCGGTTGAGGTCGACGGACCGTTCGCCGGTCAGGGTATGCGCAGTCAGACACGACGACGAGTGCCGGAACGGGGCTCGCTCCTCGCACAGCGCGGGAAGGAGGACGAAGCCAGCGATCACGGACAGCAGGCCGAGCGCGATCGTTGTGCCTTCGGGGACTACCCCCGTCCGGGCCAGCCCGTAGCCGCCGAAGGGCAGCAGAAGCACCGTCACCACCAGGCCCGATCCCATGCGTGCCCGAGCCACGCTGCGGGTCGTGGTTGCCTCCACTGACGCCTCCTTTCTGCCGGCAGACACCAGCATGCATGCGCGGCAGACCTCTGCGCAGTGCCGGTGTCCGGCAATCTTCGGCGCAGGATCCTTCGGGGGGCAGACCCACACGCCACAGCCACTAACAGCGGCGACTCGACTCGTGATCACGATCTACGGCTGGAGTATTAGGGCGCGCGGGAGCCAGAACGACAGTCCGTCCTCGGACCCGAGAGCGATGGGCCCCTTGTTGTTTGCCGCGTCGATCCCCGGATCCTCGGCGTCGACACTCTCGTCGTCCTCCCAGGGGCAGGCCGCCTCCAGGGGGAACGTGCGCCTGGCGGACGCGGGCCGAGGTCGGGCCGCGTGTCGGGCAGCCGGCGGAGCGGCTGGAGACCGCCGTCGCCGGCGGGCCGGGCCTGCCCGTCGTCGATCGACCTGTTCGATCGCACCCTGCGGTACCCGACCGGACGACTCGCCGCCCGGCGAGGGGAGATCGGAACCCGGTGGCCGCGCCTGACCGCCGGCCCTCAGGCGCTCCTCGCTCCGGCCCATCTGCGGTGCGGTGACACCTACGTCCAGCTTGCCGTCACGAGACGGTCACGTCGAAGCCGTCGTCCTTGCCGTCGGTGATCCGGTTCAGTTCGTCGCCACGTCGCCGATCGAATGGTTTCTCCGGCCCGCCGGACTCCGGGACCTGTGGGGCGAACCGTGGTGATTTCGGTAAGACTCCGTCACAGAACCGTGAAGCGCGCACGCGAAGCTGGAGTCCACCTCAGCGCAGTTCGTGCGTTGTCATCGGGGGGAGTACCACCATGAGTTCCGTTCGCAGAGCCGCCTTCGTCCTCGTCGCCGTGTCCGCGCTGGCCCTGACCGCCTGCGGGCCGTCCGAGGACGGTGCCGCGGGCGGCGCCGATGTGCCGGCCACGACTCCCCCCGCCTCCACGTCCCCGTCCACGCCGGGCAAGCCGTCGACGCCCGCCAAGCCCTCGCCGTCGGGCAAGCCCTCGACGACCGCCAAGCCGTCGGCGTCCGCCAAGCCGTCCAAGCCGAGCTCGCCGTCCACGGATCCGGACTACAACGTCTTTCCCTGCAGCACCTACGACGTGAAGTTCACCGCGAACCTCGCCGAGCCCACGACCAGCAGCTACCTGCTGAAGATCACCAACACGAGCGGGAAGCCGTGCCGGGTGCTCGGCCACCCCATCGTGACCTTCGGCGATCTGGACGGGCAGGCCACGCAGCGCGGCACCGCCCCGGGTATCGAGGAGGCCATCCGGCTCGAAGCCGGCGAGTCCGCCTACGCGGGGCTCATGGGCGGCCCGAAGGACGCCAAGAGCAAGACGGTCTCGTCCATCGCGATGACCATGGACACGGAGTCCGACCTGACGCAGGTGCCGCTCAAGGCCTCGACGCCCGGCTTCAACGTCTCCGAGTCCAACTCCGTGACCGCCTGGATGGACAACGCCGAGGACGCGCTCAGCCTGTAGTCGGGAGCCGCCCGCACGAACGGCGGCCGTGGTGCCCGCCACGTCCGAGCTCGACGGCCGCCGTTCAGCGTCCGCCCAGGACCGTGGCGTACGCCGTCTCCCTGACCTCCCGGTCCGGGTGCCGCCGCAGCGCCATGACGGCCGCACGGCAGGGCTCCGGCCAATCCAGGCGGGTGCCGAGGGCCGAGGCGAGGGCGGCGGCGAGGAGGCCTTCCACGAGTCCGCCGTCCTCGCCCAGGACACGCACCGCGTGCAGCGCGGCGCCGGGGTCGGCGGGCGGAGTGCCGTACCGGTGTGCCTTCTCCAGGTCCTCGGCCACCCGGGCCGCGAGGACGGGGCGGCCCTCGACCGCGGCGGCCAGCTCGCGCAGCGGGAGCAACAGGTCGGGCCCGGGTGCCTCCAGGTCGATCGCTCGTACGAGGAGGGCGGTGCGGGTCGCGGCGGCGGCCGGCTCGGCCGCCAGTTGCCGTGCCAGGGCCATGCTCATCCGGTGGTCGTGGCTCGACGAGCCGATGAGGGAGTGCAGGCGACGGCGTGCCGGCAGGTCCCCGTCCTGGCCGCCTCCCTCCGGCTCCCCGGCCGCGACGAGCGCCAGAAGCCGGTCCACGGTGTCGTGCAGAAGGCTGCCGGGCTCGGCGCCGCCGATCGGATGGGGCAGACCGGACCGGGCGAGCTCCGTCAGCCAGTAGCCAGCCCGATCGGTGGTCAGCGGCGAGGCGAGGTCCGTGTAGACGGCGACGAGGGCCGTGCCGGCCGCCGGTGTGTACTGCGCCCAGTCGCGGAGAGCGAGCAAGGCCCTCTCCGCCACCGGCTCCTCGGGTACGTGGACCAGGCGGGCGACGAGTTCCCCGTACCGCGACCGGTGGGCCGGGGCCAGGTCCGCCGGGTTCAGGCCCAGGAGGGTGCGCCGGGCGGCGTCGGGCCCGTCGGCGGCCACCGCTTCCAGCAGGGCCCACGTCTCCTCGGCCGGCAGCAGTGTCGGGGCCAGGCCGACGACGGTGGCGTGCACGTCCGGATGGATGCCCGGGGCGCGGGCCACGGCGGACAGGAGCGCGGTGGCCGGGGCCGGGGGGAGATGCCGGGCGGCGAGCCGGGCGGCCGCCTTCCTGACGGTGACCTTCACCCCGTCCTCACGGGTCAGGACGTCACGGAGCAGGGCGGCGACCAGGCTGGGCCGGGCGTGCGCGGCGGCGCGGTCGGCGGCGGACCAGGCGGCCGCGGCCTGGTCGTCGCCCGCATGGTCGAGCAGGGCGCCGAGGGCCGCTGCCGGATCGTCGGTGTGGGCGGCCGCGTCCAGGGCCGCCGCCCTCAGAGGGGGCTCGACAGGGGCGCTCGACGCCGGGTTCTCGTGCGCGGGCACCGTCGGCATCGCGGCGGTGTACCGCTGGAGCAGGGCTCTGCCGTAGGTCGGCACCTGGGCCACCGTGCGGAGCAGCGCGGCACGTTCGTCGAGACCTCGGCCGCCGTCGGCGACGACGGCCGCGGCCAGCCGGACCGCGGCTTCCTGCTGCCGGGGCAGCCACCGGTCGGCGTACCGGAAGGGAGGCAGCGGCCGGGGACGGCCGGCCGCGGGGAACCGCCCGCCCGGGAGCGGTGTTTCGGGCAGGGCGAGGTCCAGCAGGTCGGTGCGTTCCGAGGCGAGTACGGCGAGCACCTGGGGCACGAAGGCCGCGGACGGCTCCCGCGCCAGCAACACGGCCGCGCGGTCGCCCCGGGTCGCCGGGTCGGCCAGCCAGGCCGCGGCGACCTCGCCGAACACCCCGTCCGGGCAGGTGCGCAGGGCCTGTTCGAGACGGTCCTGGAGTTCCGGGATCCGACGGGCACGCCGTCCGGCGGATCCGACGAGTGCGAGCAGGGGCATGGCGTCGCCACGGGCGATGGTCTCGTCCAGCCTCGGTCCGAGTGCGCCGAGCAGGACCCCGGCTCCGCGGCCCCGCACGAGGGGGCCCAGCCGGCCGAGTGCCGGTGCTCCGGTGTGGGCGGTCAGGGCCTCCACGAGGAGGACCGCGCAGTGTGCCGCAGCCGCAGCCGCAGCCGCAGCCGCAGCCGCAGCCGCAGCCGCAGCCGCATCGGCATCGGGAGCGTCGGCCGGCGCGGTCGCGGCGGCGGCGAGCAGGGTCACCGCCAGCGTCAGGATCGTTTCCCGGGTGCTGTGCGAGCAGTCCCGGGCGCCCAGAGCGTCCAGGCACAGCCGCTCCAGGGAGTCGGACCCGGTGCGGTGTCCGGCGGGCGCCCCGGCCCCGAGGGCTGCCACGAGAAGCGGTGCCGGCAGTCGGGCGAAGCCGGACAGGGCCTCCTCGCGTACGGGGTCGCGCTCGTGGGTGAGACGGCCGGCGGTCAGCGCGAGCACCTCCGCCACCTGCTCCGGTTCACCGGTGAGGCCGGCGTTGACGACCAGCTGGTGCCAGAGCACACCGCGCTCGTCGGCGTCGTCGGTACGGAGTGCCGCCAGCAGGCGCGGACGGGCCTCGGCGGCCGGGAGCAGGGCGAGGAGGCGCCAGACCTCCCAGTCCGAGTGGCGTTTGGCGCGGGCTTCCTCGAGCGCGGCCCGGGCCCGGGCGTGCCGTTCGGCGGCCGGCAGCAGGGCGAGCACACCTTGGTGGGCGTGGAGGTTCCGCCGCGGATCCCCGGCCTCGAGGACGGCGTCCAGGAAACGGGGCCGCCGCGCCGGTGGCATCGACCGCAGGAGAACACCGAAGGCCTCCCGGTGGAACCACCGTGCCGCCAGCCCGGGCAGCGACGGGGGATCCGCCGCCACCAGTTGCCGCATGACCGCGCGGCCGGGCGTCCGTTCCCACCACCCGGCCGACCGGCGGGGATCGGCGAACCAGCGCGCGACGCGCTCGGCGTCGACCGCGACGAGCTCGCCGAGCCGGTCGTGGACCGGACCGGGCAGGTCGTGGGGGCCGTACCGCTCAAGCAGGCCGAGCACCCGTCCCGGGGCGGCGGGCAGGGCGGCGGCGATCGCCGTGGCGTGCCGCCTCCACCAGAGCTCGCGCAACCGTTCGGCGGACTCGCCGAGTTCGCGTTCCGCATGGTCGAGGACGGCGACGGGATGGCGGACGGCCAGCGTGCCCCAGTCCTCGAACGTGAGCGTCCCGGCGAGTTCGGGCAGCAGCCGCGCGGTGAATCCCGTCGAGCACCCGGGCAGCAGCCGGGCCGCGTCCCGGTCGCCGTACTCGGTGCGGACCCGGAGCACCAGCCGCTCGGCGAGGCCGGACCGGCGCCCGTCCCGCAGCAGCCGTGCGAGGTCGGCGCGGACCACGGCGGGGGCGTCGTCGTACGCGGCTTCGACAGCGGCGTCCGCGACGGGCAGCCGCCGCGCCCCGCGCAGCGCGTACCGACGGACCACGGGGTCGGAATCGCCGAGCCGGGCGGCCAGGTGCGCCGAGTCCCCGGCGGCCAGGGCCGCCAGCGCGGCGAGGCGACGCTCGTACGGGCCCCGTGCGTCCAGGGCGGTGAGCAGGGGACGGAGCGCGTCCCGGGAGGCGAGCCGGTGAGCGGTGACGGCGGTGAACCGGAGCCGGGCGGCGTGCGGCAGGGGTTCGAGGGCGGTGAGCAGCTGTTCGGCAGTCGAGATCATCGCGGGCATTGTCCGCGAGGGCGTGTCCCTGCCTCCACCGATTATCGGGCCGAGCGAGGTCGGGTACGGGAACTCAGGGCGCGCTCCTGGCGGCGGAGGTCCGCCGTAGCCGGACGGCGACCGCGCCGGCCACCGCGGTCCCGAGGACCGCCCAGGTGGCGGGGTGGGTCCACACGGCGGTGTCCAGCTGCCGCGCGAGGACGAAGACACCCATGACGACGACGAACCAGCCGAACGCCGTGCGCAGCGCGTCCTGCGGGATGCGCCCCGCGAGCCGTCCGCCCACGAGACTGCCGGCCACGGCCGCCGCGGTCACGGTCAGGGCCAGAGCCCAGTCGATCCCGACGCCCGCGAGGTGTCCCGCGAGCCCCGCGAAGGAGTTCATCGCGATGACGAGGAGCGAGGTGCCGACCGCGATGCCCATCGGGAGCCCGGCGAGCAGGGCGAGCGCCGGGACGACGAGGAAACCGCCGCCCGAGCCGACCAGACCCGTCACCGCACCGACGGCCAGACCCTCCACCGCGATGTGCCGCGGAGGGTGGTCGGCGGGGATCCGCCGCGTCTCCCGGCCGTGCCGGGGCCTGCGGAGCATCGCGACCGCCGTGGCCAGCATCATCAGGGCGAAGGCGACGAGCAGGGCCGTGCCGGGGAGGTACTCGGCGAGCCGCCCGCCGCCGTACGCACCGGCCATGCTGAACCCGCCGAAGAGCAGCCCGGTCCGCCATCGGACCCGGCGGGCGCGCGCGTGGGGGACCAGCGCGGCGAGGCTGGTGACGCCGACCACGAACAGGGAGGTGGCGATCGCCTCCTTGGTGTGCACTCCGGCCAGATAGACCAGGAGCGGCACCGTCAGGATCGAGCCGCCGCCCCCGAGGGCGCCGAGGCTGACGCCGACGAGCAGGGAGGCGGCGACGACCAGGGCGGTCACGAAGTGCTCCGCAGCTCCGCGATCACCGTGCGGATGTCGGGGCGAGGCCCACGGTTGTACGGCAGCTTGGAGAGCAGCATCCCCATGGCGCAGGAGTTGCTGAGTGCCGCGTAGGTCAGGCCGGCTCCGATCGCGGTGCCGATCAGGTGGGCGCCCGGAACGAACACCCCGACGAGTCCGGTGATCAGGACGATCGAGCCGGCCACGAGCCGGACCTGGCGCTCCATGTCCCACCGCTCGGGCCCGCGGTCGACGGGCGCGCCGGCGGCCTCCCAGGCGACGATGCCGCCCTCCAGGACGCGGAGGTTCGGCAGCCCGGCCTCGGCGAGGGCCTTCTCGGCCTGCGTGGCGCGCTGTCCGGAGCGGCAGACGAGGACGACGTCCTCGTCGAGGTGGGTCAGGAGCTCGGTGCGGTGCTCGCGGAGGGTGTGGAGCGGCACGTTGTACGAGCCGGGGATGTGTGCCGTACGGAACTCGGCCGGTGTGCGCACGTCGAGCAGGCGCGGGGCGCGCCCTTCCTGGACGAGCCGGTGCAGGGCGGCGGGGGTGAGGGAGGGGGCGGGCGCGGAGGTGGCGCTCATGGGGATCCACTTCGAGTCGGTCGGATATACCGAGGGGGGTATGTAAAAGGGTGTGGGGGGCCCAGGGCCGGATCTTTGGGGGGTCTCGAGGGCTAGGCCGCAGCCGATTCCAGCAGGGCCCAGGCGGCGTATCCGCCCAGGATGTCGGAGACGTCCTGGAAGCCGCGCTGCCGCAGCAGGCTCGCGGCGATGGAGGAACGGTGGCCGCCGGCGCAGTGCACGACCAGGGGCCGGTCGGCGGGCAACTCGTGTGCGCGGTGGGGAAGTTCGCTGAGCGGGATGTGCAGGGCGGACTCGACGGAGCCGTGCGCCTCGCGCTCGCCGCAGGTGCGCACGTCCACGACGACCGGCGGCCGCTCGCCCGCGAGGGCGGTGCGGAGGTGCGCGGCGGTGATCCGGCTCGCGGGGGAGACCTCGTCGGGCAGGGCCTCCAGGGCGTCCTCGGGGTTGCGCAGGTAGCCGGCGACCCGGTCGAAACCGATGCGTGCGAGGCGGGTGACGACCTCCTCCTCCCGGTTCTGCGGCGCCATGACGACCAGCTCGGCGGCCGGGTGGAGAACGGTGCCGGCCTGCTCGGCGAAGCGGCCGTCGGCGGGCACGTTCACCGCGCCGCGCAGGTGCCCCGCCGCGAACTCCTGCGGGTCGCGGGCGTCCACCACGATCGCGTCGCCGGCCCGCAGCCCGGTGAACTCGGCGAGGGTCAGCGGGCGGGGGGCCGAGGCGTCGTAGCGGGCCCGGTCCTTGCGGTTGAGCTCGGCGTCGTACGCGAAGTAGCCGGGCGCGGCCGACTGGCCGGCGGTGACCAGTGCGACGAACTCCTCGCGGCCCATCGGGGCGCAGGCGTAGTTGGTGGCCCGCTGCTCGCCGATCGTCGACTGCTTCTCCGTCGACAGGTTCTTGCCGCAGGCCGACCCGGCACCGTGCGCGGGGAAGACCCGCACCTCGTCCGGCAGCCCCATGAGTTTGTTCTGCACGCTGTCGTGGAGCATCGCGCCGAGCTCCTCGGCGGTGACGCCCACCGACGCGAGCAGGTCGGGACGGCCGACATCGCCGATGAACAGCGCGTCGCCGGTCAGGACGCCGTGCGGCACCTGGTCCTCGGCCCGCTCGTACAGGAGCACGCTGATCGACTCCGGTGTGTGTCCCGGGGTCTCCAGGATCTCCAGCGTGACGTCGCCGAGGGAGATCCGCTCGCCCTCGGCGAGCTTGCGGATCGGGTACTCGGTTTCGGCGTGCCGGCCGTAGCCGATCCAGGCGCCGGTCTCGTCCGCCATCTCCAGATGGCCGGCGACGAAGTCGGCGTGGAAGTGGGTGTTGATCACGCCGACCACCGTGAATCCGTGGGCGTCGACGTCGGCGAGGTACTCCGAGACGTCCCGGCGGGGGTCGACGACCACCGCCTGCCCGGTGCGCTCGTCGGCGATCATGTACGACGCCTGGGAGAGGCAGTCGAGGTAGTACTGGGCGAAGAACACGGCAGCCCCTTCACACATCGGCGGGGGGATCCCTTGCCGGGGTAGATACCCCCCTGGGTATTTACGTACTCGACCGTAAGCAAGGTGCCGCAGCAAAGTCAAATACCCCCCTGGGTATCCATGACCACAGGGGGGTATGCGCCTCGGTATCGCCGACTAGACCGGCTTCGCCTCGGGTCCTACGCCGAGGACTCGGTCGAGGTGGGCGTTGGCGAAGACGCCGGTGGGGTCGAGCGTGTCGCGCAGGGCGGTGAAGTCGTCGAAGCGTGCGTACCGGGGGCGCAGGCGCTCCGCGTCGAGGCCGTGCATCTTGCCCCAGTGCGGGCGCCCCCCGTACGAGCCGAGGATCGACTCGCACGCCTCGAAGTACGGGGCGTAGGGCATGCGGTGGTACTGGTGGAAGGCGATGTAGCAGCTGTCGCGGCCGTACGCGGTGGAGAGCCAGATGTCGTCGGAGGCCGCGAAGCGCACCTCCAGCGGGAACGACACCTTGGCGTCGTGCGTGTCGATCCACTGCTTGATCTCCCGCAGGGCGTCGACGGCGTGTTCGCGGGGGACGGCGAACTCTCCTTCGTGGAAGCGTACGTCACGCGGCGAGGCGAAGATCCGGTACGACAGGTCCGACCACTCGCGGGTGGACATCGCCCGGGCCGCGAACCGGGCGATCGGGGGGACGAGCCCGGGGTAGCGGGTGCCGAGCCGGTTGAGCCCCTCGAAGCCGAGACCGCTGACCGTCTCGTCCAGGCGGCGCGCGAGGGCGCCGATGGGCTTCAGCGGGGCGTCGGCCGGCTGCCGCCGGAAGCGGCGGGTGAGGGTCGTCGTGCTGTGCGGGAACCAGAAGAACTCGAAGTGGTCGTTGGTGTCGGCGAGTTCGTGGATCCGGTCCAGGGTCTCCGCGACGGGCATGGCGGCGTCGTGGGCGTGCAGGGCGAACAGCGGCACACAGCGCAGGGTCACCGCGGTGATGACACCGAGCGCGCCGAGCCCGACCCGGGCGGCGGCGAAGAGCTCCGGCCGCTCGTCGGGCGAGCAGGTGACCAACGACCCGTCGGCGAGGACGAGTTCGAGCGCGCGCACCTGGGTGGCGATGCCTCCGAAGCGGGTTCCGGAGCCGTGCGTGCCGGTCGAGATGGCCCCGGACACGGTCTGGCGGTCGATGTCGCCGAGGATCTCCATGGCCAGGCCGTGCTCGGCGAGCAGCGGGTTCAGCCGCCACAGCGGCATGCCCGCGTCGACCGTGACGAGGCCGGTCTCCCGGTCAACCGACCGCAGGCCCGCCATACCGTCCAGGCGCAGCTGGACGCCCGGGGCGACGGCGACCGGGCTGAAGGAATGGCCCGCGCCGATCGCCTTCACCCGGTGGCCGTCCGCGGCCGCGCTCCGTACGGCGTCGGCCACCTCGGAGGCGTCCGCCGGATGCAGAACGCGCACGGGACGCGCCTGCTCGTTTCCCGCCCAGTTGCGCCACACGCTGGTCATGACCGGAGTCCTCTCGGGTGGATCGACAGCCGCCGCCGCCCGGTCCGGGCGGCGGTTCCCGGAAGAGTGGACTTGGACATCCGTCCAAGTCAAGGGTCGGGGACGCTTGACTTGGACAGCCGACCAAGAGACCGTTGCGGAGCCGATCAGGTCTGGAGAAAGGCCGCAGGGTCATGGCACAACAGCCGAATGTCACAGGGACGACGCCCGCTCCGCACCGACTCGGGAGCCCGCCACCACCGGCCGGTTCCCCCAGCCCTTCCGGTTCCCCGGGCCCTTCCGGCTTCCCGAGCCTGGCTGGGCTTCCGAGCCTCCAGGAGGCGACCGCCGCCCTCCAGCCGCCGTTCGCCGTCGTCGACCTCGGAGCCCTGCGAGCCAACGCCGCGCAGATGACCCGGCGGGCCGGCGGCAAGCCGATCCGGCTCGCCAGCAAGTCCCTCCGCTGCCGCGCCCTCATCGGCGACACCCTCCGCCTCCCCGGGTTCACCGGCATCCTCGCCTTCACGCTCCCCGAGGCGCTCTGGCTCGCCGAGGACCACCACGACGTCCTCGTCGGCTACCCCTCCGTCGACACCGACGCGCTCGGTCGCCTGGGAGCGGACGAGCAGCTCGCCGCCCGCGTCACCCTCATGATCGACTCCATGGACCACCTCGACCTCGTGGCCGGCGCCATCGGGCCGACCGGCCCCACGGTCCGCGTCTGCCTCGACCTCGACGCCTCACTGCGCCTGGCCGGCGGACGCCTCCACCTCGGCATGCGCCGCTCACCCCTGCACACACCGCACCAGGCCCGGGACCTGGCCCTGGCCGTCGCCGCCCGGCCGCGTCTCCGGCTCGTCGGCGTCATGTCGTACGAAGGGCAGATCGCCGGCATGGGTGACAACCAGCCCGGCTCGCGGGTCAGCCGCACCGCCGTCCGCCTCATGCAGAAGCTCTCCACCCGCGAACTGCGCGAACGACGCGCCGCCGCCATCCGCGCCGTACAGTCCGTGACAGCCCTGGAGTTCGTCAACGGCGGAGGCACCGGCAGCCTGGAGAACACCTCCGCCGAACCGGCCGTCACCGAACTCGGCGCCGGCTCCGGCCTCTACGCACCAACCCTCTTCGACCACTACCGCAGCTTCCGCCCGCACCCCGCCGCCCACTTCGTCCTTCCCGTCGTACGCCGTCCCGGCCCGCGCCACGCCACCGTCCTCGGCGGCGGCTGGATCGCCTCCGGCGCCCCCGGCGCCGACCGACTGCCCGTGCCCGTGTGGCCGACCGGCCTGCGACTCCTCTCCACGGAAGGGGCGGGCGAAGTCCAGACGCCGCTCACCGGCGACGGGGCGGCCGGCCTGCGCACGGGCGACCGCGTCTGGTTCCGCCACGCCAAGGCCGGCGAGCTGTGCGAACGCGTCAACGAGCTCCATCTCGTCGACGGCGACCGCATCGTCGACGTCGTACCGACCTACCGGGGCGAGGGCCGGGCCTTTCTGTGACCGGCCGCCCGCGGGGCGGCGGCCCTGATCACCGGCCCGCGGGGCCGCTGGGATACGTTGATCCGGTTCACCGCCCCACCCCGTCGATGGAGACGCCATGACCCGCCGCTCAGCCGACGAGCGCCGTGAGCAGCTGGTCGAGGCGGCCATCCGCGTGATGATCCGCGACGGCGTCGCCAAGACCACCACCCGTGCCGTCGTCAATGAGGCGGGACTTCCCCTCGGAGCCTTCCACTACTGCTTCCGCTCCAAGGAAGAGCTCCTGCACAGCGTGATCGAACGCATCACCCTGAGGAGCGTCACCCCCGCCACCGCGTCGCCGGCGGAAGGCTCGACGCGCGACATCATCTTCCACACCCTGCACACCTACTGGGACCAGGTCCGCGAGCGGCCCGCCGAGCACATGGTCACCTACGAGCTCACCCAGTACGCCCTGCGCCAGCCCGGTCTGGCCGACGTCGCCCGCCGCCAGTACCAGCACTACCTCAAGGTCTACAGCGACCACCTCGAAGCCATCGCCGACCTCGCGGGCTTCCGCTGGACCGTGCCGCTCCCGGCCCTGGCCCGCTACGGCCTGAGCGTCATGGACGGACTGACCCTGAACTGGTTGATCGACCGCGACGACGCCCAGGCCCGGGCGGCCCTGGACGAGTACGCCGAACACCTCAGCGGCGTGGCCGCGCCCCGGGCCCCCGGTCGGTAGTCGAGCGACCGCGCACGCCGGTCACTCCTGGGGCTCGGCGGCTCGACTCCGCCGGTAGTGGGTCCGGCCCTTGGCGGAGTTGCCGCAGGTGGCCATGGAGCACCAGCGGCGCCGGCCGCCCCGGGAGCTGTCCAGGAACAGCCAGCCGCACCGCTGCCCGGGGCAGACGCGGGTGCGTTCGGGCGGCAGCGCCCGGAGCAGGTCGAAGGCCCGCAGGGCGAGCTCGTGGCGGAGGTGGTCGAGCCCCGAGGTCCCGACGTCGACCTGGAGCCGCGGTGTGGTCCCGTCCAGCGTGAGACGGGCATGGGCGACCGCGTCCTTCCAGTCCTTCTCCACCTGGCCGACGGCCTCCGTCGGTGCCGGGGCGTCCTGGTGGATCAGCGCCGTGAGCAGCTTGTGCAGGGCTTCGCGCAGCTCGCGGATCCGGGCGAGCGCCGACTCGGCCGGGTCGGGATCGGCGTCGGCCGCCTCCCGCAGGGCGGTGAGGTCGGCGGGGGAGAAGTGCCCGGTGAGGGTGGCCCACTCCAGCAGGCGGGGGTAGCCGTCGAGCCAGTCGACGGGCTCGGCGTCGCGCGCCGTGACCGTGTTCACCAGGTCGACGACGAGGTGCCCGCCGACCAGATCTCGGGCCTTGAAGGTGTGAGGCCGGATGCTGCCCGTCACACGACCGCCTTCCTCTGCGCTTGCCCCCGTCGTTCCAACCAGTGTACTGATGTTATCCGGTTGGATCGACGCGTGGATGCACGGATGCACGGATGAACCGATGCACGGATGCACGGATGCACGGATGCACGGATGCGTGGATGTACGGATGTACGGATGTACGGATGTGAGGAGACGCCCATGACGGCTGCCGTCGAGCTCATCACCGCCCCCTGGAACCTCGGCCTGCGCCCGCCCGCACCGGGCCAGGAGCCGGGAACCTGGCGCGCCCCGCGAGCCCTGCTGTCGGCGGGCCTCGAAGCACGCCTGAAACCGGACCGGCTGGTGGAGCTCGACCGCCCGCCCTACGCCTTCGACGCGCAGCCCGCGACCCGCATCCGCAACGGCGTGACCCTGCGCGAGCACACCCTCCGCCTCGGAGAAGCGGTCCACACCGCGCTCGACGCCTCCCGGTTCCCGGTCGTCCTCGGCGGCGACTGCAGCATCCTCCTCGGCTGCCTGCTCGGGGCCCGGCGCCACGGACGCTGCGGCCTGCTCCACCTCGACGGGCACAGCGACTTCCGGCACCCCGGCAACCACGACGCCGGTACGGCCCTCGGTTCGGCGGCCGGAATGGACCTGGCCCTCGCCACCGGCCGGGGGGAACTGCTGCTCACCCACTGGCCGGTGGTGGGCCGGCCACTGGTCGCTGACGAGGACGTGGTCCAGATCGGCGACCGTGAGGAGGGCGAGGAGGCACCCCCGGTCGCCCGCTTCACCGCGAAGGAGATCCCGCGGACCGGCATCGCCGAACTGGGCGAGCGGGTCGTCCGCCACCTGGAGCGGCGGGAGCTCGACCGCGTCTGGCTCCACGTCGACCTCGACGTGCTCGACGAACGCGTCCTGCCCGCGGTGGACTCCCCGGGCCGCCCGGGCCTGGACTTCCCCCAGCTCGCCGAGCTGGTCTCCACCCTGGTCGGCACCGGTCGTGTGGCGGGGCTCGACGTGGCCATCTACGACCCGGAACTCGACCCGGACGGCGCGTACGCCACCCCCATCGTCGACTGCCTCGCCCACGCCCTGACCCCGCTCACGACCGCGGAGGCACCCGCATGAGAACGCTGCTCGCCGACGGCCCCAGCACGCTGTACCCCACCGAGATGGAGCAGTTCGGACGCCTGGCCGGACAGTGGACGACCAGGATCACGTACCACCCCGCCGACGGCTCCCCGGCCCACAGCGTCAACGGCGCATGGGAGTTCGGCTACGCCCTTGACGGCCGGGCGGTCCTGGACGTCTGGCGCCGGCCCGGACGCGGGGAACTCCCCGCCGAAGGCGGCGCCCCGGACGAGGAGTGCGGTCTGTGCGTACGCATCTGGGATCCCCGCCTCCAACTGTGGCGGTTCACCTTCCACGGCACCGCCCACGGCGACCAGGTGCAGATGTACGCCCACCGGATCGACGACGAGATCGTCATGGAACGTGCCGTCGGCGGCGACCTCGTCCGCTGGACCTTCGCCGACATCACCGCCGACACCTTCCACTGGCGCAACGAACGCTCGGCCGACGGCGGCCGCACCTGGCGTCTCGACCAGGAGGTCGACGCGCGCCGTCCGACCTGACGCGATGCCAGGGCTCCGCGGGCGCACTCAGGCGGACTCGAGCAGCTCCTTCAGCCGGGCCAGGTCGGCCGTGACCGTGGCGGCGTCACGCTCGAAGTCGGCGTCGCCCGTCCCCGGCTGACGGCGGAGCGTGAACACCACCTCGCTGCGGGGGCCGTCGGCGATCACACGGACGGGGTTGTGGACGGTCTCCCCGGAGGGCAGCGTGACGTCGTGGTCGAGTACGCCCAGATCGTTGCGCGGCGCGAAGGCGACCACCACGCGTCCCAGGGGAGAGGAATCCGCCACCCACGCATCCCCGATCTTCTCGATGGACTTCCCCAGACCGTGCGCCCACGCGGGCAGGTTGGCCGGGTCCGACGCGTAGGCGTAGACATCGGCGGCGGTCCGGTCGATCCAGATGCTGAGGTGGCGTGATTCCTTGCCCGTGATGGTCATGGCACCGACGTTAGTCGGCCCGCGCCGTCTTCCTCTTGAACGAATCAGACACGCTGATCCGCATCCGCATCCGCATCCGTATCCGCATCCGCATCCGCATCCGCTCCTCTGCCGAACTCCTCGGCCAGCAGAGCGGCGGTCCTGGCCACCAGCGGGTTGTCGGTCGGGGCGTCCGCCTCGGGCTGGGTGCTGAGGACGGCGAGCACGATCGGCGTGCCGTCCGGCCGCCAGGCGACACCCACGTCGTTGGCCCCGCCGTAGCGCGGGGAGCCGGTCTTGTCGCCGAGGAGCCAGTCGGCGGGCAGGCCGCGGCGGAACTTCTCGGTGATGGTGGTGTTGCGGAGCAGCCAGTCGGTGAGCCGCTCGCGGTCGTGGGGTTCCAGCGCGTCGCCGAGGACGAGACGCGCGTAGGAGAGGCCGATGGCGTGCGGGGTGGTGGTGTCGGTGACCCGCCAGGGCTCCGCCGAGTTGAGCTCGGGCTCCCACCGGTCCAGCCGGGTGACGCGGTCCCCGATCGAGCGGCAGAAGCGGGTGACGCCGGTGGGGCCGCCCAGCTCCTGGAGGAGCAGGTTGCCGGCGGTGTTGTCGCTGAAGCGGATGGTGGCGTCGCAGAGTTCGGCGATCGTCATGCCGCCCGCGACGTTCTCGGCACGGCCCGCGACCGGCGAGATGCCCGACCTCTCGACGTACGCCTGGGTGTAGTGGACGCGGCGGGCGAGGAACTCGCCGTCGTGGTCGAGGTCGCGCAGGACGGCGGCGGCGGCGAGCGTCTTGAACACGGAGGCCATCGGGAAGCGTTCGTGCCCCCGGTGGGCCACGGTCCTGCCCGTGCGCATGTCACGGGCGAACACGCCGAGCCGTGCGGTGTGCTCCCGCTCCAGGCGCCTCAGCCGCGCGACGATGCCGCCCGGTTCCGGTAAGGCCTGCGCGGTTCCGCCGCCCAGGGCGAGTGCGGCCGTGAGCGCCGCTCCGACGCCCAGGGTGAGCGCGGTACGGCGGGACGGGCCGGGTCCGTCGGTGTGCAAGGGGTCTCCCTCCGCGATGATCACTGTCGTAGGGGGAAACGCCCCGGCGGCCGTTCCGGTTTCAGCCCAGTTGGCGCCGGACCAGCTCGTGGAAGAGTCCGGTAGTGTCGGCGAGGAGCTCGGCGGGCGTCCCTTCCTGGACGACGCGCCCGTCCGCCATGGTGATCACCCGGTCCGCGTCCATGATCGTGGACAGGCGGTGGGCGATCACCACGCGGGTCGCGTTCAGCGCGCGGGTCGATTCGATGACGGTCCGCTGCGCCTCGTTGTCCAGGGCGCTGGTCGCCTCGTCGAAGAAGAGGACGCGGGGCCTGCGGATCAGCGCCTGGGCGATCATCAGCCGCTGGCGCTGCCCGCCCGAGACGGTGCCTCCGCCGTCGGTCAGCATCGTGTGCATGCCCATGGGCATGGCCTTGATGTCCTCGGCCAGGCCCGCCATCGCGGCGGCTGCCCAGGCGTCCTCCAGGGGGTACGAACCCGCGCCGCGGATGCAGTCGAGGACGGAGCCGGAGAACGGCTGGGCGTTCTGGAGGACGACGCCGCACTGGCGCCGCACGGCCGCCTGGTCGAGGGCCGCGAGGTCCTGCCCGTCGTACCGCACGGTCCCGGAGGCCGGCCGGTCGAAGCCGATGAGCAGCCGCAGGAGCGTGGACTTGCCGCAGCCACTGGCCCCGACGATCGCGAGGAACTCGCCCGGCCGCACCCGGAGACCGACCCCGTCGAGGACCAGCGGGCCGTCCTCGGTGTAGCGGTAGGAGAGGTTCTCGGCCTCGATCGCGCCGGTCAGTTCGCCCGGCGGGGCGCTGGAGCCGCGCACCTCGGGCGTCTCCCGGAACACCGGCCTGATCTGTTCGAACATGGGCTGTACGGCAGCGGCCGAGAGGAGCGCGCCGGTCAGCTGCGTGACGGAGGACAGCATCATCGTGACGGCGGTGCTGAAGGTGAGGAACTCGCTCGCGGACAGACTGCCGCGGGCCGGACCGGCCAGGAGCGCGAACATCACGAGCGTGCACAGCGGCAGACACACCGCCCCGAGGACCGCGAGGACGTTCTTGATCCGCCCGACGCGCCGGTGCAGCTCGCGCGTGCGGGCGAACTGAGCCGCCCAGGCGGCGTACGCGAAGCTCTCGGCCGCCGCCACGCGCAGCTTCGGCAGACCGCGCAGGGTCTGGAAGGCCTGGTTGTCGAGCTTGTGGCCGAGCCGGATCAGCTGCCGCTGATAGCGCAGCTGCCAGAGGCCGAGGCCCAGGAACACCGCGGCCGTGGCGAGCAGCAGGGCGAGCGCGACGAGGGCCAGGGGCACGCTGTAGACCAGGAGCAGCACCAGGTTCACCGTGCCCACGGTGCCGGCCTGGAGGACCACCGGGCCGATGCCGGACAGGACCCGCCGGATGGCGCTGATGCCCATGGCGGCACCGGCCAGTTCACCGGTCGAGCGGCCGGTGAAGAACGTCGTGGGCAGGCGCAGCAGGCGGTCCCAGACGGCCGGTTGGAGCGTGGCCTCGATACGGCCCTCCATACGGAGGATCGCGGTGTTCTGGAGCAGCATGAAGGCGGCCGACACGACGCTGGTCGCGATGATCGCGACGCCGGCCTGGACGATGAGTCCGGTCTCGCCCGCCGGCACGTACGCGCCGAGCACCTTGCCGGTGGCGACGGGGACGAGGGCGCCGAGCGCGACCGCGACGAGCCCGCCGAGCAGCAGGTCGCGGAGCTCCGCCCGGGTGCCGCGGACACTGAACCGGAGCAGGCGCAGCACGCCGAGCGGCCGGTCGGGCAGCGGCCGGTAGAACATGACGGCCCGCGGCGCGAACCCCTCGGCGGAGATCCGGCCGACGCGCTCCCGCTCACCGGTGGCCGGGTCGAAGGCCACGTACCGGCCGCGCCGCCACAGCAGGGCGACCGGTGTGCCGTCCGCCGCGCGGTGGCCCACGAGCGGGCCGGAGTCCTCGCGCCACCAGCGCTCGCCGAGCCGCACACCGCGGGTCCGGATCCGGGAGGCGAGCGCGATGCGTTCGACGGGGTCGTGGCGTCCGGTCTCCGAGCCGACGGCGGCCGGTTCCGCGAGGGCGATGCGCGCCTCGTCGGCGACGGCCCGGCACACGGCGTAGGTCGCGTCGTCGCCCGCACGATCCGCCGAGGACGTGCCGCCGGAGCGGCCGATGGAGGCGAGCAGCGCGCGGTCCGCGCGCGTGCGTGCCGCCTTCCCCGCCTCGATCCCCGCGGCCGCGCGGTCCTCGTGGTCCCGTTCGAGCTGCTCGATCCAGTCGTCCAGGGCGTACAGCAGCCGGTACTGCTGGTCCACCATGCCCTGCCAGGTCGCCGCGTCGATCAGGAGCGTGCCGGACCCGTGGCCGTGGCCCTGATGGCTCTCGTACGCCGCCCCGTACGCGATGCTGCCGGGGCTGACCCGCATCCAGAGGACGTCGCCGTCGGCCGCGCCCGAGGCGTCGTCCAGGGCCGCCTGGTACAGGACCCGAAGACCGCGCCCGATGCCGAGCGCGAAGGCGTGCTCCAGGGGGCTGGGCGGGACCTCGGCCGGCATGCCGTACGCGTTCTGGTTCTCGTACCAGCCGTCCGCGTACCACTGACCCTCGTACCACCGGCCGCCGTACCCCTGCTCGCCGTACCCCTGCTCGCCGTACGCCTGCTCGCCGTACGCCTGCTCCCCGTACGCCTGCTCCCCGTACCCCTGCTCCCCGTACGCCTGACCGGCCCCGTGCGGCAGTTCGCGCAGCTCGACGCGGCGCAGCACGCAGCCTTGCACGGGGCGGCCGATCAGGGTGTGCGCGGGGCCGTCGACCGGGCCGAGCAGCAGCGTGCCGGTCTCGACGCGGCCCAGGGAGTGCCAGGGGCCGAGCCGTGCGGCGTCGACGGCGAAGAGATCCATCGCGCCCTCGACGACGAGCCACAGGACGTGCGGGCCTTCGAGGGCGACACTGCGCGGTCCCGCGCAGTCGACCGCGTCACCCAGCGCGCCCAGCGCGGCGACGACCGGGTCCTGGACGCCGCCGTGGCGCGCGCCGGCGAGGTCGGCGGGCGGGTGGGGGAAGGTCACGTCAGTGCTCCTTGACCAGGCCGGCGTACGCGCCCCGCGCCGCGACGAGCTGTTCGTGGCGGCCGCGTTCCACGACCGTTCCCCGGTCGAGCACGACGATCTCGTCGCTGTCGCGCACGGTGCTCAGCCGGTGGGCGATGACCACGCAGGCGCAGCCGCGCCGCCGCAGGTTGTCGATGACGATCTGTTCGGTGGCCGCGTCGAGGGCGCTGGTCACCTCGTCCAGGATCAGGACGCCGGGGCGGCGCACCAGCGCGCGGGCGATCTCCAGGCGCTGGCGCTGGCCGCCGGAGAAGTTGCGGCCGTCCTGCTCGACGCGGCTGCGGATGCCGCCGGGGCGGCGGGCGACCTCGTCGTACACGGCGGCGTCCTGGAGGGCGCTGACGACGGCCTCGTCCGTGACGGAGGGGTCCCAGAGCGCCACGTTGTCGCGGACGGTGCCCTCGAAGAGGAAGACGTCCTGGTCGACGAAGGACACGGAGGCGGCGAGGGCGCTGCGCGGGATGTCCTCCAGGCGCATGCCGTCGATGCGGATCGCGCCCTCCCAGGGGGTGTAGAGGCCGGACATCAGCCGCGAGACGGTGGACTTGCCGCTGCCGGAGCCGCCGACCAGGGCGACCTGCTGCCCGGGGCCGACGGTGAGCGAGAAGTCCTTGAGCAGCGGGGCGTCGAGGGGGCTGTAGCCGAAGGTGACGCCGTCCAGCTCGACGTGGCCCGTGAGCCGGCGGGTGGGGGCGTGCGGGGCGCGCCGGGTGTGGACCGGGTCGACGGGGAAGTCCTCGACGTCCCTGAGTCGGGCGACGTCGGCCGCGAAGTCCTGGATGCGGCCCGCCACTCCGTTGAGCCGCGTGATCGGAGCGGTGAAACCGGTCACGAGGGCCTGGAAGGCGACGAGAAGCCCGACGGTGAGGTGCCCCTCCACGGCCCGCAGACCGCCGATCGTGAGGATCAGCGCGCTGTTGAGCGCGGCGAGCGTGGGCGCCACGACCGCCAGCCAGGCGCTCGGCACCCCGAGCCGCTGCTGCACGTCGAGCGTGGTGGCGTGCTGCCCGGCCCAGCGGCGGAAGAAGCCGTCCTCGCCGCCGGTGGCCTTCATCGTCTCGATGAGCTGCAGTCCGCTGTACGCGGTGTTGATCAGCCGTGCGCCCTCGGCGCGCAGCTTCTGCGTGCCGGTGGCCCGCACGTGGACGACGACGCGCAGGGCGACGACGTTCAGCAGGGCGATCAGCACGCCGACGACGGTGAGCTGCGGGTCGTAGGTCCAGAGCAGGACTGCGTAGAGCAGGACGACGACGGCGTCGACCGCCGCCGCGGCCAGGTCGCGGGCGAGTGTCTCGGCGACGGCGTCGTTGGACTGGAGGCGTTGGACGAGATCGGCCGGGTTGCGCTGGGCGTAGAACGCGAGCGGCAGCCGGAGCAGATGCCGCAGGAAGCGGGCGCTGCCCAGCGTGGAGGCGATGACGCGCCCCCGCAGCAGATTGGCCTGCTGGAGGCCGGTGAGCGTCGCGGTGAGCACGAGGGCGGTCGCCATCGCGGCGAAGACCACGCCGAGCAGGGACGTCTGGTTCCCGATGAGGAACATGTCGATGTACGTACGGCTCAGGGCCGGCACCCACGCGCCGACGGCCACCAGAAGGAGGCTGGCGACGACCGCGGCGGCCATGGTGCCGGAGGTGCCGCGCAGCCGGCCGGGCAGGGCGGCGAGGACACCCGGCCTGCTCCCGCCGCGACGGAAGCCGGGGCCCGGTTCGAAGGTGAGCACGATGCCGGTGAAGCTGGTGTCGAACTGGTCCATGGGGACGAACCGGCGCCCGCTGCCAGGGTCGTTGACGTACACGCCGGGCCGGCCGAGACGGCGGCCGGTGCCCTCGTACACGACGTAGTGGTTGAACTCCCAGAACAGGACGGCCGGGGCGCGCACCTCGGCGAGCGCGGCCACATCCATCTGCATCCCCTTGGCCTGCAGTCCGTAACCACGGGCCGCCTTGAGGAGGTTCCCGGCCCGCGACCCGTCGCGGGAGACGCCGCAGGCGATGCGGAGCTCTTCCAGCGGGACGAAGCGGCCGTGGTGCCCGAGCACCATCGCGAGGGCGGCGGCGCCGCACTCGACCGCCTCCATCTGGAGCACGGTGGGAGTGCGGACGGTCCGGGGCCTGCGGCCCCTGGCGGAGGGGGTACGGCGCCGGGGACGGCCGGCGGGAGTACGGGGTTCGGGCACGGCGGCGGGCGGAAGCCTGCGAGCCGTCGTCCGAGCCCGGCCGCGAGACCCGGCCCCTTTCGGGGTGGCTCCGCGAGCCGGGCTCACGGCAGCAGCCAGTCGACGGGCCGCTGCGCGGCGAGGTGGACGGCGCCGGTCACCGGAGTGCCGGACGCGGGGGCGTGCCGGGGCCCGTCCGTGGAGGACCAGGCGAATCCGGAGGCGGTGGCGGGGGAGCGGTCCAGGGCCACCAGCACCGCGACCGGATCGCCCTGGCGGGAGAACCGCGCGGCGAGACCGGCGTCGCCGAGGAAGGCGACCAGCCGCGCCTGCGTCTGGGGGGTACTGCCGACGGCGGTGACCCGGCCCCGGAGCACGCCGAACCGCTCGCGCGGGGCGGACTGGACGCCGAGGTCGACCGGGGAGCCGACGCGGATCGTGGCGGCGGTGTCGCCCGGCAGGTACAGGACGGCGACCAGAGGGGCGTCCGGGTCCGTCACGCGCTCGACGGTCGCCACGTCGGCGCCCGCGGTGACGACCGAACCGAGCCTGGCGTGCAGCGTGGTGACGCGACCGCCCGCGACGGCGCGCACGGGCCGGTCGCCCCGGTCCGTACGGACGGTCAGCAGGGGCGCGCCGGGCGCGACGGGCCGGCCCTCTTCGACGAGGACCTCCGTGACCTGGCCGGCGACGGGGCTCTGGAGCAGATACGTGCCCTCGGCGTGGGTGAGGAGACCCGGGGCGTTCACCTTGGAGGTCACCGTCCCGGTGAGGGCCCAGACGCACGCGGCCGCCATGACGACGACGGTGACGGCGAGGACGAGACGGCCCTGCGGGCGCGCGAAACGCACGGGCACGTCGAGTTCTTCGGGGGATTGCAGCTTGGAAAGCGCATTGCGGCGGAACTGCACGGACTATTCCTTCGGCTGCATTCTCTCGCAATTCCCGCGGTCGGATATTCCGCGGCCGGGCTCGGGGGCGACCGTGAACCCCGGAACCGGCGTGGTTCCGGGGTTCACGGGCGTTATGGGGCTCAGATACCGGCGATGCCGGTGATGCCCGCGGTGTCCACCGAGACACCGGTGATGCCGGCGGCCAGGCCGGGAACGCCGGAGACGAGGCCCTCGACGCCCTGGACCGTCTGCAGGGAGCCGACGGTGCCGAGCACGTTGGTGACGTCGTTGGTCAGGGCGCCGGCGAGGCCGCCGGAGACGGTGACGAGACCGCCGGAGACGGCGTCGAGGTCGGCGTCGGAGATCTCAGCGGTCTCAAGGTCGTGACGCATGATGCGCACCCTTCGTTCATGGGGGGGGGAATCCGTCTTCTGCGGCCGCAGCGGGATTGATCCAATCACGTGAACGACTGACCGGAGAAATTCGGTTGACGCTTCGGCGGGCGTTCTTCTGCACCTCGGGAAGCGGCCGTGCATTCAATTTCACCGAATGCCGACACCTTCTCCTCGAATCCGAGTAACAGATTCGGCCGATCCGCCTCACGCAGGGAACCCAACCGGACAGAAGGGTGCCGTCCGGGCGGACCCGGACCCCGTGGTGTCGGGGAAGGGTGAAGGCCCCGCCCCTCCACACGCACACGCTGTGCAGGTTTCCGGCAGGCGCGCGGGACGCCCGACGGCCCGTCAGGCCTCGGGCGCCATGTCGTACGTGACCCACATCGTGCGCGTCGCCACCTGGTCGTACTTGGAGCGGGCGCGGTGGTTGTCGTCGGCCGTGATCCAGCGGACGACGCTCCAGCCGCGCTCGGCCCCGATCTCGCGCAGAGCACCGAGCAGCAGGTCCGCCGCACCGGAGCCGCGGCTCGCCGGGTCCACGAAGAGGTCGTCGAGCCAGCCACCGACGGTGGCGGACAGCGGGCGTGCGAAGGGCCGGAAGTGGGCGAGCCCCAGAAGCCGGCCGTCGGCGGCCTCGGCCACCAGGCCTTCCACCTCGTGACCCGGGTCGTGGATCCAGGACCAGACGAGCCGCGCGGCCTCCTCGGTCTGCTCGACCCGGTAGAAGTCGGCGTACCCCCGGTAGAGGGCACGCCACTGGTCGAAGTCGCCCTCCCGGACCGGGCGGACCACGACGGCGGCGGTGTCGGACATTGCTTCACGCTCCTCACGCACCGCTCCCTGCGGTGCGGAGCAAGTGGATCACGCCGTGGTTCCGCCGCTGAACCCCGGTTCAGTAGTCGGCGATTTCCCTCGGATCGCTCGCCCGGGCGTGCGATAGGTTGCCCGCCATGACTGAACTCGGATCTGACGCCTGGCCGCCTGCCCCGATACGGACCGAAAGGCTCGTGCTCCGCGAGTCCGAGGCACGGGACCGCGAGGGGTTCGTCGAACTGTTCGCCTCGCCGGAGGTGGGCACCTACATCGGTGGCGCGCGCCCGCGCGAAGAGCTCGACCGCGCGATGCCCGAGGTGCCCGGCCGGCGCCCTGGCGTCTTCGTGATCGAGCTCGACGGAGCGATGGTCGGCATGATCACGCTCGATCCGCGCGACGCGGAGCGTCCGGGGCACGTCCGCCAGGAAGGCGGCGAACGCGAACTCGGCTACATGCTCCTGCCGCAGGCCTGGGGACAGGGCTACGCCGTCGAGGCGTGCGCGGCGGCCCTCGACTGGCTCGCCGCCGCGCTCCCCGGCGAGCCGGTGGTGCTCTCCACCCAGACCGCCAACGACCGCGCGATGCGCCTGGCGGCGAAGCTCGGCTTCACCGAGGTGGAACGGTTCGAGGAGTACGGCACGGAACAGTGGTTCGGCGTCCGGTCCTGAACCGCGCGGTCCGGCTGAACGCCTAACGCCCTTGTGAGGACCTCTAAGAAGCCGTTGCTTTTCCGGATCTGATGTGCATGTTTCCGCAGGTCAGGTGTGATGTGCGCGTTGTCGAGGCAGGCTGGGGCCGTCTGATTCGTCGTGGATGACGTGAGGTGGCGGATGCCGTCGATGCGGGCTGTGATGGAGAGCCGTGAGAGGGCCGCGCTGGCGCGAGTGGAGGAATTGCGTGCCGAATTCGAGCGGGCGGCTCTCGCCGACGCGGAAGAGGTGCTGAACCGCCGGGTGATCGGCCTGGAGGAGTATCTCGAGACGCTGACCCAACTGGGAGGTCCCGAGCCCGCCGAGGCTGCAGGGCCGTCCGAGCCTGAGCCTGTTCGTGAGCCGGTGGTGGACGACGCGGCGGCCCCGTCGACGGCCAGGGCTCGGCGGGTGGTGGCCCGCAGGAAGGACGGGGTCGAGGTCGACATTCTCGGCCCGGACTACCGACGGATCATGGCCGTGTTCGAAAAGGCGGGCGGTGACGGATTGTCGGCGCGGCAAGCATTCCCGCAGCGCGGGCAGCATTCCGCAGGCGGCGTTGCGGTCCGTCACCGACGCGGGGGTGACCAGCACCGCCAGGACGAGGCCGAGGCAGTCCACGACCAGGTGCCGCTTGCGTCCGTTGACCAACTTGCCGCCGTCGAAGCCGCGGGAGGCCGCGCCGACCACGGCGTCCCCTTTCACCGACTGCGAGTCCACGATCCCCGCGGTCGGCTCCGCGTCCCGGCCCTCCGCCTCGCGGACGCGTTCCCTCAGCCGGTCGTGGAACTCCTTGATCAGAGCGTTGTCGCGCCAGCGTCGGAAGAACGCGTAGACCCGGTCCCAGGGCGGGAGGTCCGCCGGCATCGCCCGCCACTTGATCCCGTTGTCGACCAGATACCGCACCGCGTCGACCATCTGCCGGTGGCAGTAGCTCTCCGGCCTGCCTCCCCGGCCGTCCATCCATGCCGGGACGGGCAGTATCGTCCGCGCCACGGCCCACTCCGCGTCCGTCATGTCCGTCGTGTAGCGAGGCCGGCGGCCCGGTTTGTCGGCCGCGTTCCCGAACCTGTGAGCAAGACAGTCACACCCCGGGGTGAACAGGCGGGACGCCACCGGAACGACCACGTACAACTGCGGCAACAGGGCCTCCTGGCGCTCGGGCTTCGACAACGACGAGCTGTTCAGGAGGCCCTTCCTTCCTGCTCTGCCAACCGTGAACTCACCAGATCAGGACCCCCGTTCGAACCTGCGGGCTGTGCGCCTATCAGTCAGAAGGGAGGTTCGAGATCGCCGCGGCCATCGCTATGCGGCCCGCAGTCCCAGGGCTCCTCCAGGAAAGGTTCAATGTCGGTGACGTCGTGGCCCCATGCTTCGAGGGCCTTCCAGGCAACGCGCCGGTTAGGGTCGTCGCTGCTGGTGTCTAGGATGCGGCGCGCGTGCACGGCGAGGTGATCGCGGTGCTGGGCGAGCGCGGGGTGTTCGGCGAGGATGAGCGCGGCGAGGCCGGCGGCTTCGCGCACGTCCTGGTGACTGTCCTGCAGGAAGGGCGCGACGGCTCGATAAAGTATCGGGCGCAGGTCCCGGAAGGCCGCCAGCGTGGTGTCGTGGGTGAGGAAGCCTGGGAAGTACTGCTCGGTGCGGTCGACAATCTCGTCAGAGGCGTCGTAGGCCGTGGAAACCAACCAGTTCAACAATGTCGCGCGGATGGGGACGTTGCGATACGGCCGGAGGGTCATGGCCGCTGGGTGGGTGAGAATGCCGGCGACATACACGGCGACGGGGGCTGTGGCTTCGTAGATGCTGTTCTGGTGGCCGACCAGCTCACTCAGTTCCGACAAAGCGGTGACCTGCACCTTGGGATCAGGCTCCAGCAACCGTGCCAGGACTTTGGGAAGGCACTCACCGTTCCCGAAAGCTGTCTGGAGCGAACCCCAATCAGTCTCCGCCAGGACTACCTGATACGGCGGCAAGTCCGGCTCGCGGGGCGCCCCGGCCTTGGAGCTGCTGTGGTTCACAGGCCAAACCTAGACCAGACTTCTGACACGATTCCCGTGCGGGCCGGTTAGAAGCCGCTGTCCTTCCGAGAGTGACGGGTGCGTTTACGCTGGTCAGGGATAGGGTCGGTGTTTCGGCGGCAGACACGAGGTGTTGTGTCGTCTCTGCGGTGGAGGTGCCGGGATGCCGTCGGTAGGGCCTCCTGGTGTGCTCAAGGTCTCGACAACCCCGAGCTGCACCAGAGGCCCTGTCTTCATGCGCAGACAGACCGAAGATCGCCCGACCGAGCCGCCGCATTCGAACCCATGCTCACCAAGATCGGTACGACAACGGCTTCTAAGACGTCGTTTCTTATGGTGTGGTCGTTCGTTGGATGCATGACGGATCTGGTCGAGCGGCTTGTGCCGGACGAGTTGTCGGTGTTGTGCCGGCGAGTGGTACCGCCGACTGAGGTGAAGCGTCCGCAGGGCGGGGCCGGCGCCGGGCCGGCGACCGCGAGGCTCTCGCCGTGATCATCTTCGTGGCCACTACGGGCTGCACTTGGCGCCAACTCCCACCTGTGTCCGGCCCGGCCTGGCCCACTGTCTATCGGCGGTTCGCCCAGTGGAGCCGGGAGCGGGTCTGGGCCCGGCTTTACCGCGTCATCCTCGACGAGCTCGGTGCCCGCGGAGAGTTGGACTGGTCGCGGTGCGCGGTCGACTCGGTCAGCATCCGGGCCGCAAAAGGGGGCCACTGACCGGACCGAATCCGACCGATCTCGACAAGCTTGGATCGAAGATTCACCTGATCACCGATCGGAATGGCCTCCCACTGTCGCTGGGCATCTCCGGGGCGAACATGCATGACAGCCATGGCCTGGAGCCGCTCGTACGAGGCATCCCACCCGTTCGGTCCCACCGCGGCCCCCGGCGCGGACGGCCGGCGAACCTTCATGCCGACAAGGGCTACGACTACGACCACCTGCGGCGATGGCTCCGCGAGCGTGGCATCCGCCACCGCATCGTCCGGAGAGGCATCGAGTCCTCGCAAAGGCTCGGTCGCCACCGGTGGGTCGTCGAGAGATCCGTGTCCTGGCTTGCGGGCTGCCGACGTCTCCACCGCCAGCACTCATGGGCTACCGTCGGCTGACCCCCGCCGGCGGGGCCTGAGTCGGAAAAGCCCCGTCGCTCGCCTCGCAACCCGGTAACAGATGCCGCGTTCCAAACCAGGTGCCATCTGGTCCGTGTCGGGATCATGATTGAGGCGAAAGCAGGAGCTGGGAGACGCCCAGGTCACCTGCCTCAGGGGAGGGACTCAGTGAGTGATCGGCCACGGGGATTCGTCTGGTTGTCGGTTGCCGCCGGGGTGTGCGTCATCGCAGCACTGGCCAGTTTTCTCATAGACCTGACGGCGGACCATAGCAGCCCTTCGCTCACCGTCAGTGACGTGGAGGGGGTCTGGTCGGCCTCGGACGGTGGACGTCTGACGGTCAGGGCAGACGGGTCTGCAGAGCTGGAGAAGGTGCCGGATCCGGGGCCGGGCTGCGGGGAGACTGACACCGCGGTTCACACCGGTCCGGCGAACTGGGTGTTCGACACCTTCCCCGACGAGTCACCGGGGATCAGACTCGATTACCCCGGTGCCGTCACCGGCCAGACGTGCAGCGTGTATCTCTCCATCTCGATCTCTGATGGGTACGGCACCACAGGGTTTCTCCCTCACGACGCCGCCGACCTGCGGTACGTGCGCGGCCCCGCACATCCGGCCTGACCGCAGTAACGGCCCCCACGCCATAAGAAGCGACCTCCAAGGCGCGTAGGTCCCCCTGGTGAGGGCTGGGATGTGGAACAGCAAGCGGTTGAGGGTGTTGGTCAGTTGGAAGGAGGCTTCGTTGCATGAACCTCCCGGGCCGCCACGATCCACAGGCCAGGGACTGCCCGCCCCAGCTGGCTTGGCCCCGACCGCAACAAGTGGGCCAGTAGGGCCATTGAGCAGGCCCTGCATGCGTGACTCCATCTCGTCCACAGGCGGTTCCTGCAGCGGTGGAAGGTGCTCAGAGCGCGGCCTGAACTGTCCCTGGCGCAGGTCAGGAGCCGATAGCGTCCCTCCGAGTCACAGGTGATCCAAACGGAGGGACGCATGGCCGAGGCCATCAGCGAGCAGGCAGACCAAACTGGCGACGAAACAGGCCCCGTGTCCGGATCGGATGACAGAGCCACTCCTCAAGGAGACGCAACAGCCGTCGGCGCCGAACGCATCGTCGGGCAGCGCTCTGCGCCAGAGTGTGACGTGGAAGGGGACGAAGATCCCTCGCCCTCCACCTCTGAAGAGGAGGACGCGGCCACAACGCCCGTCGCGGAGCAAGTCACCCAGGAGAAACAGCACAAAGGGCAGCTCATCGTTCAATGGGCCCAGACGCTGATGGCGGGAGTTGCGGCACTCGCGGCAATCGGCGCGCTCATCTACACCGCGCAAACCACGCGCGCCACCGTGGAGACTGTCGAGCTCACCGCGAAGGGCCAGATCACCGAGCGTTACACGGCGGCTGTGGACCAACTCGGCGACGACGAGCTCGCAGTACGACTCGGAGGTATCTACGCCCTGGAGCGGATCGCCCAAGAGTCGCCTGCAGACCAGAGCATGATCATGGAGGTGATCGCTGGGTTCCTGCGCGAACACTCACCCGCGCAGAGGCGCACAACCAAGCCGCCCAGGCTTCCCGTCGCTCAATCGCGCAGCGATGTGCCCTTCGTCAAGGACCCTGTCAAGGCAGACGTCCAAGCGGCCGCCACAGTCCTGGGGCGGAGGGACACACGTCATGACCAACCCCGCTTCAGGCTCGACCTCACCAACGTGAACTTGCGCGGGGCGAATCTGGAGAAGGCGAACTTCGCCAACGCCCAGATCTACGGGGCAGACTTCACCGGGGCGAGGCTGAGCGAAGCAAGCTTCCGCAGATCAGTCCTGCAGCCCGGCGAAGTCGAGCTTCTCGAAGATCATGGACCCCAAGGAACCGTAAATTTCAGCGGAGCAGTACTGGAACATGCCGACTTCCGCGATGCACTGCTCGAGGGAGCCGTCTTTACCGGCGCATGGATGACCGACGTTCAGATGCAGAAGGCCTATGTCAATCGCTCGGACTTCCGCGGCGCCAACATCGCTTCAGGCAAGTTCGAGCGTGCCGACCTGACCGGCTCCGATGTGACAGACGGACGCCTCAACGGCGCCGACTTCACGCTCGCGGACCTGGCCGGAGCCACAGTGGCTGGGGCCGAGACCGGTGAGCTGAACTTCCGTTCAGCATTCACCGGGCCCAAGGAGCACGAAGAGGGCGAGTACGACCGCCGAGGCATGGACGCCTACGAACTTCTCCGCCCCTAGTCCGCCGGCAACCGCACGGCGAGGTCCGCGGCAAGCCGGCCGGCGGCCGCACTTCGCGACGTGAAGAGATGGCGAGGGAGGCGCAAGGCACCGAGCGCCATGTCGAGGCCATCAAGCTCCTGGCCTGGAGGCAGCCGCCGTGGTGATCGAGCGGCTCCAGGGGTGCCGCGCCGCTCGAGGTGGAGTAGTTGCTCGGCCGATGGTTTGCACGGCGAGGTTCGCCGCTACCGGGTCAGCCGTCCATCCCGACTCGAGTGGCATCGGCCCGACACCCGCGAGACGATGAGAGCCGAGGGTTGCAACGCACTCGCCCGGGGGATTCAGAGCACTCACCGACGTGGAACGTTGCCATGACCACAAAGCCCACCTGCGGGCCGCAAAGCGACCCCGAGTTCTTCGATGCACTCAACAAGCTCTTCGAGCAGTACCCCGAAGCAGCCGACAAGTACGCAATCAAGTGCATGACCATGGAACTCGACATCCTGAAGATCGACTTCAGGAAGCAAGAAGGAGTCGCCCACATCGAAGGCGGCCGCATCGTCACCGAGTTCGTCGACCGCGACCCCACACGTAGTCACGACTGCTGCGGATGGCACCACGGCGAATGCATCCTGAAGTGCGACCCCCCATGGCTATGAGAACCGCCTCATCAGCAGCCAGCCGCCGGGCCGGCTCCGATGCGAGCTGGCCCGGCTTGGTCGAATGGACCGGAGCGCCGGCCTGCGTCGCCGACAGCAGCATCGCCTCGTGACCGGCCTCCTGCGGCGAACCGTGTGAGACTCGCAGCATGGAGGACATGGGGCGGGAGTCGCGGTGGGAGAAGGACGCGATGACGGTGGAGATCGGCTTCGCCCTGGTGACGGGCGCTGCCCTGGCCGCCCTCGTGTTCGGCGTGCTCCTGGTGCCGGCCGTGCTCGTCGGCGTCTCCTCACCGGCGGGGAAGGCTCTGCTGCGGGTGGGCACGGTGCTGGCCGCACTTGCCGCGGTGTGGCGCGTGGTGAGGGTGCTGGTCCGGTTCGACGCGGCTCGCCGTCAGGGGCGTTGACCCATCACGAGGGTGCGTCCCCTTGAGCAGTACGTCCGACCACGGGCCGCCCGCACCGCCTCCCGTCGGACGGGAGGCGGCTGGAGGCGGACCGGCGCCGTCGGTGACGACTACCTCGCGAAGCCGTAGTCCAGCAGCTTCTTCACGTCGGCCGCCCGGTTCGCCTCGGACGGCGAGGCGAGCACCGTGCCGATGACCGTCTTGTTGCCGCGGGTGGCCGCGAAGACGAGGCAGTACTTGGCCTGCGGACCCGAACCGGTCTTCACGCCGATCGCGCCGCTGTACGTGCTCAGGAGCTTGTTCGTGTTGGTCCACGACATGTACCGGTAACCACCGCTCTTCGTGGTCACCTTCTGCGTCGTGGACTTCGTCTTGACGACGCTGCGGAACGTGGAGTTCTTCATCGCGCTGCTGGCGATCTTCGTCAGATCGCGCGGAGTCGAGTAGTTCTGCCCGCTCCCTATCCCGTCGAACGAGTCGAAGTGGGTGTTCCGCAGACCGAGCCTCCGCGCCTCGTCGTTCATCTTCCCGATGAACGACTTGACGCGGGCGTCGCGCGTGGAGCCCGTGCCGAACTTGTCGGCCAGCGCGTAGGCGGCGTCACATCCGGACGGCAGCATGAGGCCGTAGAGAAGCTGCCGGACGGTCACCTTGTCCCCGACGATGAGCCGGGCCGACGAGGCGTTCTTGGCGACGATGTAGTCGCTGTAGGCCTTCTGGATCGTGACCTTGGCGTCGAGGTTGAGGTTCGGCTGGGACAGCACCACCTTCGCCGTCATGATCTTCGTGGTGGAGCCGGTCGACCGGCGGGTGTCCGCGGCCTTCCCGTACAGCGTCGTACCCGTTCCGTTGTTCATGACGAAGCCGCCCGGGGCGGTGATCGACGGGGCGGACGGCGCGGCCTGCGCCTGGCCGGCGAAGAGGCCGCCGGCGAGGACGGCCGAGGCCGTCAGCGAGACGGTCACGGCGCTGCGCAGGCCGAGAGTGGGAGTCAGCAAAGTCTTCTGCCCTTGATAGGAATCGATGTCGTCCGGGTCCTGGGACGGTGCCGGACAAGGACCCGGCGCCTGCAAGACGATCGAAAGGGCTCCGGGGATGCGCGGCGGGACCGTGATCTTCGGCCGATTCCCGTGATGCGCCGTCACCGCCGGCGCGCTCCCCTCCGCCATGGGCCGAGACGCCGGTCGAACCGGGCCGGTGTGACGAGACCCCGTCGCGTCAGCGGCTCAGTCGCTCGATCTCGAGGGAGACCGCTTCCCTCACGAGTTCGCGTGCGTGGGTCAGGGGCAGCGCGCCGCTGAGCCAGCGCGTGCTGAGTCCCTCCAGGAGGCCGGTGAGCCGTTCGGCGGATGCCGTCAGGGCCGGTGCGGGAGCCGAGGGCCGGATGCCGCTCAGGAGGTCGGCGACATCGTGGATCCAGGCCAGCGTGGCTCTGGCCAGATCTCCGCGCAGTCCGGGCTCGAAGACCGCGCTGGCGCGCAGTTCGCCCCATGCCGTGCTGTTCTCGCGGACTTCGGAAACGTCCTGGAACTCCAGGAGGAGGGTCTGTGTCAGCTCCTCCCGGGCGTCGAGCGGTCCGGCGCGGCCGTCCCCGTCGGAGGTGTAGCGATCGGCCCGGTCGCTGATGAACTCGAGGGTGTGGCGGAGAACGCCGGCACGGTCCTTGAAGTGGTAGTAGATCAGCGCGGTCGAGACCCCGGCTTCCGTCGCGAGCTCCTCCATGCGCAGTCCGCGGACCCCTCGCCGTGCGATGACGCGCGCGGCACCTTCCAGGATGGCCCTTCGGCGGTCCCTCGCCACGTGTTCCCCCTCGTGCATGGTCTGACTGATTGGTCTGAGTGGTCTGAACCATCAGTGTCACATATTGACTGAATCTTTAGTCACCATCTCAGGATTATTGACTGAATTTTCAGTCTGCGACACCATGCGGGGGAACATCCGCCCCCTCCCTCCAGGTAGGAGTTCCATGGACATCCCCACGACGTCCCGACGCCGACTGCTCCGGCTCGGCGCGGCCGCTCTGCCCCTCGCGGCCCTCGGGTCGGCCCTGCCCACCGTCGCCCGTGCCGCCACCAGCCCCTCCGGCGCCACGCTGCGCATGCCCGCGGAGCACGACCGCCACGTACGGACCTTCATGGCCTGGCCCGCGCTGTCGTCGGTCTGGTCCATCCAGCTCGGCGCCGTCCGCAACGACATCGCGCGCGTGGCCGACGCGATCTCCCGCTACGAGCCCGTCGTGGTGCTCGCCCGACCCGGCCAGGCGGCCGACGCCCGGTACGCGTGCGGGGCCGGTGCCTACTACGGCATCGAGGTCGTCGAGATACCCAATGACGACCTGTGGATCCGGGACTTCGGCCCCACCTTCGTGGTCGCCCCCGGCGCCGTCGCGGGTGTGGACACGAACTTCAACGGCTGGGGCAAGACCGGCACGTCGTACGCGCAGCCGTATGCGAACGACGCCGCCGCGGCCGCGACCCTCCTCGGCGAGTACGGCGTCCCCCGCGTCCGGGCCGGGTTCGTCGGGGAAGGCGGTTCGCTGGAGACCGACGGCCGGGGCACCCTTCTCGCCACCGTCAGCTCGCTCGTCAACAGCAACCGCAACCCGGGCATGAGCCAGGACCAGATCGAACAGGCGATGAAGTCGGCGCTCGGCATCGACAAGGTGATCTGGGTGCCGGGACTCGCCGGCCAGGACATCACCGACTGCCACATCGACTGCCTGGCCCGCTTCGTCGCACCGGGACACGTCATCCTGGACCGGCCCGGCCCCCGCACCGACCCCAAGTGGGTCGCCGTCTACAACGAGACCAAGCAGATCCTGCTCGGCGCGACCGACGCACAGGGCCGCCGCCTGACCATCACCGAGCTCCCCGGGCCCGACCGCTATCAGATCCGCGGCAGGGGCACCGGCTTCCTGTCCAGCTACACCAACTACTACACGGCGAACGGCGCCGTCCTCGTCCCGCAGTTCGGCGACAGCTACGCCGACGGCGTGGCCTACGACATCCTCCAGGCCGCGTACCCCGGCCGGAACGTCGTCCAGTTGAACATCGACGCCATCGCGGGCGGCGGGGGCGGCATCCACTGCTCCACCCAGTCGCAGCCCGTTCCGCCGCCGCTGGTCTGACCCGGCGGCACTGTTCGACGCGCCGGCCGTCGCCCTCCGGCGGCGGCCGGCCCCTTTGAGAAAGGAGTGACATGCGACGCCGGTTGTTTCCGTTGTCGGCCGATCTCGCACTGGTCGCCGTGACCGCGGCGACCGTCGTGGCCCTGCTGGACTGGGACAGCTGGAGCTCCGAGCAAGGCGCGCTGTGCGGCACGGCGGGACAGCTCGCCGCGGCCACGGGAGCGGTGACGGCGGTACTCGTCCGCAGGCGATGGCCCGCGACGGCGCTGGTCGCCGCGTCCACGCTGATGGCGATCGAGCCGTTGACCGGCGGGGCGCTGACAGCCGTGGCCTACACGGCGGGCCTGAACTGGACCCGTCTCCACCACCGCGTCGTCACCCTGACCGTCTCCCTGACGGTGCCCCTGGCCGTCACCCTCGCCCACTCGGCCGCCGAGCAGGTGCCGATACTCGAGTACGACGTGATGGTCGTCCTCGTCACGGGCATCGTCTGCGGAGTCCTGCCCGGCCTCGCCGGAGCGCTGACCGGTCAGCGCGAGCGGCTCCTCCAGGCCCTGGAGGAGCGCAACGCCTTCCTGGAGCGGGCCCACCGCTCGGCGGAGGAACAGGCCAGATCCCGCGAACGGTCCCGGATCGCGGGCGAGATGCACGACCTGCTCGGCCACCGGCCCAGTCTCGTCGCCCTGCACTCCGGCGGCCTCGAAATGGCCGGTGAGGCCGGCGATCCCGAGGTCCGGCGCAGCGCCCGGCTGGTGCACAGCACGGTCCGCCAGGCGATGGCCGAGCTACGGGACGTCCTCGGGGTCCTGCGCGTGGAGGATCCGCTGTCGGGCACGCCGGAGCCGCTGACCGCGCGCACCGGAACCCGCGCGGACGTCGCCGCGCTCGTGGCCCAGTCCCGCACGGCCGGCATCGCCGTGCACCTCGACTGGTCCGGCGAGGACCCGGCGGGGAAAGCCCCACCGCCCGGCGCGCCGTGGACAGGGTGATCCGCGAAGCCCTGACCGACGTGCACAAACACGCGGCCGCGTCGGAGGTACGGGTCGCCGTGCGCAGGGAGTCCCGGGGAGCCGAGCACCGCGAGGAGCAGGAAGCTCAGACAGGCCACGGCAGCCAGGACCTTCACGAACACGGGCACCCTCGCGCGCCGTGCGCGGTGGGCTTCGGGCGCCCGGTACCCGCTGCCCGCACTCTCTTCGTACTTCACCAGGTCATGCATGGCACCAGCCTTCGGCAGGGGACCCGGCGCCCAGTAGTGCCGATCGGCCAGAGCGGGGCAACGAAAGTTGCGCGTTCGGCGGTTCCCTCCCCGGAGCCGTGATCAGCTTCGCGTTCCCGGCGGGGGAGGCGCCCGGTAAGGTTCGGGCCATGGCGTCTCGCAGCACTCAGATCCTGGAAGCCGCCGCCCGGGTGATCGCCCGGCGCGGGGTCCGCGGCCTGCGCGTGGAGGAACTCGCGGCCGAGGCGGGCGTGTCCACCGCGCTGATCTACTACCACTTCAAGGACCGCGCCGGGATCCTGAGCAAGACGCTGGAGTTCATCAACGACCGCGCCGAGCGCTACACGACCCACCGCGATCCGGACGCCGAACCGCTCAGCCCGCGCGAGGAACTGGACCAGACGCTCCTCCTCGAACTCCAGGACACCACCGAGGTCAGGGAGAACAGCAGCGCCTGGGGCGAGTTGAGGGCGAGCGCCGTCTTCGACGATCTCCTGCGCGAGGACCTGGCGCGAGCCACCCTGGTCTGGGTCCAGGAGGTGGCGGCCCTGCTCGGCCACGTCCAGCCGATGGCCCCCGCGGTCGCCCTGACGGCCTCGGCCGAGCGCCTCACCGCCCTGCTGGAGGGCCTGAGCATGCGCTGGCTCAGCGGCACGCTCCAGATCGCCCACGCCCGGACCCTGATGGGCGAAGCCATCGACGCCGAGATCGAGGGGCTGGGCCGGCCGTGACGAGGCACCTGCGTGCCGAGCCCGCGCCGCACGGGCGACCCGCGACGGAAGCCCGCATCGAGGACGTGCACAACGTCCTGGTCGCGCCTGCGGCGATGCGGGACCATGACGTGGTCAAGGACTTCTTCGGGTCGGTGATCACGCCGGAGGACCTCGCTTCCGCCTCGCCCGACCTCACACGGAGGACGGTCTACCTGTGTGGCGACATGTCCGGGATCGGCAGCCACCAACTGTGCGCGGCCGCCCGGGTGTTCATGATCCGCGAGCTGTCGCACGGTGACCACGAGGACGCCGACGCACCCTGGACTCGCGTCGACCTCGGGCGCGTTCCCCTCCGCGTACACGGCGTCGGCGTGTACTACCGCCGCTTCTTCGGACTCGACAGCGACCTCTTCGAACGGATCAGTGCGGAGCACGAGTTCCAGTCGCTGACGGAGTCCACCAAGCCCGGAACGGCCCATCGCAGCGGAATCTATCTGACGCCCGTCACGCGAGACGGTGACGAACTGCATTTCCGCCTGCTCCGGTGCTCCACGAACCTCTCGGGGCCGACCGAGGACTTCCGCCCGACCGACACGCACATCGTCGACGCTCTGAACCGCGAGGCCGCCGCCGTCTTCCGGAACCCGGCACCGCTCAATCACGTCCTCGCGCAGATCTACCACAACACCCTTGCCACGGCGGAGCGCAAGCAGTCCAAGGCCAAGATCTCGTCCCATGCGGACAAGACCAAGGACATGCCCGTCAACGGCATCATGGCCTTCTGCACCTTCTACGACCGGCTCGACGGGCTGCAGCCCCTGGCCGACGACCCCTTCGACTACGGCATGAGGGGCGCCAGCGCGCTGACCAGACTCCACTTCCGCCTCAAGGAGCCGGCCGGGGAACGCGACGGGGTCGCCCTCCCCGAGCAGTTCACCGTGACCCTCCACCCCGGCTCCGTGTTCCTCATGCCGCTGTCCACCAACCGCCTGTACACCCACGAGATCCGGCCCTCGACACTGGACGCCGAGCTGCTCCCGACCCGCCTGGGATATGTGGTGCGCTGTTCGAGCGCCGAAGCCGTTCACAAGGACGGCGACACGTTCCTCAAAAGGGCCGGAGACCTGGTGAAGCTGGGGCCACCGACACAGGCCGGCATGGACGAGCTGCGGAGGTTGTACGCCGAGGAGAACAGGACCTCGTCCTTCATCGAGTACGGCGACCAATTTCTCTTCAGCATGAACACGGGAGACTACCTTGCGCCCCGAGTCCACGATCTCGGATGAGATCCTCTCGTTCGCTCTGCCGGCCGACGAGGATTTCTTCACGGAGCTGTCCGCGTCGGTTCTCCTCGAAGACGTGGGAAAAGGCCGGCGGGGCGCCGTCCTCGCCGGGATCGACGAGGCGGGCGGTGTGCCTCTCGTACGGACCACCACTCAGTACGGCAGTCCGGTGCAGCCTTTCCAGGCGGTGCACGAGCGGCTGGCGCGACGGATCCAGGAACGTGCGGGGCTCTCGGTCGGCTTCAACAACGCTCTCATCGAGAGCTATACCAACGCCTACACGAAGATGGGCAGCCATTCCGACCAAGCCCTCGATCTGGCCGAGGATTCGTTCATCGCCGTCTTCTCCTGCTACCAGCACCCCGAAGTGAGCCCGCCGAGGAAGCTCGTCTTCGCATCAAAGGAGGGCGGTGGCGAGACGTTCGAGATCTCTCTCGCCCATCACGGCGTCGTCGCGTTCTCCGTCGCATCGAATAGGCGGCTGAGGCACAAGATCGTCCTGGACGCACCTGCACCGGCGGTGGACAACCAATGGCTGGGTCTCACCTTTCGCACCTCGAAGACCTTCGTCCGGTTTCGCGACGGACAGGCATACCTCCCGCAGGGTGAGCGGCTCATGCCGGCCGACGAGGAGCAGAGGCGCGAGTTCTATCAGCTGCGACGCCGTGAGAACAACGAAACGGACTTCGTCTACCCCCTGCTGACGTACACCGTCAGCGAGAGCGACCTGATGCCGCCCGTCTGAGCCGGCGCCCTCCTCGTCGTCCCACCTGGTCTTCGCGCCGTCCGCGACCTTGACTGATATTTCAGTCAGTGTCACAGTGAACGCCCTGCACCCCTCTGACACTTCGTGGAAAGGACAGGGACACCTTGCGTCCGACCAGACCCTTCAGACAGGGGGCGACATGCCTCTGACTCCTGCCGAACGGGACCGGCTGCTGCTCTTCACCGCCGCCCAGCTCGCCCGCACCCGCCTGGAGCGCGGGCTGCGGCTCAACGTGCCGGAAGCGACCGCGCTGATCGCCGACACCGTCTGCGAGGCCGCACGCGACGGCCTCCACCTGGCCGAGGCCCTCGACCGCGGCCGCGGAGTCCTCGGCCCGGACGACGTGCTCCCCGGCGTCACCGACGTCGTGACGGAGATCCAGGTCGAGGCGGTGTTCGACGACGGCACCCGGTTGGCCGTCATCAGCGCCCCCTTCGGCGACGTGGAACACGACGACGGCGCCCCCGGGGCCGTCCTGCCCCACACGGACACCCTGCCGGAGCCGGAACCGCAGATCACCCTGTGGGTGCGCAACGCGGCGGCGGTCCCGGTCAGCGTGACCTCGCACTTCCACTTCTTCGAGGCGAACCCGCGCCTCGACTTCGACCGCGCCGCCGCCTACGGCATGCGGCTCGCCGCCCCGGCCGGGTCGTCCACCCGGTTCGACCCCGGCGCCACCGTCGAGGTCGGACTCGTACCGATGGGCGGCGACCGGATCGCCATCGGTTTCGCGGGCCTGGTCGACGGCCCGCTGGACGGGCCCGGCGCGAAGGCCGAGGCCCTGAAGCGTGCCGCCGCCTGCGGCTACCTCGGAGCGGAAGGGGCGGAGCGATGAGCAGGCCCACCAGACACAGCGACCACTGCGCGCCCGGCAGCAGCCGGCACATCGATCCGCACGAGTACGCCACCGTGCACGGGCCCCGCGCGGGGGACCGGGTCCGGCTCGGAGACTCCGGGCTGGTCGTACGGGTGGAGTCGGATGCCCAGGCGTACGGTGACGAGTTCCTCGCGGGCTTCGGCAAGACCGCCCGTGACGGCATGCACCTCAAGGCAGCGACCGTCCGGGACACGTGCGACGTCGTGATCACCAACGTCCTGGTGATCGACGCCGTGCAGGGCATCCGCAAGGTGTCCATCGGCATCCGCGAGGGCCGGATCCACGCGATCGGGCGGGCCGGCAACCCCGACACCCTCGACGGCGTCGACGTCGTCGTCGGCACCGGAACCACGATGATCCCGGGCGAAGGCCTGATCGCCACCGCCGGTGCGATCGACACCCACGTCCATCTGCTGTCCCCGCGGATCATGGAGGCCTCGCTCGCGAGCGGCGTCACCACGATCATCGGCCAGGAGATCGGGCCGAGCTGGGGCGTCGGCGTGAACTCCCCCTGGGCGCTCAGGCTCGGGTTCGACGCCTTCGACGCCTGGCCGGTCAACATCGGCTTCCTTGCGCGGGGCTCCGCCTCCGACGAGGCGCCCCTGGTGGAGGCCCTGGCCGAGGGCGGTGCCTGCGGCTTCAAGGTCCACGAGGACATGGGCGCCCACACCCGCGCCCTCGACACCGCCCTGCGGGTCGCCGAGGAGCACGACGTCCAGGTCGCCCTCCACAGCGACGGACTGAACGAGTGCCTCTCCGTGGAGGACACCCTCCGCGTCCTGGAAGGCCGTACGATCCACGCCTTCCACATCGAGGGCTGCGGCGGCGGACACGTCCCCAACGTCCTGAAGATGGCGGGCGTGCCGAACGTCATCGGCTCCTCCACCAACCCCACCCTGCCCTTCGGGCGGGACGCCATCGCCGAGCACTACGGGATGATCGTCTCCGTCCACGCGCTCAAGACCGACCTCCCGGGCGACGCCGCCATGGCGCGCGACCGGATCCGGGCCGGGACCATGGGTGCGGAGGACGTCCTGCACGACCTCGGCGCGATCGGGATCACCTCCTCCGACGCGCAGGGCATGGGCCGCGCGGGGGAGACCGTCCGGCGTACGTTCGCGATGGCCGGCAAGATGAAGGCCGAGCTGGGGCCCCTTGAGGGCGACGGCGCACACGACGACAACGCGCGCGTGCTCCGGTACATCGCCAAGCTCACCATCAACCCGGCGATCGCCCACGGCCTCGCCCACGAGGTCGGGTCCATCGAGACCGGCAAACTCGCCGACATCGTGCTCTGGCGCCCGCCCTTCTTCGGCGCCAAGCCGCAGATGGTCCTCAAGTCGGGCTTCCCCGCCTACGGCGTCACGGGCGATCCCAACGCCGCCACCGACACCTGTGAGCCCCTGGTCCTGGGCCCCCTGTTCGGTGCCCATGGCGCCGCTCCGGCCGAGCTCTCCGTCGCCTTCGTCAGCCGCGCCGCCGCCGGACTCGGCGCCGACGCGATGCCGACCCGCCGCCGCCGGGTGGCCGTACGGGACACCCGCGGCATCGGCCCGGCGGACATGCTGCACAACGCCCGTCTGGGACAGGTGGACGTCGACCCGCGCAGCGGGCTCGTGACCCTCGACGGCGATCCGATGCGCTCCGAGCCGGCGCAGCAGGTCTCGCTGAGCCGTCTGTACTTCCTCTGATCCGGCTCCGCCGACCGAATCTCCAAAAGCGCGTTTTTGCACGTCCCTTCTCTTGACTGAATTTTCAGTCGAGAGGAGGATGCTGTTCACACCGCGTACCCGTCCCGCGCCTCCGCCAGGCAGAGCCGGCCACCGCCGACGGGTACTTCTGGCGAAACGAAGAGAGACCCGTGATGACTGCATTCCGTATGCCTGCCGAGTGGTCCGCGCACGAAGGGTGCCTGATGGCCTGGCCCGTCCGTGAGGACCTGTGGGGCAGCGTGCTGGACGACGTCAAGGAGGAGTACGCGAACGTCGCCCGCGCCATCGCCGCCTTCGAGCCCGTGACCATGGTCGCGCCGCCCGGCCACGGCGAGGAGGCCCGCACGAGGTGCGGCCACGAGATCACCGTGGTGGAGCTGGCCCAGGACGACTCCTGGTTCCGGGACTCCGCCCCGCTCTTCGTGCTCGACGCCGACGGCAACCGCGCCGGAGTGGACTTCCGCTTCAACGCCTGGGGCCGCAAGCACAGCCCGTACGACTCCGACGACCGGATCAGCGGCCTCCTCCTGGAGCACCTCGGCATCGAGCGCATCCCCTCCGACATGATCCTGGAGGGCGGGGCGATCACCGTCGACGGCGAAGGCACCCTGATCACGACCGAGCAGTGCCTGCTCCACCCCAACAGGAACCCCGGCATGAACCGGTTCGAGATCGAGACGGAACTGAAATCCCAGCTCGGCGTGGACAAGGTTGTCTGGCTTCCGTACGGCGGTCTGCTGGACACGGAGACCGACGGGCACGTCGACGGCGTCTGCGCCTTCGCCGCTCCCGGTAAGGTCGTCGTCTCCCTGCCCGACGACCCCGCGCACCCCGACTACGCCCGGATGCGTGCCAACCGTGCGGTGCTGGAGGCCACGACCGACGCCCAGGGGCGGCCGTTCGAGATCGTCGACATCCCGCAGACCGCGTTCGCCGACGTCGCCGGCGGCGAGGTCGAGGTGTCGTACCTGAACTACTACGTGGCCAACGGCGGCGTCGTCGTCCCGGTGGCCGGCGTGCCCCAGGACGACGAGGCGCTCGCGGTCATCGCCGCCGCGTACCCGGGCCGCAAGGTCGTCGGGGTGCGGGCACCCGCGATCGCGTACGGCGGCGGCGGGGTCCACTGCATCACACAGCAGATCCCCGCCGTGCCCGCCGGCGCCTGAGCCGCGGACGGACCGCTCCCGGAGGGCCGCACCGGCGGCCCTCCGGCCCCGCACCCCGCACGGAAATCACGGAACAGACGGACATCACGGAATGAGAGCGCGACGATGACCCCATCCCTGCCCTCCGGCAGCAGACGTCCCCGCGGCACGCGCGGACGGATCGCCGTGACGACGGCCGCCCTGACCTCCCTCGCGGCCCTCGCGGCCTGCGTCGGCCCGCCCAAGGACACCGGTACCGGCGGCTCCGAGACCAAGCTCTCCGCCGCCACGCCGAAGGCCCGGGGCGAGATCGACTCGTTCACCTGGGCCGTCTACGCCGAGCCGCCCACCCTCGACTACACGATGGCGTTCGACTATCCGCAGAACACGATCCTGTCCAACGTGTGCGAGAGCCTGATGCGCTGGACACCGGGCCTCGCCGTGGAGCCCGGCCTGGCGCGGAAGGCGTCGAACCCGGACCCCACCACCTGGGTCTACGACCTGCGCGCCGGCGTGCGGTTCCACGACGGCAGGACGATGACCGCCGACGACGTGATCTACAGCCTCGGCCGGCAGCGGGACCCGAAGAACGCCGCCGCCTGGGCACAGACCTTCCAGAACGTCGCCTCCATAAAGAAGACCGGCCCGCTCCAGGTCACCGTCAAGCTCAGGAAGTCGGACTCCCAGTTCCCCCAGTACATGGCGACCGCCGCGGGCGTCGTCGCCTCCAAGGCCGGCGTCGAGGCGGCGGGCAAGGACTACGGCACCACCGGTGACCTCGCCTGTACCGGCCCGTTCAAGCTCGGCGCGTGGAGCAAGGGCCAGTCGATCGAGCTGGAGCGCTTCGACGGCTACTGGGGTACGAAGGCCAAGGCGAAGAAGGCCGTCTTCCGGGTCCTGACCGACCCCTCGGCCCGCACGAACGCCATGCTCAGCGGCGAGATCGACGGCGGCTATCTGATCCCCACCGAGAGCTACGGCCGACTGCGCGACAGCGGCGTCGGCACCCTCTACTTCGGCGAGGGCCTGAGCACGGTCAACGTCAACATCACCAACATGACGGGCGCGCTCGGCGACCTCCGGGTACGCAAGGCGCTCTCCCTGGCCCTCGACCGCTCCGGGTTCGTCAAGGCCGGACTCGGCGGCGCCGGCACCGTCACCACCTCCCTCACCACCCGGGCCGCCTGGGCCGGAGCCTCGGAGAAGACCCGGCAGGCCGCCTTCGGCGCGCTGCCGCCCGCCGCCCAGGACATCGAGAAGGCCAAGGCGCTGATCAAGGAGGCCGGCGCCACCGGCAAGACCCTGACCGTCGCCACCAGCTCCATCGGCCAGGACGTCTCCCTCCTCGCCACCGCGATCCAGGCGGCGGGCACCCAGATCGGGCTGAAGATCAACCTCAAGACGATCGCCCCCAACGCCTTCACGGCGCTCTTCACCGACCCCAAGGCGCGCGAGGGCATCGACATGTTCCCGCTCACCTACTACGACTCGATCACCGACCCGCTGGACCTGCTGCAGAACTTCAAGACCGGCGCTTACATGAACTTCGCCGGCTACACCGACAAGGGGTACGACGCCCTCGTCGACGAGGCCACCGCCGTCTACCAGCCCGACCAGCGCATGAGGATCGAGGCCGAGCTGCAGCAGCGGGCCGCCGAGCAGCTGCCGTGGATCCCCGTCGCGGAGTGGCCCACCGCGGTCTTCCTCAACAAGAGGATCACCGGCGCCCCCACCACCATCGCGTACATGTACTACCCGTGGGCCGCCGACGTCGGCGCACCGGCCGCGGGGGCCACGCCGTGAACTTCGTGAGATTCGCCGTACGCCGGGTGGCGGAGATGGCCGCCACCCTGCTCGGTGCGTCGTTCGTGGTCTTCGGCGCCATGTACCTGGCGCCGGGCAACCCGGCCGGCTTCCTGCTCTCCGGCCGCTCCGCCTCACCCGAGGCGCTCGCCGCGATCAACGCCCAATACCACCTGGACGACCCCTTCTTCGTCCGCTACCTCAGCTGGCTCGGCGACATCCTGCAGGGCGACTTCGGGCGGTCCATCACCTACCGCACCGACGTCTCCCGGCTCCTGGCCGACCGCCTCCCCACCACGCTGCTGCTCGTCGTGATGGCACTGGCCGTCGTCGTCGTGATCGGCCTGGTCCTGGGATGGGTCGCCGCCGTACGCGGCGGCGGCACCGACTCGGCCGTCCTCGTCGGGACCACGCTCGCCGTCGGCACCCCCTCCTTCGTCGCCGCCGTCCTCCTCCAGGGACTCTTCGCCGTCAACCTCGGCTGGTTCCCCAGCAGCGGCTCCGGCGAGGGCTTCCTCGACCAGGTCTGGCACCTCACCCTCCCGGCGATCGCCCTCGCGCTCTACCTGATCGGCATGCTCGCCCGCGTCACCCGCTCCGCCATGGTCGAGGCCCTCGACAGCGAGCACGTCACGGTCGCCCGCAGCCGGGGCGTCCCGGAGAGCCAGGTCATCCGCCGCCATGTGTTCCGCAACTCACTGGGCACCGTCCTCACCACCGGAGGACTGATCGTCTCCACCCTCCTGGTCTGCACGATCCTCGTGGAGACCGCCTTCAGCATCGGCGGCGTCGGCCAGCTCCTCGAACTGTCCACCACGACCAAGGACTTCCCGACCGTCCAGGCCATCTCCTTGATCGTCGTCGCTCTCTTCATGACCGTGAACCTGGTCGTCGACCTGCTGCTGCCCCTGGTCGACCCGCGGATCACCCTCGGATCGAGGAGTTCCTCCGTATGACCGCCGTCCTGACCCGCAGGCCCGGCCTCGCGAAGATCCGCACCGCCAGGTCCCCGCTCCACCTGGTCTGCCTCGGCCTCGTCGCCGTCGTCACCGTCGCCGCGCTCCTCGCGCCCTGGCTCGTGCCGTACGACCCCAACGCGGTCGACCTCGGCAACGCACTGGCCGGACCCTCCCCCGAGCACCTGCTCGGCGTCGACGCCGCCGGACGCGACACCCTCTCCCGGCTGCTCCTCGGCGCCCGCACCTCACTCCTCGGACCCCTCGGGGTCGTGGTCTTCTCCACCCTCGCCGGAGTCGCGGTCGGCATGGCCGCGGGCTGGCGGGGCGGCTGGCTCGACTCCGTCCTGTCACGCAGCACCGAACTGGTCTTCGCGTTCCCCGGCATGCTCCTCGCCATCCTGATCATCTCGATCTACGGCGAAGGACTGCTCGCCCCCGTCATCGCCCTCTCCATCGCCTACATGCCGTACGTCAGCCGGCTCACCCGCTCCCTCGTCCTGGCCGAACGCAAACGCCCCTACGTCAGCGCCTACCAGGTCCAGGGGCACTCGGCCCTCCAGATCAGCCTGCGCCACATCCTGCCCAACATCGCCCCCGTCGTCCTCGCCCAGTCCACCATCAACTTCGGCTACGCACTGATGGACCTCGCCGGCCTGTCCTTCCTCGGCCTGGGCGTACCCGCGCTCACCCCCGACTGGGGCCGCATGGTCTTCGACGGCCAGACCGCCATCCAGCACGGCTACCCGCTGTCCGCGATCCTGCCCTGCGCGTTCATCGTGCTCACCGTCGTCGCCTTCAACGTGGTCGGAGAGCGCTGGGCCGACCGCGTCGCCAGGAGAGACCGATGACCGATACGTACACGCTCGACGTCCAAGGGCTCCGCATCACGCTGCCCGGCACGGCCCGCCCCGTCCTCGACGGCGTCGACCTCCACGTCGCGACGGGCGAGACCGTCGCCCTCGTCGGCGAATCCGGGTCCGGGAAGACCCTCACCTCACGCAGCGCCCTGAACCTGCTGCCACCCGGCGCCGTCGTCGAAGGCGCCGTCCGGGTGCGCGGCGAGGACGTCCTCACCATGAACGCCGACCAGCTCCGCGACCTGCGCAGCGGCACGGTGTCCATGGTCTTCCAGGACCCGCGCGCCGCCCTCAACCCGCTGCGCCGCATCGGCGACTTCCTCGTCGAGAGCGTGACCCTGACCGGGACCATGAGCCGGGCGGACGCCACCGCCCGCGCCGGTGAGCTCCTGCGGGCAGTCGGTCTCGACGACTCGGCCCTCGGCAAGTACCCCGGTCAGGTCTCCGGCGGCATGCTGCAACGCGTCATGATCGCGGCCGCCCTCATGGGCGACCCCGTCCTCGTGCTCGCCGACGAGCCCACCACCGCGCTCGACGTCACCACCCAGGCCGAGGTCATCGCCCTCCTGGCCCGACTCCGCGAACGCTTCGGCACCGGCCTGCTCTTCGTCACCCACGACCTCGACCTCGCCGCCGCCATCAGCGACCGCGTGTACGTCATGTACGCCGGCCGGATCGTGGAGAGCGGCCCCGCCGAGGCCCTCTTCGCCCGGCCCCGGCACCCGTACACCTCGGCACTGCTCGCCTCCACGCCCCGCCTGGAAGCCCCCCGAGGCAGGCTCGACGCGATCGACGGCCAGCCCCCGGACCTCCGGCAGGAGCTGCACGGCTGCCCGTTCGCCGCCCGCTGCCACCTCGCCACCGAGATCTGCGACCAACAGGCCCCCGAGCCGCGGCCCACGCCCGGACTGCCGCACCACCAGGCCGCCTGCCACCACAGCGACCGTCTCGAAGGGAGCCCCGTCGATGCCTGAGAACGTCCTGGAGGCCGTCGGCCTCCACCGCACCTTCGGGAGCGTCCGCGCCGTCGACGACGTCTCCTTCACCCTCCCCGAGGGCGGGTCCCTGGGCATCGTCGGCGAATCCGGCTCCGGAAAGACCACCACCGCCCGGATCGTCGTCGGTCTGGAACAGGCGGACGCCGGCGACGTCCTCGTACGAGGAGAGGCCCGCGGTGCCCGACAGCGCGGCCGGGCCCGGCGCCTGGCCCGTGCGCGCGAGGTCCAGATGGTCTTCCAGGACCCGTACCTCTCCCTCGACCCGCGCACCAGCGTCGAACAGGTCCTGCGCGAGACCCTGCGCCTGCACTTCCCCGGCACCGACCACGACCGGCGCATCCGGGAGCTCCTCGACCAGGTCGGGCTCGGCACCCGCGCCGCCGACGCCCGGCCCCGCCAGCTCTCCGGCGGTCAGCGCCAACGCGTCGCCATCGCCCGCGCCCTCGCCGTCGAACCGGCCGTCCTCGTCCTGGACGAGGCGGTCGCCGCGCTCGACGTCTCCGTACAGGCGCAGATCCTCAACCTGCTCGCCGACATCCGCGAGGAGACCCGGATCGGCTACCTGTTCATCACCCACGACCTGGGCGTGGTCCGGTGCGTCACCGACGACGTCATCGTCATGCGAAAGGGCCGTGTCGTCGAGGCGGGCCCCACCGCCGAGGTACTCGCCGCACCCCAACACCCGTACACACGGCTGCTGTTGGAGTCCGTACCCCGCCCCGGCTGGGACCCCGAGGCGATCGCCGAGGCTCGCCGGGCGCTCTGAACGCCCCTCACCCCCCACCGTCGTTGACACAGGAGGTCAACCATGAACGAACACGCTGTCGCCCGGCACGCGGGACCCGGCCTCAACAGGCGCCGGTTCCTCGCGGCGGCCGGACTGACCGCCGCGGGCGCCGCCCTCGCGACGACCGCCCTCCCCGAACGGGCCACCGCCGCCGCGGGCACCTTCCGGGTGCCCGTCGAGGACGTCCGGCACACCCGTACGTGGATGGCCTGGCCGGACAGCACCGTGATCTGGCCCGGCAAGCTGAGCGGCGTACAGGCGGACATCGCCCTGATCGCCCGCACGATCGCCACGTACGAGCCCGTCGTCATGTGCGCCAACCCCGGGAGCGCCGCCAAGGCCCGCTCGATGTGCGGCTCCACCGTCACGGTCATCAGCTCCGTCCCCGTCGACGACTGCTGGATGCGCGACACCGGGCCGGTCTTCCGTACGGACGGCCACGGCGGTCTCGACACCGTGGGCCTCAACTTCAACGGCTGGGGCAACAAGCAGACCCACGCCAGGGACGCCCTCGCCGCCGAGCGGATCGCCGCCCACGTGGGCGTGCCGTTCACCTACGCCGATCTCGTCGGCGAGGGCGGCGCGATCGAGCAGGACGGCGCCGGCACCCTGATGGCGACCCGCAGCAGCCTGGTGAACCGCAACCGGAACCCCGGGATGTCGGAGCGGCAGCTGGAGAAGGCGATGTGCCAGGCGTACGGCGCGTCCAAGGTCATCTGGTTCGACGGCGTCTACGGACAGGACATCACCGACGACCACGTCGACGCTACCTCCCGCTTCCTCGCCCCCGGCGAGGCCCTCGTCCAGATGCCCGTCGCGGCCGACACCGACGCCTTCGCCCGCGACGCCCGCCGGCAGTACAGCGTCCTGTCCGCCGAGACCACCGCGGCGGGCCGCGCCCTGGACGTGATGCGCCTCCAGGGCCCCGACTACAACAAGATCCGCTCCACGAACCGGGACTTCCTCGCCTCGTACGCCAACTTCTACCTCTGCAACGACGCCGTCATCTCGGCCCAGTTCGGCGACCGGAGGGCGGACGAGGCGGCCCGGGCGACGCTGCAGCGCCTCTACCCCGACCGGTACATCGAGCAGCTGAACATCGACCGCCTCGGCACGGGCGGCGGGGGCATCCACTGCGTCACCCAGCAGCAGCCGGTCGCCTGAGACCGGGATGACTGAAAGTTTCGTCAGAGAGCTGCGTCCCTGCCATTGACTGAAATTTGAGTCAGTCCCTAGGGTGAGCGCACCGTACAGCGCCGGCGTGTCGCGCAGCGCTGTACGGCTTCATGAACGCACCCCTGAACAGGAGCCCACATGGGGCCAGTTGACTCGCCGACGCGTGATTCCGCATCGCACGCGGGCATCGAACAGCACTCGATCGACTGGGTGCCCCTCTCGGAACGGCATGGCAAACCGTCGAGCGTCGGCGCCATCTGGTTCGTCGGCAGCCTCAATCTCACCGGCCTCGCCACCGGCGTCGTGACGCTGTCCATGGGGGCCTCGCTCGTGTGGACGGTGGTCGCCACCGTCCTCGGCTCCCTCTTCGGAACGTTCTTCATGGCGTTCCACTCGGCCCAGGGGCCCCAGCTGGGGCTGCCCCAACTCGTGCAGTCGCGGCCCCAGTTCGGCTATCTGGGGGCCGCTCTCACCGTCTGGGTGTTCGCCCTGGTCAACTACGTGGCCTTCAACACCTCGGACGCCCTGCTGTCCGGCCAGGCCATGAACCTGCTCACCGGGATACCCAACACCCTCGGCTATCTGCTCGCCGCCGCGGTGGCGACCGTGATCGCGCTGTTCGGGTACGAGTGGATCCACAAGCTCAACAAGTGGCTCACCTGGCCCTTCGTCGTGATCACCGCGGCCGTCACCGCGTCCGCCCTGTTCGGCGGAGGGCTGCCCGACGACGCGTGGACCGCCGGCCCGTTCGAACTCGCCCCGTTCATGCTCGTGTTCGTCTTCGTCGCCGGGTTCCAGCTGGGCTGGGCGCCGTACGTCTCGGACTACTCGCGCTACCTCAGACCCGACGTCCCCGTGCGCAGCACCTTCTGGTGGACCTACCTGCCCAGCGCGGTCTCCGGGATCTGGGTCTTCGTCCTCGGTGCCGTGGTCTCGGCCGCCGCACCCGAGGGCACGGACCCGGTCACCGCGCTGAAGCTGTCGGCCGACCGGCTGTTCGGCGGGTTCGGCACGATCGCGGTCGTCGTCCTGCTGGTCGGGCTGCTCTCCATCATGGCGATCAACCAGTACGGCGGCAGTCTCACGATGATCTCGATCGTCGACTCGTTCCGCCCGGTCAAGCCCACCAGGTCCATCCGGGTCGCCACGATCGGGATCATGCTGGCCGCCGTCGGCACGGTCTCCACCCTCGTCGGCATCGACCAGTTCAACTGGTTCTTCGCCAACGTGGTGGTCCTCCTGACGTACCTCTTCATCCCGTGGACCGCCATCAACCTGGTCGACTTCTTCTTCGTCCGGCGCGGCCAGTACGTCGTCAAGGAGATCTTCAACCCGCAGGGGATCTACGGCCGTTGGGGCTGGCGCGGGAACCTCGCCTATGCGATCGGCCTGGCCTGCATGGCCCCGTTCATGGTCATCACTGGCCTCTTCGTCGGGCCCGTCGCGGAGCGCCTCGGCGGCGTCGACTGCTCGATCTTCGTCGGCCTGCCCGTGGCCGGAGGCCTCTACTGGGCCTTCGCCCGAAGTCTCGATCTGGCCACCGAGCGCCGGATGGTCAGGGAGGAGGGGCTGCTGGACCCGGTCCACTGAGCAACCCGCTGAGCAAGCGCGCCTGCACGTACAGAACCTTTGGAAGAAGGAGCACCACGTGAAGACAGAGCACGACGGCGAACGTCCCGGCATCAGCCGCAGAAGCCTCCTCGCCCGCGGCGGAGCGGCCGCGGCCGCCCTGGCGGTGGGTCCCGTCCTCGGCGGCATCCAGCCCGCGATGGCCGCGTCCTGGCGTGTCCCCGGTGAGGACGCGTCGCACAAGCGGACCTGGATGGCCTGGCCGTCCAGCTACACGATCTGGGGCAACCTGCTGTCCAAGATCCAGGCCGACATCGCCAAGCTCGCCAAGGAAGTCGCCAAGTACGAGCCGGTCGTCATGTGCGCGGACGGCTCTTCCGCCGCCTCGCAGGCCAGGACCGCCTGCGGGTCCACCGTCACGGTCATCAGCTCCATCCCCGTCTCGGACTGCTGGATGCGCGACACCGGCCCGCTGTTCCGTGTGGACGGGGCCGGCGGCCTGGACGCCTTCGGCCTGAACTTCAATGCCTGGGGCGAGAACGCCACCACCTTCTACGGCCTCCCGACCTCCGCCTACTCCAAGGACCGCACGGTGGCGCCGAAGGTGGCCTCCTACGCGGGCGTGTCGTTCGCGAACGCGTCGGTGGTGGGTGAGGGCGGCGGAATCGAGTACGACGGCGACGGCACCGTGATGGCCACCGAGAGCTGCTGGCTGAACAGCAACCGCAACCCCGGCAAGTCCCGCAGCCAGATCGAGGCCGAACTGCTGTCCCGCTTCGGCGCGTCCAAGATGATCTGGCTGCCCGGCGTCACCGGGCAGGACGTCACCGACGGCCACATCGACGGAACCGCCCGCTACATCCGGCCCGGCGTGGTCATGGTGCAGCTGGCCGGCGCCGTGCGCCCGGACGTGTGGACCGCCAACGCGCAGGCCATCCGCGACACCCTGGTCAACGCGACCGACGCCAGAGGGCGCAGGCTCCAGGTCCTCACCATCGAAGGGCCCGACACCCTGCCCCGTATCCAGGTGGGCAAGCAGGCCGACTTCCTCAGCTCCTACATGAACTGGACGGTGACCAACCAGGCGATCATCACCACCCAGTTCGGCGACACCGCCAAGGACGCGGCGGCCAAGTCGGCCATCGCCGCCGCCTACGGCCGCCCCGTCGTCCAGCTGAACCTCGACAACCTCTACGGCAACGGCGGCGGTGGCGCCCACTGCGTCACCATGCAGGAGCCCAACCGCTGAACCAACGACGGGCCCGGGTCTCTCCTTTGAGACCCGGGCTCGTCGCGTTTTATGCGCTTTGTCCGGCGATCCGGACTCTGGCGAGGTGGACGCGTGTAGAGGGAAGTCGTTCTCGCCGAGCCCTTGACGCTGCTCTTGGAGAAAACTACGTTCTGTCGATCGGAAAACCACTTCCACTTTGTGGAAACATCTAAAGACTCCGCCTCAGACCTCCACCGGTCGCCAGGCCCTCCGTCGCGCAACCGGCTCCGTTCTGTACACCTACGACCTGGCCCCGACGAAGAGGGAAGGCCGCCGCTGGGGCGCGTACAACGTCTTCACCCTCTGGGCCAACGACGTGCACAGCCTCGGGAACTACGCCTTCGCGATCGGGCTCTTCGCCCTCGGACTGAACGTCTGGGGCATCCTCGCGGCCTTCGCGCTCGCCTCCGTACTGCTCTTCCTGCTCCTGACGCTCTCCGGCTTCATGGGCCACAAGACAGGCGTGCCCTTCCCGGTGATGAGCCGCATCGCGTTCGGCATCAAGGGCGCGAAGATACCTGCGGCCGTCCGCGGCATCGTCGCCATCGCCTGGTTCGGCATCCAGACCTATCTGGCCTCCACCGTCCTGAGCGCCCTGCTCGTCGCGATGTTCCCCGGACTGGCGTCGCTCGACGAGAACACGCTGCTCGGCCAGTCCACCCTCGGCTGGATCACCTTCCTGGCCCTCTGGGCCGTGCAGCTCGTCATCGTCAGCTACGGCATGCAGATGATCCGGCGCTACATGGCCTTCGCCGCGCCGACCACGCTCATCACCATGTGCGCCCTCGCCGTCTGGATGTTCGTCCGCGCCGACGCCTCCATCGCCCTCTCCATCGACGCACCGCTCATCGGCGGCGAGATGTGGCTGCAGATCCTCCAGGCCGCCGCCCTGTGGGTGGTCGTCTACGGGACCTTCGTCCTGAACTTCTGCGACTTCACCCGGTCCGCCAAGAGCCGCGCCTCGATCGTGCGCGGCAACGTCATCGGCATCCCGCTGAACATGCTGTTCTTCGCCGGCATCGTCGTGGTCCTCAGCGGAGCGCAGTTCAAGCTCGACGGCCGCGTCATCACCAGCCCCACGGACATCGTCCGGACCATCCCGAACATGGCGCTCCTGGCGGCGGCCTCCCTCGCCCTGATCGCCCTGACCGTCGCCGTGAACCTGCTGGCCAACTTCGTCGCGCCGATCTACGCCCTCATCGACCTCTTCCCGCGCAAGCTCGACTTCCGGCGGGCGGGCGTCGTCAGCGCGGTCATCGGCCTGGTCATCCTGCCCTGGAACCTCTACAACAGCCCGATCGCCGTCAACTACTTCCTCGGCGGGCTCGGCGCCCTGCTCGGACCGCTCTTCGGCGTGATCATGGCCGACTACTGGCTGCTCCGCAGGTCCCGGGTCAACGTGCCCGACCTCTACACCGAGAACCCGCAGGGCGAGTACCACTACCGCCACGGCTTCAACCCGCGCGCCGTCGCCGCCTTCCTGCCCGGCGCCGCCGTCGCCGTGGTCGTCGCCCTGGCGCCCTTCTTCCACGCCGTCGCCGGATTCTCCTGGTTCGTGGGCGCCGTCCTCGGCGCCGGGCTGTACGCGATCGTCGCGGACCGCAAGGCGCCGATCCGCGACGTGGACGGCGAGTCCATCGCCGTCGCCGCCGAATGACCCACCGGGCCGAACGAACGGAACGAGCGGAAGGCCGGCTGATGCGCATCCTCGTCGTCAACGTCAACACCACACAGTCCATCACCGACGCGATCGGCAGGCAGGCGGCGGCCGTGGCCGCGCCCGGCACCGAGATCGTCGCGCTGACCCCGGAGTTCGGAGCGGAGTCGGTCGAGGGCAACTACGAGAGCTACCTCGCCGCGATCGCCGTGATGGAGACCGTCCGCGCCTATCCGGAGCCCTTCGACGCGGTCATCCAGGCCGGGTACGGCGAGCACGGCCGCGAAGGCCTGCAGGAGCTGCTCGACGTGCCGGTCGTCGACATCACCGAGGCGGCCGCCGCCACCGCCCAGTTCCTCGGCCGCAGCTATTCCGTCGTCACCACCCTCGACCGGACGGTCCCGCTGATCGAGGAGCGCCTCCACGTCGCCGGACTGAGCGCGCGCTGCGCGTCCGTACGGGCCAGCGGGCTCCCCGTCCTGGCGCTGGAGGAGGACGAGAGGACGACCGTCGAGGCGATCGTCGAACAGGCCGCCCGAGCGGTGGAGGACGACCGGGCCGAGGTGATCTGCCTGGGCTGCGGCGGCATGGCAGGCCTCGCCGAGCGGGTCGTCGAGCGCACCGGCGTGCCCGTCGTCGACGGAGTGAGCGCGGCGGTGACCGTCGCCGAGTCCCTGGTGCGGCTCGGTCTGTCCACCTCGAAGGTACGCACCTACGCGACGCCGCGCCCCAAGAAGATCGCCAACTGGCCTCCGCAGGCAGCGAACAAGTGAGAGAAGAGGAGAACATCCGTTGACCGACACAGATCTGGTCCTGCGCTCGACGCGCGTCATCACCCCCGAGGGGACGCGCCCGGCGTCGGTCGCCGTCTCCGGTGGGACGATCGCGGCGGTGCTGCCCCACGACGCCGAGGTGCCCGC
>NZ_JBIBST010000023.1:8440-65864 GCF_043077765.1 Streptomyces sp. NPDC015661 | reverse complement strand
GGGGGGGCGGGGGGGGGGGGGGTGGGGGGGGGGGGGGGGGGCCGGCCGGGGGGGGGGGGGGGGGGGGGGGGGGGGGGGGCCCCCGGGGGGGGGGGGGGGGGGGGGGGGGGGGCCCCCCCCCCCCCCCCGCCCGCCGGTCCCGTGGGTCTCAGTCGGTCCTGGCGGACGTCCCGAGGCGGAAGGCGACGAGACGGAAGTCCCCGTGCAGCGTCAGCCGTAGGTCATGGACTCCGGCCGGCGGAGTGGCGAGCTCGGCCGCGATCGTCGTCCACGTGTGGCGGTGGCCGGTGACCGGCACTCCGATCTCCGCGAGGAGCAGCTCACCGGCGTGCAGTTCGAGCCGCGCCTCCTGGGGCCCCTCGTCCTCGCGTGCGGCCTCGACCTCCACGCGTACGGCTCCGGAGAGGTCGACGTCGCGGAAGAGGAGCGTCGCCGGCCGCGCCGGGTCGGCCGGTGTCACGGCGTCGCCGCTGGTGCGGGTGGCGTCGACGAGGGTGAGGTCCGCGTGGTCGTCGAAGTCGACGGTCAGGGTTCGACGTCCGACGACCACGCGGGGTGCGGGGGCCGCCCCGGTCACGGTGAGCGGTGCGGTGAGGAGCTGGTCCTCTGCGGAGCGGGCGACGGTGATCTCGTACGTTCCGGGGTCGACGGTGAAGGCACGGGTGGCGACGTCCCAGTGGGCGAGCTGTTCGGCCGGCAGCCGGAAGGTCAGCTCCTGGCTCTCCCCCGGTTCCAGGCGGACCTTGCGGAAGTCGGCGAGGCGCCGCCGGGGGGCCTCGTAGCGGGCGTCGAGGGCCCGGACGTACAGCTGCACGACCTCGCTGCCGGGCCGGGCGCCGCTGTTGGCCAGTGTCACCGAGATGTCGACCGTGCCGTCCTGGGCGATCGACCGCCGCGACAGGCGCAGGTCGCGGTGGACGAATTCGGTGTAGGAGAGCCCGTGGCCGAAGGGGTAGAGGGGCACCGACCGGTGGTACTGGTAGGTCCAGCCGGCCTTGATGATGTCGTAGTCGAGAGGGTCGGGCAGGGGGTCGTCTCCCCGGTACCAGGTCTGCGGCAGCCGGCCGGCGGGCTCGGCCTCCCCCAGCAGCACGGCGGCCAGCGCGTGGCCGGTCTCCTGCCCGCCATGGGACGTCCACACCACGGCGGGCAGGTGCTCGTCGGCCCAGTCGACGGCGTACGGGTAGCTGCTCATCACGACCAGCGCCGTCTCCGGGCGCACGGCCGCGACGGTGCGCAGCAGCTCCTCCTGCGCCTCGGGCAGTTCGATGCCCGCCCGGTCCTCGGTCTCCCGGCCGTTGATCATCGGATGGTTGCCGAGGACGACGACCGCCGCGTCGGCGGCTTCGGCGGCGGCCCGTGCCTCGGCCGCGCCGTCGCGCAGCAGCTCCCGCCGCCAGCGTTCGGCGGCGTCCGGGTTCTCGGCGGTGACGGTCACCCGGCCGTCCGTCGGGTCGACGGCGGCGTACCGTCCGGTGAGTACGGAGCGCAGGCGTATGTCACCGTCTCCCGCCTGCTCCAGGCGGAAGGTCTCGTGGATCTCCCAGCTCTTGAGGACGTCCTGGTCCGCCGCCAGTGCGGCGTCGTCCTTGAGGCTCAGGTAGCGGCGGGTGTCGGCGGCGCGCAGCGTCACGACGCCGCGGCCCCAGTCGACGACGTCGAACGAGGTCTTGCAGAGGAGTTCGCCTGTGGTGCGGGAGCGCAGGGCGATCCGGTCGGAGCCGTCGGCATGGACCACCTCGCCGCCGTGGGCGCCGAGCTCCGCGGCGAGTCCGGCGGCGACGGTGACCTGGTACGGCAGGGTGCCGCTGTACCAGTCCTCGCACAGCATGTCGGCGAGCGGGCCGATGACGGCGATCCGGGGTGCGTGGTCCGGGTCGAGCGGCAGCAGGCCTTCGTTCTTGAGCAGGACGACCGACTCGGTCGCGGCGTGCCAGGCGAGGGCGCGGTGCTCGGGACAGTCGATCACCTCGGGGCCGATTCCGGCGTACGGGTCGAGTTCCGGGTCGAACTCTCCGAGCCGGAAGCGGAGTTCGAGCTGGCGGCGTACCGCGCGGTTCACGTCGGTCTCGTCGATGAGGCCGCGCTCCAGGGCCTCGCGGAGTCGACCGACGGGCGTCGCGCTGTCCTCGCCGTGGTCGGTGAAGCTGTCGATGCCGGCCTTGAGCGCGGCCGCGTGGGACTCGGCGTGGTCGTCGAAGTAGCGCTCCGGGTCGACCAGGTTGGACGGCGCCTCGGCGTCGCTCACCACGAACAGCTCGTGTCCGGTGGGCTCCGCCCAGCGGCGCAGTTCGTCGTTGATGAGCGGGGTCACATGGCAGGGACGGCCGTTGACCAGGTTGTACGCGGCCATGGCGCCGGTCGCGACTCCCGCGGCGACGACGGGGCGGAAGGCCGCCAGGTCGTACTCGTGCAGGACGCGCGGGCGTACCCCCGAGGAGGTCGTGCAGCGGTCGTCCTCGTTGTTGTAGGCGAGGAAGTGCTTGAGCACCGGGGCCGCGCGCAGATACGTCGGGTGGTCGCCGGACAGGCCGCGGCAGAAGGCCTCGCCGAGTCGGGCGGTGTGCGCCGGGTCCTCGGAGTAGCCCTCCTCGTTGCGCCCCCAGCGCGGGTCGCGCAGCAGGTTCAGTACGGGGGCCCAGGCCTGGAGGCTGTTGGGGGCGCGGTCGGGGGCGATCACCGGCGCGCGGTGGCGGTGGAAGGCGCGCAGTTCGAGCGAGACCGCCTCGCCGACCCGGCGCACCAGGTCCTCGTCCCAGGTGGCGCCGAGGCCCACGGCCTGCGGGAAGACCGTGGCCTCCCCCAGCCAGGAGACGCCGTGCAGGGCCTCGCTTCCGGTACGGAAGGAGTCGACGCCGAGGCGCGGGACGGCCGGCGCGTACTGGTGGAGCATCGCGAGCCGCTCGTCGAGCGTGAGCCGTTCGAGCAGGTCGTCGACGCGCTGGGGCAGTGGGAGCGCGGGATCGCGGAAGGGCGGCAGTTCGGCCGCGGAGGCGGACAGGGAACTCACGTGGACAACCCCTTGGCAGCTTGGGCGGTGTGGCGTTCGTCGAAGCGCTTCGACAGTGCCATCGACCTGCAGGGCTGTCAATGAAGCCGTCAAGAGAAACTTTCGCAGCGTCAAGGGGGTTGTTTCGCGCGAAACTTGTCCGTTACTTTCACCGCCAGCCAGGCAAGCGCTTCGACTGCCAAGGCAAGCGCTTCGACGCTGCGACGCTTCGATGCTTCGACGAGAAGGGTTCCTCCCGCATGAGAACCGAGTTGAACCGCAGGACCTTCGTGAACGCCGCCGCCTCGATCGCGGGGACCGCCGCGCTGGCGCCGCTGCTGAGCGCCTGCGGCGGAGGCGGCGACCACAAGAGCGGCGCGAACACCGCGCAGGGTCTCAAGGCGGCGCTGCCGGCCCATGTGCCCAGCACCTCCGTCAAGCCGGACATCCCGTCCGTGGCCGGCGGGCCCGACGCCGCGACCGACCCGGGCTTCCTCTCCTACCCGTCCTCCCCCGCCACGACCGTTTCCGGCGTCCCCGGCAAGGGCGGCTCGTACACGGCGGTCACACCCCTGTGGGGCACCGTCCCGCCGGCCGGCAACTCCTTCTACCAGGCCATGAACAAGGCCCTGGGCGTCGAGCTCACGATGAAGCCGGCGGACGGGAACAACTACCACACCATCGTCCCGACCATGACCGTCGCCCAGAAGCTGCCGGACTGGATCCAGCTGCCCACCTGGTGGAACGCGAACTTCAACGTCGGCGCGCTGGCCGGGACCCAGCTCGCGGACCTCACCCCCCACCTGTCCGGCGACAAGATCAAGAAGTACCCCAACCTGGCAGCCATACCCTCGGGCGCCTGGCAGACCGGTGTGTGGGGCGACAAGCTGTACGGCATCCCCTGCTTCTCCACCAGCTTCGCCATCCCCGGCGTGACCTTCTTCCGCCGGGACATCCTCGAATCGCGCGGCATCACCGCCGGCCAGGTGAAGTCCGCCGACGACCTGATGAGCCTCGGCAAGGAGCTGACCGACGCCAAGCGGGGGGTGTGGGCCTTCGACGACCTGTGGACCTTCCTGTACACCTCCTGGGGCGGGCCCCTGAAGTGGCGGGTCGACAACGGAAAGCTGGTCCACCTGTTCGAGACCCAGGAGTTCCTGGAGGCGCTCGACTGGCACCACCGCCTGGCCAAGTCCGGCTACATGCACCCGGACGCGCTCGCGGGAGACGTCGCCAACGGCAACACCCGCTTCTACAGCGGAAAGGTACTGATCCAGGGCGGCGGCACGAGCGGCTTCAACATGGCCGACCACCAGGCAGGCACCGCAGCCGACAAGAACTACCGGCGCGGCGCCTTCGACATCTTCGCCGCCGACGGCAGGAGCAAGCCCGTCGTCTACATGGGCGGCTCCACCTCCATGATGAGCTACCTCAACGCCCGTCTGAAGCCGGCCCAGATCGAGGAGCTGCTCTCGGTCGCGAACTACCTGGCCGCCCCCTTCGGCAGCGCCGAGTACACGATGGCCAACTTCGGCGTCGAAGGCGTCCACCACACCCGCGTGAACGGCGAGCCGACCTACACGGACGACGGCAAGAAGTTCGTCCAGACGCAGACCTTCCCGTTCCTCTCCGCCCCGTCAGCCGTCATCAGCAGCCCGGGCGACGCGGAGGTCACCAAGTACGCCGCGGCCTGGCAGGCCGCCAACGTCAAGGCCCTCACCAAGCCGCTCTTCTGGGGCATGAACTACACCATGCCCCAGCCCATCGCCACCGCCGAGGCCGCACAGGCGGTGGCGGACATCATCAAGGACTGCTACCACGGGAAGAAGAAGGTCTCCGACGTGCAGGCCGCGGTCTCGGCCTGGAAGTCCGGCAGCGGCGACCGGCTCAAGCAGTGGATGACCGAGAACGTCCTCGAGAAGTACGGCACGGGCCAGTGAGCACCGCGCGGGCGGAGCGTCCGGCGGGACCGGTGCGGTCGAACTGGCGGATCAGACTGCGGCGCGACCGGTCGCTGCTCCTGATGACCGCGCCCGCGGTCGTCCTGCTCCTCGTGTTCGGCTACGTCCCGCTGTTCGGCGTGGTCACCGCCTTCCAGGAGTACGACCCGCTGGTCGGGGTCATGCAGAGCCAGTGGGTCGGCCTCGACCAGTTCGACCGGCTCCTCGGCGACCCGTTGTTCTGGGACGCGATGCAGAACACCGTGTACCTGAGCTTCGTCCAGCTGATCCTCTTCTTCCCGGTGCCGATCGCGCTCGCCCTGATGCTCAACTCGGTGCTCAGCGAGCGGCTGCGCAACTTCGTCCAGTCCGTCGTCTACCTGCCGCACTTCTTCTCGTGGGTGCTCGCCCTCACGATCTTCCAGCAGATGCTGGGCGGCGCGGGCGCGCTCAACCACTTCCTGCGGCAGCACGACATCGGCACCTGGGACATCATGTCCGACCCGGACACCTTCGCCCTGCTCGTCACCTCCCAGGCGATCTGGAAGGAGGCCGGCTGGGGGATCATCGTCTTCCTCGCGGCCCTCAGCGCGATCAACAGCGAGCTGTACGAGGCGGCGGCCGCGGACGGTGCGGGGCGCATGCGGCGGATGTGGCACATCACGCTGCCGGGCCTGCGCGGAGTCATCGTGCTGATGCTGGTGCTGCGCCTGGGCAACGCGCTGTCGGTCGGCTTCGAACAGTTCCTCATCCAGCGCGAGGCGGTCGGCCGCGACGCCGCGGACGTGCTGGACACCTTCTCCTTCTACTACGGCATCGCCACCGGCGACTACAGCTACGGCGCGGCGGCGGGCCTCTTCAAGAGCGTGCTCTCACTGCTGCTCATCTGGGGCGCCAACCGGCTGGCGCACGCCTTCGGCGAGGACGGGTTGTACCGGAAATGACCGAGACGCTCACGATCAGGTCCAGCGGCCGCACACGCGGCGACGCGAAGGTCTCCCGCGGCAGGGCCCGAAGCACCCGCCCGGCGTGGGAGGAGCCGCCGACCGCCGTCGGCCGGGCGGCCAAGGGGCTCACCCTCGGGGGGACGCTCGCCGTCGTCCTGGTGCCCCTGTGGATCGTCGTCCTGACCAGCTTCTCCACCCCCGGGGCGATCAACCGGGCCGGCGGCCTGGTGATCTGGCCGGACGGCCTGACCACGGTGGCGTACCGCCAGATGCTGGAGGACTCGACCGTCCTCACCGCGCTCCTGGTGAGTCTCGGCATCACGGTGGTCGGCACGGCGGTGTCCATGGTCGTCTCGATCCTGTGCGCCTACGGACTGTCGCGGCCGCGGTCACTGGGACACCGCTTCGTCCTGGTCCTGCTGATCATCACCATGTTCGTCAACGGCGGCCTCATCCCGACGTTCCTGGTGGTCACCGGACTGGGCGGCTACGGCGCGTGGTGGGCGCTGATCCTGCCGGGCGCGGTCTCCGTCTTCAACATCCTCGTCCTGCGCGCGTTCTACTCCGAGACCTCGGGCGAACTGATCGACGCGGCACGGATGGACGGTGCGGGCGAGTGGCGCATCCTGTGGTCCATCGTCCTGCCCACCTCCCGTGCGGTGACGGCGGTGATCGCCCTCTTCTACGGCGTCGGGTACTGGAACTCCTTCTTCAACGTCATGCTCTACATGCCCACGGACAGTGAGAAGTGGCCCCTCCAGTACGTCCTGCTCACCTACGTCAACCGGGCCACCGGGATGCCCGGCTCCTTCAACGGAGGCTTCGGCAACGTGGCGACGCAGACCGCGCCGCTGTCGCTGCAGATGGCCGTCGTCGTCCTCACGCTCGTCCCCCTGCTGCTCGTGTACCCGTTCGTGCAGAAGCACCTGCGCACCGGCGTGCTCACCGGCGCGATCAAGGGATGAGCCGCGCGACCGCCCCCGGTGCCGGAGCCGGCACCGGGACAAGGAGAGCGGGGCTCGTGACACTCTCCGACGTGGCCCGTCACGCCGGCGTCTCGCCGAGCACGGTCAGTTACGCGCTCAGCGGCAAGCGTCCCGTCTCCGACGAGACGAGGAACCGCATCGAGCGGGCCGTCGCGACGCTCGGCTACCACCCCCACGCGGGTGCCCGGGCCCTCGCCGGCAGGCGCTCGCACATCATCGCCCTGATGGTGCCGCTGGACACCGACGTGTACGTGCCGACGATGACGGAGATCGCCATCGCGGTCACCGTGCGGGCCCGCGAGCACGGCTACGACGTCCTCCTGCTCACCCATGACGAAGGCCCCGAGGGCGTGCGGCGGGTGGCCGCCAGCGGACTCGCCGACGGCGTGATCCTCATGGACGTCCGACTGGACGACGACCGCGTCGCCGTCCTGCGCGCCCAGGGCACACCGGCCGCGCTCATCGGCCTGCCCGACGACCCGGCCGGAGTCTCCTGCGTCGACGTCGACTTCGCCCTCGCGGGCGCGCTCTGCGCGGACCACCTGGCCGACCTCGGCCACCGCGACGTCGCCTTCGTCGGCTACGGCAGCGGCGTCTACCGGCGGCACGCCGGCTATGCCGAGCGCACCCTGAGCGGCTTCCGCGCCCGTGCCGAACAGCGCGGCCTGCGCTTCCTGCACCGGCCGTGCGAGGGCACGTACGAGAGCACGGCGGGCACCCTGTCCCGCGTCCTCGCCGACCGTCCGGACACGACCGGGTTCGTGGTGCAGAACGAGGGCGCGATCGGCCCGCTCCTCAGCCTGCTCCGTGCCGGCGGGCGGATCGTGCCGGAGGACGCCTCCGTCGTCGCCATCTGCACCGAGCCGCTCGCGGAGCAGCACTCTCCCCGGCTCACCTCCGTCACCGGTCCGAAGCGGGAGCTCGGACAGGCGGCCGTCGACCAGGTCATGGCCAGGATCACCGCGGTCGCCGAGGGCGAGGAGCCCGAGGACGAACTGCGCGTGATGCCCCCGGAACTGGTGATCCGCGAAAGCACCGCACCGGCCCCGCGCCGCAGCCCCCGTACCTGACGACAGCCCAGAGGAGGGTTCCGCGCATGACGACACGCCGGCTCACCGACCGCCTCGGCGGCCTCGCCTTCGGCGGGGACTACAACCCCGAGCAGTGGGACGAGGAGGTCTGGAAGGAGGACGACGAGCTGATGCGCCGGGCGCGGGTCAACCTGGCCACCGTCGGCGTCTTCTCCTGGGCCCTGATGGAGCCCGAGGAGGGCCGCTACGACTTCGCCTGGCTCGACGCGCACCTCGACCGCCTGCACGCGGGCGGCGTCGCCGTCGACCTCGCGACCCCGACCGCCTCTCCGCCGCCCTGGTTCACGCTGGCCCACCCCGACGCCCTGCCGGTCTCCCCCGACGGCACCCGGCTGACCCACGGCAGCCGGGACACCTACTGTCTCGCCGCGCCCGCGTACCGCCGGGCCGCCCGCCGCATCGCGTCCGCGCTCGCCGAACGGTACGGCGACCACCCGGCCCTTGCCCTGTGGCACGTGCACAACGAGTACGCGACGCTCTGCTGGTGCAAGCACACCGCGGCCGCCTTCCGGGTCTGGCTGCGCGCCCGCCACGGCTCCCTCGACGCCCTCAACGAGGCCTGGGGCACCACGTTCTGGAGCCAGCGGTACACGTCGTGGGAGCAGATCCTGCCGCCCCGCGCCACCCAGTGGCACCAGAACCCCGGCCAGGCCGTGGACTTCCGGCGCTTCTGGTCGGACGAGACCCTCGCCGCCTACCGCGAGCAGCGCGACGCGATCCGCGCCCACAGCGACCGCCCGGTGACGACCAACCTCATGCTGCCCGGGTACCAGAACCTGGACCTGTGGGCCTTCGGCCGCGAGGTCGACCTGGTCGCCGTCGACCACTACCCCACCGCTCCCGGGGTGGGCGCCGCCGCCGACACCGCCTTCGGAGCCGACCGGGCCCGCTCCTTCGGGGGCGGCGCCCCCTGGCTGCTGATGGAGCAGGGCACGAACACCGTGTACGCCGGCGACCGCGTCCTCGCCAAGGAACCGGGCGACATCCGCCGCCACAGCCTCGGCCACATCGCCCGCGGCGCGGACGGCACGCTGTTCTTCCAGTGGCGCCAGTCCCGGGCGGGCTCCGAGCAGTGGCACTCGGCGATGGTCCCGCACGCGGGGCCGGACAGCCGTACGTTCCGCGAGGTCACGGCCGTCGGGGAGGAGGTCGCCCGCCTCGGGGAACTGGCCGGATCCACCGTCCGGGCCGAGGTCGCCGTCCTGCACGACTCCGATGCCTGGTGGGCGCTGGAGGTCGACGGACTGCCGTCGGCCGGACTCGACTACCACTCCGCGCTGCGCCGCGCCCACCGGGCGCTGTGGGACGCCGGCGTCACGGTCGACTTCGCCCACCCCGAGCACGAGCTGAGCCGCTATCGGCTCGTCGTCGCCCCGGCCCTCCTCCTGCTCTCCGACGCGGGCGCGGCGAACCTGAGCCGCTACGTCGCCGACGGCGGCACGCTGCTCGTCCAGCCGTTCAGCGGCGCCGTCGACGAGCACCTCCACGCCCGGCTCGGCGGCTATCCGGCCGCGCCGCTCCGGGAGGCGCTGGGCATCCGGATCGAGGAGTACCGCCCACTGCGCCGCGACGAGGAGACCGTCCTCTCCGACGGCTCGCGCGCCACCGAGTGGAGCGAGTCCCTGCGTACGGAGGGCGCCGAGGCCCTCGTCACGTACACCGGAGGCATGCTCGGCGGCCGGCCCGCGCTCACCCGCCACGGGTTCGGCGCCGGGCAGGGCTGGTACCTCTCCACGCGGCTCGACGACACCGGTTACGCGGCCCTGGTCACCCGCCTCCTCGCGGACGCCGGCGTGGCGCCGGACCTGCCCGGCCTCCCGTCCGGCGTCGAAGCCGTCACCCGCCACGCCCCCGGCGGCCGCCGCTGGCACATCCTGATCAATCACCGGGCCGACGTCGTGCCCCTCCCGGAGCCGGCCCACGACCTGCTGACGGACGGCCTCCTGCACGAACTGCCGCCCGGCGGCTGCGCGGTCGTCCGCCCCGGCTGACACCGGTCGCCGAGGGAGGAGACCACCGTGCCCGACGAACCACGGTTGATCCACGGGGGCCATCAGGCCCTCGCGGTGGACATCGCCGTCGACCAGGACGGCACCGCCCGGCTGACGCGCCTCGGCGCGCCCGGCTCCGACCCGCGTGCGGAAGCGCCGCTGCCGCTCGTGGTGGTGATGGTCGCGGCCACGGCCGCCACTGGTCCGCGCCGAGGTGCTGTACCCCTCCGGCGGGCGGTCCACGTCCACCTGGCGGGCGGACACGGCCGAACTCGCCCTGAGCCTGCCCACGGCTCCGTCGGCGGTCCTGCTCCGCCTCGTCCACAGCCCCGTCCCGAACATCCAGATCCCCGAACGGAACTGTCCCCATGTCAGACGGCACCGTCAGCAACCCCGTGATCCCCGGCTTCCACCCGGACCCCAGCATCTGCCGCGTCGGCGACGACTACTACGTCGTCTGCTCCAGCTTCGAGTACTTCCCCGGCATTCCGGTCTTCCACAGCCGGGACCTGGTGCACTGGGCCCAGATCGGCAACGCCCTGGACCGGCCGGGCCAGCTGCGCCTGTACCCCGACACCGCGTCGTCGGGTGGGATCTACGCGCCGACGCTGCGCCACCACGACGGCCGCTTCTGGCTGATCGTCACGAACGTGGCCGAGGGAGAGGGCAACCTGCTCTTCACCGCCACCGACCCCGCCGGGCCCTGGTCCGACCCGGTCAGACTCCCCGGAGTACCCGGCATCGACCCGGATCTCAGCTGGGACGAGGACGGCACCTGCTGGTGCACCGTCGCGGGCGTCTCGCAGATCCGTCTCGACCCGTACACCGGCGAGACGTCCGGCGAGCCGCGGCAGCTGTGGTCCGGCACCGGCGGCGCGGCCCCCGAGGCGCCGCACCTCTACCGGATCGGCGACTACTGGTACCTGATGATCGCCGAAGGCGGCACCGAGCGCGGCCACGGCGTGTCCGTCGCCCGCGGCCGGACGCCCGCCGGCCCCTTCGAGCCGTGCCCGGCCAACCCCGTCCTCACCCACCGGAGCACCGATCACCCCATCCAGAACACCGGCCACGCGGATCTCGTCCAGGGCCCCGACGGCTCGTGGTGGATGGTGCTGCTCGGCGTGCGGCCGCGCGGCGGGACCCCCGGCTGGCACGTACTCGGACGCGAGACCTTCCTCGCCCCGGTGGAATGGGTGGACGGCTGGCCGGTCGTCGGCGAGCTCACCATCCGTATGCCCGCGCCGGCCTGGCCGCTCCACCCCGTCCCCGACGTGCCGGTCCGGGACGACTTCGACCAGGCCGAACTGCAGCCCTGCTGGGTGTCGCTGCGCGAGCGCCCCGCGCGGCTGTGCACGACGAAGGAACGGCCGGACTGGCTGACGCTCCACGCCGCCGGCGACTCCCTCGACGAGCCCGACGTGGTGTTCGTCGGCCGCCGCCAGCAGCACCTGTCCTGCGGGGCACGCACACGGGTCGATCCCGCGGAGGGACGCGGCGGCCTGGCCGTCCGCCTGGACGAACGGCACCACTACGAGATCGAGGCGGCTGCCGGAGAGGTGAAGGTGTTCGCCCGCGTCGGCCCGCTCCGTACGGAGGTGGCGTCCCGTCCGGTGGCCGCCGGACCGGTGGTTCTCGGCGTGGAGGTCGCCCCGCACCCGCCGGCGGACGCCCGGACGGGACCCGACCTCCTCTCCTTCGGGGTCGAGGAGCCGGACGGAACGTTCACCGTGCTCGGCACGCTCGACGGGCGCTATCTGTCGACCGAGGTCGCCGGCGGCTTCACGGGCCGGGTCATCGGCATGTACGCCGCGGCCGGCACCGTCCACTTCGACTGGTTCGACTACGAGCCTCGACCGGCCTGATGACCGCGGCTCGGGCCGCGGCCCTCGGCGGCCTGACGACCGGGGTCAGGAGGGGGCCTTCGGCGACGTGACGACCGGGGTCAGGGGGCGGCCTTCGGCGGAGCCGTGCTCCCCCGGACGGTGAGGGTGGTCGCGATCTCCAGTCCCACCTGAGGAACCTCCTCGCCCCGGCCGAGCGCCAGGGCGAGCTCGGTGGCGGCCGACGCCATCTCGGCGAGCGGCTGATGGACCGTGGTCAGCGGGGGATCCACCCACGCCACGGTCGGCACGTCGTCGAAGCCCACCACGCTGAGGTCGTCGGGGATGCCCAGCCCCAGCTCGCGCGCGGCCTGGTAGACCCCGAGGGCCTGCATGTCGTTCGCGGTGAACACGGCGGTGGGGCGATCGGGGCGGGACAGCAGCTCACGCGCCGCGGCGTAGCCGTGCTCGCGCGTGAGCTGGGTCTTGACCACCAGCTCCGGTTCCATGGGCAGGCCGACCTCGGCGAGGGCGGAGACGTAACCGGAGAGCCGGGCGAGACAGAAGGAATGATCCGGCCCGCTGATCATGGCGATGCGCCGGTGCCCCAGGTCGAGCAGGTGCCGGGTGGCGGCCTGACCGCCGCGCCAGTTCGTGGCGCCCACGAACGGCACGCCGTCGGGCAGTTCGTCGACGGGGTCGAAGACGACGAACGGAATGCCCTTCGCCGTCAGCTGCTCGCGCTCCGCCTCGGACAGCTGCGCCACCGACAGCACGCACTGGGGGCGCCGCTCCACGGTGTCGTCGAAGGTCCTGCCCACCGGTTCACGGAGTCCGAACTCCGAGACCAGCACCCCGACGCGGTTCCTGCGGGCCACGCGCTCCACACCGCGGATGATCTCCACGGCCCACATGCTCTCCAGCTCGCGGAACACGAGCTCGACGAGGTTGCTGCGGCTCTTGGGAGGCTTGCGGTACCCGTACTGGTGGATCAGCCCCTCGACACGGGCACGGGTCTCGTCCGAGACCCCGGTCCGGCCGTTGAGCACCTTCGACACCGTGGGCACCGAGACGCCCGCGGACTCGGCGATGAACGCGATCGTCACCGACACGGGACCGCCGCCGCGCTCCCCCGCGCCCTCCGCCGCAGGCTCTCCCGCTCGCTCGTCCGCCACGGTTCCCCTCCCCTCCCTGCTGCCGGCCGCCATTCTGGCATCTCCTGATCGCGACCGGTGCGTCATACAACGTTCAATCAGTCGGCGGCGGGGGCGGCATCGTGCCCAGTCCGGGTGCGGGTTCCGGCCAGACCAACAGGACGGGGCAGGGCGCGTGGTCGACGACGAACCGGGCGGCCGGACCGAGACTCCGCGGACCGAGGTGCGAACGGTCCCCGTCGCGGGCGAGGACGAGCAGATCGGCGTCCTCGGTGGCGGCGACGACCTCACGTTCGACGCGCCCGGTCCGCTCGACCGGGGTGCTGGGGCGACCCAGTCGCTCGGCGGCGGACCGCAGGAGCGCTTCGGCCGATGCCGCGGCGAGGCCTTCCACCCGGGTGCCGGGGTCGCGTTCCGGGTGGCCCCGCCCGAGCAGTCCGGCGAACGCACCGTGCGCCGCGCCCGGGACGTCGGCCGGTGTGACGTGCAGCAGGACGACCTCCGTACCCGCCGGCGCATGGGCGCGGGCGGCGTCCACACAGGCGGGCCAGGTGCCCTCCACGATCCAGACGACCACGGCCATGGGTCAGCCTCCTCCGATCACGGTCAGCGAGCCCCACAGCGCGATCACCGCGGCGCCGAGGCTCGCCGGGACGGTGTACACACCGAGCCGGGTGAACTCCCTCAGTTCGACCTCGGCGTCGTGGGAGTGCACGATGCGCCGCCACAGCAGGGTGGCGAGCGAGCCGGCGTAGGTGAGGTTGGGCCCGATGTTCACCCCCAGCAGCACCGCGAGGACCGCACCGGGTCCCGACGGCGCGGTCAGCGGCAGCAGTACCAGCACCGCGGGCAGGTTGTTGATCAGGTTCGCCAGGAGCGCGGCGAGCCCGGCGAGGCCGAGCAGCACCGGCAGGGAGTCACCCGCCGGGATCAGGTGGCCCAGCGCCTCGTCCAGCCCGTTGTCCACCACTGCCCTGACCACGATCCCCAGGGAGAGGACGAAGGCGAGGAACGGCACCGACGCCGACCGGAGCAGTGCGCCGGAGGTCGTGCGGCGCTGGACCAGGGCGCGTACCGCCAGCACCAGTGCTCCCGCACACGCCGCCCACGCCGGGTCGACGCCGGCCACGGAGGACAGCGCGAACCCCACCAGGGTGCAGCCCACGGTCACCAGCGCGAACAGCGGCAGCCGCGGCGTCTCGGTGGTGGGCGCGGCCTGCGCCCCGGCGTCCAGGTCGGTGGCGAAGAAGCTGCGGAAGACCGCGTACTCGACGGCGATCGCGGCCAGCCACGGCAACGCCATCAGCGCGGCGAACCGCGTGAAGGTCAGCCCGCTGACCGTGAACGCCAGCAGGTTGGTCAGGTTCGAGACCGGCAGCAACAGGGAGGCGGTGTTGGACAGGTGCGTGCACGCGTACACATGCGGTTTGGGGCGCACGCCGAGCCGCGCGGCGGTGGCGAACACCACGGGGGTGAGCAGCACCACCGTGGCGTCCAGGCTCAGTACGGCGGTGATCGCCGAGGCCGCCAGGAACACCTGCTTGAGCAGCCGTCGTGGCCGGCCCTCCGATGTGCGGGCCATCCACGCACCACAGGCACGGAACAGCCCGTCGTCGTCGCAGAGCTGGGCCAGGACCAGGATGGCCGCCAGGAAGCCGATCACCGGGCCGAGCCGTTCGGCCTCGTCGAGCGCGTCGTCCAGGGGAACCGCTCCCGTGACGATCGCCAGAGCCGCCGCCGGAACGGCGACGACGGCCTCGGACCAGCCGAAGGGCCGGATGACCGCGCAGGCCAGTACCAGTGCGAGCAGGACCGCGGACAGCGCTTCGGCGAGCGGGGTGTTCAGACGCGCATCCTTCCCCGTACGAAGTCGGACATCCCCCAGGGAGTCCGGCAGACCGTATCCCAGCCCCCTGGGCCGGATCCGGCCGACACGCCACCGTGCCCCTGGGGCCAGGATCAACGACCCACTCCGCCACGCATCTTGACGGGACACCTACAACACTGGCTTGATGAAGCGTGGGAGCGCTCCCAAATCACCGTCCCCCCTCCTGGAAGGCCCCCACCCTTGCCTCCTTCCGTCTTCTGCGGCGTGTCACGCCGCGCGGCCGCCGTGCTCGGCGGCCTCGCCCTGGCCGCCGGAACCCTGACCACCACCGCGTTCGCAGCGGACTCCGCCCGCACGGAGAGCGGGGCCGCCCTCGCGGCGCCCGTCGACTTCCCCGTCCGGGTCAACCAGCTCGGCTACCTCCCCGACGGCCCGAAGCGGGCCACCGTGATCAACTCCGCGACCACACCGCTCACCTGGCAGCTGCGCGACGCGTCCGGCACGCAGGTCGCCTCGGGCACCACCACCGTGCACGGCGCCGACCAGGCGTCCGGCCAAACGACGCACCTGGTCGACTTCGGCGGCTACACCGGCACCGGCACGGGGTTCACCCTGGTGGTCGGCGGTCAGACCGGCCACCCGTTCGACATCTCCGCGTCGCTGTACGACGGGCTGCGCGCCGACAGCATGTCGTTCTTCTACCAGCAGCGCAGTGGCATCGCGATCGACGCGGCCCTGGCGGGCAGCGCGTACGCCCGCCCCGCCGGGCACCTCGGCGTGGCGCCGAACAAGGGGGACACCAGCGTGCCCTGCCAGGCCGGGGTGTGCGACTACCGGACGGACGTCCGCGGCGGCTGGTACGACGCCGGTGACCAGGGCAAGTACGTCGTCAACGGCGGCATCGCGACCTGGCAGGTCGTCAACTCCTTCGAACGGGCCCGCCGCTCCGGCGGCGAGGCCGCGCTCGGCGACTCGACGTTGCGGGTGCCCGAGCGCGGCAACGGAATGCCTGACGTGCTGGACGAGGCGCGCTGGGAGTTGGAGTTCCTGCTGCGGATGCAGGTCCCCGAAGGCCGGCCGTCGGCCGGGATGGCCTTTCACAAGATCCATGACGCCGAATGGACCGCTCTGCCGACCCGCCCCGAACTCGACGACAAAAAGCGCGAGTTGCACGGCCCATCAACGGCGGCCACCCTGAACCTGGCGGCGACGGCGGCCCAGTGCGCCCGGGTGTACGCGCCGTACGACGCCGCCTTCGCCACCCGCTGCCTGGACGCGGCGCGGCGCGCCTGGACTGCCGCCCGGGCACATCCCGACGTGCTCGCCCCGGCGACGGACAACACCGGCGGCGGCGCGTACGAGGACGCCGACGTCTCGGACGAGTTCTACTGGGCCGCGGCCGAACTGCTCGCCACCACCGGCGAGGCGCAGTACCGGGACGCCGTGACCTCCTCCCCGCACCACGCGAAGCCCGCCGACGGCTTCTGGTGGGGCGGTACGGCGACCCTCGGCCGGATCACCCTCGCCACCGTCCCCGGCGTGGCCCTGCCCGCCGACGACGTGACCCGGATACGCGGCCTGCTGACCGCCGCCGCCGACGGCCACCTCTCCACCATGGCCGGCCAGGGGTACGGGGTGCCGATCGCCGCCACGGGCTACGTGTGGGGGTCCAACAGCGCCGTGGCGAACAACGCGATGGTGCTGGCCGTCGCGTACGAGCTCACCGGAGCACAGCGTTACCGGGCGGGCGCACTGGAGTCGCTGGACTACCTGCTCGGCCGCAACGCCCTGGACCGCTCGTACGTCACCGGCTACGGCGAGCGCGCCTCCGAGAACCAGCACCACCGCTCCTGGGCGCACCAGAACGACGCTTCGCTGCCGCACCCGCCGCCGGGCTCGTTCGCCGGGGGGCCGAACGCGGGGCTCGAGGACCCGGTGGCGAAGGAGCGGCTGACCGGTTGCGCCCCGGCGGCGTGCTACGTGGACGACATCGGCTCGTACTCCACGAACGAGGTGGCGATCAACTGGAACTCGTCGCTGGCCTGGCTGGCGGCCTTCGCCGCCGAGCGGCGCGCCGCCCCGGCGGTGCCCGCGGTGCAGGTGGCGCCCGCCGCGGTGAGCGTCCCGGAGGGCGGCTCGGCCTCGGTCGGGGTGCGGCTGTCGGCGGCGCCCGCGCAGAGTGTCACGGTGACGGTGGCCCGGTCGTCGGGCGACGAGGACCTGTCCGCCACGGCGGGTGCCACGCTGGTGTTCACACCCGCCGACTGGGCTACGGCGCAGCAGGTCGCGGTGTCCGCCGCGCAGGACGCGGACGCGGCGGCGGGCAGCGCGACGTTCGGCGTCGGCGGGACCGGGGTGCGGGCGGCGACCTTCACGGCGACCGAGGCGGACGACGACGCGGCGCCGCCGGCGGCGTCCTGTGCGGTGACGTACCGGGTGGACAGCTCGTGGGCCAACGGCTTCACGGCGACGGTCACCGTGAAGAACACCGGAGCCTCGGCGGTCTCCGGCTGGACGCTCGGGTGGACCTTCGCGGGTGACCAGAGGATCAGTGGCGCCTGGAACGCGACGGTGAGCCAGTCGGGCAGCGCGGTGACCGCAAGGGACGCCGGGTGGAACGGCACCCTGGCGCCCGGCGGCAGCGCCGATTTCGGGTTCCAGGCGACGTACTCGGGTGCGAACGCGGCACCGACGCGGTTCACGCTGAACGGCGGGGTCTGCTCCTGAGCGTCGTCGGCGCCGGGGCCAGGAGCCGCGGGCGGTGTCCGCGGCTCCTCACCCCGGTGCTCAGCGGTGCCCCACCTCGACGATCCGCTCGAAGAAGAACTCGTGCTTGAGGAAGGAGACGTCGTACTCGTGACCCGGGTACGGCGGGATCAGCTGGGAGGCCTGGAACAGCCGCCAGCCGTCCCGGAGCGCGGCCACCCCCGACTCGTACGGCGGCTCGTCGCTGTCACCCGTGGTGGGCGAGGTGCGGCCGGTGCCGTCGTAGCGCGACCAGCCGACGACGTACGCGTCCAGCGCCGAGCTCGCCAGATAGAGCACGAGCACCTGCTGCCGCAGCAGCGGGCCGGTGGTGGTCTCCTGGCCGTCCGTCGGCGCGGAAAGGATCGCTTCGGTCGTCATGCCACCGTCTCCTTGGGGCGGTTGGAGACCCTGGTCACCCAGTGGTCGAGGTCGTAGCCGTCGTCGCCGGTCAGCTCACGCCAGAGCAGGATGCGGTTGTACCGCTCCAGGCGGCCGGTCGCCATCTCGTACCAGGGCAGCATCGCGTCCAGCTCCGCGGTCACCTGCGGGTCGTCGAGATCCGAGGTGTCCCACAGGCGCTGCTGACGCACCCGCGGATTGAAGCGGATCTTGAACATGTAGCGGAGGATGTCGCTGTCGTTGCGCCGGCCGCCGTGCCAGATGCCGTGGTGCAGAAACACCACGGTGCCGGCGGGGCAGACCAACCGGTCCTGACCGCGCAGGTTCTGGTAGCGACCGGTGTCCGACTCGTTGATCCGCCGCAGATGGCTGCCGGGCACGCTGAGCGTTCCGCCCATCTCCAGCGTCACGGCCTGCGGGTAGTACATCAGCTGGACGTCGAAGGCGTCCGGCCGGACATCGATGATGGCGTCGCCGTGCAGCGGCTGCGCGTCGCCGCCGTGGGGCTCCCGGGTGTGCACGAAGTGGTGGTCCACCCACGGTTCCGGGCCGACGAGGCTGTGCAGGGCCCCGGCCACCTGAGGCAGTTCCAGAAGCCTGCGGACGAAGGAGTCCTTCGGGTACGCCTCGGTGAGCGGTGTCCCGTACGGCACGGGCGGTACGTCGTCCGCCAGTACGGCAAGGCCCTCGGCGTTCATCTCCTCCGGCACCACCCCGTCGAGCCGCAGTGACCCGCGCGCCACGAAGCGCGCCATCTGCACCGAGTTCAGCAGTCCTTCTCTGTTCTCCATGACGGCCACGCTAGGTCCGGCCCGCCGACCGCCGCGTGGGCCACGTTCACTCTCTACTGGTCGATTCTCACCCTGTGGTAGAACACCTGACCATGCAGACGGTCCTCGCCCCTCTCGACGGGCCCCCCGCGCTCGCCGCCGTCGGCATCGGCGTCCATGGACCCGCCGGGCACGTGGACGTGTTCTCGCTGCCGGACCTGTGGCAGCTCCATCTGTACGGCTACGAGGCGGACTTGACGGTCGACGGTACCGCGCACGCGATCCTCCCGGGGCGCGTCAGCCTCGTCCCGCCCGGATGCGAGGTGCGCTACCGCTACCGGGGCCGGTCCGAACACCTCTACGTCCACCTCCGCCTGAGCTCGGCGGGCACGCCCCACAGCATCCCCGTCATCCAGGACGCGGGCGCCGAGCTCGGTCCGCTCACCTCACAGTTGCGGCAGGCACTGGACGCCTGGCCGAACACCCCTGCCCGGGCCGCCGCCGAGGTGTGGGCCGCCCTGTGGCGGATCGCCCAGCTCCCTTCGCCGCGGGAGCAGAACACGCGGGCCATCCATCCGACGGTGGCGGCCGCGACGGCGCTGATCGAGACGCGGCTGGCGGAGTTCCTGACGGTGCCGGAGATCGCGAAGGCCGTCGGCGTCTCCCACAACCACCTGACCCGGCTCTTCCGCGCCGCCACCGGGAAGACCGTCGTCGCCTACATCCGGGCCCGCCGGATGGAACGCGCCCGCCATTTCCTGCGAGCCACCACCCTCTCCATCCCCGCCGTCGCCGCCTCGGTCGGCATTCCCGACCTCCAGGCGTTCAACAAGGCCTGCCGCCGGGAGCTCGGCGCGTCACCGCGCGGCATCCGCACCAGGAACGGACCCACGTCCCCGGCCGGGCGGCCCCGAACCGACAATCACAGAGTGTGATGCCATACTGCGCATTGTGACCATGGAGCCCGAGGGCATCCCTCGACACCGCACGAACGCGCCCCATCACGTCTCTTACTTCGACATCGGGACCGGCACCTGGCAGGGGACGGCCGCCTTCCGCGTCACCTCCTGGCGTCGTCTCATGCGCAGCCGCATCGGGTGGACGAACAAGCTGCTCGTGACCGCCATGCACACCATCGAGCTGCTCACCGGTGCGCCACGCCAGGACTCGAACATCGTGGCGAAGCCGGACGAGGGCGAGTTCGGTCGGGCCGACAACGTGGTCAGGATCTCCAAGTTCGGCGTGACCCTGTACCTCTTGGAAGAGCAGTACGTACTGGCGAGCAACGGCACCGGAGTCACGGTGAACGGGCACGAGAGGCTCGGCCCCGTTCCGGGCCTGCGCACGCGGACCTTCACCCACTCCGCGGAGGTTCGCGACGAGGGAATGGCCGCGACCTACCGCATGCCGCTGCTCGGAACGCCGTGGACCGGGAACCATCAGGTCGCACCCGACCGCCGGAGCATCTTCGCGGAATTGCCGTGCGACTGGGGCAGGGCGACCGAGGACACCCGCCGAGTCGGCGCGCCGGCCTAGCGGGCGGCAGGAACACACTCCCGATGACCACCGAGTACACGCTCCCCGCGGAAAGGGTCACCCGGGTCGCCGAACTGCTCGCCGACCGGGTCAGGCAGTACGACGCCGCACACGACCGCCGGGCGGCGTTCGCCTACACCTACCACCGCCTCACGACGACGCTCGCCACCGGCCTGGACACCGGCAGCCCCGTCTTCGACGACCCGCCGTGGGTCGCCGAACTGTGCGAGACGCTCGCATCGGCCTACTTCAGCGCGATGGACAGCATCGACGCATGGCTGGCAGGACGACCCGATGGCTCGACGGACGAGGTTCAGCCCCGTGACCTGCCGGACTCCATCCCTCCACCATGGCGAGATGTCTTCGCCGCGTCGAGCGTCCGGCGCTCCTACCTGCTGGAAGACGTGCTCTTCTCCATGATGGCGCACATGTCGTACGACCTGCCGGAGGCGTTGCGGCGCATGGCGACGTCCACGGACGACCGCAGCCACATCGCGGACTTCCACCGCATGAACGACGTGCTGGCGTCCTGCATCGACAGGGTCCAGGACGATCTCGCGTCCCGGTACATCCGCGGGATCAGCTCTTTGGACAGGCTGTTCACCCGGAGCGACGAACTGTTGACCAATTACGGGATCCGGGTCGCACGGGGCTTGGCCTGGTTCAACTGCGACAGACTCCTGGACCCGGACGCGGCCGAGGAAGCGTCGCGGTCGATCGGCAGGAGCACCGCCGCGCTCATCTCCGAGATCCGCTCCCCCGGCGACCGGAAGCTGCGCGCCGGCTTGTGGATCCTGCGCAGGCTGATTCCCGACCGCCGCCACTGGCCCGCACCGGGTACACCCCTCGTGTAGAAGCCGAAGGCTGTACCCGAGCACGGTTCAGGGCTCGGCATTCGCAGCCCGGTCGTGGGGCCTCCCGGCGGCTGCCGCCACGGCGGCGACAGGCCGCCGGGGTCGCCTCAGACCGCGGGCCCTCCTCCCGGACCGTCCGGCGCGGCCGAGCGAGCCGCGCGCCGCCGGACCGAGCGGTAAATTGACTGAATCTTCAGTCAATGCCAGAGTGGCGACACGAAGGCGGTGCCCACCTCTGCGGTGCAGGTGATTCGCAGGGCGGCCCGTGCACCCTGTTCAGGCGCACGGGCCACGTGATCCACGCTCCTCGCCTTCCGCGCTCCCCCACCGCCGGATCCCTGATCCCGTCCCCTCACGATCGGAGACCCCCATGTCCGACGTCCCCCCTTCCCGCCGTTCGGCTCTGCGTGTTCTCGCCGGATTCGGCGCGCTCGCCCTCGGCGCCTCGGCATGCGGCCCCAACAACCCCGACCAGGCCGGACCCGCCACCACCGGTCCCGCCGCCACCGGCCGGGCGGCGGAGCCGGGCAAGGAGTTGCGGATGCCCGCCGAGTGGGAGAGCCACGCCCGCACCTTCATGTCGTGGCCCGCGCTGGAGTCCGTCTGGGGGGACGACCTCCCCTATGTACGGCAGGACATCGCACGGGTCGCACGGGCCATCTCGGAGTACGAGTACGTCGTCATGATGGCCCGGCCGGACCAGCGGGGCGCCGCACAGAAGGCCTGTGGCTCCGGGGTCGAGGTCATCGACCTCCCCGTCGACGACCTGTGGGCCCGCGACATCGTCCCGGTGTTCGTCGAGGAGGACGGCAAGGTCACCGGAGTCGACTTCAACTTCAACGGCTGGGGCAACAAGCAGACGCACAACAACGACTCCCAGGTCGGCCGGCGCCTGCTGCGGAAGTACGGGATCCCGCGCGTCCAGGCACCGCTCGTCGCCGAGGGCGGCTCCTTCGAGACGGACGGCGAGGGGACTCTCCTGATCACCGAGAGCTCGATCGTCAACGACAACCGGAACCCGGGCACGTCCCGCGCCCAGATCGAGGCGGAGCTCAAGGAGCTCCTGGGCATGGAGAAGGTGATCTGGCTGAAGGGCGTACGCGGCGAGGACATCACCGACGCCCACGTCGACAGTCTCGTACGGTTCACGGCCCCCGGCGTGATCCTCCTGGACCGGGCCTTCCCGGGGATGCCCGCCGACTCCTGGTCGCGCTCTTCGGACCAGGCCGAGTCCGTACTGAGCGAGGCGACCGACGCCCGGGGCCGCCCGTTCGAGATCGTCGACCTCCCGCAGCCCGACCCCGACCTGATCACCGGCTACACCGACGACTTCCTGTCGACCTACGCCAACTTCTACATCGGCAACGACGCGCTCTACATGCCGAAGTTCGGCGACCGGAAGGCCGATGACCGGGCGCGCGGCATCCTGCAGGAGCACTTTCCCAAGCGGGAGATCGTGCAGCTGAACATCGACACCATCGCCACCGGAGGCGGCGGCATCCACTGCGCCACCCACGACCAGCCCGGCAAGCCGGTCGAGTAACCACGATTCGCAGGAGCCTCCATGTCTTCCCTCCGACGCCAGAAGCCGGGCCGGGGGCGGGTCCTTCCGGCCGTGCTCGCCTGCTGCCTGGTCGTGGCCGCCATCACCCTCGGCACATGGCTCCAGTTCGGCGAACGCCAGGCCCTGGACAGGGTGGACAGCGCGGGCGGTTCGGATCCCGACCGGGTGGACATCGAGGCCTCCGTCCAGCCCGTCGACGCCCTCTACTCGGCCACGGTGGACGCCTCGGGGATCAACGGGGCTGCCGTCTTCGACGTCGGCCTTGCGCGCTCCTCGAGCGTGCTCGTCTTCGCGGTCTTCATGATGGCCGCGACGTGGGCGCTCGCCGTCTCGGTCGTCATCGGAGCGTGGTACCTGGTGACACGCCGCAAGGGGCTCACCTGGCCGGCCCCCGGCTGGATGGCGGCCACGCTCTTCGCCCTGGCGGCCTTCCGCAACGCCGCCCCCGGAACACCGCCCATCGGCTGCCTCCTCGACTGCCTCGCCTTCCTCTGGGCCGAGGCCGTCATCGCCTGCTGTCTCCTCACGGTGGTCGTCTCGGGCTTCAAAACGGAGCGCCACCCGACATCCGCCGCCCCGCTGTAGATGCCGAACCGGCGGCTCATCCCCTCAGGGGCGTGCTGCCGCTCCGGAGCGGCAGCACGCCACGCACGGTGAGCCCCCCACCCGCCCGGGTCCCCGTCGACCGCCAGGGGCGTCATTCGCGAGGAGTGCGCCTACGATCTGTTCATGCCTTCACGCGACATGCCCTCAGCTGCAATCCCTGCGCACGAGCGCACCCCGGGCCCTCGCGAGCTGGTAGCGGCGGCGGGCGTCTTCGCGCTGCTCGCCGACGCCACGCGGCTGCACCTGGTGTGGCTCCTCGCGCGCGAGGAGTCGGACGTGAGCGCCCTCGCCGATGCCGTGGGCGCGGCCCGGCCGGCCGTCAGTCAGCATCTGGCCAAGCTCCGCCTCGGGGGGCTCGTCGAGTCCCGCAAGGAGGGGCGGCGGGTGGTCTACTCACTGCCGGACGGGCATCTGAAACGCCTGGTCGTGGAGGCGATCAGTCATGCCGACCACCAGGTGAGCGGCGAGCCGTGGCATGACTGAGAGCCGACCGCCCCAGCCCTCCCCATAAATCAATAGGTGCGCAATCATGCACACGTCGGTTACGGTGGAATCCTTCCCGTCGCCGACCGAGGGCGTGCCTCATGCTGTCCGTGCTGCGCAACCGCCCCTACCGACACCTCTTCACCGCACAGGCCGTCGCCCTCGTCGGCACGGGCCTCGCGACCGTGGCCCTGAGCCTGCTCGCGTACGACATCGCCGGCGGGAACGCCTCGGCGGTGCTCGGCACGGCGCTGGCCATCAAGATGGTCGCGTACGTGGGGATCGCACCGCTGATCAGCGCGTTCGCCGACCGGATACCCCGGCGGGCACTGCTGGTCACGATGGACCTGACCCGGGCGGGCGTCGCGCTCGCACTTCCCTTCGTCACCCAGGTGTGGCAGGTCTACGTCCTGATCTTCCTGCTCCAGGCCGCGTCCGCCGTCTTCACGCCGACCTTCCAGGCGACCGTTCCCGAGGTCCTGCCCGACGAGGACGACTACACCCACGCACTGTCGCTCTCCCGGCTCGCCTACGACCTGGAGAGCCTGTTCAGCCCCGTACTGGCCGCGGCCCTGCTGTCGGTGATCTCGTACAACTGGCTCTTCACCGGCACCGCCGTCGGCTTCGCCGCCTCGGGCGCCCTGGTGGTCTCGGTCCTGCTGCCGAAGCCGCGGCCGGTCGAGCGCACCGGCGGGGTGTACGCGAAGGCGGCCTTCGGCACGAAGCTCTTCCTCGCGACCCCGCGCCTGAGGGCGCTGCTCGCCCTCGACTTCGTGGTCTCCGCCGTCGGCGCGATGGTCCTCGTCAACACGGTCGTCCTCGTACGCGACACCCTCGGCCGCTCGGCGGGCGACGTGTCCCTCGCCCTCGGCGCGTACGGGGCCGGGTCCATGGTCGTCGCGCTGCTGCTGCCCCGCGTGGTGGGACGCCTGGGCGACCGGACGCTGATGCTGCCCGCCGCCTTCGTCGTGACCGCCGCCCTCGGGCTCTTCGCCACCGGGCTCGGCACGGGCACGCTGTCCTGGCCGGCGCTGCTGGTCGCGTGGCTGGTGATCGGGGCCGCGACCTCGGCGATCCTCACCCCGGGCGGACGGCTGCTGCGCCGCTCGGCGGCGGCGCCGGACCTCCCCGCGGCCTTCGCCGCGCAGTTCTCCCTCACCCACGCCTGCTGGCTGGTGACCTACCCGCTGGCGGGCTGGCTCGCCGCACGGGCAGGGCTCGCCGTCGCGGCCGCCGTCCTCACCGCGCTCGCCCTGGCCGCCGCCATGACGGCCGTACGGCTCTGGCCGCGCCGGGACCCCGCCGAACTGGAGCACGTCCACCCCGAGCTGGAGACCGGGCACCCGCACCTCGCGGGCGTCGCGGGACACAGCCACAGTCACGACTTCCACATCGACGCACTCCACCGGCGGTGGCCCGAGACGGCGGACGCGGGCGCGCGGCGGGCCGCCTGAGGACGCGGCGCGTCCGGCCCGGGCCGGGCCGGACACGTCACATCCGCTCCCTACACCGCTCCGTCCCTCTTCCTGAAGACGAGCACCTCGGTGGAGGCGACACCCATGGGGGCCACGAAACCCGCCTCCAGGTCGCAGCCGAGGGTCCCGAAGAGGTCCACGCAGGTCCGGCGGGGCATGGCGGCCGGGTAGGAGTCGTGGCCGGGGCCGCCCTGGGTCGCCCAGACGCGCATCGCGGCCGGGTCCAGGCAGGTCTCGGTCATGACGTCGAAGACGATCCGGCCGCCGGGTCGCGTCACCCGTGCCATCTCGAAGAAGTAGCGGGCGGCACCGAGGAAGGTCACGGTGTTGAAGACCTTGTGCGCCTGCACGAGGTCGACGCTGCCGTCGGGGGTCGGGCCGAGACTGGATCCCGCGGTCGGCAGGGCGACCACTCCGAAGGTGTCCACGAGGTGGTCGGCCCAGGGCTTCGCGGTCTCGTAGATCTCGTAGCGGCCGGGCGAGCACTCCTGCAGCGTCTTCTCCAGGTACCGTCCGGACCCGGGGCCGATCTCCAGCACCGTCTTCGGGTCGGCCGCGAAGACCTTCAGCTCGCGCAGTCGGTCGATGGTGGACCGGGTGGCGCCGGGCGTGCCGTTCATGACGTCGTCGATGTAGTCACCGACCGACATGCCGGCCGCGCGGGCGGCCCGCATCGTCGCCTCGAAGGGGATGAAGTCGTCCACCCCGCCCCGGTTGTTGGTGCTCCGCACGATGTCGAATCCGGTGCGTGCCAGGAGCCGCTTGACCCCCGCCTTCACCGCCGACATTCCGCGCTCCGCTGTGCTCATCGGTTGTTCCCCCTCTGGTCGTGAGCTCGCTCCGGTCGTGAGCTCGCTCCGGTCGTGCGATCGGTGGTGCAGACCCGCGGCGTGGGAAGAGATCGGTCACCCACCACGCGGGCCGCCGGTTCACACACACCGTGTCCACGATGTGCTGGTGCCTAACTGTCCGACATCTGTTCCCCTCCCTGCCCCGACGGGTCGAGCCGCTCAGCGCATCGTGGCCGCCGACGGCGTGGGAAAGGCGTAAGCGTCCTTCACTCCGGGACCTGCCTACGGAGACGAGGGGTGCAGCGCAGATCCTTCCACGGTTTCCGGACCGGATTGATGTCGATGGCATGCCCGTTGGCGTGTGGGGTGGCCTTCACCGCCCGATGCCGGGGCCCTTTGTCCCCGTCGCCTCGCGTGCCTCATCATGGGGCGGCCATGTCGTGGAGCGCCGGTACCGAGGCCCCGCGCCGTCCCGGTCGCGGACCGGTGGGCGGCGCCCGGCACCGTACCCTCCGCGCCGGGCTGTTCAGCGCGATCGGAACGGGGCCGGCGGTCATCGGCCACCACCTCGCGTCCGGTCACCCCGCCACGTGGCCGACCGCGTCGGCGGGGGCAGGGCTGCTGTTCCTTCTGCCCGCATCCCGCGCACACCCAGGAGCCACTCATGTCCCGCATCCGCAGGGGCCGTCCCACCCTCGTCGCCGCAGCCGCGCTCACCGCGTCGGTCGCGCTCGCGACTCCCGCCTCGGCCCACGTCGAGGTGGAGGCCGAGGGCGCCCGTGCCCTGGCCCAGAACGTCCAACTCTCCTTCACCGCCGAGTCCGAGTCGCCCTCGGCCGGGATCACCAAGCTGGAGGTGATCCTCCCCGCGGGCGTCGCGCCGGCGGACATCACCTTCAAGGAGGGCCCGAAGGGCTGGAAGTTCACCACGACCGACCGCGGCTACGTGGTGGCCGGGCCCGCCGTGAAGGCCGGCGAGGACGCCGCGTACGCGGTCGTCGTCCGCCGGCTCCCGAAGGCCGGGTCCCTGGCCTTCAAGACCCTCCAGTCGTACAGCGACGGCCGCATCGACCGCTGGATCGAGCTGGAGCAGTCCCACGGCGCCGGCCACGGCAACTCCGCACCGGTCCTGGAACTCGCGCCCGCCGCCCCCGGGGCGACCGCCGTCCCGGCCACGACCACGCCTCCCGCGACCCCGGACCCGACGACCGCCGCCCCGACCACGGCGGCGCCGACCACGAGCGCCGCCGGCACCACGACGGATGACAAGGCCGCCGAGAAGGAGGACTCGTCCCCGAACCTGGGCCTGATGCTCGGCGGCCTCGCGGTCCTCGTCGCGGCGGCGGCCGGCGCCTGGTGGTGGAACCGCCGCAAGGGCGACGCGTCCTCCTGACCGACACCCCGCCCGTCCGGTCCACCGGCCCCGCCGGCGGACCGGACGGGTCCCGCCCCGCGCTCCCCGAAGCCAGTGGCGCGGCGCCCCGCTGCTTCAGCATGTCCCGCATCAGCGCGATCTCACAGACCACTCCGCTCTAGCAGAACCGTGCCCCTCCCGTCGTCACAACCGGCGAGGTGCTCCCCCGGGAGAGGCCCGGTGGGACGATGGGTCGTCACCACCCACCAGGAGGGGCCATGGGCAAGGACATCCGCGGGCGGCTCGCCGAGCTCGGTCTGAAGCTGCCGGAGGCGAGCGCCCCCAAGGGGGCCTACGTGCCCGCCGTGCGCAGCGGCGCTCTGGTCTTCGTGGCGGGTCAGATCCCGCTGACCGGCGGGGAGTTGACGGCGACCGGACGCGTCGGCGCGGAGGTGTCGCCGGAGCTGGCGAGGGAGTTGAGCCGGCAGTGCGCGCTGGCCGCGCTGGCGGCCGCCGACACGGTGACGCCGCTGGAGGCGGTGGCGGGTGTGGTGAAGGTGGTCGGATACGTGTCCTCCGCCCCCGGTTTCCTGGGGCAGCCGACGGTGGTCGACGGGGCGAGCGAACTGCTCCTCGACGTGTTCGGCGACGCCGGGCAACACGCGCGCAGTGTGGTCGGCATGGCCGTGCTGCCGCTGGACGCACCCGTGGAGATCGAGATCGTGCTGGAGGTCGCCGAGGACGCCGCCCCCTGATCCTGGGCGGACGCCCTCGCTCCGGCTCCCGCAGCCGGCTCAGCCGATGGGCACCGCGGCGCCCGTCACCTCGATGCCGCTCGACGGATCCGCGGGGACGCCCACCGTGAGGTGGCTCGGACGCCCCATGTCCACGCCCTGGTGGACGGTCAGGACAGCAGGCGGGTCGACGAGGCCGAGGGCGCGCAGATAGCCGCCGAGCGCCGCGGCGGCCGCGCCGGTCGCGGGATCCTCGACGACTCCGCCGGGCGGGAAGGGGTTGCGGGCATGGAAGACGGTGTCCGACTCACGGTGGACGAGGGCGATGGTGACCCAGTCGCGGCGGGCCATGAGGGCCCCCAGCGCCGCCATGTCGTAGTCGAGGTCACCGAGACGGTCGCGGCTGGCGGCGGCGATCACGGGATGCCAGGCGCCGGCATAGGCGGCCCGGGGCGGGAGCGCCGGGTCGAGGTCGGACGCGGACCAGCCGAGGGCGGCCAGGAGCTCGGCCATGTCCGCGTCGTCGATCTCCTCGTTGCGCGGTGCGACGCTGACGAGCGTGGCCGCGACGGAGCCGTCCGGGCGGGTCGAGGTGGTCACCGGGACCGGCCCGGCCTTGGTGTGCAGCAGCAGCTCGCCGACGCCGTGCCGGTGCGCGTGGGCGACGGCGGTGGCGATGGTCGCGTGGCCGCAGAACGGGACCTCGGTCTGCGGGCTGAAGTAGCGGATGTCGAGCGCCCCGTCGGCGCGCGGGACGGCGAACGCCGTCTCCGAGTAGCCGACCTCCGCCGCGGTGGCGGCCATCGTCGCCTCGTCGATGCCCGCGGCGTCCAGCACCACACCCGCCGGGTTCCCGCCGAGCGGGTCGGTGCTGAAGGCCACGTAACGCAGGATGTCCATCGCCCGAACGTATCCGCCCGATCATGGAACCGTCAAAACTCTTGCAGCCGACGGGATGTGACGACCGTCATGGAGAAACAGGCGGTCGCCCGGGGGTGTTCAGGCCCAGGTGAGCAGTTGTCCTGAGGCCGCGACGCCCACCGCGAATCCCAGTGCGATTCTGCGGGCTCCCCGGCTCGGGCGCACCGCGTGGAAGTAGCGGGGGTCGATGAGCAGTGCCTCGCCGACCGTCGGGGTGATGGCCAGCGACTCGGCGTCCCGCACCACCGCTTCGTCGTACCCGTACGAGGCGGGCAGCCGGTACGCCTCGTCCTCGGGCTGCCAGCGGTGCCGCCACAGGACCGTCTCGCCGCCCGAAGGGGGCACGCTGAGATAGAGGTTGAACGCGAACTGGCCGATCAGGGGCACGTCGAGCAGATCGTGCTCGTACTCGCGCAGCGAGTCGTCGAAGTGCACCCGGAAACCCTGGTTCGGCTCCCTGGCCACCCCGGCACCGAGCTCCCGTCCGCCTCTCCGGCCGACCGCCACACCGCCCGGCCAGTGGGTGCCGAGCCGCTCGCGGCAGAGGGCGAAGGGGTCGAAGGAGAGGCCGAGGCCCTGCCATGCCTCGTGATGGCGCGCCAGCGCCTGCCAGTAGCTGTCGGCGACGCCGCCGTCGGCCATGTGGTCGCTGATGCCGACCCCGAACCGCATCACGCGCGGCTGGACGCGGGCGCTGCCGTACGAGTCGAAGGCCCGTTCCTCCAGGGCCGCGAGCACCTCCGCGCACCGCTCGGCGGACAGGAAGCCGGGCACCCGGACGGCCGCGTACCGGCCGGCGGCGAGGCCGGTGAGCAGCTCGCGGGTGAAGGCGGGCGCGGTGGCGGCACGGAAGAACGGATCGTGCGACGCGGTGTACGGCAGGTCCTGCGTGAAGTTCCCTGTGGTCATTCGTCGGCCCCCCGACATTCTGAAAGACAACGGAAAACGACGGCGCCTATCCGGGATGCGCTCCGTCGGTGGTGCGGAACGCGGTCTTCGCGTCGAGTTCGAGTGCCTGACGTCCGGTTTCCAGGGCTTCCATCGCGACCTGCCGGCCGAACTCGGCCTGCATCTCCTCCAGCTCGCTCCCCGGTGCACCCCACGTCAGGGCCTGGTCGTCGTAGGAGTCGGCGGGGCGAGAAGTCATCGGCGGACCTCCGAACGTTTCGGCAAGGGACGCGTCACACAGGGTGAGGCACCGTCAGGCTACGCGCAAGCCCGCCGGGCCCGATGGGGATTCCCGACGTTCGCCGGAGCCCGGAGGTTTCAGGTCGGCATCTCCCGCAGCCGGTCGAGCAGCGCCCTGGCCTGCAGCGACAAGGGGTGATCCGAAGTCACCACGCGGCCGAGGTCGTGCACCAGCGCGCGCAGCGTGTTCACCGCTTCGGGGGTACGCCCGCGCATCCCCAGGAGCACCAGGACGTGCGTGTAGCGCAGCCGCATCACGAGGTTGGAGTCCGGGGACTGGGAGGCGTCTCCCAAGGCCCCCTCGATGACCTCCTCGGCCTCCGCCGCGCGATCCTGGGCGAGCAGCGCGTGTGTCAACGTCTCGCGGACCCGGAGGGTTTCGGGAGTGGCGGGCGGCCAGTGGTTGCGGCGGCTGATGGCGAGGATCTGCCGCGCCTCCGCCTCGGCCTCCCTGTGCGTGCCGAGGGCCAGCATCGTGCGGGCCAGGGTGTGGCGGACCACGAGGGTGTCGTAGTGCTCGGGCCCGCGGACCTGGTTCTCCGCCTCGACGATGGAGCGCAGCAGGACCTCGGCCTCGCCCTCGCGTCCCGCCTGCTCGTTGATCGCGCGGGCCAGTTTGTGCCGGCTGGCGAGGGTGTCGGCGTCGTTCTCGCCCAGGATCGCGGTCCGCGCGTCCACGACCAGGGTGAGCACCTCCTCGGCCCGGCCGAGCTGCTCCCGGTCGAGGTGGATGCGGCCCTGTTCGTGGCGCAGGCCCAGGATCTCGCGGTCGTCGTGGTGGAACCCGTACGAGGAGCATCGCTCGATCAGCGGAAGCACCAGGGCGTACGCCGGACTGAGCAGTCCGGCGGCGATGAGGTAGCGGGCGGTCAGCCGGGCGAGTTCGAGCGCCTCGGTGCGTACGGTGCGGTCGTTCAGTTTGAGGTCGCCGAGCAGGCAGGTGCGCGAGACCTCCAGGGCGTGCGGGGAGAGCGCGGCCCACAGGGGCCAGTTGGCGGGGTGGTCGGGGTTCCTCAGACGCGTGGCCGCCAGCAGCACGCGCAGGGCCAGGCCGTAGTGGTCGGCGGGCCGCTTCCGGACCTCCTCGTCCTCGCGCAGGACGCCGTGGACGACGGGGTGCAGGGTGAGCAGACCCGCCAGGTCGTGGTCGGCGACGTCCTCGCGCTCGTAGGCGTCCACCAGGCCGAGTTCTTCGAGGCCCTTCAGCGCCTGGCTCAGCGAGCCGGCGGTGCCGGGGAAGAGCGGGGATTCGGCGAACGCGGGGCCGGCGAGCAGGAGGCGGTACGGGATGGGGGCGACGCTCAGGCACGCGAACACCTTGAGCAGGGTCGGGGCCTGGGGAAGTCCGTGCTGCGTGAGCAGGTCCATGCCGATGCCGCAGACCTTCTCCACGATCTCCCTGCCCAGGAGTTCGCCGAGCTGGGGCCCGTCCTGGCCCGTGGCGGTGTCGTCTCCCGGCTCGACCACGCGGCGGAAGGTCTCGAAGTCCCTGATGTCGCTGTCCAGGCGGATCCGGCTCTCGTGGACGGCCTTGATCACGTCAGCGGCCTGGCGGAGGGCCAGTGGCAGCCCGCCCAGTTGCCGCGACAGCCGGCGCGCGTCCTCGTTGGTGCCGCCGAGGCCGCCGGTCCGTTCGAGCAGCATGGAGGCGCCGTCGTTCTCGTCCAGCGGCAGGACCTGATGGATGCGGCTCGCGTCGCCCCAGGCGTTGCGGCTGCGCACCCGGCTGGTGACGAGCACGGTCCCCTTGGCGTTCTTCGGCGTGCGCAGCCAGCCGGTACCCCGGGAGACCGGTCCGTCGGGCGGGCCGAGCCGTTCCGGGTCGTCGGCGTTGTCGAAGATCAGCAGCCACGGGTCGGGGCATGCGTCGAGGAGGGTCCAGACCAGGTCCATGGCCGTGCCGACGAGCCAGGCCCGCTCGACGGTGATCGACGGGGCGCCCAGATCGCGGGCGATCATCCGCATCCGCAGGCTGAGCTCGGGCGTCGACACCCACCAGACCCGGTATCCGGCCCGCCGGGCCCGGTCGGCGGCCTCCAGGGCGATCCGGCTCTTCCCGGAACCGCCGAGCCCGGCCACCACGTGCACATGCCGACGCGCCTCCTCGGAGAGCAGCTGGGCGACCAGGCCCAGCCGGTCCTTGCCCTTCAGCTGCCCGTCCGCGAGCTGCCCGAACGGCGGCGGTGGAAAGCCGGCGAGGTCCGGGGACGGCGGTGTCGGGGGGATCGCGAGGGCGGGCAGGGGGTGCTGGGCGCCCTGCGTCCCGGGCTCCGCAACGGTTCCGTCGACCGGGAGGGGCCCGGTCCCGGTGCCGGAATCGATGCCGGAGCCGGGGAGGTCCCGCGCAGCGGCGCCCGGGTCACGGGGACGCTGCTGGGCGGCCCGCGCTTCCCGCGCCCGTTCCTCCCGCGCCTCCTGGGCCACCTTGAGGAGGGCGCGCTGGACGGCCTGGTACGCGGAGGCCTTGCGGTCCGCGGGCTGGACGATGCTGAAGTGGTCGGCGGTGACCACCCCGCCCCTGGGAAAGACGCCCCGGGCCACGATCGGCGGCACGACGTCGTCGGCGGTCCCCCCGTAGGCCAGCACCGGGATGGGGCACTCCTGATCGGAGTACTCGCGGGCGTGCACCACCGAACTGAGCACGGTCCGCTGGGCCTCGGTCACCGCCCGGTCGAACGGCCGCAGCTGCCGCTCCTGCGGATTGCGCCACAGCGGGAGGGCCTTGCGGACGGTGAGGAAGAACCCGGACCCGGTGTTGGGGCAGGCGAACATGGTGAAGTGCTTGATCCGCGCGAGCTCGCGGCCCTCCCCGTTCCACAGCTTCCGTGCCAGGAACCGCTGCACGACCAGCCCGCCCTGGCTGTGGGTGACCAGCACGATCCGTTCGGCGTCGGCCAGCTCGGTCTCCAGGAACGTGCCCAGCTGGTCGGCCACGTCGTCGGTCTCGGCGACCCTGCGGTCGGGCCGCAGCCGGACGAACGGGGAGTCGTACTGGAAGGGGTGGACGCTCACCCAGCCGGCGAGTTCCGGGTCGTCCGCGAGGAGCGTCTCGAAGGCCTGCCAGACCTTCGCGGAGGAGAACAGCCCGTGGACCAGCACGAGGTGGACGCGCGTGGACGCCATCGCGAACCTCCGCAATCAGAAAGGATGCTGAAAGAGAGTCAGTTCGATCGCAGACGAATCAGTTGTCGTGTCAATGATGCACGAGAGGCGACTGGAAGGGCCATAACGAGACAGCCTCACCTGTTCGGCGGACCGGGGGAGCTTCTCCGTCCGGAGCGGGCGCACGGGCACGGGCCGCCCTCCCTCGGACGGCACACGGCACACGTGCCGCTCAGCCCCGCTGCGTCGACTCCCCCGGGACGAGCCGGGACGGCACCGTGACCGGTTCGGGTTCGGCGCCCGTCAGGCGGTCGATGAGGGCCGCCGCACAGACCGCGCCCACCCGCCGGGGGTCGAGACTGAGGGTGGTGAGGGCCGGCCGGGTGCCCGGTTCGGCGTCGTCCATGACGGTGACCATGAGGTCCCCGGGGATCGAGAGGCCCAGCTCCTGGGCCGCGGCCAACACCGCTTCGCCGTAGGTGCGGTTGAGGGCGTGGACGGCGTCGGGGCGGGTCGCGAGGAGGCGGCGCGCGGCGTCGCGGGCGGGCTCGCCGGGGGCGGTGCGCTCGACGGCGGCCGGGAGGTGCCGGGCGGTGCACCACTCCGCGTAGGTCTGCTCGCTGTCGAGGGTGAACGAGTCGAGCTCGGATCCGCTGAGCAGCCCGATCCGCCGGGCGCCCGCGTCGTGCAGATGGTCCATCACCAGTCCGATGCCGGTGACGATGTCGCTCTGGACGTACGGGAGTTCGGCGTGCGCCGGGTCGATCGGGCGGCCGTCCGTGACGACGGCGAGGCCACGGCGCAGCGCCTCGTCGATGACGGGGTCGTCGGCGATGGGGTCGACGACGATCAGGCCGTCCATCGGGATGCGGGTCCACAGGTCCGTACCCGGGCCGACGGGCACGACGACCAGGGCGTAGTCGCGGTCGACGGCCTCGACCATGGCACCGGCGGTGAAGGCCGCGTAGTAGGGCCGGTAGGTGCGCTCCCAGGGCTCGGAGCTCTGGTGTCCGGCCGCGAGGCCGATCACTCCCGTACGGCCGGAGAGCAGGACCTGGGCGGCGGGGTTGGGGCGGTAGCCGAGCTCCTCGGCGACCTGCCGGACCCGCTCACGGGTACGGGTGCTGACCTGGCCCTTGCCGTTGAGGGCGTGCGAGACCGTGGTGATGGAAAGGCCGGCCGCCCGGGCCACGTCCTTGATGCCGACGGTGCGCCCGCCTTCGGCACCGCGCCCCGCTCCGGCCGCCCGGCCGGTGTCCTTGCGCCCGCCCATCGCCGGGTCCTCCTCACCCTTGACTCCCAAAACCTTTTGGGTCAGCATACTCGGCATTCCGCCACCCAAAAGGTTTTGGGAATCTCATCTCCTCCCCCTCCCCCCCTGTTCTTCCTCCCTTCTCCGACCCCGGGAGCCCCCGTGCGCCGTCCCCTTCCCGCCCTTCTCCGGTCCCCCGCCCGCGCCGCCGCCCTGCTCGCTGCCGCCGCCCTCACCCTCACCGCCTGTTCCTCCGGCCCCGGCGGTGACGCCACCAGCGCCGACACCAAGGCGCAGGGCAACCGCTACGGCGACTGCACGGTCAGCGGCAAGCGCGGCGAGCTGAAGCTGAAGACCGTCACCCCCGGCGCCCTCACCGTCGCCGGCGACCTGCCCTCCGCCGGGTGGTGGAACGGCAACACCGTCGCCGACATCAAGAGCGGCTTCGAGTACTGCCTCGCCGCCGAGATCGCCCACCGCGCCGGTCTCGACACCCTCACCATCCGCAACGTCTCCTTCGACGCGATGGTCGCCGGCAAGGCGCAGGGCTACGACCTCGCGCTCGCCGAGGTGTCCATCACCGACGCACGGCGCAAGGTGGTCGACTTCTCCACCCCGTACTTCGACTCCGACATCGGCGTCCTCGCCAAGCCGGGCTCCGTCACCTCCGCGAACATCCGCGGGCTGCGCCTCGGCGTCAAGCAGGCCACCTCCGGCGCGGCCTTCGTCAAGGACGAACTCAAGCCCGAGAAGCCGGTGTCCGTGTTCCCCGGCGACCCCGAGATGCTCGCCGCGCTCCAGTCCGGTCGCATCGACGCCGCCCTGACCGACACCGCGATCCTGCTCGGGCAGGCGGCGAAGTCGAAGGGCGCGTTCTCCGTCGTCGGCCAGTACGCGACCGGCGAGTCGTACGGCGCGATCCTGCCCAAGAACGGCCCCGACACCGCCGCCCTCGACGGCCTCCTCGCCACCCTGAAGCGTGACGGCACGCTCGACCGCCTCTCCCGCGAGCACCTCGCGAAGGCGTTCGGCGGCGACCCGGCCACCATCCCCGTCTGGAGCCTGTGATGAGCGCCGCCACCACCACCGCCAAGCCCTCCGTCACCGCTCCCCCGCCCTCCGTCCGGCTCCCCCGCGCCCTGCCGCCGGCCGCGCTCGCCGTCGCCGTGCTCGTGTGCCTGGGCGCGGCCTGGACCGCCGCGGTCCTGTGGCAGGCCGCACCCCCCGACGGCGCCTGGTCCTGGACCCTGCGCGCCGTGGCCGTCGCCGGCGGGCTCGGCGCGCTGGCGGTGCTGAAGCCGGCCGGCCAGGCGGTACGGGCCGCCGGACGGGCCCGCAAGGCGGCCGCCGACCGCGCGCGGCTCGCCGAGGCACGCGCGGAGGCGGCCGACGCCCGCGAGTCGGCCTGGGTCACGGTGGGGGCGTCGGCAGCGGTGCTCCTGCTGACCTCGCTCACGCTCTTCCTCCTCGCCAACGACCACGCCGTCCAGGCCACGTTCTTCAGCCCCGACGCGATCGCGTCGAGCGCCGCCGACGTCGCCCGCGCCTTCGGCACCAACGTGTTCATCGCCGTGGCCGCCGAGGTCCTGGTCCTCGTCTGGGGTCTGCTGCTCGCCGTCGCCAAGCTGGCCCCCGGCCGTGCCGGGCGCCCGCTGCGGCTCCTTGCCACCGCGTACATCGACGTCTTCCGCGCCGTGCCGAGCATCGTCGTCATCTATCTCATCGGCTTCGGCCTGCCGCTCGCCGAGATCCCCGGGCTGAGCGCGCTCACCCCCACCTGGGCGGCGATCCTCGCGCTCACGCTCACCTACGGCGCGTACGTCGCCGAGGTGTACCGGTCCGGCATCGACTCCATCCACTGGAGCCAGACCGCGGCCGCCCGCTCGCTCGGCCTGTCCCACTCCCGCACGCTGCGGCACGTCGTCGTCCCGCAGGCGGTGCGCCGGGTGGTGCCACCGCTGCTCAACGACTTCATCGGGCTGCAGAAGGACACCGCCCTCGTCACCGTCATCGGCACCATCGACGCCTTCAACCAGGCGCGGATCTACGCCTCCAACGACTTCAACCTCTCCTCCGTGACCGTCGTGGCCGCGCTCTTCGTCGTGATCACGATCCCGCAGACCCGGCTCGCCGACCGGCTGCTCGCCCGGTCCGGCACGGCTTCGAAGGGCGACTGAGAACCATGGCATTCCTCGAGATCGACGGCATACGGAAGTCCTACGGCGCCCACGAGGTCCTGCGGGGCCTGGATCTGACGGTCGACCAGCACCAGGTGGTCACCCTCATCGGGGCCTCCGGCTGCGGCAAGTCCACGCTGCTGCGCTGCGTCAACGCCCTGGAGACCATCGACGCCGGGCGGATCGTCCTCGACGGGGACCCGGTCTCCGGGCGCGGCGTCGACGTGGACCGGCTGCGCCGGGACGTCGGCATCGTCTTCCAGCACTACAACCTCTTCCCGCACATGGACGTCCTCCACAACATCACCCTCGCGCCCACCGTCCTCGGCGTCCTGGGCGAGGAGGAGGCCGAGGAGCGGGCGATGGAGCTGCTGCGCCGGATCGGCCTCGCCGACAAGGCGAAGGCGCTGCCCGACCGTCTGTCGGGCGGACAGCAGCAGCGCGTCGCGATCGTCCGGGCGCTCGCGATGCGGCCGCGGCTGCTGCTCCTGGACGAGATCACCTCGGCGCTCGACCCCGAGCTGGTCGCCGAGGTCCTGAACATCGTGCGCGACCTCGCCGAGGACGGCATGACGATGCTCCTCGCCACCCACGAGATGGGCTTCGCGAAGGAGGTGGCCCACCGGGTGTGCTTCCTCCACCAGGGCACCGTGCTCGAACAGGGCCCACCGGAACAGATTTTCGGCGACCCTCGGGAGGAACGCACCAAGGCGTTCCTGCGACGCATCGTGGAGGCGGGACGACTGTGACGCACCTGTCCGCACACCCTGTTCTGGTGGTCCAGCACGAGGCCGACACCGGCCCCGGCCTGGTCGGCGAGCGGCTCCGCGAGGCGGGGCTGGATCTGCGGGTCCACCACCCGTGGCGAGGCGAGGAGTTGCCCGCCGACCTGTCCGGCTGGGCGGGCCTGCTCGTCCTCGGCGGCGCGCCCAACTGCGAGGACGACACGGCCGCGCCCTGGCTGCCGCGCGTCAGGGAGCTGATACGGGAGGCCGTCGACGCCCGCCTCCCGGTCCTGGGCATCTGCCTCGGCGGCCAGATCCTGGCGCATGCCCTCGGCGGCCGGGTCGTCCGGCGCCCGCAGGGCCCCGAGGTCGGGGCCGTACCGCTGCGCCGGCTGCCCGCCGCCGACGCCGATCCGGTGCTGGGCGCGGTGCCCGAGGGGGCGCTCGCGGCCCAGTGGCACTGGGACGAGGCCGAGACGCTGCCCGCCGGCGCGGTGCCGCTGCTGACCGGGGACGACTGCCCCTACCAGGCCTTCCGGGTCGGGCCCCGGGCGTGGGGCGTGCAGTTCCACCCGGAGGTCCTCGCGGACGCGATCGCCGACTGGGCGGCTTCGGACGGGCCGGCCGTACGGGCGGCCGGCGGCGACCCGGACGGCGCCGTCACCTCCGTACGGGAGGCGGAACCCGGGCTGCGCGCGGTCTGGGGCGCGATGGCCGGGGCGTGGGGCGCCGTCGTACAGGAGGCGGCGGAGTCGGCCGGCGCCCGCGTCCCGGCGCCCGCGCCGGGCGCGCGCCACTGAGAGTGCGCCCGGGGCCTGTCTCCTCGAAAGGCTTCGGGCGCCCATCCTGGTGACAGGCCGGGGCCGAGCTCGTCCGGGGGCCGGTAGGCCGGGGGCCGAGCTCGTCCGGCGGGTCCCGCCAGGGCGAGCAGCTGGGTACTTCCACACGATGGCCCCCGAGGGCTCGGCGGTGATCGGCCCACCGCCGGCCTCGGACCGGAGCGCATGGCCGGTTCGGGGCGGCCTGCCCCTTTCGGGTCGGCCCGGATCTCGGGCGGGGCCGCTGTGGTGGGCGGCGCGCCGGTAGCTTGATCCGCGCACGTACCGGCGAATCGAGGAGTCACACATGCAGATTTCGGCGCTCAGCCTCTGGGGAGCCGGGGCCTTCGGCGCGGTCATCGGGTGGATCGCCTACCGGACGCTGCGGCGCGCCGCCGGCGGGTCGCGGATCGCCGATCTCGTCACCGTCATCGCGGCGTTGGGCGGCGGCGCGGTCGTCAACAACCAGTTCGCGGAGCCGGATCTCTTCGCCGCCTACGGCCTCGGCCTGTTCGCCGGGTTCTTCGGCTACTTCGTGGCCGGTCTCCTCGTCGACCGTTCCGAGGCCAGGGCGAAGGCGCGGCCCCGGGCCGAGGTGCCCGCGCAGGCGGAGTCCCCCGAAGCCGGTGCCGGCTCGTCCGCGTCCACCCCGACGTCCACGTGGATGGGCGAGGAGTGACCGGCGCCGCTCAGGCGGTGGCGCGCAGGCGGAGTGCGGCGGAGCAGTACGCCGTGTAGGCGAGGCCCAGGACGTTGCCCTTGCGCAGCAGCCGCATCCGTACGCCGTGCAGCGCGGGGCCGACCTCCTGCCCGGCGAGCAGCGCCTCCCAGAAGAGTTCGGCGAACTCGCCGGCGAGCGCCTGGTCCACGGTGATCTCGGTGCCGATGACTCCGGAGGCGTGGAGTTCGGTGAACGCGTCGACGAAGCCGAGCCAGGAGGCGGGGTCGCGGTCGGCGGTGTGACAGCCGTTGAGGAAGACCAGGGGCGCGAGTTCGTCCCAGCGGTCCCAGCCCTCGTCCACCGCCCAGGCCTTGAGGTCCTGCGGGAGGATCCGGTCCGTGTGGCCGATCTCCAGGACCGTGGCGCTGGAGAACTCGTTGTCGGCGGCGCGTGGCCTGCGTCCGTGCCCGTAGAAGTACACGCAGTCGCCGGGGTCGCCGACGAGCGCGTCGCGCAGCGCGTCGCGGCGGTCGTACACGTCCACCTGCCGGAACCCGGCGCGCAGCACGGTGAGATGACGGTCCGCCAGTCGTTCGTCGAGGCGGTTGCCGCGGGCCACGGTGAGGACGGGGGCGGTGCCCGTGCGGCCCGCGGTGAGCCGCAGGCGGTGTCCGCGCGGGACGGACGGCGGATGCTCGATGTAGTGGCGGTAGCCCCAGAAGCCGTACGGGCAGAGCGTGTTCAGGCCGTGCCGTCCTTCGGCCGGGCAGGAGCGGGCCGTGGCGTCGCGCTGCACCTGTCTCCAGCCGGGGCCGCAGGGCGTCAGCGGCGTCCCGCTCTCGACGGGGATGTCGTACAGGAGGCCCCAGGGGAAGACGAGGTACTGGTGTTCCTCGCGGCAGATCTGGATCTGGGCGGGTTCCCGCAGGACGCGCATCAGCGCCGCCCGCTCCCTGCGGCCCCGCGCGATCATCTGGAAGAAGGACCAGCCGAGGCGCGCCAGCTTCGTCATGTCGTGGAGCAGGGCCTCGGGCGATTTGCCGTTGTCGGGGTCGAGCGCGTTCTCCAGCCGGCGGTTCTCCCCCTCCCCCGTCCGTACGGCGTGACAGTCGAGGAGGGCCGCGCGCGCCTTCTCCAGGACGTCACGCACCTGGTGGTCGCCGAGCCAGAAGGTGGCCACGGGACCGTGCTGCGAGGTGACGTCGACCGTCATCGTGCCGTCGGCGGCGCGGCCCACCCGTACGCCCGCGGTCCGCACGGGCAGTTCGGCGAGGTCCGTGAACCCGGGCGTGAGGGTGTGGTCGACGACCGCCGTCGTCGCGCCGCCCGCGCCCTCCCCGGCGGCGACCACGGCCGTCAGGGACGCCGACTGGAGCTGGTTGCCGCGGTACGAGACGTACACCCGCATCCGCGCCGGGCCCGGCTCCTCCGGCGCGAGGAACGCGATGTGCAGGTGCCGTCCCCGGTGCCCGGGCGCGCACACGTGCGGTAAGCCGGGTGCGCAGGGGCAGACCCAGCTCCGGCCCGTCCGCGGCAGGAAGAGCGGGTACACGGCGCCCGTCGGGAAGGAGAGGTCCTCGCTGATGACGGTCACCTCCAGCCAGTCGCCGCGGCCCGCGTCGTCCGTGTGGGGGAGCGGCTCCTCGGGGAAGGGCGGGGCCTGCCCGGCGAGGAGGCTCTGCGAGGACAGCTCGCCGATGTCCACCCGGAGTTCGTACCGTCCTCCGGAGGCGAGGGCGCGGTCGGCGGGGACGGTCTCCCGGGAGAGCGGCCACACGACGGCCAGGTTGAGGAACCGTTCCACCCGGCGCGTCTCGGGCTTCGGCTTACGGATGCCCGTGTCACGGATGCCCGTGCGGTGGACGTCCGTCAGGTCGACGGCGTTCCCGTGGACGACTCCCCTCGCGTCCCCTGGCTGCGGGGCCGTGCCGGGCCGGCCGCGCCGCCCGTCCAGGAACCTGAGCCGGAACTGGAAGCGGGCCCATGTGTCGTTCGCGCCGCGGCACTCGATCAGGATCTCCTGGTGCCTGAGCCTGAAGGTGCCCCGGTCGATGTCCTGCTCGGCGAGCAGTGCCTCCCAGCGCTCCCGTGCGTCGTCGGACAGTTCCGGCCGGTGCCACAGGTCGGAGGCCCGCAGAGCGCGCAGTTCCTCCTCCAGCTCCCAGCGCGGGGGCCGCGCGTACGCCTCGTCGTGCGGCACAGGGGTCGCCTCCATCGTTCCGGACCGGCCGATGGGGTCATTCTGGATCCCCCACGGAGGCGGGGAACAACGGGCCCCCGCCTCCTGGGCCCGTCGTCTCAGGCGCTGTTGGCGTCCAGGAGGCGGCAGGTGCGGTCGCTGGCGCCGCTGAGGGAGAGGGGGACGCCGAGGCCCGCGCACATCCGGTGGGCCCGGGCGAGGGCGCTGAGGGTGGCGGGGCTGGGATCGGCGGCCGGGACGGCGATGACGACCCGGTCGGGCCGGTGCTCCTGGACGAGCGCCTGGATCTGGAGGGCGGCCGCGGCGCGGTTCGTGACGTCCAGGTCCCGGTGGAGCGTCACGTGCAGGGCGTCGTGATGTACGGCGTGGCTGATGAGCAAGGCGTCCCTCCGCACAGGAGACGAGGAAGGCCCACAGCGGGACGTCGGTGTGGGCGGTTCGTCCGAGGATGTCACGACTGGCGGCCCGGTGGTGTTCTCGTGGCGTTCACCGCGCGAAGTGTCTGCGCGGGCGGACCCGGGGGTTCACGTATATGAATCACTGGGGGTCAGGTTCTAGGGTGAGGAGGACCGGGGCGACCGGTCGAGATTTCGAACGACCTCCTCACTCACCAGGCGGTTCGCATGACTCAGTTCGACCTGCCCGTCGACCGGCTCCGCACGTACCGCAGCACGTCCGTGGAGCCCGAGGACTTCGACGCCTTCTGGACGGAGACCCTCGACGAGGCCCGCGCGCACGAGCTGGACGCACGCTTCGAGCCCGTGGCGACGGGGCTGGCCACGGTGGACGTCTTCGACGTGACCTTCGCGGGGTTCGGCGGGCACCCGGTCAAGGGGTGGCTCGTCCTGCCGGCCGGCACGTCCGAACCCCTGCCCGTCGTGGTGGAGTTCCTCGGGTACGGCGGCGGGCGGGGCCTTCCGCACACGCATCTGCTCTGGGCCTCGGCCGGGTTGGCGCACTTCGTGATGGACACGCGCGGGCAGGGCAGCGGCTGGGCCACCGGCGACACCCCGGACCCGGCGGGCAGCGCGCCCTCGTTCCCGGGCTTCATGACGCGGGGCGTCGAGGACCCGTACGCCTACTACTACCGGCGGGTCTTCACGGACGCGGTGCGCGCCGTCGAGGCGGCCCGCTCGCATCCCCTGGTGGACGCGGGGCGTACGGCGGTGACGGGCGTGAGCCAGGGCGGCGGCATCACCCTGGCCGTGGCGGGTCTCGTGCGGAACCTGGTGGCGGTGGTCCCGGACGTGCCGTTCCTGTGCGACTTCCCGCGCGCGACGACGATCACGGACCGCACGCCGTACCGCGAGATCGGCAACTACCTGAAGACGCATCGCGGCCGGGTGGAGCGGGTCCGGGAGACGCTCGCGTACTTCGACGGGGTCCACTTCGCGGCCCGCGCCACGGCCCCGGCCCTGTTCTCGACGGCCCTGGAGGACGAGACGTGCCCGCCGTCGACGGTGTTCGCGGCCTTCAACGCGTACGCCGGGGAGGAGAAGGCGATCGAGGTGTACGACTTCAACGACCACGAGGGCGGCGGCGCGTTCCAGCAGGCGGCGCAGCTCCGCTGGCTGCCGGGGAAGCTCCGCCGGGGCGCCTGATGTGGGCCGGAGCCCGAGCCGCGCAGCGGGCTCGGGCTCCGGCGGGGTGCACGTGAGCCGTACACCGGCGTGCTGCCCGCCTCCCGGACGGGCGTCACGCTCGCTGGTTTCAGTGCCAGTACTTCATGGTCGAACCTCCTCCCCCGCTCGTGGGCGCAGGGTGACCTCGAAGCGGTCGAGACCGCGGAGGGTCAGATTGCGCCGGTGGTCCGGTTCCGCGACCGCCCGTGCGTCCGGGTAGTCCCTGGCCAGGGCCCCGAGGACCGATCCGGCGAGCCGGATCGCCATGGACGCGCCCAGACAGGCATGGGCCCCGCGTCCGAACCCGAGGTGCGGGTTCGGGGCGCGGTCGAGTCGCAGCTCTGTGGGGTGGTCGAACCGCAGCGGGTCGTGATGGGCCGCGCCCAGGAAGAGCGTGACCGGATCACCCGCCTTGAGGGTGACGCCACCCAGTTCGGTGTCGGTGACGCAGACCCGGGCGTCCGCCTGGACGGGTGCGTCGTACCGGATGAGTTCGTCCACGGCCGTGGCCGGGCTCGCACGGAACGCGGCGAGCGCGCCGGGGGTGGTGAGGAGGGCGGCCGCGGCGTTGCCGAGGAGGCGTGAGGCGGATTCGTAGCCGGCGTGGAGGACGGCGCGCAGACTGTTCCGAAGAACCGTTTCTTCCACGCCGCTGTCCGCCGCGTGCTCGGCGACGTACGCGATGAGCCCTTCCTTGGGCGGATCCGCGAGCCAGCCGCCGGCGTACTCCGCGAGACGGGCGCGGGCGGCGACGGCCGGTTCGTGCTTCTCGGGCCAGAGCCCGGCGTCCATGCCGTCGACGACGGTACGGGACATGGGCACGAACCAGTCGAGTTCGGGCGCGGGGACGCCGAGGAAGGCGGTGACGAAGCGGAGGGCGACCGGCTCGGCGAGCTCTCCGACGAGGTCGAAGGAGGGTCGGCCGGCCAGCTCGGCGAGCAGCTCCGCGATCCCGTGCTCCAGGCCCTCGTGCAGGGCCTTGCGGTCCTGGGCGCGGAAGCCGTCGAGCAATAAGTGCCGGATGGCCGTGTGCTCCGGCGGATCGAGGGTCTGGACGCTCAGCAGCGGCGCGGGGATGTCCTCGCCGGCGCGGCGCCAGTCGGAGGCGAAACGGTTGCTGTCGGTGAGCACCGCGAGGCAGTCGGCGTGGCGGGTCAGGACCCAGGAGCCGAGCAGTTCGTGCCAGAAGACCGGCGTGGTCTCCCGCAGGCGTGCGTAGGCCGGGTAGGGGTTCCGCAGGATCGACGGACGGGCCAGATCCAGAATCGGGTCCACGGCTGCCGCTTGCTCCACGAAACGTCTCCCCCTGCGCATCGGGCCTGGTTGAGGCCTTGGCTGCTTCCGAGTTGAGCGTACGAGACGCCGGATCACCGGGTGGGTGGAACGCCTCGTTGGTGCTTCACCGGCGGTTCGCCGGTCCTTCCCCGTACATCATCCGAGCCGAGCGCCGGTGACGCTACCACGCAACTGGGGTGGCTGGTATGACTACCTGCCTCAGATCTTTCACAAAGCTTCGGGGAGTTACGGAAGATGACCGGCCAAGACCAGACAATCGTTCACGATGTCCCGGTAAACGTTGCTCAACAGCCCAACCCCTACCCGCTTTTCGAACGCATCCGGGAGCACGGCGTCGTCCAGCGCGTCCGGCTGAATCCCACCCTTGAAGTCTGGATGGTCACCGGCTACGACGAGGCGGTGGCCGCGCTCACCGACCCGCGCCTCAGCAGCAGCCCCGTCGGGGTCAACGGGCTCGAGGAGGAGATGGCCCACCAGGAGCGCACCAACGTGCTGATGGCCAGCATGCTGGTGGCCAACGGCGAGGACCACACCCGGCTGCGCAACCTCGTCTCGAAGGCCTTCACCTTCCGCCGCGTGGAGGCGCTCGCGCCCCGCGTCCAGGCGCACACCGACGCCTTCCTCGACGCGATCGCCCCGCGCGGATCGGCCGATCTGGTCTCCGAGTTCGCCCTGCCGCTGCCGATGGCCGTGCTCAGCGAACTCATCGGCATCCCGGCCGAGGGGCAGCCGGACTTCGCCCGTCTCGCGGTCGGCCTCATCATGCCGCCCAACACCCCGGAGCGGCTCGCGAAGGGAGCCCGGGCGCGCGCCGAACTCACCGAGTTCTTCGAGCCGTTGATCGCCGCGCGCAAGGCGGACCCGAAGGACGATCTGCTGAGCGCGCTCTGCGCCGCGCAGGCCGAGGAGAAGATCAGCGACCGCGAGCTGACGGCCATGGCCATCCTGCTCACGCTCGCCGGTCACGAGACGACGGCGAGCCTCATCGCGAACGGCGTCCACGCCCTGCTGCGCCACCCCGAGCAGTTCGCCGCGCTGCGCGACGACCCCTCGCTGCTGCCCGGCGCGATCGAGGAACTCCTGCGCTACGAGGGGCCCGTGAGCCGGGGCGTCGCGCGCTTCACCGTCGACGCGTACGAGATCGGCGGGGTCACGGTGCCGCCCGGCGAGATGATCATCATCGGGCTCGCGGCCGCCAACCGCGACCCGGCGCGCTACGACCGTCCCGACATCCTCGACGTGGCCCGCCGCGAGGTGCCGCAACAGCTCGCTTTCGGCCATGGTGTGCACTTCTGCCTGGGTGCCCCGCTGGCCCGCGCGGAGGCCAGGATCGCGATCGGCACCCTGCTGCGACGCTTCCCCGACCTGCGGCTGGCCGACCCGGACGCGGACCTGAGCCGGCGCGAGGGCATCCTGCGCGGCATGGCGACGCTGCCCGTGACCTTCACCCCGCAGGCGTGAGGAGCAGGACGGTGACCGCTGCTTCTCCGGCCCGCCCGGCGGCGGAGTTCGACGAGATCGCCCCGGAGTACGACGAGTCGCGCGGCGGTACGGAACGGGCGGCGGGCTTCGCGCGCATGCTCGCGCCGCTGCTCGACCCGGCGCGCCCGGTGCTCGACATCGGCGTGGGCACGGGCATCGTCGCGGCCGAACTGACCGCGCTCGGGCACACGGTGCACGGTCTTGACCTCTCGCCGGGGATGCTCGCACGGGCGAAGGCCCGGCTCGGCGCGCGGGTCGCGGTGGCCGACGCCTGCCGGCTGCCGGTGCGGAGCGGGTCGGTGGACCAGGCGGTCTCGACCTGGCTGCTGCACGCGGGACCGGACAACCGGGCCGTCCTGGCCGAGGTCGGACGGATCCTGCGGCCGGGCGGGCGCTATCTGGTGATCCCGGCGGGCGGGACGCGCCCGACCGACGACATCGGCGCCCTCGTCGGGGAGTTGGAGGACCTTCTCGATCCGGAGGGCAGCCGCCGCGACGGCCCGGAGTGGCTGGCCCCGATCGCCGCGGCACACGGCCTCGTCTACGAGGGGACGGCGTCGGAGCGCCCCACGTCGTTCGAGGTGTCACCGCGGGCGATGGCCGCATCGCTGACGCGCGGTCTGTTCACCGGCGCCTGGGCGGTGGGCGGAGAGGCCACCCGTCTGGTCGACGAGACCCGGTCCCGCCTGCTCGCCCTGCCCGATCCGGACCTCCCCCGGGTCAGGGAGGCGGCGGACGTCGTCCTGGTCTTCAGCCGCCAGGCCTGACGCCGCCGACCGTACCGGGCCCGCCCGACGACCCGTGCGGGCCGGCCCGGTCAGGCGCGGCCACGCAGGGCGGCCGCGTAGGCCTCGTCGGGGTCGAGGCGGCGGAGTTCCTCGGCGATCAGCTCCGCGGTGGTCCGGACCTTCAGGGCGAGGACCCTGCCGGGCTGGCCGGGGATGGCGAGCCGCGCGACCGGACCCTCGGGCCGGTCGATGCGGATCTCGCCGCCGGCGGTGCCCATGCGGACGGCCGTGACGACGGGGCCGTCGGTGACGACCCGGTCGACGGACACTCCGAGCCGGACCTCGAACCAGCGGGCCAGCAGTTCGGCGCTGGGGTTCTCCGCCTCGCTCTCGACGGCGGCGGAGGTGACGGTGAGCGGCGCCTGGTCGAGGGCGGCGGCCAGCATCGAGCGCCACGGGGTGAGCCGGGTCCAGGCGAGATCGGTGTCGCCGGGGGCGTACGAGACGGCCCGGCGCTCCAGAGCGGCGAGCGGGTCCTCGACCGCGTACATGTCGGTGATCCTGCGCTGCGCGAGCGAGCCCAGCGGGTCCTGGGAGGGCACCTCGGGGGCGTCGACCGGCCACCAGACCACGACGGGCGCGTCGGGCAGCAGCAGCGGCAGGACCACGGAGTCGGCGCGGTCACCGACTTCGCCGTACAGCCGGAGCAGGACCGTCTCGCCCGAGCCGGCGTCGGTGCCGAGCCGGACCTCGGCGTCGAGGCGGGTCTCGTGCCGCTCGCGGGGGGTGCGGGCGTGGCGCTTGATGACGACGAGGGTGCGGGAAGGGTGTTCCCGGGAGGCCTCGTTGGCCGCCTTGACGGAGTCGTAGGCGTTCTCCTCGTCGGTGACGACGATCAGGGTGAGCACGGCTCCGACGGCGGGGGTGCCGACGGCCCTGCGCCCCTGCAGGATCGCCTTGTTGATCTTGCTGGAGTCGGTGTCCGTCAGATCGATCTTCATGTGCGGCGCCCGTCCCTTCCTCTGCGGCGAGCCTAACCCTCCCGCGCGGCGGACGCGTGCGGGTCCCCCGGAGAGCTGCCTGCTAGGCGGCTTCCGGGTCGGGATCCTGGTCGGGGGACGTCTGGTCCGCGGCGCGGCGGCCGACGACGGCCGCGGCGGCGATCGCCGTGCCGAGGAAGGCGGTGGCCACCACCCAGGGGCGGTCGAGGACGTGCCCGGTGGCGTGGTCCAGGGAGTACCGTCCGGCGCCGGTGAGGCCGATCGCGGCGGCGGTGAAGCCGAGGAAGGCCGGGTACTCGTAGCCGCCGGCCATGGCGAAGAAGCCGGCGGGTGCGTGGACGGCGACGGCGCCCGCCATGGCCCCCGCCGCGGCGGCGCCGGCGGCCGGGGTGGCGAGCCCGAGGGCGAGGAGGACTCCGCCGCCCGCCTCGCCGAGGCCGGCGGCGATCGCGCTCTCGCGGCCCGGGTGGAAGCCCATGGCCTCCATCGCCTTGGTGGTGCCCTCGATACCACCGCCCCCGAACCAGCCGAGGAGCTTCTGCGTGCCGTGCGCGGCGAGCACGGCGCCGGTTCCGACCCTCAGCACAAGCAGCCCGAGGTCGCGTCGGTTGGGGTGGGCCATGGGGTTCTCCAGGTGCGGGAGGCGGACACGTACGCCGTCCACTGTGGTCCCGACGGCTCCCGGGCGCCCTCCGAACCCCACCCTCGCTGGGCCACTTGAGTCACCTTTTGCGGCGATTGCCCACTGTTGCTTGACTGAGGGGGCTTTCGTCCCCGAGGGAAGTGGGTACGCATGTCCGCCGAGTCCACCGAGACCGCAGCCCTGCGGGAGAGGGTCCGGGCGCTGATGCCCCGGGCGAAGGAGGACCTCACCGCACTGGTGGCGATGCGCTCGGTCGCCGACCCGCGCCAGTTCCCTCCCGAGGAGTGCGCGAAGACCGCGGACTTCCTCGTGCGGGCCTTCACGGAGGCCGGGCTGCGCGACATGCGCCGGGTGACGACCCCGGACGGCACGGACGCCGTCGTGGGCCACGCGCCGGGCCCCGAAGGGGCGCCGACGGTGCTGCTCTACTGCCACTACGACGTGCAGCCGCCCCTCGACGACGACGCCTGGCGGACCCCGCCCTTCGAGCTGACCGAGCGCGACGGGCGCTGGTACGGGCGCGGAGCCGCGGACTGCAAGGGCAACATCGCCATGCACCTGACGGCGCTGCGCGCGCTCGGCGGACCGGAGGGCCGGGGCTTCCCGGTGAACATCAAGTTCGTGGCGGAGGGTTCGGAGGAGCAGGGCACGGGCGGCCTGGAGCAGCTGGTGCCGCTGCAGCCCGAACTGTTCGCCGCCGACACCCTGTTGGTCTGCGACACCGGCAACTTCGCGCTCGGTCTGCCGACCACCACCACCTCGCTGCGCGGGCTCACCAATGTCGTCGTGACGGTCTCCACGCTCAAGGGCGAGATGCACTCCGGGATGTTCGGCGGCCCGGCGCCCGACGCGCTGGCCGCGCTCGTCCGGATCCTCGACAGCCTCCGCGACGAGCACGGCAACACGGCGATCAAGGGGCTGGCCGGCGACGGCGCCTGGGACGGGGTGGACTACCCGGTCGAACAGTTCCGTACCGATGCGGGCGTCCTCGACGGGGTGTCCCTCGTCGGTACGGGCTCGGTCGCCGACGAGCTGTGGGCCCGGCCCGCCGTCACCGTCCTCGGCATCGACTGCCCGCCGGTGGTGGGTTCCTCGGCCGCGATCCAGGCGAAGGTACGGGCCAGGGTCAGCCTGCGGGTGCCGCCGGGGATCAACGCGGACGACGCCCGGCGCGCCCTCACCGACCATCTGGCCTCGGCCGCCCCGTGGGGCGCCCGGGTGGAGGTGGAGCCGGAGAGCGCGGGCCAGCCCTTCAAGGCGCGTACCGACGGACCCGCCTACCGGGCTCTGGGGGCGGCGCTCCGCGAGGCGTACGGGAAGGACATGGTCCAGTCGGGGCAGGGCGGCTCGATCCCCCTGTGCAACGTGCTCGCGGCGCAGTTCCCGGAGGCGGAGATCGCCCTGATCGGCGTCGAGGAGCCGGGCTGTCTCATCCACGCGCCGAACGAGAGCGTGGACCCCTCCGAGATCGAGCACATGGCGCTGGCCGAGGCACTCTTCCTGAACTCCTACGCCACTCCCCGCTGACGCGCCTCCCCCCGCAACGAAAGGACCGGTGCCGTCCCATGACACAGACTCACGACAGTCCGTACGGCCGTGACGCCCGAGGGGACGCGCCACCCGGGCCCCTGGGACTCCTCGCGGGCTTCGCCTGGCAGGCCCTGCTCGTCGCCGGGCTCGTCTCACTGATCCTCGGCGTCATGGTGCTGTCCTGGCCCGAGGCCACCCTGCGGGTGGTGGGCGTGCTCTTCGGTCTGTACCTGCTGATCAGCGGCGTGATGCAACTGGTCGCCGCCTTCGGCACGCACGCCACCACGGCACTGCGGGTCATGGCCTTCATCAGCGGCGCGCTGTCGATCCTGCTCGGCCTGTTCTGCTTCCGGGGTGCGACGCAGTCGACCCTGCTGCTCGCCCTGTGGATCGGGATCGGCTGGCTCTTCCGCGGCATCACCCAGACCGTGGCGGCCTCCTCCGACCCCGCCATGCCGGCGCGCGGCTGGCAGATCTTCCTCGGCATCGTCAGCGCGCTCGCCGGGATCGTGCTGATCGTGTCGCCGCTGGAGTCGGCCAAGGTGCTCACGGTCCTCGGCGGCATCTGGCTGCTCGTCGTCGGCGCGGTCGAGATCATCACGGCCATCATGGTCCGCTCCCGCGCCAAGGACCTACCGCCGGGCGCCTAGGCCGTGTCCGGACACGGCCCAGCCGGTATGCACCTCCTCCGTCCGCCGTCCGCCCGATCTCCGGGCGGGCGGCGGGCTTCGTTCACCCGTGCGCTACATTTTGCCGGTCCTTGACCACCGATCCGCCGCGATCACCACCTTCGGAGCCGGCACTTCATGAGCGACATCGTCAACGGCCTCGGCCGGGCCGGCGCCTACGGCGCCCTCGGCGTGGTCCTGCTGATCCTCGGCATCGTGCTCGTGGACCTGCTGACCCCGGGCAAGCTCGGGCGCCAGATCTGGGAGGACCGCAACCGCAACGCCGCGATCCTGCTGAGCTCGGCGCTCCTCGGCATCGGCGGCATCGTCTTCACCTCGATCTGGACGACGTACGAGAACTTCGGCAAGGGGCTCGTCTCCACGGCCGCGTTCGGTCTGCTCGGCCTGGTCATGATGGCGGTGGCCTTCCTCGTCGTCGACCTGGTCACGCCGGGGAAGCTCGGCGCCACCCTCGTCGACCCCGAGCCGCACCCGGCGGTCTGGGTGACGGCCTCCTGCAACATCGCGGTCTCGGCGATCGTCTCCGCCTCGATCGCCTGACGGCCCCCCTTCACGGGGACATGGGCTCGACCTCCAGGAAGCGGCGGCCGCGCGGCCCCTTGTAGAGGAGCGCCTCCCAGCCGAGCCGTTCGAGCGCGGGCACGCACGCGCCCAGGGCCGCCGTCTCCTCCTGGGCGGCGCCCGCGCCCGGCGGGCCGAGCCACTCCACCCTGGTGGTGCCGGGCCGCTCCCCCGCCGTGACCCGGTAGCCGGTGGACAGCCGTGTCCCGGAAGGGTCCACGGACGAGGGCGTGATCCCGCCGGACTCCAGGGCGAGGGCCACCGCGCGGACCGGCCGGCGGCGCTCCCAGTCGGCGGGCGCGGTCCTCGGGTCGCCACCCTGGCGCAGGGTCAGCCGCCGGATCTGGAGCAGCCCGTCGACGGCCGCGCGGATCTCCCGCGACCGCTGCTCGGCCTCGGCCTCGGGCAGCGGCGGCCCGTCACCGGTGGCCGCCTCGAACACCCCCGGGCCGCTCCCCGCACCGGTCGTCACAGGAGCCGCCGGATGTCGCCGCGCACCCGGTAGAACCCGCCCGCGGCCGGGTGCAGGGCATCCACGACGTACCGCGCGCCGGGCTCCCGGATCGCCCGCGGGAACTGGACGTTCCACCCGGTGTCGTACCCCTGCGAGACGACCCGCACCCGGGTCCTGCCCCCTTCGGTCACGCACTCCACGACCACCGAGCCGGCCGGGGCGTCGCTGACGGCGGTCACCGCGGTCACGGTCGTCGCCGGCTCGTACACCGGAAGGGCCGCGGCGAGCTTGATGTCCCGCGCGACCGGGACCGTGCCCTGCTTGGCGGCCTCGATCGCCGCCTCGCTCGCGTCCACGCAGACCAGCGATCCGTCCGTGGTCACCAGGTACAGCCGCTCGTCCCGGTACTGCATGGAGAGCGCCGAACCGCCGCCCGTGCCGAGCTTCCACAGCCGGGTGCCGTCCTCCGCGAAGCAGTAGACGGACGAGGCGGAGTCGGCGGCGAAGACGAACCGGCCGCCGGGCGAGGTGGCGCAGGAGTACACCGGGCTGTCGCAGGCGTACACCGCCTCCACGCGCCCGTCCTTCTTCGCGAGCCGCTGCACCTTCTTGCGGGACGTGCCCGCGTAGACCGCGGTGTCCTCCTGCCAGCCGAAGAGCACCGCACCGTCGGTGGCCGTGTGCCACCGCTCGCCGCCGCCGTCGGGCGCGTGGGCGGCGACGCCGCGCGTGTCGCCGTAGTAGACGGCGTCGCCGTCGGCGCGGACCATCCAGGCGTGCTCGCCCCGGCCGCCGCGCGCCCACTGGTGCTCGTCCTCGTGGTCGATGACGGTGAGCCGGCCGGAGCGGTCGGCGACGTGCAGGACGCCCTCGTGGATGTCGAGCCAGAAGATGTCGACGTCGGTGGCGATGTCGTACGCGGCGAACGGCAGCTTGGACGAGAGGTCGTACACCTTGCCGTCGTCGCAGCCCGCGTAGATCCAGAAGTCGTCGGCGACCAGGCACTTGACGCCGTCCGGCAGGCTGAACCGGGCCTGCACCTCGCCGGCGCGGTCGAGCGTGAAGACGTCCCCCGCCTGGTTGCCCACCCAGCAGCGCTCCTCGTCGACGTGGATGCCGAAGGCGGCCGAGCCGGTGCGGAAACGCCAGAGGACGGGGGCGACTGCGCGCGCCGTGGAGGGTGCGGAGGTGACCTCGCGGCGCGTCACGGCGCGCGCGGCGCGCTGTCCCCGGACGGCGGGGGCATAGCCCTTGCGGACCTTCTCGCCGATCTTCTTCGCCGCGGCGGCCTGGGCCTTCGCCGCCGTCGGGAACGTGGAGCGCTGGGTCTGGCCGTCCGAGCCGATCCGGCCGTAACGGACCGACACCGCGAGGTCCTGGACGGTCACTTCGTAGAACTTGTGGGCACCGCCGCCGTCCTGCGACAGCTCCAGATAGGTCGTCGTCGTCATGGTGAAAACGGTAGGGGCGACCACTGACAACGGCCCTCGGTGAAGTTGTGGCCAAGGGACCAAAGACCCGGGCATTCGGGACTTTCGTCGCGGCATTCCGGACATTCACCCCTGTGATCATGGTGCGTGAAGATCATCCGACGAGCCGTCACCTCAGCTGCGGCCGGAAGGGCCTCATGACCGAGCCACAGAAGCGGCCCCTGCCCGTCCGCACCCGCCGGCACACGGACGGCATACCGATGAACGATCTCTTCCGGTCGGACCCGACCCGGCCCACCCAGACCCTTCCGAGGCCGGAAGGAACGAAGGACCGGACGGCTCGACGAACGGCGGAGCGACCGGCCGAGACGCCCGCCCCGTCGGTGACGCTCCCCCGCCGGCCCCCGCCCGCCGAGCCCGACCTGACGGAGCGTCCTGGCCCCGCCGTCCCCGGCTGGGTCGCCGTCCTCACCGGCCTCACCGCGCTCACGGGCGCGGCGGCGGCACTCTGGCGCGCCCGCCCGCTGCGCACCGCCGAGCTGCCCCCGTGGCAGTGGGCCGCGCTCGCCGCCTGCGTCGTGGTCGCCGTCGTCTCCTTCGGCGGGCTGACCCGCGGCCGTACGGGCTCCGCCTGGGTCCTCTCGCTCTTCGGCCGCTACCGGGGCAGCGTCCGGCGCACCGGCCTCGTCTGGATCAGCCCTTTCGTGCTGCGCCGCCGGATCGACGTACGGCTGCGGCACTGGCGCAGCGAACCCATCGCCGTCGTCGACGCGGAGGGTTCGGCGCTGCGCGTGGTGGTCCTGGTCGTGTGGTCGGTGCGGGACACGGCCCGCGCGCTGCTCGCGGTCGACGACCATCTCGGCTATCTGCGCGAGCAGGTGGAGGCGGCGGCCGCGCGCGTGCTCTCGCAGCTGCCCGCCGACGCCTTCCGGGGCGACGCGCCGACCCTGCGGGACGCCGAGGCGGTCGGCGACGCGCTGACCCGGATGCTCGCGGCCGAGTGCCGGCCGGTCGGCATCGCCGTCTTCTCCGCCCAGCCGACCCGCATCGAGTACGCCCCCGAGGTCGCCGCCGCCATGCGCCGGCGTCAGATCGCCGTCCTGGACGCCAAGCACCGGGACTCGGTCGTGACCGGCGTCATCGACGCCGTCGACGAGACCGTCACGCGGCTGACCGCACGGGGGCTCGTCGAGCTGGACGACTTCGAACGCCAGGCCCTCGTCAAGGACTTGACCGTGGCCTTCTACACCCGGACCGGCGGCCCGGCCGACCCGAACCACCAGGAGTGAGGAGCAACGTGAACGACGACACCCCCGACCCCGAGTTCGACGTCCCCGCCTTCACGGACGAGATACCCCGCCGGGACTGCGCGTGCGCGGGCTGCGCCGAGGCCGCCCGGGCGGGCAGGGCGCCGGGCGGGCAGCGGGCCCTGCACGGCGTGCGCCGCGCGGTCGTCGCGACCGTGGGCGTGGTCGCCCTGACCGGCGCGGGCACGGGAACGGCCGCTGCCGAACCCGCCCCGGCGCACGCGGGCTGGGACGGCTCCACGTACTGGTTCCGGAACGCGGCGGGCGAGTGGCGCTGGACCACCCACTACGCCACGTACCAGCAGCGCGCCAAGGCCTCGGGCGGCGGTCGGTCGACGGCGGCCGGCGGCGGCCGCACCGGTGAGCCGGTCTTCCACGGCCGGCAGGGCTGGGACGCCCGGTGCGGCGTCTACTGGTACCCGTCACGCGGCCACTGGTACTGGACCGGTCACGCGTCGAAGTACGAGCAGCGGACGGGCCGCCCCGCGCGGCCGTCCGCCCCTTCCTCGCCGTCCTCGCGGGGCTGGACGACGCCGGTCTCCTCGTACGTCTTCACGGGGTACTACGGGCAGTCGGGTTCCTGGTCGAAGGGCTACCACACGGGGCAGGACTTCGCGGTGCCGTCCGGGACGACGGTCCGCGCGGTGGGTCCCGGCCGGGTGGTGAGCGCCGGGTACGGACGCTCGTACGGCCACGAGGTGGTGATCCGTCATCCGGACGGCCGCTACACCCAGTACGCCCACCTCTCCCGGATCGACGTGTCGCCCGGACAGAGCGTGTCGGGCGGGCAGCGGATCGCCCGGTCGGGGGCGACCGGGCGGGTGACGGGTCCGCACCTGCACTTCGAGGTGCGGACCACGCCGTACTTCGGCTCGGACATCAACCCGCTGGCCTACCTGCGCGGCCACGGCGTGTCCGTGTAGGACGCCGGTCAGGCCTCGACGGGGTCCGTCGTCGTGCGCCGGTCAGCCTCGACGCGGTCCGTCGTCGTGCGCCGGTCAGCCTCGACGCGGTCCGTCGTCGTGCGCCGGTCAGCCTCGACGCGGTCCGTCGTCGTCCGCCGGTCAGCCTCGACGCGGTCCGTCGTCGTCCGCCGGTTCTCCCTGATCGTGATCCGGCCCTTCCGGATCGTGGCCAGACGGGGGGCCCGGCGGGCGACGGCGCTGTCGTGGGTGACCATCACGAAGGTCAGCTTGTGCTCGTCGCAGAGCCCTTCGAGCAGGTCCACGATCTCGTCGCGCATCGACTCGTCCAGGTTGCCCGTGGGTTCGTCGGCGAGGAGCACCTTCGGGCGCTTGACCAGAGCGCGGGCGATGGCCACGCGCTGCTGCTGGCCGCCGGAGAGCTCGGACGGCAGGTGGCCGAGGCGCTCGCCGAGGCCGACCGACTCCAGTGCCTCGGCGGCCCTGGTGCGCCGCTCGGCGGCCTTGACGCCGAGCGGGACGAGGGCGGTCTCCACGTTCTCCTGGGCGGTGAGCGTGGGGATGAGGTTGAAGCTCTGGAAGACGAAGCCGATGGTCTCGCCCCGCACGGCCGTCAGCCTCCGCTCGGAGAGCGAGGCCAGGTCGGTGCCGTCCAGCAGGACCCGGCCCGAGGTGGGGCGGTCGAGTCCGCCGAGCATCTGGAGGAGGGTCGACTTGCCGCCGCCCGTGGGACCCTGGATGACGAGCCGGTCCCCCTGGTCGAGGGTGAGGTCGATCCCGGCGAGCGCGTCGACTCTCTTCTGTCCCCGCCGGTACTGCTTGGTGACGCCGATGAGTTCGTACATGGTGGGACTCCTGTGGTCCTTGGGTGAAGTGAGGGCGGGCGGCTACTCGACGCGGCGCAGCGCGTCGGCGGGGCGGAGCCGCGAGGCGCGCCAGGCGCCGAAGGCGCCCGCGACGAGTCCGCCGCCGAGGGCGAGGACGACGGCGAGACCCACGGTGGTGACGCTGACGGGGGCGGTGAGGGCGATGTCGACGGTCTTGCCGACGGCCGTACGGGCTGCGCCGGGGCCGCCGATGACCATGCCACCGCCGCGACCGCCGAACCCGCCGCCGCTCGCGCCGAGTTCGGCGGTGAGGGTCGGGCTCGCGGCGGTGACGGCGTACGCTCCGGCGAGACCGATCGCGATGCCGAGGACGCCGCCGATGACGCCGTTGACGAGGGCCTCGCCGACGACCTGGCGGGTGACCCGGCCGCTCTTCCAGCCGAGGGCCTTGAGGGTGCCGAACTCGCGGACCCGGCGGCCGACGGCGGCGGAGGTGAGCAGCCCGGCGACGAGTACGGCGGCGAGCAGCACGGCGTACGAGAGCCACTTGCCGACGTTGGAGGCGAGGTCGGCGGCGGTGTCGAGCGAGCCGGAGACCGTCTTCGCGAGGTCGGCTGAGGTGGTGACGGTGGTGCCGGAGACGTTCTTCTGGATGGCGGTCTTGACCGCGTCGATGCGCGTCGAGTCGGTCGCCCGCACATAGACCGTGGTGATCTTGCCGGCGGATCCGGAGAGGGTCTGCGCCCGCTCGAGGGGCAGGTAGACCTGGGCGGCGGACTGTCCGCTGTCCGCGGTCGCGATGCCGATGATCTGGAACTTCACGCCCTTGACCGTCAGTTCGTCGCCGACGGAGAGGTCCTTCTCCTGCGCGTAGGCACTGTCGACGACGGCGACCTCGGCGTCGGTCTCGGTGCTCTTGAAGGTGCGGCCCGTGGAGACGGTGGAGGTGGTGAGGGGGCCGAGGTCGGGGGTGGTGACGTCGGTGCCGTAGATCGTGAAGGAGTCGACGTCGAAGGCCGCGCCGCCGCCGGTGACGGTGTCCCCGGGGCCGGAGCCGGACCCGCCGTTGCCGCCGTTCTCGCCGCCCGGACCTGCGGGCTGGGCCTGCTGGGCCTGGCCGCGCTGGATCTGACCGTGCGTGAACTCACCGTTGATCTTCAGATTGACGAGGCTGAGACCGCCCACGGCCTTGTCGACGCCCTGCTGCTTCGCGACCGTGCCGACGGTCGAGTCGGCGAGGGTCTGGAAGCCCTGGACCATCAGCCGGTCGCTGCTCTGTTCCTTGCCGTCCTCCTTGCCCTCGAACTCGAACCGGGGCCGCTGCGGCTGCGTGCCCTCCTGGGGCCGCTCCTGCGCCTTGGTCACCGTCAGGTCCGTACCGAGGCCGTAGAGGGATTCCAGGACCTTGCCCTGGGCCCGGCTCATGCCGGAGGAGACGGAGTTCACGACGATGACCAGCGCGATCCCGAGCGCGAGCCCGGAGGCGACGACGAGCGCCGCCTTTCTGCGACGGCGCAGTTCGCGCCGGAGGTAGGTGAAGAACATGGGCGCGAAGTTAGGGGCGCCGTGTGATGACGGGATAAGGCCCGCGTGAGAGCGGGATGAGAGCGGTCGGCGAGGTGACCGCCAGCCGCGCCCAGTGGGCGTCCGCCGCCGCCCCTACTGCGGCGCGTAGGTCAGGGGGTCGGCCAGGACGTCGTGGAGGACGAGGGCTGCCGCGCCGCGCGAGGCGCCAGCCGCGCCCAGTGGGCGTCCGCCGCCGCCCCTACTGCGGCGCGTAGGTCAGGGGGTCGGCCAGGACGTCGTGGAGGACGAGGGCTGCCGCGC
>NZ_JBIBST010000023.1:0-8343 GCF_043077765.1 Streptomyces sp. NPDC015661 | reverse complement strand
CGCCGCGCGAGGCGTCGGTGGCCGCGGACGCCGGGCGCAGGCGTCCCGCGTCCGGGGTCCAGAGGCCGGAGACGACGCGGGCGGAGAGCTCCTCGGCGAGGGCGGGCGTCAGCCAGGGCATCAGCTGCGGGTAGATCCCGCCGAGGACGACGGCCTCGGGGTCGAGGAGGTTCACGGCTCCCGACAGGGCGCGGCCGAGCATCCGGCCGGCTTCGGCGAGGGCGGTGAGGGCGCGCGGTTCCCCGGTACCGGCGCGACGCGTGAGGTCCGGGACGCCGGTGGCGCCCGCCGAGGCGAGGAGGGCGGCCTGTCCGGCGTACTGCTCCAGGCAGCCGCGGGAGCCGCAGCGGCAGCGCGGGCCTTCGGCGTCGACGACGAGGTGTCCGATCTCGCCGGCGAAGCCGTGGGCGCCGCGCAGGAGTTCACCGTGGACGACGATCGCGCCGCCGACGCCGATCTCCCCCGTGAGGTGCAGGAAGGTGCGGATGTCTCCGAGGGAGCCGGACCAGAGTTCGGCGAGGGCCGCCATGTTCGCCTCGTTGTCGGAGGTGAGCGGGAGGCCGGCGGTGGCGGGGCGCAGTGCGGTGAGGGCCTTGCCGAAGAGGGCTTCGGCGGGGACCTCGTTCCAGCCGAGGTTGGGGGCCTGCCGGACGGTCCCGCCGGAGACGAGTCCGGGAAGGGCGAGGGCGGCTCCGGCCGGGGCGAGGCGCCGTTCGGCGGCCTCGTCGAGGGCCTCCGCGGCGATGCGGGCGGCGCGGGCGAGGACGCCGGCGGCGTCGGCCTCCCGGTTGTCGAGGTGCTCGGTGCGGCGGACGCGGTCGGTGCCGGTCAGGTCGACGACGCGGACGGTGACGTAGTCGACGTTGATCTCGACGCCGAGGCCGGCGGGTCCGGTGTCCGCCGGTTTGAGCACGGTGCCGGGCCGGCCTGCCTGCCCGCTGAAGGTCTTGCCCGATTCGACGAGGAAGCCGAGGTCGAGGAGTTGCTCGACGAGGGAGGAGACGGCGGGCCGGGTGAGCCCGACCCGGGCCGCGACCGCCGCCCGGGTCGTCTCACCCGCCTCGTGGACGGTCCGCAGGACGAGGCTCAGGTTGTGCCGGCGCACTCCCGACTTGTCGGCCTTGGGTTCCGTGGGCTGGTTCATGGTGAGCCCGAGCCTAGTCGTCCCTTTCGCTCGGCATGAATGCGGCCGCACGGCAGGAAAACAGTTCAGTGACCGAACTGTTCTGCGCTAGGCTCCCGCCCATGACGCTTCCGCGCGACTACCGCGGTCAGACCTGTGCCCTCGCCCGCTCGATGGAGATCGTCGGCGAGCGCTGGACCCTCTTGATCCTGCGCGACGCCTTCTACGGGGTCCGCAGGTTCGGCGAGTTCGCCGCGCATCTGGGCGTCCCCCGGGCCGTCCTCACCGACCGGCTCGCCACCCTCACCGAGGCGGGCGTCCTGGCGCGCCGCCCCGGGACGGGCACGGGCCGCCGCGAGGTCTACGCACTCACGCCCAAGGGGATCGCCCTCTGGCCGGCCGTCCGCGCGCTCACCGTCTGGGGCGACGAGTTCTACGCGGCGGCGGGCGGCCCGCGCCGCGTCTTCCTGCACACCGAGGACGAGGCCCCGCTCGACCCGGACGGGCGCTGCGGCGGCTGCGGCACGGCCGTGCCCGTCCAGGACGTCATGGTCGCCCCCGGCCCGGGGCTCGCCCCCTCGGCCCCGGACGACGACCCGGTGACGGCGGCGCTCGCCCGGCCGCACCGGCTGCTCACCCCGCTGCTCACCACCGCGCCCTCGGGGCGCCCCACGAAGGGTTCATCCTGATGAAGATCCTGGTCGTCGGCGCCGGTGCCACCGGTGGCTACTTCGGCGCCCTCCTCGCCCGCGCCGGCGAGGACGTCACCTTCCTGGTCCGCCCGGCCCGGGCGGCCGCGCTGCGCGAGCGCGGGCTGCGGGTCGTGGGCCGGGACGAGGAGTGGACGGTGGAGCCCCGCCTCGTCACGGCCGACGAGCTGCGCGAGCCCTACGACCTCGTGCTGCTGTCGGTGAAGTCCACGGGCCTCGCCCGGGCGATCGAGGACGTCGCACCGGCCGTCGGACCGGACACCGCCGTCGTACCGCTGCTCAACGGCCTCGCCCACATCGACGCCCTCAACGCCCGCTTCGGCACGCGGGCCGTCCTGGGCGGTGTGGCGAAGGTGGTGACCACCCTGGACGACGCGGGTGACATCCGCCGGCTCGCGCCGCTGGCCCATCTGGCCTTCGGGGAGCAGGACCCGCGGGACGGGACGGTCTCCGCGCGCGTGGAGCGGATCCGCAAGGTCCTCGAAGGGGCGGGGATCGACGCGCCGGTACCGGCCGACGTCATCACGGCGATGTGGCACAAGTGGGTGTTCATCACGACGTTCGGCGCGGTGACGAGCCTGATGCGCGGCACGGTCGGCGACGTGTACGACGTGGAGGGCGGCCCGGCCCTCGGCCCGGCGGTGCTCGACGAGGCGGCGGCGGTCGCCGCGGCGGCCGGCCATCCCGTACCGGAGGAGGAGCGGGCGGCGACGCTCGCCGTGGTGTCCGCGCCGGGTTCGCCGATGGTGCCGTCCCTCTACCGCGACCTGGCGGCGGGCCGCCCCACCGAGGTCGAGCACCTCTTCGGCGACCTGACCGCCCGGGCGCGCGCCCTCGGCGTGGCGACGCCGGTCCTCGACCTGGCGACGCTTCACCTGCGCGTCCACCAGCGCCGGGCGGCCGGGGCCTGACCCTCGGGCGGGGGCGAGGAGGAGCCTCCTCTCCCCCGCGCGGCGGAGGCGGTGCGGCTCCCGGGCCGATGTCCGGGGGCCCGGCCGGGCAGCATTCTGACGTGCATGATGAAGCTCAAGGCTCTCCCGGACGTGCCCCGTTGGGCCGTCGTCGCCGCCCATGCCGTTCCGCTGATCGTCCTGCCGTCCGGCATCTGGCGCGTCGCGCTGACCTTCGGCGCGCCGGTGGCCCGGGTGGACGACCCGGGTCTCGGCCAGGCGGCCTATCAGCTCGGGCTCACCGTGCTCGCCGAGCTGCTCGCGTTCCTGACGCTGGGTCTGGTCCGGGAATGGGGCGAGGTGTTCCCCCGCCGGCTGCCGTTCCTCGGCGGCCGTCCCGTCGACGCCCGGGGCGCGACCTTCGCGGCGCTGGCGGGGGCGCTCGGACTCGCCGCCCTCACCTGCTGGTTCACGTACGTCGAGTACGCGGGCGTCAGCGACAGATCCCCCAGCAGCCACCTCGACGGCACAGGGCAGCAGATCCTGCTCCATGCCTGCTACCTGCCGCTCGTGGCCTGGGCCCCCTTGCTCGCGGCAGTGGCCCTCGCGTACCGCCGTCGCCGCGCCTCCACCTGCGAGGACTCGGGGACGGATCACCGCCTGCCGCTGCGGCGGATGTAGCCGTCGCTCGCGGTCGGGAGGGAGTTGTGGGCGCCGAGGCCGAAGGAGACCCGGTCGGCCTCGGCCTGGCGGAGGGACTCCTGTTCCTGGAGCAGCCCCTCGACCGTGTCCGTGCGGCGGCCGCCCCTGCGGAGGAGGGTGACGGTCAACAGCACCCCGATCGCGCCCAGTACGCCGAAAAGGATCATTAGTGCGGTCATGGTGTCCCCCCGTCGTTTTCCGCAGGGTACCCCGGGGATCCCGGCCGGACAGGACGTCCCGAGCCGCACCCCCGGGGCCGCCCCGTCACCGCAGCAACGCGGGTGACGCCGCGGTGAGGACGGTCGCGACGCGGTTCCAGGTCTCCTCGTCGCGAGGGACCGGAGGCAGGAGCGTGCCCGCGCCCGTGCCCCAGGTGGTGGCCAGGGCCACCGGGTCGGCGCCGGTGGCGGCGCCCGCGGCGAGGGCGGCGGCGCCGAGGGCGACGAGTTCCCCGGCGGCCGGGACGACCAGGGGGCGTCCGGAGAGTCTGCGGACGGTCTCGATCCAGGCCCGGCCGCGGGCCCCGCCCCCGACGAGGCGCAGCGGCCGGTCCCGTACGGCGGTCGCGGCCGGGTCGAGGCCGCAGGCGGCGAGGAGTTCGTCGAGGGCACGGAGGAGGGTGAAGGCCGCGCCCTCGTAGGCGGCGCCCAGGATCGCGCGCGGTTCGGTGTCGTGCCGGAGGCCGGTGACGAGTCCGGCGGCGTGCGGGAGGTCGGGGGTGCGTTCGCCGTCCAGGTACGGAAGGACGACGACACCGCCGCCCGGTGCCGCTTCCTCGCGGTCGACGCCGAGGAGCGTGGCGAACCGGTCCACGGCGAGCGTGCAGTTGAGGGTGCAGCCGAGCGGGAGGTACGTGCCGTCGGTGGCGGCGAAGCCGGCGAGTCCGGGGTCGGCGGGGCGGGCGCGGGTGGCGGCGAAGACGGTCCCGGAGGTGCCGAGGCTGACCACGGGGTGGTCGAGCAGGCCCCCGCCGCCGAGCCCGAGGCCGACGGCGGCGGCCATGTTGTCGCCGGTCCCGGCGGCGACGGCGACCGTACGGGGCAGGCCGAGGGCTTCGGCGGCGGCCGGGGTGAGGGTGCCGACGCGGGTGGCGCCGGTGGCGGCGACGGCGGGCAGCAGGGCCGGGTCCAGGCCGAGGAGGTCGAGGACGTCCTTGTCGTAGGTGCCGGTGGCGGTCCCGTACCAGCAGGTGCCCGAGGCGTCCCCGGGGTCGGTGACGGCGGCTCCGGAGAGGCGTTCGGTGAGGTGGTCGTGCGGGAGGCGGACGGCGTGCGCGGCCTCGGTGTGCGCCGGCTCGTTCTCGCGGAGCCACTGCCACTTGGCGGCGGTCATGGAGGCGACGGGGACCGAACCGGTCCGCTCCAGCCAGGACCGGGGGCCGCCGAGGCGGGCGGCGAGGGCGGCCGCCTGCGGGGCGGACCGGGTGTCGTTCCAGAGCAGTGCGGGGCGCAGGGGCCTGCCGTCGGCACCGAGGGTGACGAGGCCGTGCTGCTGTCCGGCGACCGCGATGCCGGTGACGGAGGCCGCGGGGACGCCGGCGTCCCGTACCGCCGCGCGGACGGCCGCGCCGAGAGCGGTCCACCACTCCTCGGGGTCGCTCTCGCGCGCCCCGGCGGAGCCGGTGACGGTGTGCGGGGCGCGGCCGAGGGCGAGGAGCTCGCCGGTGTCGGCGTCGACGGCGGCGGCCTTGGTGGACTGCGTGGAGCTGTCCACGCCGATCACGACGGAGCGGCTCGTGGGCACGCCCTCACCTCATCTCCGGATTCGTCGGGGGGTGGCGCCGAGCGGCCCCTTCCCGTATTAGTTATCTCAGAAAACAAATCCGGCGGCCAGTAGCAGGGAGACACCATGTCGGAGCGCTTGACCCCCACGCCCGAGGACCGGTTCACCTTCGGCCTGTGGACCGTGGGCTGGCAGGGCCGCGACCCCTTCGGCGAGGCGACCCGCCCCGCCCTCGACCCCGTCGAGGCCGTGGAGCGGCTCGCCGCCCTCGGCGCGTACGGCATCACCTTCCACGACGACGACCTGATCCCCTTCGGGACGCCGGACGGCGAGCGGGACGCCGTCGTCAAGCGGTTCCGGGCCGCCCTGGACCGCACCGGACTCGCCGTGCCCATGGCGACCACGAACCTGTTCGGCCACCCCGTCTTCAAGGACGGCGCCTTCACCGCCAACGACCGCGACGTGCGCCGCTTCGCCCTGCGCAAGACCCTCCGGAACATCGACCTGGCCGTCGAGCTCGGCGCCACCACCTACGTCGCCTGGGGCGGCCGGGAGGGCTCCGAGTCCGGCGCCGCGAAGGACGTCCGGGTCGCGCTCGACCGGATGAAGGAGGCCTTCGACCTGCTCGGCCAGTACGTCACCGAGCAGGGCTACGACCTGCGCTTCGCGATCGAGCCCAAGCCGAACGAGCCGCGCGGCGACATCCTGCTGCCCACCATCGGGCACGCGCTCGCCTTCATCGAGCGCCTGGAACGCCCCGAGCTCGTCGGCGTCAACCCGGAGACCGGCCACGAGCAGATGGCCGGTCTCAACTTCCCGCACGGCATCGCGCAGGCGCTGTGGGCGGGCAAGCTGTTCCACATCGACCTGAACGGCCAGTCGGGCATCAAGTACGACCAGGACTTCCGCTTCGGCGCGGGCGACCTGCGCCAGGCGTTCTGGCTCGTGGACCTCCTGGAGACGGCCGGTTACACGGGTCCGCGCCACTTCGACTTCAAGCCGGTGCGCACCGACGGCTTCGACGGGGTGTGGGAGTCCGCGAAGAACTGCATGCGGAACTACCTGATCCTCAAGGAGCGCGCGGCCGCCTTCCGCGCCGACCCGGACGTCGTGGCGGCGCTCACCGCCTCCCGGCTGCCCGAGCTCGCCGTACCGACCGCCGCCGAGGGGCTGGCGGAGCTGCTGGCCGACCCGACCGCGTACGAGACCTTCGACGTGGACGCGGCCGCCGCGCGTTCGATGGCCTTCGAGCACCTGGACCAGCTGGCCCTGGAGCACCTGCTCGGCGTGCGCTGAGCCGCTCGGCGGAACAGTCAGCGCCCGGCGAGCGTCGAGCGGCGGACGACCAGTTCCGGCTGGAGCACCACGTGCTCGTGCCGGTGGTCGCCCGCCTGCTCGCCGGTCTCCTCCAGGAGCAGCTCCGCGGCCTTCGCCCCGAGGGTCAGCGCGGGTTGTCGCACGGAGGTCAGGGGTACGGTCGCGGCCGCGGCGAACTCGATGTCGTCGTAGCCGACGATCGCCATGTCCTCCGGGACCCGGACCCCCGCCGCGTACAGCGCCTGGAGCACGCCCAGGGCGAGCAGGTCGTTGGCGCAGAAGACCGCGGTGGGGCGGTCGGCGAGGCCGAGCAGCCGGGACCCGGCGTCCCGTCCCGACGCCACGTCCAGGCGTTCGGTCGGAAGCTCCCGGAGCGCCGAGGCCGGCAGCCCGGCCTCGGCGAGCGCGAGAAGGGCGCCCTCGCGCCGGTCGCGGACCTGCCGGAGGTGGGCCGGGCCGCTGACGTACGCGAAGGAGCGGTGGCCCGTGGCGACGAGGTGCCGGATCGCGAGGGAGCCGCCGACGACGTCGTCGACGGAGACCGAGCAGCCGGCGTCCTCGCCCGCCACCCGGTCGACGAGCACGGACGGGATGCCGTGGCGGCGGAACGCCCGCAGGTTCTCCCCGCTGGGATCGGCGGGGGTGACCAGGACGCCCCGGACGCGCTGTTCGGCGAAGAGGGAGAGGTAGTCGGCCTCGTCGGCGGGGTTCTGGTCGCTGTTGCAGACCATGACGCCCAGGCCGGCGGCGCGGGCGGTGCGCTCGGCGCCCCGGGCGATGTCGACGAAGAAGGGGTTGCCCATGTCGAGCACGAGCAGCGCCATGATGCGGCTGCGGCCGGCCCTGAGCTGGCGCGCGGACTCGCTGCGCACGTATCCGAGGCGGGCGATGACGTCCTGGACGTGCCGGCGGGTCGTGGGTGAGACGCGGTCGGGCTGGTTGATCACGTTGGAGACGGTGCCGACGGAGACGCCCGCCTCGCGCGCGACGTCCTTGATCCCGACGGACCCGGCACCACCGCCGGCCGCGCCGCCGCCGTGTCCGCCTGTCCGTGCGGTGTCCGTCATCCGTCCCACCTGGTCCGTCCTGTCCCTGCCGCCCTGTCCGGGTGGGGTCCCGCTCCGTGATTTCATCCTAAGCGGCCGGGCGCCCACAGCCCCTCACGCGAGGGGAAACCGACCGGTCGACGGACTCGGCGCTTCGTCGACGCGTCGCCCCTTCGCGCCGTCGACTCGTCGCCCCGTAGACCCCGTAAACCCGTCGCCCCGGCGGCCCCGTCGCCCCGGCGGCCCCGTCGCCCCGTCGACTCATCGCCCCCTCACCCCGTACACCCGTCGCCCCATCGACCCGTCGCCCCATCGACTCGTCGCGGGGAAGTGCCCCCTGCGACACTACGTACCGCAAGCGCCGCCGCCCGACTCGACTCCGCCCCCGAGGAACCCGTGATGCGTGTCGCCCTCTTCGTCACCTGCGTCAACGACGCCGTCTTCCCGTCCACAGGCGTGGCCACGGTCCGGCTCCTCGAACGGCTCGGCGTGGAGGTCGACTTCCCGGCGGCGCAGTCCTGCTGCGGGCAGCCGCAGTTCAACACCGGCTACCGCGCGGAGACCGAGCCGCTCGTCCGGCGCACGGTCCGGGCCTTCGAGGGGTACGACCACGTCGTCACCCCGTCGGGTTCGTGCGCGGCGATGGTCCGCCACCACTACGCGTCGTTCGGCGCGGACGCGGCGGGCCTGGCCCCTCGCGTGTACGAGCTGACGGAGTTCCTGGTGGACGTGCTGGGTGTGACGGACGTGGGCGCGTACTTCCCGCACAAGGTGACGTACCACCCCTCCTGCCACGGTCTGCGGATGCTCGGCCTGGGCGAACGCCCCCGCCG
>NZ_JBIBST010000022.1:0-69996 GCF_043077765.1 Streptomyces sp. NPDC015661 | reverse complement strand
TCCGCGCCGCACAGGACCTCCGCGCCCGTGGACAGCGCGTTCGTGATCTTGTCGGAGCCCATCGCCGCCGAGACGTCCGGGTTCTTCACCGCGAACGTGCCGCCGAAGCCGCAGCACTCCTCCGCGCCCGGCAGCTCAACCAGCTCCAGCCCCTTCACCGCCTCCAGGAGTCGGCGGGGGCGTTCGCCCAGGCCGAGCATCCGCAGACCGTGGCAGGAGGGGTGGTACGTCACCTTGTGCGGGAAGTACGCGCCCACGTCCGTCACGCCCAGCACGTCCACGAGGAACTCCGTCAGCTCGTACGTCCTGGGGACGAGCGATGCGGAGGCCTCGACGAGCGCGCTGCCGCGTCCCTCGGCCTGAGCCTTCCGCCCGATCCTCGGGTAGTTGTCGCGGACCATGGCGGCGCAGGACCCGGACGGGGTGACCACGTGGTCGTATCCCGCGAAAGCACGGGCCATGCGGTGGACCAGGGGCTCGGTCTCCCGGCGGTAGCCGGTGTTGTACTGGGGCTGGCCGCAGCAGGTCTGGGCGGCGGGGAAGTCGACGGAGACGCCGAGGCGTTCGAGGAGCTTCACGGTGGCGACGGCCGTGGAGGGGTAGACCGCGTCGTTGACGCAGGTGGCGAAGAGGGCGACGCGCATCAGGGGTTCCTCGGGGCGGAGTCGAGTCGGGCGGCGGCCGCGTCCCAGGCGGCGCTGTCGCCCCCGGGCGTGTAGTGCCGCAGATGCTGGGTGGAGGCGATCAGCCGGCGCATGTCGGCGAGGTCTCCGACCAGGCCGGCGGCCCGGGCCTGGACGAGGATGTTGCCCAGGGCGGTGGCTTCGGTGGGTCCTGCGACGACGGGCAGGCCGGTGGCGTCGGCGGTGAGCCGGCACAGCAGGTCGTTGCGTGATCCGCCGCCGACGAGATGGATCCGGCGGATGTCGCGGCCGGCGAGTTCGGCGGCCTGTCGCAGGGTGCGGCGGTGGGCGAGCGCCAGGCTCTCCAGGATGCAGCGGACCACCGCGCCCTGGCTGCCGGGTACACGCTGGCCGGTGCGGGCGCAGTACTCCCGGATGCGGGCCGGCATGTCGCCGGGGGCGAGGAACTCGGAGGCGTCTGGGTCGATGACCGAGGCGAACGGTTCGGCCCGGGCGGCGTCGGTGAGGAGCGTGGTGAGGTGGTGGGGCAGCCCCTCCTTCTCCCAGCTGCGCCGGCACTCCTCGAGGAGCCACATGCCCATGATGTTGCGCAGGTAGCGCACGGTTCCGTCGATGCCGCGTTCGTTGGTGAAGTTGGCGGCCCGGGATTCCTCGCTGAGGACGGGGGCGTCGAGTTCGAGGCCGGCGAGCGACCAGGTGCCGCACGAGATGTACGCGAAGTCCGGCTCGGTCGCGGGCACGGCGACGACTGCGGAGGCGGTGTCGTGCGAGGCGACCGTCGTCACCGGCGTCAGGGGATCGAGACCCGTGTACGCGGCGACATGGGGGAGCAGGGTTCCCGCCGGGTCGCCGGGGGAGCGCAGCGGTGGGAACAGGTCGGGGTCGAGGGAGAGACGGCCCAGCAGATCCTCGGACCAGGTGCCGGTGAGGGCGTCGAAAAGGCCGGTCGTGGAGGCGTTCGTCTCCTCGGCGCCGATGGACCCGGTCAGCCAGTGGACCAGCAGGTCCGGGATCAGCAGCAGGGTGCGGGCGACGTCCCGCTGGACGGTTCCCTCGGTGGAGGCCAGCTGGAAGACCGTGTTGAACGGGAGGTGCTGAAGCCCTGTGACCTCGTACAGCTCCTTGCGGCCGACCTCGGCCCACACCCGTTCGGCGACACCGTCGGTCCGGTCGTCGCGATAGTGGAACGGGTGTCCGAGCAGGGCGCCGTCGGCGTCGAGGAGGCCGTAGTCCACGGCCCAGGTGTCCACGCCGATGGAGACGACACCGCCGGAGACGTCACCGCGGGAGACGACGCCGCCGGAGCGGGCGGCCTCGCGCAGCCCGTCGAGGACGCCCTGGAAGAGGGCGAGGACGTCCCAGCGCAGCCCGTCGGGGAGTCGTACGGGGGTGTTGGGGAAGCGGTGGACTTCGGTGAGGTCGAGCTTGTCCGGGCCGACCCGGCCGAGGATCACGCGCCCGCTGGTGGCGCCGAGATCGACCGCGGCGAACGCGGAGGCGAAGGCGGAGGACGGGGGAGTGGTGGTCACGTGGGGCTTCCTCCGCGGGGGCGGGTGGCTCGTAGGGGGCGAGGAGGGAGAAGGAGCACGAGGACAGACGGCGCCGCTCCACTGCCCGTACACCCTGATGTCGGCGCCTCGGACAACCGGCATCAGGGCGGTCGTGGTGCGCCGTCAGCGCAGGAAGGCGGCCGCGACGCCGGCGTCGACGGGGATGTGCAGGCCGGTGGTGTGGGTCAGGTCGCCGCCGGTGAGGGCGAAGACCGCGTTCGCGACGTGTTCCGGGAGGACCTCGCGCTTGAGGAGGGTGCGCTGGGCGTAGAACTCGCCGAGCTTGTTCTCCTCGATGCCGTACGTGGCGGCGCGCTGGGCGCCCCAGCCGGCGGCGAAGATGCCGGAGCCGCGGACGACGCCGTCGGGGTTGACGCCGTTGACGCGGATGCCGTGCTCGCCGAGCTCGGCGGCGAGGAGACGGACCTGGTGGGCCTGGTCGGCCTTGGTCGCGGAGTAGGCGATGTTGTTCGGTCCGGCGAAGACCGCGTTCTTGGAGGCGATGTAGACGATGTCGCCGCCCAGATTCTGCTTGATCATGATCCGGGCGGCCTCGCGGGAGACGAGGAAGGAGCCGCGGGCCATGATGTCGTGCTGGAGGTCCCAGTCGCGGGTGGTGGTCTCCAGGAGCGGCTTCGAGACGGAGATGCCGGCGTTGTTGACGACCAGGTCGACGCCGCCGAAGGCGAGTACGGCCTCACGGAACGCGTCGGCGATCTGCTGCTCGGAAGTGACGTCCACGGTGACCGCCACAGCCTTGTCCCGGCCGCCCAGCTCCTCGGCGACCGCCGCCGCGTTCTCGCCGTTCAGGTCGGCAACCACGACACAGGCGCCCTCGGCGGCCAGCCGGTGCGCGACGGCCTTGCCGATGCCCGAGCCCGCACCCGTCACCAGGGCGACGCGGGTGGCGAGCGGCTTCGGCTTCGGCATGCGCCGCAGCTTGGCCTCCTCCAGCTCCCAGTACTCGATGCGGAACTTCTCCGACTCGTCGATGGGGGCGTAGGTGGAGACGGCCTCGGCACCGCGCATCACGTTGATGGCGTTGACGTAGAACTCGCCCGCGACCCGCGCGGTCTGCTTGTCCTTGCCGAAGGAGAACATGCCGACGCCGGGGATCAGGAAGATCGCCGGATCCGCGCCGCGCATCGCGGGGGAGTCCGCGGTGGCGTGGCGGTGGTAATAGGCGGCGTACTCCTCGCGGTACTCCGCGTGCAGCTCCTTCAGCCGGGTTATCACGTCGCCGAGATCCGCCGTGCCGGGGAGATCCAGGACCAGCGGACGGACCTTCGTCCGCAGGAAGTGGTCCGGGCAGGAGGTGCCCAGGGCGGCCAGGCGCGGGTGCTGGTCGTGCGCGAGGAAGTCGAGGACGACGTCGGAGTCGTTGAAGTGGCCGACCTGCGGCCGGTCCTGGGAGGCGATCGCCCGGATGTACGGCGCGAGCGCGGCGGCCCGCTCCCGGCGCCCCCCTTCGTCCAGCGCCGCGTAGCCGTCCAGGGGGGCGCCGAACGGCTCCTCCTTGCCCCGCTCCGCGAGGAAGCTCTCCGCCGTACGGATCATCCACAGGGCATGGGCCTCGCACTCCTCGGCGCTCGCGCCCCAGGCGGTGATGCCGTGGCCGCCGAGCACCACGCCGACGGCGTCCGGGTGGGCCTCCTTGATGGCGGCGATGTCCAGGCCGAGCTGAAAACCGGGGCGCCGCCACGGCACCCACGCCACCTTCCCGCCGTAGCACTCCGCCGTCAGCTTCTCGCCGTCGGCCGCGCAGGCGAGGGCGATGCCGGAGTCCGGGTGGAGGTGGTCGATGTGCGCGGCGTCGACCAGACCGTGCATGGCGGTGTCGATGGAGGGGGCGGCGCCGCCCTTGCCGTGGAGGCAGTAGTCGAACGCGGCGACCATCTCGTCCTCGCGCTCCACTCCCGGGTAGACGTCCTTGAGCGCCCGCAGCCGGTCGAGCCGCAGCACGGCGAGGCCGTCCTCGGTCAGCGTGCCGAGGTCACCGCCGGACCCCTTCACCCACATCAGCTCGGTGTCGGAGCCGGTGACCGGGTCGGTGACGGTTCCCTTGGCAGAGGCGTTGCCGCCGGCGTAGTTGGTGTTGCGCGGGTCGGAGCCCAGCCGGCGCGCGCGGGCGATGAGCGCGGCGAGGTCGGGGTGGGTGGCCATGTGCGATCAGTCCTTCGGAGTCGAAGATGCGGGAGGGCAGAGCCCTCAGGAGCCGGAGGAGCCGGAGGAGCCGGGGGTAGGGCCCTCAGGAGCCCGGAAGAGCCCGGAAGAGCCCGGAAGAGCCCGGAAGAGCCCGGAAGAGCCCGGAAGAGCCCGGAGGGGCCGGGGCCTCGGCCGGGTGGGGCGGTCAGGCTCCCCAGCCGGCCTGCTCGCCGCCCACGCGCTCGGCCGCGATCCGCTCCTGCCACCCGGAAGCGGCGTACGCGGCGACGGGTTCGGGGCCGAGACCCTGCTCCTCGCGCAGCTCGCGCAACAGGGGTCGTACGTCGGTGTTGTACGCGTCCATCAGCACGGCGTTGGCGGCGAGCACGTCACCGGCGTGCTGGGCCGCGGCCAGGGCGTCCGGGTCGACGAGGAGGGCCTTGGCGGTGGCCTCCTGGACGTTCATCACGGAGCGGATGACGGCGGGGATCTTCGCCTCGATGTTGTGGCACTGGTCGAGCATGAAGGCCACGTTCGCCGCCGGGTCCAGGCCACCGTTCTTCACGACCTCGTGCGTGATCCGGAAGAGCTGGAAGGGGTCGGCGGAGCCCACCATGAGGTCGTCGTCGGCGTAGAAGCGCGAGTTGAAGTCGAAGCCGCCCAGCTTCCCCTCCCGCAGGAGGAACGCCACGATGAACTCGATGTTGGTGCCGGGCGCGTGGTGGCCGGTGTCGACGACGACCTGGGCCTTGGGGCCGAGCTTGAGGCAGTGGGCGTACGAGGTGCCCCAGTCCGGCACGTCGGTGGTGTAGAAGGCCGGCTCGAAGAACTTGTACTCGAGCAGCATCCGCTGGTCGTCGCCGAGCCGCCCGTACACCTCGGCCAGCGCCTCTGCCAGCCGTTCCTGCCGCCCCACGATGTCGTCCTGGCCGGGGTAGTTCGTCCCGTCGGCGAACCACAGCTTCAGGTCCGTCGACCCGGTGGTGTCCATGATGTCGACGCACTCCAGGAGGTGGTCGACGGCCTTGCGGCGCACCTTCGGGTCCGGGTGGCAGACGCTGCCGAGCCTGTAGTCGTCGTCCTGGAAGGTGTTGGAGTTGATCGCACCCAGTTCGAGACCGCGGTCCTTCGCGTACGCGGCCAGGGCGGCGTAGTCGTCGACCCCGTCCCACGGGATGTGCAGGGACACCTTGGGGGCGACGCCGGTGAACGCGTGCACCTGGGCGGCGTCGTCCAGCTTCTCGTACGGGTCCCGTGGCACGCCCGACTGCGCGAACACCTTGAACCGGGTGCCGGAGTTTCCATAGCCCCAGGAGGGTGTCTCGATCCGCTGGCCGGCGAGTGCGGCCTTCACGGCAGCGATGTCAGGCATGGTCACCTCGGGGTGGCTGGGAGAACGGGGACCCCGGGGGCCGGGGCTGATGAGCAGGGAACCGATCGATTTAATGAATCGATTCATGCGAAAGGGAAGCTAGCCCGCGTCCGGATGGCCGTCAAGGTGCTGTGCAGGGCGGTGACGTAGTGAGGGATCTTGACCGCCGGGACGGTCGGGGCTAGCTTCCAGGCAACTCGAATGAAACATTTCAGAATGAGTGACCCACCGCAGAGAACGAGGTAACCCGATGCAGCGCGTCTGCTTCCTGCTGAAGGTCCGGGCCGAGAAGGCCGCCGAATACCGCGAACGCCACCAGGACGTCTGGGCCGAGATGCGCGACGCCCTGTCCACGGCCGGCTGGCACAACTACTCCCTCTTCCTGGGCGAGGACGGCCTCCTCGTCGGCTACCTGGAGACCCCGGACTTCGACCGGGCCCGCGCCGCGATGGAAGCCACCGACGTGAACGCCCGCTGGCAGGCGGAGATGGCCGAGTACTTCGAGGAGCTGGACGGCCGGGCGCCCGACGCCGCCATGCGTCCGCTCACCGAGGTCTTCCACCTCGCGTGAACGGCGAGAGGTCTTCCACCTCGCGTGAACGGCGAGACCGGCCGCAAAGGACGGCTCTTCCCGGCGGCACCACGCGCGGACGAGCACGGCGCAGGACGGAGCAGATGGGACGGATGACAGGCGGCGCACGGACGGTCGGCATCAAGGACGTGGCACGCGAGGCGGGCGTCTCCGTGGGCACCGTCTCCAACGTGATCAACCGGCCCGACCAGGTCTCGGACGAGACCCGGCGCCAGGTGCAGGGCGCCATCTCCCGCCTGGGCTACGTGCGCAGCGAGTACGCCCGCCAGCTCCGGGCCGGCAGCAGCCGCATCATGGCCCTGTTGGTCCTGGACATGGGGAACCCGTTCTTCGTCGACCTCGCCCGCGGCGCCGAGCGCACCGCCCGCGCCGCAGGCCTGGGCGTCATGGTCTGCAACAGCGACCAGGATCCTCGCGAGGAGGCCGACTACCTGTCCCTCTTCGCCCAGCAACGGGTCCGGGGCGTCCTGATCACCCCCGCCGACCCGAGCGGCGCCGGCCTCGGCGAGTTCCGCCGGCACGGCATCCCCGTCGTCCTTGTCGACCGTGTGGCCGCCGGCACGGACGCCTGTTCGGTCTCCGTCGACGACGTGGTCGGCGGATCGCTGGCGGTCCGTCATCTGACCGCGGCCGGACACCGCTCGATCGCCTACGTCAGCGGCCCCGCACACCTCCAGCAGATACGGGACCGCCGCGAGGGAGCCCTCCTCGCCCTGGCCGAGGCGGGACTTCCCGCCGACGCGCTCCAGGAGATCCCCGCCGAACGGCTCGACGTCGCCGCCGGACGCGATGCCGGAGCCAGGCTCCTCGGTCCGGCCGCCCGTCCCACCGCCGTGTTCTGCGCCAATGACCTGCTCGCCCTCGGCGTCCTCCAGGCTCTGTACGCGGCGGGCGTCAGGGTCCCCGACGACATGGCCCTCGTCGGCTACGACGACATCGAGTTCGCCGCGGCGGCCACCGTGCCACTGACCTCGGTGCGCCGGCCGGCCCTCACCATCGGGTCCCTCGCCGCCGACCTCCTCCTCCAGGAGACCGGCGAGAACGCCCGCCTGCACCGGCACGAACACGTCATCCTGCAACCGGAACTGGTCGTCCGCCAGTCGAGCCTCACCCGCTGATCCAGGCCCCGCAGGATGCGGCATCGGCCGGATGCCGCGCCCCGGCCGTGCAGGGTCCGGTCCGCCGAGGTTCGTGCGTACGGCTCGGGGCGGCGGCCCGCAGACGGGCCGGAGAGCACCGATCCGGCGTACGCCTCGGGCTCGTCGCCGAACGGGTCCGACGTGAGCCCGAGGCCCCACAGGCCGTGAGAGGTCCGGCCGGTGCGGCTCGCCGCGATCAGGTGCGGTCGAGTGCTCGTGCGAGGAAGCGTTGGGTGGCTTGTTCCCGGGGTGCGGTGAGGACTTGTTCCGCGGTGCCCTGCTCGACGATGACGCCGTTCTCGAGGAAGCAGACCTGGTCGGCGACCTGCCGGGCGAAGTCCATTTCGTGGGTGGCCATGAGGATGGTCAGACCGCGCTGTTTGAGGTCGGCGACGACGTCGAGGACTTCGCCGACGAGCTCGGGGTCGAGGGCGGAAGTGATCTCGTCGAAGAGCAGCAGCTCCGGCTCGGTGGCGAGGGCGCGGGCGATGGCCGCGCGTTGCTGCTGTCCGCCGGAGAGGCGGTCGGGGTGCTCGTCGGCCTTGTCGGCGAGCCCGAGCCGGGCCAGCAGCTCACGAGCCGTGGCCTCGGCCTGCTTGCGGGGGGTGCGGTGGACCTGACGCGGGGCGAGGGTGATGTTGTCGAGCACGGTGAGGTGCGGGAAGAGGTTGTACGCCTGGAAGACGATGCCGATGCGGCGGCGGGCGATGTCCGGGTCCAGACGCGGGTCGGTGAGCTCGCTCTCGCCGAGGTGGATGGTGCCGTCGTCGACGACGTCGAGGAGGTCGACGCACCGGAGGAGGGTCGACTTGCCGGAGCCGGAACCGCCGATGAGGCAGACGACCTGGTGTTCGGCGACGTCGAGGTCGATCGAGCGCAGGACGAGGCGCGACCCGTACTGCTTGCGAAGACCGCGGATGCGCAGGAGGGGCTGGTTCACCGGCCGGCCTCCGCCCAGGTGCGCTGGGCCGCGCGTCGCTGGAGGCGGTCGGCGAAGCGGGTGAGGGGGATGGTGACGGCGATGAACAACAGGGCCGCTCCGAGGTAGGGGGTGTAGTTGAAGTCGTAGTCCGCCTTGATCTGGGCGGCGCGCAGAGCTTCGAGGGGGCCGAGGACGGAGACGAGGGCGGTGTCCTTCTGCAGGGCGATGAAGTCGTTGAGCAGCGGCGGCAGGACGTTGCGTACGGCCTGGGGCAGGACGACGTGCCGGAGGGTCTGCCGCTCGTTCAGGCCGAGCGCGCGGGCGGCGTTGCGCTGGGCGGGGTGGATCGAGTTGAGCCCAGCGCGCAGGACTTCACCGACGTAGGCGGCGTACGACAGGACGAGGGCGATGACGCCCAGGACCCAGGGGTCGGACGGGGTGCCCTGAAGCTGCAGGGCCGGCAGGCCGAACCCGACGAGGAAGACCAGCAGGAGCGTCGGAACACCCCGGAAGACGTCCACGTAGACGGTCGCGGCGAGCCGGAGCGGCTGCAGACCCGGCGCACGGGTCACCCGCACCAGCGCGATCAGCAGCCCCAGAACCAGGATGAGCACCTCGGCGACGAGGAACATCTGGATGTTCAGCCAGAAGCCCCGAAGGAGCTCGGGGAACGCGGCCCGCAGCTCGGCCCAGTCCAGGAACAGGCTCCTGACACGGTCCCAGCCGGGTGAGGCGACCGCCCCGGCACCCACCGCGACCAGCGCGATGAGCGTGCACAGGGAGGCGGTCCAGGTCTGACGGCGACGGCGCGAGCGCCGGAATCGCTGACGCTCCAGTTCGTGATCACTGGGCAGGTAGGCGTCGTCCGCCGCCGGGGGCGCGGATGTTTTCGTAAGTTCCACGATGGGCCCGTTACTGCTTCAGCTCGGGGACGTTCGCCGAGGCGGACAGCCACGTCGACGTCAGCTTCGCGAGAGTCCCGTCGGCCTTGAGGGCGTCGAGGGCCTGGTTCACGCAGGAGGTGTAGCCGCTGTTCTTCGGCAGGAGCAGGCCGAAGTTCTCCGGCGTGCCGCCCGCGTAGCCGAACTGGCCGACGATCTTCCCGTTGTCCAGCTCCGCGCCCGCCAGGTAGAAGACGGTGGGCAGGTCGGTGACGATCGCATCGATCTGACCGTTCGTCAGCGCCGTGACCTCGTCCTTGGTGGTGTTGAAGACGCTCGGCTTCTGCGTGGGCTTCAGCCGCTCCAGGACGGCCTGGTAGCTGGTGGTGGCGACCTGAACGCCCATCTTCGCGTCCTTGAACGCGCTGAGGGACGTGGCGTTGGCGAACTTCGATCCGTCCAGGGTCAGGATGGCCTGGTTGGCGGTGTAGTAACTGCTGGAGAAGTCGACGGCCTTCGCGCGCTGCGGGGTGATGGAGATCTGGTTGATGTCGAAGTCGAAGGCCTTCGCGCCGGGCGCGTAGGAATGGGCGAAGGGCTCGACGACCCACTTCACCTGATCCTTTGCGAAGCCCAGTTTCCCGGCCACCGCGTAGGCCACCGCGCTCTCGAAGCCCTTGCCGTTGGACGGAGTGTTGCTGTCGAACCACGGTTCGTACGCCGGAGAATCCGTAGCGATCGTCAGCTGGCCCGGCTTGTGAAGACTGGCGCTGTCCGTCGTGCAGGCAGCGGCGGCTCCGGCGGAGCCGGACGCCTTCGGGTCGGCCTGCGGCTGGGGTGCGCAGGCGGCTGCCGCCAGCACGACGACGGCGGCGGCGGAAGCCGAAAGAGCTATTCGGGTACGGGACATCAGAAATCCTTAGAAAGAGAAGGCCGGGACCATGAAGGAAGGGAAGACGGAGGACGGGGCTACGGGAGAAGGAAAACGGAGGAAGGGGAACGGGGGAAGAGGGGGGCGGAGGAGAAGGCGCCCGCGTCAGCCGGCGAGGCTGAGGACCTGGTCGCCTTGGTTGAGGCCGAAGACCTCGGCTGCGGAGCCGCCGCGGACGACGAGTTCGGCGAAGCCGACGCCGGAGCTTCCGACGGTGATCCCGGGTTCGCCGAGGGGGACGTCGGGGAGTCGGTCGTAACAGCGGACCTGGACGTCGCGGCCTTCGTGCCGGTTGTGGACGAGGAGGCTCTTGGCGGTGGTGTAGCCGGGGAGTTCGGCGGCGGGCCGGTCGAGCTTGCAGTTGCCGAAGTTGTCGACGACGGCGACCCGCACATCGTGCGTGACGGGCTGCGGCACCGCCGTCGGCTGCGCGGGGACCTCGCGGCCGTCGGCGAGCCAGCGGGCCAGGAGGGGCACGTACCAGAGGCTGCGGAACTGGGTCCGCACCATCTCCTCGACCTCGGCCGGCGCGAGCTCGGCCCAACCGGCGGCGGCCGCCTCCAGGACCTCGCGGACGTCGGTGACGTGGACCTCGGTGATGCCCAGGTAGGTGGCGAGAGGGGCGAGGACCCGGTGGTTCAGGGTGCTGATGACCAGGTGGTCGCCGTGGCGGAACCAGCAGAACGGCACACCGTTGGGCCAGTGCCCGTCCCGCGGCGCGATGTTCACCAGGACCACCACCGGCTGCGTCGGCCCGCCGATCAGATCCGTGGAGCGCAGCAGGTCCAGCAGCGTCAGGGCGGCGGCGCCCTCCGGGTCGGGGCCGCCCAGCGGCAGCACCGTCGGGGTGGCGCCGAAGAGGGTGGCGATCCGGGTGGACTGCCGGGCCAGCGCGTTGGCGTCGGCACAGTCGGTGAGGGAGACGACCGGTAGCAGGGTCATGGCAGATACTTCACATTTCTTTCGATTGAGGACGGGGGCTGGCGACACCCGGGCCTCGGGTTGGCTGATTCGGGGTAACAAAAAAGGACCCTCCGTTTCCGGAGGGTCCGTCGCATCTTGTGCGCACACGGCTTCGCTAGCGAAGCGCCTCCGAGGTTCGGGGCATCATTCGCATCATGGCGAGGCCGGTGATCTGCTGCATGGGTGGCACGCTAGCACCGGGCGGAAGCGTCCCAAACATCTGTCCACAGAGTGGACAGCCGGACAGCCGGACAGCCGGACAGCCGGACAGTCGGGTAGCCGCACCCGTCACACGGCGGGTGCTTGTGCCGGCAGGTTCTGCTCCGTCCAGATCGTCTTGCCGCGCGTCGTGTAACGGCAGCCCCAGCGGGACGTCAGCTGGGCGACCAGGAACAGTCCCCGGCCACCCTCGTCCATGGCGAGGGCCCGGCGCAGGCGGGGCTGTGTGCTGCTCGGGTCCGACACCTCGCACACCAGCACGCGGTCCCGTACGAGGCGCAGGGTGACGGGCCCGCCGGCGTACCGCATGGCGTTGGTGACGAGCTCGCTCACGATGAGCTCGGTGCTGAACAGCAGCTCCTCGAGCCCCCACTCCTCCAGCCGCGCCTGAACGTGCGCGCGTGCTTCCCTCACCGCGGACAGGTCCGCCGGGTACTCCCACACCGCCATGGACTCCTCGGCCACGACGCGCGTACGGGCGAGCAGGACGCTGATGTCGTCCACCGGGTTCTCCGTGTGCGGACTCCGCGCGACGAGCGCGTCGCCGAGGGCCGCCGGCGTCCCATGGGTGCCGCTCAGCGCGGCGAGGTCCGCCTTCAGGCGCTCCGACCCGGCGGTCACGTCCCGCCCGAGAAGGCCGTCGGTGTAGCAGACCAGCGTGCTTCCCGGGGGCAGGGTCAGCTTCGTGACCTCGAACGGATTGTCCCCCACCCCGAGCAGCGGCCCAGGAGTGACGGGCACGAACGACACCTTGCCGTCGGGTGTGACGAGCGCCGGCGGAGGATTGCCGGCCGAGGCCATCTGACACGTGCGGCCCACCGGGTCGTACACGGCGAACAGACACGAGCCGCCCACGGTGTCCGGCTGCTCGGCCTCGATCTGCATGCGCCGGACCAGGTCGTCGAGTCGCGTCAGCAACTCGTCGGGCGGCAGGTCGAGTTCGGCGAGCGTCTGCACCGCCGTACGCAGCCGGGCCATGGTGGCCGCCGCCTCGAGGCCGTGCCCCACGACGTCGCCGACGACGAGCCCGACCCGCAGAGAGGACAGGTCGAAGGCGTCGTACCAGTCGCCTCCCACGCTGACCGAACCGCCGGCGGGCAGGTAGATGCCGGCCGTCTCCGCGGCGGTGCTGCGCGTGGCCGCCGGGGGCAGCAGGCTCCGCTGGAGGACGACCGCCGTCCGGTGCTCGCGGGCGAAGCGGAAGGCGTTGTCGATGGCCGTCGCCGTACGCGCGCACAGATCGTGCATCAGCTTCACATCGGCCTCGTCGAAGGAAGCCGCCGTGTGCGTGCGGTACACCGCCGCGTACCCGAAGAACCGCCCGCGCCGGTACAGCGGGCAGCCGAGGGAGGCGTGCGCCCCCTCGGGCAGGAACCTGGCGATCTGCTCCGGATCGCCGCCGAGGTTCCGCCGGGCCTGCTCCGCGTCGAAGACGAGCACGTCACCGACGCGCATGGCCGCGATCTCGGGCGTCTCCGCCACCTGTGGGATGGGCTCGCCCACCTGTATCAGCCGTGTCGGCCACGCCCCGTCGGCGGCCCGCACCGCCACCCGGCGCGGGGCGGACGCCTCCTGCCCCGGGTAGCCGGCCGGCGGGTCCCGGCCCTCGAGCACGTCATCGGGGTAGTCGACCGTCGCGTAATCACCCAGGGCCGGTACCAGTACGCGGGTGAGGTCCTGCGCCACCTGGACCACGTCGAGGGACTGCCCGATCTCGAAGGCCGTGCGGTACGCGGCGTCCAGGTGCGGGCCCGTGTCCATGACCCTGGAGGCCTCGACCATGATCCCCAGCGGCACACCGACGAGGTCGTCGATCCGGAAGCAGGACACGGACAGTGCCGCCGCGCCGACGCCGGACCCCAGGTCGTAGACGCGCGCGGCGAGCGGGGTCCCCGTGGCGGCGACCCGCTCGAACGCCGCCCGCGCCGGCTCGCCGCCGTCCCGGGCGGAGAGCGCGCCCAGCCAGTCGTCCCCCGCCCCCGGTGGGCGGAGCGAGTCCATGGCCGCGTTCGTCCGTACGAGCCCCCCGGCCGTGTCGTACTGGGCGACGCCGATGCCGTCCTGGGCCAGGAGCGCCCGGGCGATGTCCCGCTCCTGGTCCCAGCCGCCGGGCCCGCCGGGCAGCCGCATCAGCACCAGGCGCTCGGCCGAGCCGTCGGCCTCCGAGACCCGGACGTCCGCCTCGACGACGTGCCCCGCCCGGTGCCGCAGCCGTACGCGGCGGACGAGCCCCGAGGACTCCGGGTAGGCCTCGACATCACCAAGGACGTCGGGGGCGGGCCGCCCGGCCACCTCCTCGCCGCTCCAGCCGAGCAACCGCCGCGCGGACCGCGACCACCACACGATCCGGCCCTGGGCATCGAGCAGCGCGGCCGCGACGCCCTTGAGCGCAGGGCCGCCCTGAACTCGGGAGCCGTCGCTCCCCGCCTGGTCCCTCGGTCCCACACGGCCTCCTCGTCGGCCGGAGGTATCGCCCTTGCTGCCAGGATGCGCCCCGCCGGCCGGACGGGCACGTCGGGCGACCCGGGGTGCCCACACGGCTGAGTCCCCGCACGCGAGGTATCTGGAGGGTCGCGGCGGCGCCGCCGCACACTGCGGGTACAGCCGCAGCACCCCGGCGGTCGACGTCCCGTGCGTTGAATTCAGGACGACGAGCCGCTGCCCGGGGCGCACCCCGAGGGCGCGCCTGGAATGCCGAGGCCCCCTCGACGTCGCCAGCGTCTGGATACGGAGGTCGTCGTGGAAGAGCGTAAGCAGGCCCAAGAGGCGGCCTGCCGAAGTGACGTTGTGGACCACCAACAGGACCCGGCGCTGGACGGCTCGGCTCGCCCACCGATGGGGAGCAGTCCCCGACCGGCACGCGTATCGGCAGGGGTCCGGCTGATGGCACTCGTAACCCCTCCTGAGCGTGCGTGGCGTCGGTGTGCCCTCACCTTGACGGGAGGATCCGCGACGCGGCGGACCGCTGTGCCGGGAGGTGGGTGGTCGTCGCTCGCGCACCTTGTGGGTGCTTCGTGAGCGACGAGAAGGGCTTCATGGGCCCGGGGACTGCGGGGACGCTCCTACTGCTGGGTTGCTTCCTTGGCCTGCTGGGCGATCTGCTCCAGCACCGCCTTGGGGTCGGCGGACGGCGCGACGGCCTTGCCGATGTTCCTCTTGATGGTGTTGCTGATCTCGAGCCACGACGGCTCGTCGACCGGGTAGAGCTGGGCACTGCGCAGGGCGGCCAGGAACTGGTCGGCGCTGTGGTCGTCCGACGCGTACTCGGACGCCTCGGTGGCCGACACCGTCGACGGCAGCAGGTGGTAGCGCCCCGCGAACTCGTTGAGGTTCTTGTCCTCGTAGACGAAGTTCAGGAACTCGGTCACCAGTTCGCGATTGCCGTCGTGCCGGAAAGCCATCATCCAGTCGGCGACACCCGCTGCCGGCGGGGTCTCCTGGTCACCCAGCGAGTCCGAGACCGGCATGGGCAGGGTGCCGACCTTCATGCCCTTCTCCCTCGCCTCGTGCAGGAGCGAGGGATAGCCGTTGAGCATGCCGACGTCGCCGCGCAGGAAGGCGTCGAAGGCGTCCTGCCGGTTGAGACTGGCGGGCGCCACCGGGCCCACGAGCCCCGGCTCGACCAGGTTCTCCTTGAGCCAGCGGAACGTCTGTGTGTTCTGCTCGGACGCGATGTTGTAGCCGCCGCTGTCGTCGGTGTACCCGCCGCCGTTGCTCAGTTCCCAGATCAGGGCCTCGGCGTGCGCCTCCTCGGGGCCGAGCGGCAGTGCGTACGGGTAGCGCACGCCCTCCTTCTTCAGCGCCTCGGCCGCCTCCTTCAGCTCCGACCAGGTCTGCGGCGGCTTCGCCCCGGCCTTGTCGAACAGCTCCTCGTTGTAGAAGAGCAGCCGGCTGCTGGCCACGAACGGCAGGCCGTAGAGGCTGCCGCCGACCGAGCCCGCGTCCGCGAGCGGCCGCAGGAAGTTCGCCTCCGCTCTGACCGACAGCACCTCATCGGCGGGGTAGAGATTGCCCTGTGCGGCGAAGTCGGAGTACGCGCCCATGAGAGCCACGTCGGGGGCGTCGTCCGCCTCGACCATGCGCGTGACCTCGCGGTCGACGTCGGCCCACGGGTAGAGCGTCACCTCGACCTTGTTGCCGGGATGGGCGGCGGTGAAGGCGGTGGTCAGCTTGTCCCAGTACGCCTTGGAGCTGGTCGCCGGGCTGGTGCCGTACTCGGGGACCACCAGCCGCAGCGTGGTCGCGTCGCTCTCGGACGAGCCGCAGGCGGTGACAAGGGAGCCGAGTAGTCCGAATGCGGCCAGGGAGGCGGTCATGCCGAAAGGTCTTGGGCGCATGGGTCGTTCCTTTGGTTCTTTCTGGACAGTGCGTCCGAAAGTCTCTCCCGGCCTGCGCTGGATTGGGCTCCTCGATGAACGGTTGTGGTTGAAGATCTAAATAGGAGGCCGTCGAATAGTGCTTTCCGATAGAGGCGCGCTTCTTTCCCCGCGCGTAGAACTCTCCGCGTTGTCCAGAACGGCTCCGCTGGGGAGCATTGACAGCAGACGACGATGATCACCCTTCCTGCCCGGCGGCGCCACGGTCAAGGGCAGTAGGGCTGCAGCGCGGCATCGGCGGCACGCTCGTGGCGGTGGCCCTGCTCGGCCGCCTGAGGAACACCGGTGGGGATCTTGTAGAACATCCCGTTGATGATCTGTCGGTCACTCGCCCTCGGCCGGCCAGTCACGGCCCGGAGGGTGAGCGGAGCCCGTAAATCCCGCTCCTGGTCCGTGAGTTCACATCCAGGCGCCCGACCATGATCCGCCAGTCACTGATCCTTGATGACGGGGCCGCCGGACCTGCACAATCACGGCATGACCAACACTGTCGAAGCAGCCTGGCACAAGATCCTGACCACCGCCGGCGAACCTCGCCGGCCGGAAGGCTCATCGCTACTCGCGCCGTTCGCCGAGCTGGTGCGGGTGGCGTATGCCGAGCCGCTGCTCCGTCAGCTCTACCCCTGGACCGGCATGTGGGAGTTGCACTTCAGCAGGTGCACGGAGATCCCGCACACCTGGGACATCCCCTACATCGGCACGCTGAGAGGCGACCGGTACTACGTCGAAGGACCGAGCCGGAGCAGCCCGCGGATCGCCGAGACGGACAGCGCACGAGCCGCCGTCGCGATGGTGGTCGAGCGCCTGCCAACACACCGCGGCCCGGCCTTCATCGGCAATGCGGAGGAACTGGCCGCTTACGAGAAGGCGCGGGACAGCAGGTAGCAGCGACCCGTCGTTTCCGCGGAAGCAGGTGCCAGCTCCGTAAGCGGCTTTGAAGACGGACCTGAAAGGTGTTGCAGAAGGTCGTGTCCGGGCAGGTCGAAGCAGATCCGCAGCCTTCTGCAAACACGCTTCAGGACTGCTGTCCGAACGACCGAAGCCGGTCGGCGATGTCGTAGCTCGTGAGCCGCAGGGCCTGAATGTCGAGGATGAGGTCGCGCCAGGGCTCGTACGAAGTGTCGACGCGGTGGCCGGAGGCTTCCAGGTAGGCGATGGCAACCCCGTAGCCGTACAGCTCATTGCGGGCGGGCAGCGGACGGAGCAGGACGCACTCCTGCAGGAAGACCGCGGCGCGCCAGAACGCGTCCGGGTCCGCCTGGTCGATGTGCGGGGTGTTCACCCGGTGACGGGCGGCCATGCCGGCCAGGACCGAGTAGTCGCTGACCGTGAGGTCCCTGCGGAGGATGTCTTCCTGGCGGTCCAGCAGCCAGCGGGCGTCGACGAGCAGCTGCACGGGTCAGGCCGCCCGCGGGGTCTCGTGCTTGGCCGGCGGCAGCCCGCCGAAGTCGGCGTCGAAGCGGCTCACGATGCCGGGGGCGCCGATGGCGCGCCGGAAGGCGGCTGTGGCGGTGTCGAGGAGCTGCTCGCGCTCCTTCTCGTCGGCGACGCGTTCCAGGTAGTCCTTCACGGACAGTCCGGCGGCGTCGGCGAGGGCCTTGAACCGGTCCCGCGTGGTCTCGTCGATCCTGACGCTGGTGTCTGGCATACCGAAAGTATGCAGCAGAGTATGCAGCCGTGACCAGATGCAAGTCATGCCGTTCACGCCAGTCACGTAGTCACGTAGTCACGTAGTCACGCTGGTCATGCCGGACGGGGCGGCGGGTCCGGCGCGCAGCGGGAGCCGGACCGCGCCAACGCCCGAGATCAGCGGCGCGACGACGGATGACCCTCCTCCGACCCGTCCGCGGTGAAGTACCGGCCGAGGATCTGCGGCAGGTAGTCCGCTGTCGGCCCCAAGCCCGCGACCTCGGTAGACGAGGCGACGAAGGCGAGCTCGTCGAGCTCCCGTCCCATGTCGTGCTCGCACTCGGCCACCGGGACGCCCGCATGGCGTCGGCGTACGAGCGCGCTGGAGAGAGCGGGGGAGGCGAAGTGGAACCCGAGGCTGCCGTACCGCTCTCCCCGCGTCACCGCCCACAGCTCCAGCTCCTCGGCCGGGACACGCACACCGGTCTCCTCGACCAGTTCCCGGGCGGCGTGCCGCTGCAGCTCGGCCACGTCCAGGCCCCTCCCCGGAGGGGGCGGCTCGACGGCTCCGCCGGGGAGCGTCCAGTACCCCGGGTTCGCCGTACTGGGCGCTCCGCGACCGAGCAGCAGCCCGTTGTCCGTCGGCAGGAGCACGGTGACGTACAAGGACCCGGGGACCTCGTGGTGCGGGCGGAGCCGCCGAAGGGCCCGGGCCCGGTACGTCATCGGCGCCCACCGCACCACCAGTGGGCCGCTGCGGGACCGGTCGACTCCGAGCGCGGCTGCGATCGGTCCGTCGAACGTGGCCGGGTTGCGTTGCCGGGTCTCCCGCCAGATGCGTTCCACCTCTCTCTCCTCACGTGAGGTGAGCAGGGGTGGCGGATACTCGACGAACGTGATCTCGGTGTCGTCGAGAAACTCGACGGCGGGTGGGCCGGGCATGTGTTCACCTTTCCAGGGCGTACGAATCGACGGGCGCTCAACGCGGCCATGGGCGCACCCAGCGGACGTACCGACCGAAGCCCATCCCGTACCGGTGCCGAGGAGACCCAGTCGCCGATGGCCACGGTCTCCGCCATGGTACGGCGGAGCCGGACGGCCCCCGGCGGTGCGCCCGGTACGGGCGGGTGTTCCGGCTCTCCCGGGTCGATCGGGTACGCGGTCACCGGGGGCAGGCCCAGGAGGTTCCCGGGCCAGACCGCCCCCCAGTTCGCGCGCTGCGCTGCCCCCGAGCAGCCGGAAGCCCTTGCGCCCCTGTCCAGGTGCCCGGTGGGGATTCACGAGGCCGCCGTCTCCGGCACGGAGCGCACCTTCGTCATCCGCATGAGCGCCGCATCGCGCCGGAAGCCCAGCTGTTCGTACAGCGGTACGGCGGACTCGCTCGCGTGCAGCTCGTAGAGGGTGACGCCGTCCTCCTCCAGGTGCTTCAGAAGTGCTGCGAGCGCGGCCCGGGCGAGGCCCTGCCGTCGGTGCGCGGGTTCGGTGGCCACGGCGTGGATGCGGGCGGCAAGCCCGCGGGGGTAGCTCGGGGCGGGGAGGACAGGGTGGATGAAGGCGAGCGCGCACGAGGCGAGTCCACCGGCCGGGGCGTCGACCACGTAGGCGCGCGCATCTGCGCCGGACCCGAGCCGGGTGGCGATCTGGTCGCGGCAGATGGCCAGCCAGGTGGCGTCGAGCGGCTCGGAGAGGATGCATTCGGAGCGCAGCCGGGCGATCTCGGCAGCGTCGTCCGGTGTCGCCGCTCTGGGGATGGGACCTGTGCCGGCCGGCGCGCCGATGTCGGGATTCATCGCGTGACTCCTTGTGGACGGAGGAATGGCCATGTGATTCCGGTACGGAGCCGGGCGAGGGTGAGGCGTCCACGCTCGACGAGTTCCGGGTCCCCGGCCCGAGTCCCGAAGGCGATTCCGGAGACCGAGTCCAGGGCGGCGCTCGCGATCAGGTGCGCCTGCTCCGCGCCGGTCAGTGGGCGGCCGTAGCCGGCGAAGAACGCTGCCGCCAGGTCGGGCCGACCCTCGAAGTGGGCCAGGATGCGGACGAAGTCCCGTACCAGGGGCTGGGGTTCACTGCGCTCGAAGTCGATGACCCGCACCGTGCCGTCGTCACCGAGCAGGAGGTTGCGCAGCTGGAAGTCGCCGTGGGTCACGACCGGCGTGAGCGGCCCGAGCTTCCGGCCAGCGGCGACGGCCGAGCGGACCCACTCCTCGTCGCCCGGTTCGAGCAGCGGTCGCGCGGAGTCCAGGTGGCGGTCCATCCGGTCGTACGGTCCAAGGGGAGCGGCAACCGTCGGCGCCTGGGGGAGAGCGCTCGCATGGATGCGGGCCGCGAGGGTGCCGATGGCCGCGAACACCGCGCGCTCCTCGGCGCCGTTCAGCACGCTGCCGTGCAGGGACCGCCCCTCGACCGCCGTCATCACGACCACCAGGTGGCCCGGGTCGGCGGCCACGAGGCGGGGCCCGGCACCGCCCAGTCCGGTAACCCAACCACGCAGCGCGGCTGTCTCCCGCTGGTGGAACTTCTCGTTCTGGTGAACCTTCACGAACCACTCGCCGCCCGCCGCACCACGCACGCGCCACACACGGCTGTTCTCCCGGGGCCAGGACACGTCCGTCCATGTGGTGATGCGCCCTACGGCGCGCTCGGCGAAGTCCCGTACGGCCGGCCCCGGCCCCGGCCCCGGCCCCTGCCCCGGCCCCGGCCCCGGCCCCGGCCCCGGCCCCTGCCCCGGCCCCCGGTCCGCAGGCCCCGGGCCGCGGACGAGGCGGAGGCGGTCGACCTCCGGATCGTGGGCGATCGGATCGCCAGGGCTCTGGAAGTGCAGCGCGACCGGCACACCGGCCCGGTAGGCGTCGAGGCCGGCCCGGCAGTAGGCGACCATCGGCTCCGGCAGCCGGTCGAGCGGGAACCACCGCACCGCGTCGCACTTGTCCCGCTCCATGACCCGCGCGGTGCCCTGCCACCGGCGGACCTCGAAGAAGAACCCGACCCGCTCCTGCCCGCCCGGCGGCCGGTGGTGCACCGTGACGGCCGCGCGCACGTCCGCCGGCTGTACGACGAGACCCGTCTCTTCCAGCGCCTCGCGCACGACGGCGTCCACGACGGTCTCCCGCTCCAGGTGGCCCGACGGCGCGTGCCACAGGCCCGAGGCGTAGACGTCGCCGGCCCGCCGGGACAGCAGCACCTCCGGCCCCTGATCGCCGTCGCGGACGGCGATCAGATGCACGTCCACCGGTACGGTGTGCCGCCCGCCGCTCACGTGCCTCCTCCGGACCGCTCGCAGAGCGGTGTCCTGCACACGGTGGCGCGGCCGCCGACACGTGGACGAAGAGGGTCCTGCGGCTGGGGCACGAGTAACTCCTGTCTGAGGTGAGGCTGGTGTGGGCGAGTGAGGCAGAGGCCCGTCAGGGCCGGCCGTGAGTGTGGACGCCCGGCCTCGCCGGACAACCCCGCCGAGGCGGCACGCGACCACGTGGCCGATCCCGGCCTCGTCGGTGTCCGCCCTGCGGGTGCGCGGTCACGGCATCTGCCGGGGGACGGCGGCGAGCGCCGGCAGCGACCAGCTCAGTGCCGTCGGCCCGGTGCCGGAAGTGACCGGCTGGATGCCGGTGCTGTCGGAGAGGCAGACGCGGTACGTCTCCGGGCAGCCGGCCCGGACCCAGCGGGCGTACAGGTCCTCGAGCTCGGCCCACACGTCCCGCGGTCCGTGGACGCGGACGGTGCCGTCGTCGGGGCCGACCACGGCCCAGGAGTCGTCCTCGGGGGCGACGACCGTCATCGTCTCCGCCTGGAAGTCCCGCACAAGGCCGGGCGCGAGGTGCGCGGCGGCGACCCAGAATCCGTAGGCGTCGTCCGCGGGCGGGGCGAGCCGGGTGGACCGTGCCGTGCCGGGATCGGCTTTGATCCGGGCGCGGTGATCCACGGCGTTGAGCCACGTGTGGCCGAGCATCGGCCGGTACCCGCGAGGCCTGCCCCGTAGGACGGCTTCGACCCGGCCCGTTCCGGCACGGGTCACGAGCAGTTGTCCGTGCCAGCCGGGCGTCCGGGTGGTGAGCGTGGTCAGCAACCGCCCACCGGGCGCGAGCTGCTCGACCCAGGCCGGCGGAACGCACGGCACACCGATTCCGGAGTGGATCCGGTCGTACGGAGCCCGGCCCTCGTGACCTCGAAGCGCATCACCCACGACCACCACAGCGCCGACGCCGAGGCGGTCGAGGTGCCGCTGCGCGAATTCCGCCATGTGCCCGTCCCGCTCCACGCCGGTCGCGAGTCCGACGCCGGTGACGGAAGCGGCCAGAGCGAGGGAGACCCCCGGCCCGGGACCGAGCTCCAGGTACCGCCGGCCCGGGGCGAGCCCGAGTTCCTGGAGGACTTCGACGGTAGCGGGAGTGAAAGAGGACATGGAGGTCATGTGGCCGCCGGTCACGGGACCACGGGGGAGGGCGTCAAGGGGCTCGCCGTCGCGCTGGAGCAGGATCGACTCGTCGCTGTGGATCAGGGCGAGCCACTCCTCCCGGTCGTCCGGATGCGAGCCGTCCAGAAGGCGCCAGTCGATCGGATCCGCGCCGGGACCGCTGACCCGCACGTACGCGTGGGGGAGAAGGACTTCCCGGCGCGTCGAGAGCAGCGCCTCGCGCAGCCGGGGGTCGGTGAGGACACCGGCGGCGTCGAGGCGGCGCACCATCTCGGCGCGCCGCTCGGCCGTCGTGATGTCGAGGTCGGGGGACATGGGTGCCGCCTTCCTGGGGCGTCGGCATGGTGGTGAGACGACGTGCGGGCGAAACCGACAGCAGCGAGCCCGAGAGGGATCGGGCAGCGGTCAGGGCGCCGGAGGATTCACCGAGGGCTCCGGTACGCGGCGGGCGAGGGTGTGTACGAGAGGGGCGAGCTGCCGGTACGGGTCGCGCGTCGAAGCCGCCCACTCCGTCTCCAGCGCCGAGGCGTACTCCTCGTCGTCCGGCGCCCAGTCGACGCGGTGATCGTTGAGGATGCGTACTCCTTGCCACGGAAGGGGCGAAAGCCCGTGTGCGGCCGCCAGCCGGTCCAACTCCTCGGCCCTGTCCCCGCGAGTGCGGATCCCGAGGCTGCCGACGGTCACGCCCGTACCGGACGCGATGAGCTGGCGCGCGGTCGCGTGCTCGCCCCGCAGGGCCTCACGAACGCCGATCGCCTGCCGGTTCTTCGTCAGGATGCTCAGCAGACCGTGGTCCGCCACGAGGCGCGCAAGCCGCGCGATCGCCTTGTCCGCCCGGCCCAGGTACATCAGCACTCCGTGGCAGCACACCAGGTCGAACCGCGTGTCGATGTCCAGGTCCTCGACATCGGCCCGGAGGAGGCGGACCCGTGCCTCCAGATCGGGGTGGGCCGCCAGCCGGTCGACCACGACGGCGAGCATGCCGTCGGACGCGTCCACCGCGGTCACCAGGTGCCCGGCCAAGGCGAGTCGCAGGGTCGTCTCGCCGGTCCCGCATCCGGCGTCCAGGACCCGGAGCGGGCGGCCATTGAGCTCCGCCCGCAGCCGGCGTTCGACGAGATCGTGACGCAGCCGGCCCCGCGCACTGCGCGAGTGCGCGTCGTAGGCGGCACCGACGTCGGCGAAGTCGCTCGGCGTCGCCACTTCGTCGGGTGCGACGGCATGCCGTTGGTTCGAATCAACCGAGGTCACTGTGGGTCCCCCCTTCGACAGTCATCGGGCCTGCTCGTGAAGCTCAACGACCGAGCCGGGCTATCGAACACGTGTATTTCGGTCGCTTACTGGACCCCGAGACGGAGCGCGTGTCGAAGGATGGCGAATGCACGGACCCAGCCGGCACAACAATTGTGCGGGTCATGGAGGTTGGCCGAAACGCCGACGGCCATGCGCGACTCGACGGATACCCCCTCGTGCCGTGCATCGAAAGTGGATCTCGAGCTGTGAATGATCACGGTTCATGGGTCGGGGGATCTCATGGACGAGCAGTGGACGGTGCTGGAGCCGTTGTTGCCGAAGGCCGCCAGCACGGGGCGGCCACCCGTCTGGCCTCGGCGCCGGCTGATCGAGGGCATACGGTTTCGTGTCCGGACTGGTTCTCCGCGGCGGGACGTTCCCGTCGAGCACGGGCCGTGGAACCGGGTCTGCGACCTGTTCCGGCGATGGCAGCGGGAGGGCGCCTGCCAGCAGATCCTTACCGGGTAGAGACCAGAGTGCCGTCCACGATGAGCACGGCGCCCTTGGCGAACCGCCTGCGAGACTTGAGCGCGGGCATCGGCCCGAGGTGGCCGATGATCCGGTCCGCCGCCGACCTCGACACCCCGAACAGCGGCGCCCAGTTGCCGACCGGTCAGTCAGAGCTTGCTGCATCATGAAAAGTGGGCGACCGGGCCCGATGCATCATCCAGGATGACCCCATGACTCAAGATCTGGTGATGTTCCTCAACGCACGGCTGGACGAGGAGGCCGACCTGGCCCGACGCTGCGACGGTGACGGATGCGGGCAGTGGGCTGCTCAGGGGCACACCGTCGACTTCTGTCAAGGAGAACTTGCCGGATTCCATCCCACGATCGCCCTGCACGTGGCGCTGCACGACCCGGCCCGCGTTCTCCGGGAGGTCGAGGCCAAGCGACGCGTCCTCGCCCGCCACGCGTTCAGTCCGGCCATAGGCGACCCGGAACTTCCGTGGGACAACCGCGACGATTGCCAGTACGACGGCGAGCCCTGGCCATGCGACGACTTGCTCGACCTCGCCCTACCGTATGCCGATCACCCCGACTATCCCGGATACCCCTGAGTGGAGATCGTCTACGGGACAGCCGAGGGTGAGGTTGTGCAGGCGGGCGATGCCGAGCATGGCGTGGTGCACGCCGTCGCCTTGGACGCGGCAGTCGCGCAGGATCTTCCAGGTCTTTATACGGGCAAAGGCGTGCTCGACGCGGGCGCGGACCTTGCGGTGGGAGGCGTTGTGCTCCTCCTTCCAGACCGTGAGTTCAGCTTGGCCGGGTTCGCGGCGGTGCGGGATGACCAGGCCGGTACCGCGGTAACCGCCGTCCGCGATCACAGTGGTCTGTCCGACGGCGGCCTTCGCACCAGACAGCTCCCACGCCTTGCAGCCGTTGCGGTTGCCGGGCAATGGCCGGCCGACGGCCACCACGAGCCGGGTGTCGGCGTCGATGACGACCTGGTGATGGGTGGAGTACCGGTGGTTCTTCGACTGCTCGGCCACCGCGTGGTCGCGGGTGGGCACCAGGGTGCCGTCCACGATCAGCACGGTGTCCTTGCCGGAATCGTTTGCGAGGCTGGGCGCGAGCGAGGGGCCAAGGTGGTCGATGATGCGGTCGGCGGCCGACTTCGAGACCCCGAACAGTGGGGACAGCTGCCGCAGCGTCAGGTTCGTGCGCCGGTAAGCGGCGACCAGCAGCAGCCGGTCCTCAAGCGGCAGACTCCACGGGCGTCCCTTGCGTACAGGGTCCGCTCCGTCGCACCGCAGCGCAGTGACCAGCTTGCCGAACTGCCGCGGGCTCAGCGCTGGGAACGGGGCTATCCAGGACGACTCCAGCGCAGTGATCACAGCAGCCACGCGGAGATCAACGCAGTTGCTGGCCCCGCCTCATCTCGTCGATCCTGGGTGCTCAGCACGCAGGCCAGGGAGGGTGCATGGGGCTGGTTCTTTTCCCGGGTGATGGAGACACAAGTAGTGCTGATGTCTCCTGGTCCTACAGCGGCTTTGCTGCCTTCCGGCGGCGCCTGGCCCTGGCCGAGGGGTTCATCCTCTCCGAGATGTGGGGCCTCGGAGGCGAACGGCCGTGGAGCGAGGTGTCCACTGAGCTGGAGCCACTCCTCGATCATCCGGACGACGGCGGTGACGACCTCTCGCCCTCCGACTGCGCGGCGATTCTGCCCCGCCTGGAGAGCATCATCGATCAGTGGGCGCGGGCTGGCGACGACATCCTTCACGAGCACATCGAGGACGGTCGCAAGCTGGCGACGGTCCTGCAGCTCTGCGTCGAGAAGCACGTACCGCTGGGCTTCGCCTGAAACGCGCCGATCGCTGAACCCCACTTACGGGACAGGCTTTACGAGCTCGTGCACGGTTAGCGGCGAGACGTCGAGCCCCGGATGGTTGATCATGGTCGGGTGGTGGGGACCGTGACTCGCGCAGTGATCATCAGCAACCGCCGGATCACGGGGCTGTCGGCCGATGTGATCGCTGAACTCGTGGCCGAGTTGGGTCCGTTGTGGCACGAGCGTCACCAGGCCAGGCTTGCCTCCCGGCCGCGGAGGCGGGCGGTGGGCGCCGGTGCGAAGCACCGGTTCGTGTTCGTCGACCGGCTCCTGGTCGCTCTCGTCCATCTCCGTCACGGGGCCACTCACGATGTGCTGGCCTGCTGGTGCGGTGTGGACCGTTCCACCATCACGCGGGCCATCGGTGAGGTGCGGCCGTTGCTCGCCGAGCGGGGCACCGAGATCCGGGTCCGTCGGCCCGCTGCCGGCCGCAAGGATCGGGATCGCTTCATCTCCGGCAAGAACAAGCAGAACGCCGTGAAGACCATGGTCTTCACCGACGGGGACGGGCGGCTGCTTTTCTACAGCCCGACCAAACCCGGAAGCTGCGCGGACATCACCCCCGCCCGCGAATTGGGGCTGGTCAAGCTCCTGGCCGACGCTCAAGCAGTCGAGATCCTTGCCGACGCCGGCTACCAAGGACTCGGAGCACAGACCGGCGGACGCGTCGTGACGCCACCGCACCGCAAGTTCAAGAAGAACGCCCCGGGCTGGTACGAGGAGATGCATGAGCGCCAGCGCAAGGCGCACTCCTCCCGGCGCATCCGGGTCGAGCACGGCATCGCCCACCTCAAGAACTGGCGGGCCCTGGCCCGCCAACTCGGCCGCCGCGAGCACATGAGTGACATGGTCCAGGCCGTCGCCGGCCTGCTCTCCCACCAGCAGACCGCGGACCTGGGCCCTCGACGACAGAGGTGGGCACCGGTGGCACCGAAGCCCTCGACGTCTCGCCGCTAACCGTGCACGAGCTCGTTAACCAGCGCCAATGAGATAGGCGTCCGTAGGCCCCGGCCGGCGCGAAACGCACGATCACGGGGGAACTGAACGTCGATACCACGGCTTTCGCGCCGCCCATCAGCATGCGGCCGGGGCCCCGCACCGAGCCAAGCCGGCCACCGGTCCGCCCCGATCGAGTCCGGGCTGACAAGGCGTACGCCCGCCCGCAAGAATCGCTCCTGCCTGCGCTGACGCGGGATCCGCTGAGCCATCCCCTGACCAGGCCGACCAGCCACGCAACCGCCAACAAGTGCGGTTCCCACGGTAGTCGGCGGGCCACCGTGCTGGTCGCAGCGCTGAACGAAAGATTTGACCGGAGGTGGCCTTCCCGTCGTTCACCAGTCCCGGCAGGCGGTCAGCTCCTCCGCATCCGCGTCCGGGAAGCCGTAGGCCGATGCGACGAAGGAAAACTCGTCGCAGATCCACTCACGTGCAACCGTCTCGATCCCGCTCCCGGCTGCCACGAACTCCCCGTCGAGCAGGTTGAACTCCTCCGTAGCAGCCTGGGTGAGCGCATACAAAGTGGCCAGATCTGACGGCTGCCCGGCCTCGACACGCTCGCACAGCCGCAGCAGGATTGCCTTCCCCTGGTCGACCACGTGATCGGGGAAGTACGAGTCGTCGTACATATGCTGGAGGAACGTGTGTTCCGCTACCTTCTGGTTCGTGATCGGCATGGCACTTCCCTATCTCCATCGCCACGAAGAGCTAATGCGCCGATCATGCACGGCACCACTGACAACGACGCCACCTCACCTCCGAGCAGCTCCCGTCGGGTTGACACCATCCCGCCGCAAAGTCGTGATCGGCCCGGCGAACTGGCGCAGGCTCAGCCCACTGAAAGGGGCCGTCCAGGACGGTTTCAAAGCCGTGTTCACACCCGTCACGCGAAGATCAACCCAGGGCAATCAGGGTGCCCTCGTCGTGTCGATGGACTGGAGACGGAAGAGGGAGCAGGACGAAGCCCTGAAGCTCGCGGTGGCGTTTCTCGCTGAGAGCCGGCGCGTTGACGACCAGCCGCTTGCCATGGATGCAGAGGGTGTCCGCGAGAGCGGCCGGCTCCTGAACGTGCCCTACAACTCTGGGCAGTACCTCGCCTCGCGCAATCTGAGGGAGCGGCTGTTGGACTGCTGGCCCATCCTTGTCGACCGGGAACGTGGAGACGTGCGGTTCGGAACCCTGGACGAACGGCATCTGTGGAGGAGCCCGAGCACTTGAGGGGCTGTCCCTGACTGACCGGGCCACAGCTGCCTGGACAGCCCCTGGGCAATCTCCCGAAGCGGAGTGGACTTGGTCGGGGTAGACCGCCGGCGGTCTACCGCCATGCCGTGGACGCTGTATCCCGTCCCCAGCCGGAACGCCGCGCGTGAGCCCTCGTTGTACCGCGCATGATCACTTCACCGAACCGAGCCCGCGCGACCGTCCTGACTGCCGCGGCCACGGCCGCGCTCATGGCCGCGATCCCGGTAGCGACCGCCGCCCCCTCCACCGACCTGCGTGCCCGCAACTGCGTCGCGCATCCCGGCGGGGGGTGCAAGCGGAGCATCGTGGTGGAGTACTGGCACAAGGAAGGTGCCTCGCAGCGGGGTATCGGCTGGGTGTACGCGTCGAAGAAGCCGGCGCGCAAGGGCACCGTCTACTACGCGCGCTGGACGTACAAGGCTCCTGGGCGGGCGTGGAAGAACGGTGCCGGCTGGAAGAAGGCCAACCTCACCCAGGGCTCGAACGGCTTCTTCGCCTCGGTCTGGTGGGGGCGCGGCGGACACACCGGACCGCAGGTCCCCAAGGGCACTCAGGTCTGCACCCAGTACAGGGACGAGCGGAGCTCCACCTGCCTCACCCTCAAGTGACGGCCGGTCCGACGCCCGCGGCCGCCGGGCGGCGTCGATCACGGCACGACGCCCTCGGCGGCCGCGACATGACGCAATCCGCCGAGCCCGGGACACGCTGCACCCGAAGGGTCCCTTGCCCTCGCCGCAGGCCCACTGCGCTCGACGGGCCGGACGCCAGGGGTCGGGACATCAGTCGGCTAACGCGCCACGCGGTAGCGGAGGTAGACCACCTTCGAGCTGAACGTGCGAGTCTCGACGAGTTCGAGGTCCACCCGGCGCTCGTGCTGGGGGAAGAACGAAGTGCCACCGCCGACCAGCACGGGACAGACCATGGCCCGGTACTCGTCGATCAGACCCAACGCGGCCGCCTCGGCGGCCAGCGTCGCGCCGCCGATCGCGATCTCACCCTCCCCCGGCTCGGCCCGCAACCGGGCGATCTCCTCCTCGAGGCTGCCGGAAGCCAGGCGGGCAGTGCCCTGCACCTCCGACAGGGTGGTGGAGAAAACCACCTTCGGGAGCGGCTTCCAGAGCGAGGTCCACTCGCGCATGGAGTCGTCGAGCGAAGGGTCCTGGTCGGCGGTCTCCCAGAACAGCATCGTCTCGTACAGCCGTCGTCCCAACAGGTGGACGTCGACCTTTCGAATGTCGTCGATCCAGAAGCGGAAGAGCTCCTCGTCGGGCGTCGTCCAGTCGAATTCGCCGTCCGGCCCGACGATGTAGCCGTCGAGTGACATGCTCATCGAATAGGTCACGCTGCGCATCAGAAGTCCTCCTAGGTGACGGCTTCGACGGTGACGGCTTCGAGAGTACGACCGCCGGACCGAGGGACCCGTCGCGGCTCGCGGGGCCCTGGGCCGAGTCACCTCACCGCACCATTTCGGGATCACTCGCCCTACGGCGACCACGGGCAAGCGGGATCGGTCGTCCGAGCCGACCCGTGAGCGGTGGTGAGTGTGGCCAATGGGGCGGTGGTGTAAGGGAGTTGCCCGAGCGCTGCGATACGTTGGAGACGTGACCGACATCGAATCGCGCATTGACACCTCCCGGCCGCACACCGCCCGGATATGGAACTACTGGACCGGTGGCAAGGACAATTACCCGGTCGATCGCGAGGCCGGCGACCAGATCCGTGAGCTGCATCCCGGGATCGGGGAGTACGCCAAGGCCGACCGGCTGTTCCTGGGACGGGCGGTGCGGTACCTGGCGGAGCAGCAGGGCATCCGACAGTTCCTGGACATCGGTACGGGGCTGCCCAGCGCCGACAACACGCACGAGGTCGCCCAGCGCGTCGCCCCCGACGCGCGCGTCGTGTACGTGGACAACGACCCGCTCGTCCTCGCGCACGCCCGTGCCCTGCTGGTCGGGACGCCCGAGGGCCGCACCGACTACCTGGACGCCGACCTGAGGGACGTCGACACGATCCTGGCCGCCGCGGCGAAGACGCTCGACCTCTCGCAGCCGGTCGCGCTGATGCTGCTCGGGGTCGTCATCTTCGTCGAGGACGACGAGGAGTCGTACGCGATCGTCCGCCGGCTCCTGGACGCGCTCGCCCCCGGCAGCCACCTCGTCCTGTCCCACACGGTCACCCACCCCGACATGCCCGACGTCGACGCGGCGGTGGCGTTCTGGAACGAGCACGGCACCCCGAAGCTCACACAGCGCACCCCCGCCGCAGTCGCCCGCTACTTCGGCGGCCTGGAGCTGCTCGAGCCCGGAGTCGTGTCGTGCTCCGCGTGGCGGCCGGAGACGCAGACCCCGGACGTGGCGATGTACGCGGGCGTCGGCCGCAAGTGACGGCGGGATCTTGAACCGGCGCTCGACCGTCGGGGCGCTGCCCGCCTGAGGTCGGCGGTGGCGCCTGTGCCCATCCATTCCTTTGCGCACGACGGAGTCCGGTGACTGCCGACCACCCGTGTCACTTCAGTACCCCCGAGTGCCGTCCACCGTGGCGCAGCTGTCCGCCATACGTCCGATTGCACCCTGTTATGCAGCAAAACGTGAGGTCAGAAGGTAGATCCCTGGGTTGACGAGGGTTCCGGTTCGGGTGATAGTGACGCTCGCCGCCGCGTTCGTCCGGCGTGCTGCACCAGGGGTGGGGACTCTTGAACGACAGTCATGAAGACGCTGACCACGTGCGTGGCGACCTGAGAGAGCGGGTCGACGCTCTGGTCGCCGCCGGCCGTCCGGCCGAAGCGCGAGCGGCCGGGCGGCGCGCCCTTGACGCCGACGGGCCCGACGCCGGGCTCCTCCTCGCTCTCGCCCGAGCCCACATGGTCGAGGACGACGACGACCACGACGACGCCGCCGAGCGAGTCTTCCGCGAGGGCCTGGACGCCTTTCCGGACGACATCGGTCTACTCGCCGGATACGCGGAACTCTGCGCCCGCACCGATGCCATCGACCGACCGGGGAGGCACGCGCGGGGTCCCGTACTCCTCGCCCGCCTGCGCGAGCTCGCTCCGCACTCCCTGGAACTGCAACGCGCCGAGACCGCGGGCAGCTCCGTCTCCGCCGGCGCAAGGGACGGCGCCTCGGTGCGCCGGGTCCAGTCGTTCGACGCGGCCCGCGTCTTCGCCGACGCGCCCACGCCCCAGGACGCCGCCGCCCAGGCCGCCCAGTGGGCCGCGGCGGCCCCGCGCGACCTGCGCCTTGCCGTCCTCGCCGAGACGACCGCCGCCCTCGCCGCCCCCGGCCGCCGCTGGTCGCGCCTGCTGCTGCGCCGGGGTCTCGAGTACCGCTTCGTCGTCGGCGTTGTCGTCGCTCTGCTCGTCGTCCTGCGCCTGACCGTCCTGCCGTCGGTGCCGTACGGCGTGGCCACAGGGGTGGGGCTGCTGCTGGGGCTGCCCTTCCTCAGCCTCCGAAAGCAGCTGAGGGCCGCCCGTACGCGGGCTTCGGAGCGGATGGCCGCGGCCATGACCGAAGCCGGTCCGGCGGGCATGGCCGGTCAGGCGGGCGAAGGCGGTCAGGCGGGCGAAGCCGGTCCGGACGGCGAAGCTCCCGGTCCCGACGGCGAAGCCGACGCCGAGGGCGACGGGTTCGGGCCGCCGGAGCTGCCACCCGTGCCCCGCGTCACCCCGCGCGAGTACGCCTTCGCCGGGGCCGGACTCGCCCTCCTGCTGGTGATCGGCGTCGCGGCGTACGGCTCCTCCCTCGCGTACCCCCGCTACGACATCGTCACCCACGACACCTTCCGGGGCCTGAAGGGCTTCGACCTTCGTGAGGAGTTCGATCCGTTCGGCGCCGTGCCGGAAAGCGATCGGCAGGCGTCGGCGGCCCGGGTGTACGTCGCCCAGGACGCGGCCCCGGATGCCGCCGCCGAGTACCTCGTGGCCGTCATGACCGGGGACTTCCACGAGCTGCGCGAGTCGTACGTGTACGACGCCAATGGACTCGTGCCCACGGACACGGACGGGGTCGGCATCATCCACGACACCTGGCGCGCCGGGGCCGGCCCGTACCAGGGCTGGATGCGCTGCCTCAGGTACACCGAGGTGGCCACCGGCACGCTCCGGGCGATGTGTATATGGGCCGACAAGGGCAGCATCGGCATGGTCCTGTTCACGGCGGAGGACCAGAACCGGGAGGCGGTCGAGGAGACGGCCCGGTCCGTCGGCGCCGAATTCCTCCGGCCCGCTCGGGACTGAGCCTCGGCACCTCACGTGCCGGCGCTACGGCGGTGGAGACCTCGCGGTCGGCCGGACAGCGCGCTCGGATCGCGCTCGCCCGGCGGGTCTGCCGTGACGGACCGGGCGCAGCAGATCATGGCCGCTGCCCGGGAGCTGCTCGATGCCGAGGGGCCGGAGGCGTTTGTCGATGCGGCGCATCGCCGAGCGCTTGTCCGTATCCGGGGCGCCTTTCCTGTACAAGCACTTCCCCGACAAGGCCGCTGTCGAGGCTGGGCTCCAGGTTCAGGGGATGACCCGGTTGGTGGAGGAGCTGGAGGTCGCCGAGACGGAGATCGGCGTCGAACCGCCCTTGCTGGTGTGCGCCCGCGCCTGCCGCCGGCACGCCCTCGCCCGTCCGCACCTCTACCGGATCACCGACAGTCGGCCGATCGCCCGCACCGCACTCCCCGAGGGGCTCGAAGACCGCGCAGCTGCGCCGCCGGCCCACGCGGCCCACGCGGCCCACGGCGACATCGACGTCGCACGCTCCTTCTGGGCCTTCACGCACGGCACCGTCGTGCTCGGACTCGACGGCCGCTTCCCGCCCGGCGCAGACCTGGACGCCGTATGGCGGCACACGCCGCTGTCGCGACCGCGTACGCCGAGCGGTTGTGCAGCTCCCGCCACGGTGCACTGCTGCGGCGCCGGGCGGTCGTCGTCGGCTGGCTCCTTGCCGCCACGATCACCGCCTCCGGCATCGGTTACGTGCTGCTGTCCACCACCTTGACCCCGGCCGCGTTCCTGTCACGGTCCCCGCTGCGCGTCTGGATCGCCGGACTCGCGGTCGCGTCCTGGCACGACGCTCCGTACGGCACCCCGGCCGAGCGGGCGGCGCTCGCGCTGGACTTGGCGAGCCGCTGACCGGCGGAGTGAGTCGACAGGTGCCGCCGGGGATCTGGGCGTCACTCCAGGAACGCCGGTGCCAATGCCGCCGTCATCAGGCGCTTCGGGGCGCCCGAGCCGTCGGCCGGGACGGCGTAGAGGTCGGCGCCGTAGTCGCCCGGCAGGGAGTAGGAGACCGTGTGGTCGTCGAGCCAGACGGCCTGGTCGTCGACGCTGCGGGGCTCCGCGAGCGCGGTCTCCCGCAGAGTGGCCAGGTCCAGGGCGTACTCGTGCCACGGCGCGTCGGCGGGCGCGCCCGCGACCCGCTTCTTGTAGACGACCTTGGTCTCGTCGGGGGAGAGGGACGGGCACTCGACGTTCTGGTGGACGGTCGTGACGGTACGGGCAGTCAGGTCGCCGCGCACCAGATAGGTCTGCCCTGCGGTCGCCATGGTGGCGTAGAAGTGCCGGTCGTCTCGGGAGAAGGTGACGCCCCAGAAGTTGGTGTCGGCAGCGCGGTAGTCCTTGCCGTCCTTGACGACCCGGAATTCCTCCAGGGACGTGGTGAGCCGGCCCGTCTCGGTGTCCAGGACGGCGGTACGCGTGGAGAAGGTCGCGCTGGCGTACGAGTCGCCGCCGACGAACACCGTCCACGCGACCAGGCGGCCCGACGGCGAGACCCGGGCGCGGGTCGGGATGCCGGGGAGCGGGTAGTGGGCCCGCTCCTTGAGCGCGGAGTCCAGGACGACCGCCCGGTATGTGTCCTCCACCGTGCCGCGTACGGCCTGCAGGCAGATGCCGGTGCCGCCGGCCGCGTAGAAGCGCAGGCACTTCACGCCGGACGCGGTCCGCGGACCGGCGGGGGCGCCGGCCGGCACGGTGGCCAGTTCGTCGCGGTGCGGGCCCCAGGCCATGTTGCGGAAGACGATACGGCGGTCGGCGCCGGCCGCGAGCGAGACCCGCCCGGACCCGATCGCCGGGCCGCCCGCCTGCGGGCGGTCCTTCTCGGCGGCCCGGTCGGCCGCGTGCAGCAGGGACGCGGCAGCCACACCGCCGAGCACGGCGAGCGCAGCGAGCAGGACGAGCAGTTTGCCGCGCAGGGTCAGCGGGGTCATGCGGGCTTATCCTCCGAAGGCGTGTCCGTGGTCGCGTCTGTGTCCGTGCAGGCGTCCGTGGCCGTGGCCGTGGCCGTGTCCGCGTTCGTGGTCGCGTCCGCGTCCGCGTCCGCGTTCGTGGCGGTGGGCGAGGTCCTGGCCATGCCCGGGGTAGTGGCTGCACCCGGGGTCGTCCCCCTGCCCGGGGTAGCGGCTGCACCCGGGGTCGTACCCCTGCCCGGGGTCGCATCCGTCCCCGTACCCCACGCCGGACCCTCGGCCGCAGGCCGTAGCGCGAACGCCACCGCCCCGCACACCGCGAGCCCGGCCGTCGCCGCCCCGACCGCCCAGCGGTCCCCCCACGCGGTCCACGCCGCGCCGAAGGCGATCGAGCAGCCGAAACGGGCGAGCGCCTGGCCCGTCTGGATCAACGCCAGCCCGGACGAACGGAGTTCGGGCGGTACGAATCCGGCCGCCGCGGCCATCAGTACGCCGTCGGTCGCCGCGTAGAAGCCGCCGTGGAGTGTGAGGACCAGCCAGGGGAGCGCCGGGCTCTGCCAGCCGCTGAGCAGGGCCCCGTACACGAGCAGCAGGGCGACGTGACCGCCCAGGAACACCCGCCAGCGGCCGATCCGGTCGGCGAGCCGGCCCAGCGGGACGGCGAGCAGCAGGAAGGCGGCGGCGGTGCCGATCGGCAGCAGCGCGAACCAGCGGTCGGCGACGCCGAGCCGCCGCTGCAACAACAGGTAGACGAAGGAGTCGCTGACCGTCGCGAGTCCCAACAGCAGGGCGCACAGGGCGAGTCGGCGCACATCGGGCACCCGGAGCAGGGCCAGTGCGGCCTTCAGGGAGGCGCGCGGCGCTCCGTCGGACGCCGGGGCCGCCAGGGGGCGGGGGCGCGAGGGTACGAAGAGCAGCAGGATGAGCACGCCGACAGCGGCCACGCAGAAGCTGACCGTGAACACCGCGTCGTAGCCGTCCACCGTCTGACGAAGAATCAGAAAGGCGACGAGCGGACCGATCAGGGCTCCCGCGGTGTCCATCGCCCGGTGTACTCCGAAGGCCCGGCCGCGCGTCTCCTGCGGCGACGCCAGCGAGATCAGGGCATCGCGGGGCGCGGTCCGCAACCCCTTGCCGGTGCGGTCCGCGGCGAGCACGGCACCGATCAGCGGCAGGGAACCGGCCACCAGAAGCAGGGGCTTGCACAGTGCGGAGAGTCCGTAGCCGAGTGCCGCGACCGTCTTGTGCCGGCCGCCGCGGTCGGCGAGATGGCCGCCGACGAGTCGTACGAGCGCGCTGAAACCGTTGTACACGCCGTCGAGCAGGCCGAAGCCGAGCGGCGAGAGGCCGAGCCCGGCGACCAGGTAGAGCGGCAGCACCGCCGTGACCATCTCCGAGGACACGTCCGTGACGAGGCTGACCGTGCCGAGCGCGAGCACGGTGGGTGCGACGGCGGCGCGCCGCCCGGGACCGAGGTCCCGGGCGGCGGCCGTCGCGGCCGTCGCGGGGGTGCTGCGACTGTCCGCTACGTACACGTCAGGGCGTCCAGATGCCGGTGATCGGGGTCGCGTTGGCGGCCTGGCCGGCGTGCGTGGTGCCGTACATGTCCTCGATCGTGCGCAGCAGGTTGTAGTGGTTGTACGTGGTCGCGGACGTCGAGCCCGGGACCACCTGCTGGCCGTAGAGAACGGTCGCGATCTTGTTGCCGGCGAGCCGGTTGTCCTCGTCGAAGGTCACGACGAGCAGGCTGTTGTGGGTCTTCGCCCAGGTCGCGTAGGCGCCCAGGTTGTTCTTCAGCCAGGTGTCACCGGTGCTGACGGAACAGTCGTGCATGTCGCTGCACAGGTTCGGAACCACGAAGGACACCTGCGGCAGCGTGGTGTAGTCCGTCGGGAACTGCGCGAAGGTGTACGCCGACGAGGTCGGGACGTTCGAGAAGCCGAACCACGGGTTGTGCTTGCGGGCGTACTTGCCGCTGCTGCACGTGGTCGAACCCTGGCTGGGGAGCGTCTCGTTGTAGCTCTTCCAGGTCTTGCCCGCGGCGATCAGCTCGGAGGCCAGGTTGGGCGCGGACGAGAAGCCGGGCGTGTAGCAGCTGTCGTCCGTGATGCCCTGGGTGGAGCCGGAGAACAGCGCGAAGTAGTTGGGCTGGCTGGGGTGGGTCTCGGCGTACGACTGGGTGAGGTTGGCGCCGCCGGTCTTCAGCGAGTTGATGTACGGAGCGCTGGAGCTGCCGATGATCTGGCTGTACGCGTGGTTCTCGAAGACCACGACGACGACGTGGTCGGGGGTGGGTACGGTCGCCGCGGCCTGGGCCTGCGACGTGCCGCCGAAACCGGCCCACAGGCCGATCGACGCGGCCGCGAGGCCGAGGGCGGACAGAAGGGCGGTGCGGCGTTTTCTGGGCGCGCCGGACACGACTACCTCCGGTTGAGGGTGATGACTACGGGAGCGGTGCAACCGGCAGGCTAGAAGTGGGCATGTCAACCTGGAAGGTCTTCCGCGTGAAGACCCGGCAAACGTCTGCCGCCACGACAGGGCGCACCCGCGTACCTCCTCGCCGCCTCAGCCTCAGGCTCAGCCTCAGCCTCAGCCTCAGCCGCAGGCTCAGCCTCAGCCTCAGGCTCCGCCTCCGTCTTCCGCTCTCCCTCTCCACCAGTGTCCGCCCGCCCGGCCTCAGCCGCAGTGCGCCGCCTTCTGCCGCGCCCTCACCGAGCCCCGGCGGGATGCGGCCGGATGGCTCACTCCGACGGCCCCCGACACTCGCACGGGCTCGTGCCCACCGCGCGACGGGTTCGTCGCCCGGCCTGCGACGGGCTCGCGTCCGGCCCGCGACACGTGTGCGGGAGCCTGGGCGCCCCGTCGCGCCGAGAGCGAACATGCCGGGATCCGGGCCGTGTTGTGTGAAGGTGGGGAGGACGCAACCTGGATCACTGGAGGGCTTCCATGAGTGCCGAGCACACCAACACTCTGTACGAGGCTGTGGGCGGTGCCGACGCGCTGCGCCGGCTCTCCGGGACGTTTTACGAGGCGGTCCTGGCGGACCCGCTCCTCGCGCCCGTCTTCGCCGACTTCACCGCCACCCATGTGGAGCACGTGGCCGTGTGGCTGGCCGAGGTGTTCTCGGGACCGGCCGAGTTCACGGCGGAGCTCGGCGGGCACCAGGCCCTGCTCCGTGCCCATCTCGGGCTCGGGATCACGGAGGAACAGCGGCTGCGCTGGATGGAGCTGATGGCGGCGGCCGTGGAGAAGGAGCTGCCGGACGACGCCCTGCTGCGTCGCCGGGTGCTGGAGTACTTCGACTGGGGCACGCGGATCGCGAAGGACGTCTCGGCCTCGGCCCCGGGGACGGACCTCGGCGACCCCGGGCCCACCCCGCGCTGGGGCTGGGACGGCCTGGCCTGACCCGCCACTGGGCTCGGCGCGCACCGTCCGGCGCCGGCGTCCGCGGGCGTGCGCCTGCTCGTGCGCTCGGACGTGCGCGTGCGCCTGCTCGTCCGCTCGATCGTGCGCGTGCGCCTGCTCGTGCTCGTGCGCCCGCTCGTGCTCGTGCTCGGGATTCAGCGTGGACCTGGGTGGCGCCTTCCGGTCGAAGTCGCCACCCAGGTGCCGGTAGGTCAGGCCCCGGCCTCACCGCTGATCCGCTCGACCGGGATCCACAGCTGGGAATCGGTCTCCGCGCCGATCTCCACCGGCTGCGTCCGCAGCAGCTCCGGACCGGGCCGGCTCGCGTACGGGTTGGAGGGGAACCACTGGGTGAACACGTCCCGCCACAGCTCCTGCAGGGCGCTGGGATAGGGACCGTGGTTGTCGAAGACCGCCCAGGTCCCGGCGGGAACGTCGAGGGCGTCGAGCTCCTCCGAGGCTGCCTCCGTGCCGGCGACCACACCGATCCAGTAGTCCACCTCGGCGCCCTCCTCCCGGCTGTCGGTCAGGTGCACCACCGCCGACAGGACCCCCTTCGGTTCCCCGTCGGCCAGCTCCTTCATCCGTATGATCGCCTGCTCGTCCAGGCTCTGCACATGAGCCGCGGCCGCCGCGTTGACGCCCTCGTGCACGAGCGGGACCCGCGCTTTCCTGCCGACGACCCGAAACGCTTCCTTCTCCACGATCCGGTACCGCATGGTCGTACTCCCTTCGACGACGACACGGAAGGACATGCGCGGCTGCGCCGTGAGCGTCGCACCCGTGCGCCGGGCCTCGCCCGGTCCGATGCCGTGCACCGACCGGAACGCCCGGGCGAACGCCTCGCCCGAGCCGTACCCGTACCGCACGGCCACGTCGAGCAGCGTCCGCTCCCCGCCCAGTACCTCGGCCCCGGCCAGCGTCATGCGCCGGCGCCGTACGTACACGGAGAGCGGCATCCCCGCGAGCGCCGAGAACAGGCGTCGGAAGTGGTACTCCGACGTCATCGCGATCCGGGCGGTCTCGGCGACGTCGACCTCCCGGCCCGCCTCCGCTTCGAGGCAGCGCTCGATGTGGTCGAGCGCCTGGTTGAGCTGCTCCAGCACGGGTGCGTGTCCTTCCCTCTGATGTCTTCACCGTAGGAATCACCACCCTTCCAGGGCCCGATGATCCATGCCCGGAACGATCGGGTGACCACCGACCGCTTCACGAGCCCGGAGCGACGGGGCCGTGTCGTACGGGGGATGTGTCCGCCGGAGCCGGAGCCGGAGCCGGAGCCGGAGGCGGTCTGCTGCAGGCCCAGGCCCGCCTCAGACCACCGAGAGCAGGTCCACCACGAAGATCAGCGTCGAGCCCGGCGGGATCAACGACGAGGGGGACTGCTTGCCGTAGCCGAGGCGCGGGGGAACGATGATCTCGCGCCGGCCGCCGACCTTCATTCCCCTGATGCCTCGATCCCACCCCTTGATGACCCTGCCGCCGCCCACGGCGAACTTGAACGGCTGGCCCCGGTCCCAGGAGGCGTCGAACTCCTTTCCGGACTCGAAGGTGACCCCGACGTAGTGAACCTGGACAACCCTGCCCGGCTTCGCCTCGGGTCCGTCCCCGACGACCAGGTCGCGGAAGGTCAGCTCGGTGGGAGCGTCACCCTCCGGAACCTCGATCTCGGGCTTCTTCAGTTCACTCATTGCAGCCTCGCTACTCTCCGCCGGTGGCCCTGGTACGGGCCGGCCCGGGCGCATGGTCATTCCATGCGGCAGACGATCACGCTACCGAGAGCGCACGGGACGCCGAAGCCGTGCTCCAACCGTCCAGGTCGGCGGCGAAGCGCCCCTCCGCTTCCGCCGCGCCGATCCCCAGATACTGAACGGTCAGTCATCGGATGGCGTACCCGTCCCACAAGGGGCCGCCCGCCAGGTCCAGTACTTCTGTCACGGCCGCGGTGAAAACCTGCGTGTCCCCGGCGATCGCCTGCGGGGCGGCTTCGGACAGCGCGCGGTGCAGCGCGGGCTCGGCCTTGGCCAGCCGACGTGACAGCCACTTGCCCCCACCGAGCCAATGCCCGCCGATCAGCAGAGCCAGTTCCGAGGCGCGCTGGAGGATGTGTGAGACCACGTACACCCGCTCCGCGGGGTCCGGGCAGCCACGCAGGTCGTCGAGCAGGTCGGTCAGGATGTACCGCTGGTAGTCACGCTCATGGTCCGAGAGCGGCAGTGGGCCCGCGGCCCAGCGCTTGCGTGCCTCGGCCTGGAGCGCGGCACCCAGGCCGTCGGCGTCCACCAGGAGCATGCCGTCAGCGCACATGGCGAGCAGGGGCGATCTCCGCTTCGCGGTCTCCTGGTCGACGAAGCCGTGCCACGCGGCCTCCGTCTGCACGAACAGCTCCACCGGCCAGCCGCCGTAGAGGAGGTTCTCCCGGTACGGCGCGGGCGGCCCGTCCAGGAGGACCACAAGGTCCAGATCGGAGGTGGGCGTCCGGCGGTCGGTCAGCACGCTGCCGGCAAGGAAGGCCGCCCGGGCGGAGGGGAATCGGTCCCGCACGAGTTCGCGGGCGGTGAGGACGGGGTCGTTCATGATCGCAGCGTACGTGCAGTGAGGGCCTCGCAGGAGGGCTGGTGCACCGGAGCATCGGTGACGCGAACATCCCACGCGCCGCCACCTTGACCAGCGGCAGCGACAACAACGTCACCCAGCTGACCCGCCCTCCCCGGTGGGCCCATGGGCTCCGGTCTCGGCCTGCACATCCGCTGCCGGACTCAGGCCGGCTTGCGCCACACGGAGATGTGCTTCGCGGAGTCCTGGGTGAACGGCGCCCCCTCCCAGTCCGCCACGCGACGCTCGAGCTCGAGCCCGGCGATCCGTGCCATCAGGTCGAGCTCTGCCGGCCAGGCGTACCGGTGCCGGGAGGCGCCGCGGCGGTAGCGGCCGTCGTCACCCTCACCCTCGCCCTTGCTGTCGAGGGTGAAGTGGTGCGAGACGAGAATCTGCTCGACGAGGTCGAAGGTGTCGAAGCCGAGATGCCGCTCGGAGACGTCGAACGGCACCGCGACCTGGCCGGGCGGCAGGAACCGTAGGGGCGGCACGCCCAGCTCGATGACGAATCGGCCGCCGGGTTCCAGATGACGTGCGGCATTCCGGAAGCACTCGACCTGCTCGTCCTGGGTGAGCAGGTTCGTGATGGTGTTGTAGACGAGATAGACGAGGGAGAACCGGCCGGGGACGACGGTGGTGGCCATGTCCCCGATGGCGACCGGGAGAGTCTCCTCGTCGACCTTGCGCCGCAGCACCGCCGCCATGTGCTCGGACAGTTCGATGCCCGCGACCGGCACGCCGCGTTCCCGGAGCGGGACGCCCACGCGTCCGGTCCCGATGGCGAACTCCAGCGCCCGGCCGTCTCCGGCGAGGTCGGAGAGGAACGCGAGAGTCGGTCCGAGAACGGCGGCCGAGGACATCTCGGTCTCCTCGGCGTCGTAGCGGTCGGCGGTCGCACGGGTCCACAGTTCGCTGCTCGTCACGGGCAGCCACTCTCCCGGGTGCCGAGGGGACTGTCGACGGATTTACCGGGACTCTTGCGGAAAACCCCGGCCTTCAGGCCGGGGATGAATGCATCTCATCACTGCTCTGACCCGCAGATCACAGCGGACGTTTTTGCTGCTCGATGTACTGGCGGATGATCGCGACCTTGGGCGGGAAGTGCACCAGGAGGTGCACGTGGTCGCGTTCGCCGTTGAACTCCTTCAGCTCTGCTTCGAAGTCGACGTACACCTTTCGCGTGATGTCTTCGACCCGTGTCAGCATCTCGTCGTTGAACACTCCGCGCCGGTACTTCGTCACGAAGACCAGGTGGACGTGCATCGCCGGGACCACATGTCTGCCACGGCGGAACTCACTCATCGGTCGTAGCCGTGAGAGCAACCTCCTATGATCGCGGTTGTGCAGCTTCGCTACTCCTACCGGGTCTATCCGGACGCCACTCAGCGCCGTGCGCTGGCCCGGGCGTTCGGGTGCGCCCGCGTGGTGTGGAACGACTGCCTGCGCGCCCGGAAAGAGGCGTACGAGGCCGGTCTGCCGTTCGTGAAGTCGGCAGAGCTGTCGAAGCTGCACATCACGCAGGCCAAACGCACCGAGGAACGGGCGTGGCTCGCCGACGTGTCGTCGGTGATCCTCCAGCAGTCCCTTCGGGACCTGGACACCGCATACAAGAATTTCTTCGACGGCCTCAAGGGCAAGCGGCCCAGGATGGGCGCTCCCCGCTTCAAGTCCAAGAAGGACACCCGGCAGTCCATCCGCTTCAACACCAACGCGTTCTCTCTCCAGGACAACAAAACGGTGTATGTCGCCAAGGTCGGCAACGTCCGCGTGAAGTGGTCTCGTTCCCTCCCCGCCACCCCGACCTCCATGACTCTGGTCAAGGACTCATCGGACCGGTACTTCATGAGCTTCGTCGTGGACACCGACCCCGAGGTGCTGCCCGAGCTGGGAACCGAGACCGGCATCGACCTCGGCCTCGGACACTTCGCGGTCCTCTGCGACGGCACCAAGGTGGACAGTCCCAGGTTCCTGCGCCGGGCTGAGAAGAAACTCAAGAAGATGCAGAAGACCTTGAGCCGTAAGGCCAAGGGCAGCAACAACCGCGCCAAGGCGCGGGCCGAGGTCGCACGCCGGCACGCCCGAGTGGCGGACCAGCGGCGGGACTGGCTGCACAAGCTCTCCACAACCCTGATCCGCGACAACCAAGCGATCTATGTGGAAGACCTGGCAGTCAAGGGCCTGGCCCGTACTCGCCTGGCGAAGTCCGTGCACGACGCGGGCTGGTCGCAGTTCGTCGCGATGCTGGAGTACAAGGCCGCCAGGCACGGCCGGTACTTCGGGAAGACCGGCCGGTTCGAGCCGACCTCTCAGGTCTGCTCAGCCTGCGGTGTCAAGGACGGCCTCAAGCCCCTGAACATCCGTGAGTGGACCTGTCAGGAGTGCGGGACCGTCCATGACCGCGACGTGAACGCCGCACGCAACATCCTGGCCGCCGGACGGGCGGACAGGCTAAACGCCTCGCAGAGCGCAGGTAAGACCAGGGCGAACGTCCCGGCACAGCGCGTTGAAGCAGGAAGCCACCGAAAGGGTCAGACGACCCAGGCCGGAATCCGCGCCCTTTAGGGCGGGGAGTACGTCAACTTCCACCGGTTCCGGTCATGCTCACGATGCCGTTCGAGGCTGTAGGGGCGCTCGCTCCGGTCGCACCCAGGTGCGTCCAGCGGGGGAAGATAGGGACGTCGACGACGGAACGCGAGATCAGGAGCTTCCATGGCGAAGCGGTTTCACCAACCCCGTGAGGACGCGGAGTTCGATTTCATCCTCGGGATGAGCAGTGACCCGGTCCTCGCGTACTTCACCGGGACGTGGCCGAAGGCAATCGAGCCCTGCCGGGAAATGGACCTCGTCGTGGGTGGCATCGCCGAGGAGTACATGGGTCGTCTGACGGTCGTCCGCACCGACATCACGCGCTGTCCGGCCGCAACCAAGCGATACGAGGTCACCGGAGCCCCGTCCTACGTGCTGCTGAAGGAGGGAGAGGCGGTGGCGCACGGCGCGGGGCCCATGACCGTCGCCGAGGTACGGCAGTTCCTCGACGGCCACCTCTGAGCGGCCGCCCCGGCACGCCGCCAGGACGCACGTCACAGGCCGAGCGCACTTCGCCGACCAGGCCCAGGCTTACGACGACACTCCGGGCCGGACTCCCGGCCGGTCCTCAGGTACTGTCGTCCACGCAGACGTCGGCATCCGAACCGGCTGCGGCTTCGGCCTCGTCCCCGGCTTCACCGTCGGCCCAGGCCACAGACCAGGCCTCAGCCCCAGCCACAGCACCGGCCTCAACCTCTGCCGCTGCCCGGGTTGCCAGGCAGCTGACGGCGGAGGAACTGGTGCAGGCCGCGCTGCCGGTCGGGACCACCCCGGATCTGGTCGGCGAACCCGCCTCCACCTTTGGGTCCGAGCCGGGCGACGAGAAGGTCGAGTCCTTGTCCGGGAGGGGCGACACCCATGGCGGGAGCTCCCTGCTGGCGTCCTACGAGGGCTCCGGTGCCAGGGAGGCGTTCGCGAAGGTGCGCGAGGGCCTGAAGACCTGCAGGTCCTTCGAGCGGCAGAGCCCGGCCGGTTCGTACAGGGGAACCGTCACTGTTCTCGCCGCCCCGAGGGTCGGTGAGGAGGCGGTACGTTTCGAGATCGCCGCCCCGGTCAAGCCGGGCCTGTCTGTGGTCGAGTGCACCGTGGTGCGGGCCGGGAGCACGGTGGTGACCTTCAGCAAACTGTCGATCGCCGGCCGCGATGTACGTGCCTTTCCGCCCGTGCTCATCACGAAGCAGGTCACCCGCCTGCAGCAAGCGCAGCGGCTGACTGCTCCCCGCCCTGCGGAACGGCACGAACCGGATCGACGCCTCGCCCGCGCGGGGACAGCCCCGCGAGCCGGCGACCCTGAGGAGGGACCTCGGCCCGCTCGTACGGGGGGACGGACGCGTGCGCGCCGGGTGGCGCGCGATCGGACTGGTTTGCGCGACGGATGGCGGATGATTCGCCGACGGGCGCCCGCCAGGATGGCCGTCATGGATCCCGAACTCCAAGCATTCGTCCCCCTGTTCCCCAAGGCGGACCTGACCGACCCGGTCGCCGAACGCAAGCAGTACGCCGCACTGGCGACCGCCAGGCCCGCCCCGGACACCACGGACCTCGAGATCGAGGACCGCCTGGTGCCCGCCGATCCCGACGTGCCGGTACGGATCTACCGTCCGCGCGCGGCGTGCGGCGCGGTCATCTGGCTCCACGGCGGCGGATACGTCGTCGGCGACGTGGACACCGAGCACGCCTGGGCCGCCCGGGTGGCCCAGGGGTCCGGCGCGGTGGTGATCTCCGTGAGCTACCGGACGGCCCCCGAGGACCCGTTCCCAGCCGCGCTGGACGACGTGTACGCGGTGCTGCTCTGGGCTGCCGGACACGCCGCCGAACTCGGATTCGACCCCGAACGGCTCGCGGTCGCCGGGCACAGCGCGGGCGGAGGCCTCGCGGCCGCCGTGGCCCTGCGGGCACGGGACGAGCAGGGCCCGCGGATCCGCTTCCAGCTGCTCAACGAGGCCCAGCTCGACGACCGCCAGGAGACCTGGTCGCAGCGGAACTTCACGGAGACGCCCTGGGTCACGCGGGACATCGCCACCCAGTCGTGGCGCCACTACCTGGGCTCGGCGACCGCGACGCCGTACGCGGCGGCCGGGCGCGCGGAGGACCTGTCGGGGCTGCCGCCGGCCTACATCGCCACGGCGGAGTACGACCCGAACCGCGACGACGACATCGCGTACGCGCTGCGGCTCCTTCAGGCGGGGGTGTCGGTGGAACTGCACCAGTGGCCGGGCACCTTCCACGGCTCGCAGGCGATTCTCTCCGCCGAGGTCTCGCAGCGCCAGATGGCGGCGATCGCGGACGCGCTGCGGCGCGCGCTGACGCTGACCGACTGATGAGGACGAAGGGACGACAGTGATGAAGATCCGAATGGCCCTGTGCGGTGGCATGGCCGCGCTGACCCTCGGGGCGGGGACGTTGGCGGCGGCGGCGCCGCCGCACAGCATCGCGGACGAGGCGGCTGGACCACACACGACCTCGGACGAGGCGGCGCCGCCGCAGAGCACCTCGGACGAGGCGGCGCCGCCGCAGAGCACCTCGGACCGGGCGGCTTCCTTGCGGTCCGCCCTGGAGGGCGTCCATGAGGCGGGCGTACCAGGCGTGTTCGCGGAGGTACGGGACTCCGGCCACCGGTTCTGGCGCGGTGCGTCGGGGGCCGCGGATGTGGCCACCGGCCGCCCGGTCACCCCGGACATGCTGCAGCGCGTGGGCAGCATCACCAAGACCCTCACGGCGGCGGCGATCCTGCAGCAGGCGGAACAGGGCAGGATCCGCCTGGACGCGCCGATCGCCGACTACCTCCCCGACCTGGTTCCGGGCGAACGCGGCCGGAAGATCACGATCCGCATGCTGCTGAACCACACCAGCGGCATCCCCGACTACATCCGGTACGCCTTCCCGTCGCTCCAGGTGCCCTCGCCGAAGAGCCTGGACGACAACCGGTTCCGGCAGTTCAGCCGGGCCGAGCTGATCGAACTGGGCGTGTCGGCACCCCCGGCGGCCGAGCCGGGCGCCGCGCCCGGGGTGTACTCGAACACCAACTACCTCATCCTGTGTCAGCTGTTGGAGAAGGTGACCGGTGAGCGGGCCGAGGACTACATGACGAGGAACGTGATCCTGCGGGCGGGCCTGAAGCACACCTACTTCCCGACGGGTACGCAGATCAAGGGACCGCACGCCCGGATGTACGAGTCGCTGTGGGGCCTGATCGACCCGCCGCGTGACTACAGCGTCTACAACATGTCATGGGTGGCCGGCACGGCCGACCTGGTGTCCACCATGGACGACCTCAACCGGTTCTTCGGCAAACTGCTCGACGGACAGATCGTGAGCCGCGCGTCGCTGGCGGAGATGCAGCGCACGACTCCCGTGATCGAGCTGGACGGCTCGACGTCCGCCTACGGTCTGGGCCTGGAGAAGATCGACATCCCGGGCTGCGGCACGTTCTGGGGCAACGGGGGGACCGTCTGGGGCGCCGGAACGATGTCCATGACCCGCGCCGACGGCGGCCGCCAGATGTCGATGGCGCTCAACCTGATGAGGTGGAGCAAGCCGGACGGGCAGGGGAATCCGCAGCCTCACCCGATCGACGGCGCGCTGAAGGAATGGCAGGAGGTGGCGTTGTGCGGGTGAGAGCGACACCTGCTCGTACCCTCGCACCGTCCGTCATGTGAGGAGGAGGCCCGCTCGGATCAGACACCCCGGGCGGGCCTACTCGTACGACGGCACAACCACCATGAACGACCATGCGGACCCATCACCGCAGTGGGCCATGGGGGTGCTTCGGTTCCCGCATCCTGGATACTGCCCGGCAAGAACCGGCCGAGAACCCGGGGGGACCCGGCCTCGGGCTCGTGCTCGTGCTCGTGCTCGACTGTCCATCGGGCCACCCCGAGATCACTTCCTTGGAACACCTCCAGCGCCTCATGCGAGGGGCGGCAGAGTTCTTCCTCGGGGTCTGTCACATTCCCGTCCGCGGTTCCGTCAGTGCTGTGAAGACGCCGGCGAGAGCGCCGGTGCCACGGATCGACCGGACGATGGAGAACCCCGCTATGTCGAACAACGCTGCTGCTTCGATCTCCCGCATGCCGAACCCTGGCGAGTTCGTGCCCGAGCTGGCCGATGTCAGTGCCGCGCTTTTCCGTGCGACCGGTAACAAGTCCGTTCCGCGCACGACGATCAACCTGGTGCACCTGCGGGCGGGGCAGATCGTGCACAACACGTACCTGACCGTCTTGAACACGAGCTTCCTGCGGAAGGCGGGGGAGTCGGAGGAGCGGATCACGGCGGTCGCGTCCTGGCAGGACGCTCCGTACTTCACGCCTGCCGAGCGGGCGGCTCTCGCACTGGTGGAGGCGACGCTGCAGCCCGCCCCGCACGGTCGTGAGCGCGTGACGGACGAGGTGTACGCGGAGGCGGCGCGGCACTACGACGAGAAGGCGCTGGCCACGCTGACGATCGCGATCGGTCAGATCAACTTCTTCATCGCGCTGGCGGTGATCGGCAAGCCGCAGCCGGTCGAGTCCCTCACCGCCCAGCAGTGGGACTGACCACCGTGTGTGGGCATGGATTCCTTCCCGTTGGTCGGCTCGCCGGTTCTTGAGCCGCACCTCGCCCCCCGGTTACGTACACGGAAAATCTGCAAGGAAGTCGGCTTGTCGCCCCTCGCGGGAGGGGCAGGTTCGGGCCTGGGAGTATGAGCGCATGCCCGAGGAGCCGAACCTGCTGTCCAGCCTGTGGCCGCTCGTGCCGTCCGGGGCGGCCGACTGGCTGCTGGAGCTGTGCGGCGACGGCATCACCGGATTCATGCCACCGGCGATGCCCGACGCGGTGTGGGTGCTGAACGCCATGTACGAGCACGAGCAGGGGCCTGCTGATGTGTCGTACCACGAGTACCGCCAGGCACGTCTGGCAGACGGGAGCGCCTCGCCCCGTGTCGTCGCCGGCATCGACCTCGATGCCGTGGGTGTGGTCACGGGTGGAGGGCTGGGCCGTTCCCGGCATCCGGGCCCCGGCTGGCGACGGCTGCGCTGGGCCGAGCTGGCCGGGAGGACCGGCGACCCGGTCGTGCCGGACGGGCTGCTGCCCTCCTACCGTTGCTTTCCTTCGGCCAAGAAGGAAGGCAGCTGGCCCCTCGGCATGGTCGCGCCGACCGAGGGGAGCCTGGACCGCGAGACCTGGAACCGGCTGGTCGCCATCCTCACTCAGTACAGCCCGACGGGCCCTGAAACCTGGTGCCTGGCCTACTACAACCCGCTGATGCTCGGAGCGACGGACTTCGACAGCCCGCACGTGCGTGCGGGTCGGCTGGGCGATGCCGAGATCCTCTACGACCACGCCGAGGCCGACTTCAGCCCGTCCAACCTCTGGGCCGATGACCGTTCCTGGGTCCTGTGCACCGACTACGACCTGTGGGCCACCAAAGTCGCAGGGCCCCCAGCCCTGATCAAGGCCTTGCTGGACGACGTCGAGATCGAGGCGGTGCGACTGCCCTGGGCGCACTGATGGAGAGCTGCTCCCCGATCCGGGGGAGTGGGCCTGTTCGCAAGGGCATGGGCTGTGAGGCCTCGTCCGGCCATCCCACCCAAGCCTCTCCATGCCTGCTCGTCATCCAAGGGCGTCCGCCTACTCCACCCGCCCGGCCCCTCTCCCCGTGCCGCTGCGTGGTCGCTGCCCTACGCTCGGCACATGCGACGCCCCCAGATGCACATGTCCCGCGAGGCCCAGGACGCCCTGCTCCAGGCGCTGCAGCAGCTCCGGGCGGAGTTGAAGGCCACCACGGAATTTCCCGCACATGTGCTCGAAGCGGCGGAGGCCGCCAAAGCCGCGCTCCAGCTGCCCGACAAGGACGCCACCCACCTGCCGTTGTTCACCATCGACCCGCCGGCCTCGAAGGACCTCGACCAGGCCATGTATCTGGAGCGGCGGCCCGGCGGCGGGTACCGCGTGCACTACGCCATCGCCGACGTGGCGGCCTTCGTGAAGGCCGGGAGCCCGCTCGACGCGGAGGCCCACGACCGGATCGAGACGCTGTACTTCCCCGATCTCAAGGTGCCCCTGCACCCGCCCTCGATCTCCGAGGGGCCGGCCAGCCTGCTCCCGGACCAGGTCGTCCCCGCTCTCCTGTGGCAGCACGACCTCGACGCCGACGGCAACGTGACCGACTCGACCGTGAGCAGGGCCAAGGTCCGCAGCCGGGCCAAGCTCAATTACGAGGGCGTCCAGCAGGACATCGACGCCGGTACGGCCGAGGAGTCCGTCGCCCTGCTGCGCGAGATCGGCAAACTGCGGGAGGCCGTCGAGGCCGCGCGGGGCGGGATCTCGGTGAACCTGCCGGACCAGGAGGTCACCCTGGAGGACGGAACGTTCCGGCTGAGGTACGTGGCAACGCTGCCCGTGGAAGGCTGGAACGAGCAGATCTCCCTCATGACCGGAATGGCCGCGGCACGGATCATGCTGGACAGCGGTACGGGGATCCTGCGAACCCAGCAGGAGCAGACCGACCCGCAGGTGGTCCAGCGCGTGCACGACGTCGCGAAGCTGCTGGGAATCGACTGGAAGCCCGGCGTCTCGTACGCCGCGCTGGCCAACTCCCTGAATCCGGCCGACCAGAAGCACATGGCCTTCCTCAGTGAGGCCACGGCCATGTTGCTCAAGGCGGAGTACACCACCTTCCGCGACAACCACATCCCCGAGCACACGGGCCACGCGGCGATCGCGGCCCCTTACGCCCACTGCACTGCCCCGCTGCGGCGCCTGATCGACCGGTACACCGGTGAGCTGTGCGTGGCCGCGTGCGCCGACCAGGCCCCGCCGAGCTGGGTGCTCGACGCCCTGAACTGCCTGCCGTGCGACATGGCGCGGGGGAAGGGGAGAGTGGCGGACCGGCGCGCGGTGGACCTGGTGGAGGCCGCGGTGCTGAAGAACAGGGTGGACGAGGTCTTCGGCGGTACGGTCATCAACACCGACGCGGAGGACGGCAAGCCGAAGGAGGGCACCGTGCACCTGGCGGAACCCGCCGTGATGGGCAGGATCACGTCCGGCGCCAAGCTCGACCTGGGCGCAAGCGTCCAGGCCAAGCTCATCCGGGCCGACCCCCTCTTCTCGGGCAAGCACAAGATCCTCTTCAACAAGGTGTAGCGACCCGTCGCCTCACGCGACCCCGCGGCCACATGGCGAGTACGGCTGGACCGGGGCAGCTCGGGGGCCACTGGTGCAGCGAGCGCCTCCCGGAAGGCGGCACGCAGCGGGGGCAAGGGCCGGCGGGCGCCCCAGGAGACGGACGAACTCGTCCACCGTCGATGTGACAAGACGTCCTTGCCAGGCGAGGTACAGCCCGACCGGGCCCAGGCTCTGTCCGGCGGATCACCACGATGACAGAGTGGGTCCGTGAGTTACAGCATCTTCCTGCTCCGATTCGTCGACGGTGAGGTCGTCGGGTTGGACACCGAACGGTTCCGGCAGATGACGGAGCCGTACGTCGTGGCGGGCGGTCCGGAGGAAGGCTTCTCCCAGCTCCGCGCGGAGGACGGGGGAGAAGCGGATGTCTACCACGAGGCCCATGGCGAACATGGGATGCCGTGCGTGACAGCGACGCACTTTGCCCGTGGCGCGATGCTCGGCGTGCTTGCCCGGCTGGGGGCAGCCCTCGGAGCCTCGATCGTCCCTCAAAGCGGTGGGGCACTGATCTTCCATGAGGAGGACCGTCGGCACCTCTCTCCAGAGCTTCAGAGGGGCGCGGTTGTCATCGCTCCCACGGCGAAGGCGCTGCAGGCGGCATTCGACGCGCGCTGAGCGTTTCCGCCCCGTGCCAGGATGCCAGTTGCGGCGCCGATGGTGTGGCCTGCCACTGGCGCGTAGTAGCGCTGCCCGGCGGCATCAACGGCCCTACCTGCCGCAGGTGTGGACTCCTCCGCCGGCAACGGGGGAGTGACTCTGCGCTCGCGTGGGTTGGTCCCAGTGCGGCCAGGTGAACTTCGACGGCGCACGCCTCCGCCCGTCACTTGCTGTGGGCTCTCTCGTTGCGCCGAAACCCCAGGAAGGCGACCTTTCGGGGCTTCGGCGCGGGGACACGGACCGTCAGTAGGCCGCGGCCGCCTTCGGGTTCGGTCCGTAGGCGTTCGGGCGCTCTTCGCTCTCGGTGGCGAGGAAGACGATCAGGATGATGCCGCCCACGAGGGGAATCAGGCTGAGGAGGATGAACCAGCCGGAGCGGCCGGTGTCGTGCAGGCGGCGGACGGTCACACCCAGGTGCGGCAGGAGCACGGCCAGGAAGTAAATCGGGTACAGGAGCGGGAAGGTGCCGATCGCGAGGTCGACCGTCGCGACGACGATCACCGCGATGATGTTGAACAGGAAGAACATCCAGTGCTCCTTGCGGCGCGCACGCCCACTGAACACTACGTACTTCTTGAGAACTTCGACGTACCAGTTCACTTTTCCCCCAATGGCTAGGTCTTGCGAGCGGGAGCCTGGCTCCCTGTGGGGCAAGCCTTGCGCAGGATCGATCAGATTGCCTTCGCTTCTGACAATCCCGGTGGGAACGCCTCGCGTACCCGCGAGGTCATGGTCGCGTTCCGGTCACGTGGTTGCAGCCATGGCTGCTCTGGTCTGTGCCGTCGCTGTGGCCGCCACTTGACGCCGTGGGCCGGCGGCTGGTGGTGATCCAAGCCCAGCTGCTGGCGCGCGGCCGCCTGCTGCCAGTGAGGATCCTCTCCTATGGGGCGGCGTGCTGCTTTCCGTACCCGCGCGGGATTCTCTCCCCGTGTCCGTAGGGAGATCTGTGCTTGTTCGCTCGAGCCTCCGTGTTGTGCCGGGCGCGGTGACTGTTCCCGGGGAGTGCATGCCGCGGGGAGTTTGATGGACTGGGGCGATGAAGACCTTGTCGTCGCGTGTGTTGCGGGCTCTTGAACGGTTCAACGCCACTTATCCCTGGGACCACAACGCCCACTACCATCGCTGGATTCTGCGGCAGTTGCCCCCTCGTTTCCACGATGCCCTGGATGTCGGTTCCGGCAGTGGCGATCTTGCGAGGCTCTTGGCCGGACGGGCCGACGCTGTACGGGCCGTCGATTCCGATCCCGTGATCATCGCGCAGGCACGGAATCTGACTCCTTCGGCGCTTCCCGTCACTTACCTCGTCGTGGATGCGACAGCCGAGTTTCCCGCCGGCTCGTACGACGTGATCACGTGCGTCGCCACGATCCACCACCTGCCGTTCGCCCAGACGCTGGCCCGTTGCCGCCGTCATCTGGCGCCGGGAGGCACCCTGGTGGTCGTCGGCCTCTCCCGCCCCCGGACGCCGGCGGACCACCTGCTCGGTGCCCTCGCCATCCCGGCGAACGCCGCCATGGGCTGGCTGAAGAACAAGGGTCGACCCTCGCCTCGGCCCGTTTCGATGACGGCTGCTACTCGCTCAGCGGACATGGCCTTTGGTGACATCGTCCGTGAAGCCGGGAAGGTCCTCCCAGGTGCACGGTTGCGGCGACGGCTGTTCTGGCGCTATACGCTTGTATGGAATCGGTCTTGAAAAGCCGGTGACGGAGCAGGGCGCCCTGTCCCACGGGTACAGCGGGTTCCGGCGGTGGAGTCAGCGGTGGGGCGTGGTGCTGGGGGTGCGCCGACGGGGCCTGATCCTCACCCGCACGGGAAACTTCCGCCCCAGGGCCGAGAGCTCCCCAATGCCAGCAGGCCGTCGTCTCGTACGCCCCGCGCGCGAGGAAGTACTGAAGGCGGATGTGCCGGTGTGGGCGACGGGTGGCGAGTGGCGAGTGGCGAGTGGCGCGGGGCGGAGCATGCCGAACGCCCACGTATCAGTCCTGCTGATGCGCAGAGAAGCAGAGCGCATTGGACGTGATCGTGGCCACGGATTCAGGATGGCCGCATGACCGTTTCCTCTTCCATCGCCTCCTTCGCCGTAGTGGCGGGCATGCTCACCATCATGCCGGGACTGGACACCGTGCTGGTGTTGCGATCCGCCATCACTCTGGGCAGGCGCCGGGCCTTCGCGACCGCGCTGGGGATCCTGTCCGGCGTGCTCGTGTGGGGCGTGGTCGCCGCTGCCGGGGCCACGGCCGTGCTCACGGCATCCCATCTGCTGTACGACGCGCTGCGTGTGGCCGGTGCCGGGTACCTGGCATGGCTGGGCATCAGCATGCTCCGCCGGACGATCAAGGAGCGCGGCCGCCGCACGGCGGGGGATGCGGCGGATGGAGAGGGAGTCACGTCCGCGGAGGCGACGTGGGCACGTTCCTGGGCGCGTGGGCTGGGCACCAGCCTGCTGAACCCGAAGAACGGCGTGTTCTACATGGCGATGCTGCCTCAGTTCATCCCCAGCGAAGCCCCGCACCTGCTGATGGGAGTCGTCCTGGCGGCCGTGCACGACCTGGAGGGGCTGGTCTGGTTCAGCGCGCTGATATTCGGCACCCAGCTCGTCCGCAGGTGGCTGAACCGCGGCTCGGTGCAGCGGGTGATCGACGCGATCACCGGCACGCTACTCGTCGGTTTCGGCATCAAGCTGGCACTCGGGGACAACTGACCCTTGAGGCTGACCAGCACCGGTCGGAACGCGATGAGGCCGGCCGGCCCTTGCGGACCGCGTCCGCACCCTGGCGCCGCAGAACCGTCGCCAGACGGCTCCGACGCCGTGATCACACCAGCCACGCGGCGATCATTTCTGTTGCCGATGACGCTCGTTCTGGCCGATCCTGTCCACTTCGCGAGCGAGGAGGACCACGTGGGCCTGACCCTGTTCCCAGGAGACGGAGACAACAGCAGCCCGGACGTCTCATGGTCCTGCATCCGCTTCCACGCGTTCCGGGAACGGCTCGCACAGTCCGAGGGGTTCAGCCTCCCGGAGATGCGGGGCTTCGGAGGCGACCGGTCGTGGAGTGACGTCTCCACCCCCCTGGAGCCGCTCCTCGATCACCCGGATGTCGGTGGTGACGCCCTCTCTGCTCCTGACTGCGCTGCGATGCTGCCCCGCCTGCAAGCGATCACCGGCGAATGGCTGGAGGAGCCCGACGAACCACTCCTCCAGCAGCACATCCAGGACGCTCAACAACTGACGGTCGTCCTGCGCTTCTGCGTGGACAAGGGCGTCGAACTCATCTTCCTCTGACGTTGATGAGGTCCAGGCTGCCGACCCCCCACCCCGGCTGCAGATACAGGGCAGTTACGGGACAGCCCTGACGTGGGTTGGATTGGATCCCCGGCCGACGTCCTCTCCGCCACCCGCGCATCCCCGGCCAGCCTCCCCTCCGTCACCCGCGCACCCAGCCGACCTCCCTCACCCGCTCAGCCCGGCCAGCCTGCGGCTGTCGAGCGGTGATGCACGGCGGTCGAGGCGCTGTTCGAGGAGGTCGCGGGCCTTGTCGCTGTGGCCCGCCTTCACCAGCGCGTACAGCAGGGTCTCCTCGATCACCTCGCGCTGTGCAGCGCTGCCTCCCACACGGCGCAGCGAGGGCAGTAGTCCTCGGAGGTCCCGTACCGCCGTGGCCCACTCCTCCTCCACCACCGCCTCCAGCGCCCCGCACAGCGGGACGATGACCTCCCGCTGCACCGGGTCCGCGCCGGCCGCGTGGGCTCGCAGGCGGCGGAGTGCGGGGAGATCGCCCGCGGCGGCGAGCGCGACAGCGCTGTGCAGGGCCGTGAACGCGGTCGCGGGGCGTTCGACCAGGTCGCGCGCGACCGCGTCGAGTACGCCGTCGACGGGGACGCGGCCGGTCCAGTTCCGGGACATGCGGGCCCGCCACAGCAGGGATCCGGAGTCGACGAGCGCCCGGACCCCGTTCACCTGGCCCGGGGCGAGCTGGGCGAACCACCGGCGGCGCACGGCCGCGGTGTCGTCGAGGGCCAGTTCGTGGAGCGCCACGTGCCAGGAGAAGTGCGCCCGGTGTACGGCCCCGCGCCCGTGGCTGCCGATCCAGCCGTCGAGCCAGTCCCGCCCGACGAGGTGCTCACCGGACTCGTAGTGGACGTGGGTGAGGGCGTGCACGGCGTGGCCGGAGGCGGGTTCCGCGGCGAGTGCCGCCCGCGCGAGCTCCCCGGCCTCCTCGATGTGCCCCTGCTCCTGCCGTACGAAGGAGAGCAGGGAGGTGTGGAACCAGTGCCCCTCGTAGGCCGAGGCGGTCCGCTCCACCAAGTCCAGGGCGAGGGTGCCGTCGAGGTCGGTGACGCCGGAGAAGGCGATCGTGGGGACCGCGATGCCGAGAGCGAAGGCGTCCGCGGGGAAACGGCCCAGATGCTCCACGAGTGCCGCGTCCCCGTCGACGGCTCCGAGCCCCGCACCGGCCCCGCCCTTCTGCGCCTCGTGCGCCGTGACGCGTCGCGTGACGACGTCGACGAACGACCGCTCGCGCTCGTCCCCGCGTTCGCGCACACTGCGCTGGGCGTCCGCGAGCTCCCGCGCGACGTCGACGTCCGCTCCGCACTCGTGCCCGAGCAGGGCGAGGGCGGCGTGGCCGAGCGCGAATCCGGGGTCCAGTTCGACGGCGCGCGCGAACGCCTCGGCCGCCTTCGCCCGTACGGTGATCACCCGGCCCAGTCCACAGCGGTACGACGCGGCCGCCGCCGCATGGGTGGACAGCGGCAGTCCGAACTGGTCGGTGGGCCGGCGGCGCACGGGCCGGGGAGCGCCGGCGAGCGGACCGAGAACGGCCTCGGCGACCTCCTTGGCCTGGCTCCGGATCTCGGGGATCGCGGTCGTCTCCCACAGCTCGCCCCGGCGCGACGTGCCCAGCGTGAACAGCGCCCGCTCGCGATGGCCCGCGGCGGCGACCAGCCGGCCCCTGTCGGTGGACACACCGATGCCCAGCGGCCCGGGTACGGCCATGCCGTCGGCCAGCAGCCCGCTCCACAACGGGTCACCGCCGGCGTCGGCCCGCAGCCCCGGCCCCGTACAGTCCACCACCCAGGCCACCCGCAGGACACGGCCGTCGGCGAGGGAGACGACGAGGCCACCGTCCTCTCCCGGCGCCACCGCGGCGACCCGGCCCGCGTGGACGCGCAGCCGGCGGGCGGCGTGCGCCCGGGCGACGGTCTCGGCGGTGGACGGCGCCATCCGGTGGCGGTGTACGTTCCACAGGGTGGCGTCGCGGCCGAGGAACTCCGCCCGGTCCTCGTCGGTGAGGCCCTCCCAGAGCCGTACGATCTCGGGCCGCAGCCCGTCGAGTGCGGGCCGCCAGTCGCCGTGGACGCGGCGGGTGGCGGCGAAGTGGCGCGTCAGTTCCCTGCGGAGGCGAGGGAACGGGAGACCGACGAGTCCCGGCGGCGGTGCCACCGGGGGCAGCGGGGCGAGGGCGTGCGGCTGGGGGAGCAGCCCACTGCGGGACACGGCGTGCACCGTACGGCCGGGCCGGTCGAGGACGAGCGCGAGATCGACGGCGGTGAGACCGCTGCCCACGAGGAGCACGTCGTCCGACTCGCCCACGGCGTCCAGCGCCCTCGGCGCCCAGGGGCGGGCGATGAACCTTTCGGAGGCGACGAGCTCGGCCGGGGCCCAAGCCGCCCGGCCTGCCGCGGGCCCGGTGGCGAGGACCACGCTGTCCGCCGTCACCGTGCCGCCGTCGGCGAGCCGGAGCTCCATCCGCCCACCGGCCGCGTCGGCACACCCGATCGCCCTGGTGCGCAGCCGGCGCACGGACACGGTGCCGTGTGCCGTGATGATGGCACGCCCGAGGGTGTCGGCGAGATACGAGCCGTAGCGGTACCGGGAGGCGAAGTCCGCCGCGGTGACGGTGGGTTCGCCGTGCCGGCAGAGCCAGCGCCGGAAGTGACCCGGGTCGTCCGGGTAACAGCTCATGCCGCCCACGGGCACGTTGAGCCGGTGCTCGGGGACCTCGGTGGCGTACGCGACACCCCGTCCTGCCTCCGGCGCGGGGTCGACGAGGACCAGATCCAGCGGAGTACGGCGCCGGGCGGCCGCCTCGCAGAGCTGGACGGCGACGAGGGCACCCGCCGCGCCCGCGCCGACGACGGCCACGGTCGGACGCGGAGGGGAGGTCTCGGCGGACGCCGGGGAATGGACAAGCCCTTCGGACACCACAGACACCTCGGACACCACGGATACCTCCGAACCAGGGGCGGGCACTGCACGGTCAATGTTCACTATGTCGATGAACAAAGTGCACTGACAACGCCGCTTCAGGACAACACCGCCACGCCGGATCGCCGTTGACGAGTCCGCAACACACCGCCGCAGGTCAGGGTCCCGTCACTCGTGAGACATTGAGTGCGTGAGGATCTCAGCACGAACGGACTACGCCATCCGGGCCATGGCCGAGTTGGCCTGTTCCCCGGACCGGCCCCTCAAGGCCGAGGAAATCGCCGGGCGCCAGGACATTCCTGTCCGCTTCCTCTTCGTCGTGCTCAGCGAGTTGAGACAGGGACGCCTGGTACGGAGCGTGCGCGGCCCCGACGGCGGATACAGCCTCACCCGTCCGCCCGCGGAGATCACCCTCGCCGACGTCATCAGAGCGATGGACGGACCGCTGGTCAGCGTGCGGGACCTGAAACTGACGGGCCTGGAGTACCAGGGCGCGGCGGCCTGCATGCCGGACGTGTGGCGTGCCGTACGGACGAGCCTGCGGCAGGTGCTGGAGAGCACGACCCTCGCCGATCTGGCGGCGGACACACTGCCCGAGGTCGTACGGGACCGGGCCCGCGACTACAACGACGACGTACGGACGTATCCGTGACGTCCATGGCCGACAGCCGCCGCACCCCCTACGCTCAGGAATGTGCCACCGTCCACTGAGGCCCCCGACCCCACCGGGACTCCTGCGCCTGCCTTGACTCCTGATCCCGCCGGGGCTCCTGCGTCGAGCGGGACTGCTGAGCGCCCCGAGGTTTCCTCGCCCGCCGAGGTTCCTTCGCCCGCCGAGGCTCCGGGGCCCACGCGGTCCGGCGATTCCGGGCCGCGCCGACTGTTCGTCCTGAGACACGCCAAGAGCGCCCGGCCCGAGGGCGTACCAGACCGGGACCGCCCTCTCGGCCCGCGCGGCCTGCGCGATGCCCCGGCGGCCGGACGCTTCCTGGCGGAGGGCGGCGGGCTGCCCGATCTGGTGCTGTGCTCCCCGGCCCGGCGGGCCCGCGAGACCTGGGGACTGGCCGCCGCGGAACTGGAGCGCCCTGTCGCGACCCGCCACGACCCGCGGCTGTACGGGGCGGACGAACAGGATCTCCTGGAGGTCCTCCACGACGTGCCCGACGAGGTCGGCACCCTGCTGATCGTCGGGCACAACCCGGGCCTGGAAGACCTGGTCATGCTGCTCGCGGGGGACTCGGTCGACGACGCGCTGGATCGCGTACGGACCAAGTTCCCGACCTGCGCGCTCGCCGTCCTGGCCTGGCACGGCACCTGGACGGACCTCGGCCCGGACGAGGCGCTCCTGACCGAGCTGTGGACCGCCCGCGGCTCGTCCTGAGGGTTCCGACCCGTCGCGCAACCGGCTCACGCGCCACCGTGCCGTCGATCAGCCGGCATTTCGGTCGCGGGACCAGGTGGTCGGGCCTTGATGGCTCAAGCTTCCAGGAGTATCCAGCTGTCACCGGCGCGAAGCCAGAGCACGCCGTCGCGGCCCTGGGCGCAGCGCAGGACCACTGGTCCCGGTAGTCGCAGCGTCTCCTGGGCGGTGATCACGCAGGCATCGTCGACGAGCTCCGCGCGGCTCAGTTCGATGCTGGGACGGTTGTGGAAGCGGCGAGTGAGGAGCATCCGGGTGCCGCGAACGGCGATGCCGTCGGTGTCTCTCAGGGGGTTGCGGTAGTTGGTGATGTCGCCGGTGGCGGGGTCGACCCGGGAGAGGAAGGCACCCTTGTGGCTGTACCAGGCGAGCCAGGTGACGGCGTCCTCGGTGGCGGCAGCGTTTCCGCCGAGGGGCCATATGGGAAGGCGTCCTCGAGGGCCCCAGGTGTGGGTACCGTCGGCGTCCCAGCGGGCCAGGCCGGCCCCTGACTCCGGGTGGCCTCCGTAGATGCCCTCATCACCGTACGAGGTCCAGATGCCGCCGTCGCGGTCGGTGAGGATGTAGTCGATGTCGTCACCGACGCAGAAGTGACTCACCGGCTGTCCATCGCCGGAGTACACGACCGCGTTTCTCTCCCAGGTCCCGTTCTGGTCCTGGAACGTGCGACCTGACGCCAGCAGGAACCGTGACCGCGGGAGGAGAGCCAGGTGGCCGGTCCACGCGGGTATGCCGGTCACGGAGGTGCGATGCTCCACCCCGCCCGCCACCACGACCAGGACCCCGTCACACGGAGCCTCCACGCTCCATCCCACCCATCCCTTGATATGCGAGGAATGGCGCAGGTTTTGCTCCTGGACCAGTAGCACCGCGAGTACGTCACTCGGTCCGGCGCTCCAGCACAAGGCCCGCCACCCGGCTCGGGCGTCCTCAGGGGGCAAGCTCCACACGACGGACAGTTCGTCAGACGTCATCGGCCGTTCACCTCTTGGACTCCAGGCCCCGACGGTGCCCGAAGGGACGTACGTTACCCGGAGGCGGCTGCAGTGTTTCGACCGGCCCACGTCCGATGCACTCGGCAGACCGGCGAGCTGTCTGCGAATGGTCCGGCTTGATACCCCGAGACGGCATCGGCTCAAGCCGGGCCCACTGGCCGTCCGTCAGGCCCCGCGCCCCACAGGGCGTGATCACCGACGAACAAGATCCACTCTCGCGACAGGTCCTATCCGTCCTCGGGTTCGTCGTGGATGGTCAGTGCTCCGGCGAGGTCGAGGTCGGCGTTGGTGCCGTGTGCACCCGCGCGGACGAGCAGTACCGCGCCGAGGGCGGTGCTCCAGAACGTCCTGGTCTCCACGCTGAGCGGTCGACGGGTCCTCCAGCCGCGACTGTCGATGAGCCGGCCGACGAAGCGCTCGGACTGCCGGAACAGCAACTGGAGGTGCCGGTCGATGACGGGGGCGAGTTCGGGCTTGGAGATCCCGGCGGCGAGTGCTCGCGCGACCGAGGGCAGCGAGGGCATGGCCAGTACGGCGCGGGCGATGTTGCGTCGGAATGTCGCCGCGTCGGAGGCTTGGCGGCCGATGCGCTCGATCCGTCGGGCGTCGTGCAGCAGGCCGAGGAAGGCGGCGTGCACGAGCAGCGAGTCCTTGGAGCCGAAGTGGTAGGTCACTTGATTGGGGAAGACGCCTGCCGCGTTCGCGATCTCGGCGACGCTCAGCTCGGCGCCGGGCCGCTCCTCGCAGAGCTGTGCGGTGGCCTCGATCAGCCGGTGTCTCGTCGCGCGACCGCGGTCACGCGACCGGGCCGGCGTTGATCGGGTTTCGGTTCGCTTCTTCTCCACCCCCGAATTGTATGTGATACAACAATGAGCGTTCGTTTGTATCGCATACAAGAAAGGTTCAGGGGCATGCACCGGACCGAAGTCGTCGTGACCGGACTGGGCGCGATCACGCCACTGGGTGGAGACGTGCAGTCCACCTGGGAGGCCCTGCTGGCCGGCGCGTCCGGCATCCGCTGTGGCGTCCTGCCCGGCCACGAGAGCGCCGGCCTTCCCGACACCGTCGCGGGGACGATGGCGATCGACCCCGCCCAGTCGTTGCCGCCGGTGCAGGCCAGGCGGCTCGACCGTTCGCAGCAGGCGGCCCTCGCCGCGGCGGCCGAGGCCTGGGACGACGCGGGCGCCCCCGAGGTGGACCCGGACCGGCTCGCATCGGCGATCGGCACGGGCATCGGGGGCGTACAGACACTGCTGAAGGAAGACGACGCACTGGAGGCGGCCGGGACTCGGCGCGTCTCACCACGTACGGTCCCGATGCTCATGCCCAATGCGGCGGCGGCGCTGGTCAGCATCGAATACGGCGCACGGGCGGGGGTCTACACGCCCGTCTCGGCGTGCTCCTCCGGTGCCGAGGCGATCGCCCTGGGAGCCAGGCTCATCCGCGCCGGCGAGGCGGACGTCGTCATCGCGGGCGGAACCGAGGCCGCCATCACCCCGATCACCGTCGCCGGCTTCGTCCAGGCACAGGCGCTGTCGCGGCACACGGCCGAACCCGCTTCAGCCTCCCGGCCGTTCGCCGCGGACCGCAGCGGATTCGTCCTCAGCGAAGGCGCCGCCGTCATGGTGCTCGAAAGCGCCGAACACGCCGCCGCCCGAGGCGCGCGCGTCCACGCGGTACTCGCGGGCGCCGGCATCGCCGCCGACGCCCACCACATCACGGCGCCCGCGCCCGACGGCTCCGGTCAGACCGCCGCCATGCGCAAGGCCCTCGCGCAAGCCGGTCTGGCGCCCGAGCAGATCGGCCACATCAACGCGCACGCCACCGGAACTCCGGTCGGCGACGTCGCCGAGGCGCACGCGATCAGGGAGGTCTTCGGCCGCGCCACCGTGACAGCCCCCAAGGCGGCACTCGGCCATCTCTTCGGCGCCGCCGGCGCGATCGAGGCGCTCATCGCCGTCCTCAGCGTGAAGCACGGCGTCATCCCGCCGACCCGCAACCTCTCCGCGGCCGGCGTCGCTCCCGACATCGACCTCGACGTCGTCGCAGAGCGACGGGAGATCCCCCAGGAGGCCGTGCTCAGCAACTCCTTCGGCTTCGGCGGCCAGAACGTCTCCCTCATCGTCACCGGCGCCGGGCCTCGCGTGTCCGGTGCCGTGCCGACCGCACCGTGATCCTCACGAACGCGCCGCGGTCACTCCACCGTCCCCCACCACGCCCCGGACCGGGGGGTCTCCGCCGTCGGATGGTCGGAGACCGGATGGTCGGAGAGCCGATCGCCCACGGTGAGCCGGGAGACGATGCGGTACCGGTCCCCGCGATAGAGGGAGCGGACGTACTCGACGGGTCTGTCGGCCGCGTCGGAGGTGATTCGGTCGAAGAGCAGCGCGGGTGAGAGGACCGGCACGTCCAGGACCGCCGCCTCCTCCTCGCTGAGCACGGTCGGCTCGATCGACTGGACGGCGCGGGCCGGTCGGATGCCCCGCTTCTCGCGCAGGTGCGCGTAGAAGCCGCCCTCCATGTCGGCGGCGGTGAGACCGGGGACCAGGTCGGCCGGGACGTGCAGGTGCTCCAGGGCGATCGGAGTGCCGTCGACGTACCGGAGGCGGGTCACGTGGACCAGCTCCGCCGCCGGGGAGAGCGCGAGCTTGCGGCCGATCCGTGCTCCGGCCCGTACGGTACGGAGGGCGAGCACCGTACTCGTCCAGGTGCCCCGGCTCCGGGGCGCGCCGGCGGTGTGGTGCTCGGCGACCAGCTCCTGGGTGATCTTGTCGGGTGCGACGAACATGCCCCGTCCGTGCTCCCGTACCAGCAGGCCCGTGGCCACCAGTTCGTCGACCGCGGCCCGCAGGGTGGGGCGGGAGACGCCGAGGTCGGCACAGAGCGTGCGCTCGGACGGGATGGCATCACCGGCGCGGCGGGCGTCGATCAGGCTCAGCAGATGTTCCCGTACCCGTTCCCGCTTGAGCTCCATGCCGTCCCCTCCCCGGTGTGCCGTACGCCGCAGGTCAGTATGCATCCCCCTCGGTCGAGGAGGTCACGAGGCCGTCGCGGGTGAAGTCGAGACGGGAGACGATGCGGTAGCGGTCGCCCCGGTAGACCGAATGGACGTACTCGACGGGGCGCCCGGCGGCGTCGAGGGTGAGGCGCTCGATCAGCAGCGCGGGCGAGAGGACGGGGATGCCCAGGAGCGCGGCCTCGTCCTCGCTGACGACGGTGGGTTCGATGGACTGCGTCGCCTCCCGGACCCGGACCTGATGGTGTTCCCGCAGGTGGTCGTAGAGGTCGCCCGCTTCGAGCTCTTCGGGGGTGAGCGCGGCGCCGACGAGGTCCGCGGGGATGTGCAGGTGCTCGATGGCGATCGGCGCGCCGTCGACGAGCCGGAGCCGGGCGACGTAGAGCAGTTCGGCGGCGGGGGAGAGGCGGAGCCGGCGGCCGATGCGGGCACCGGCCCGGACGGTGGCGGCTTCCAGGACGGTGCTGGACCAGCTGCCCGAGGCGCGGGGGACGCCGAAGGCCGCCTCGTCGGGCGCGAGTTGCTGGACGATCTTGGCAGGGGCGACGAACATGCCGCGTCCGTGCTCCCGCACCAGCGCCCCCGTGGCCACCAGTCCGTCGACGGCCGCGCGCAGGGTGGGGCGGGAGACGCCGAGGGCGGCACAGAGGGTGCGCTCCGACGGAATGGGGTCGCCCGGGCGGCCCGCTTCGATCAGACCCAGCAGGTGCTCCCGTACCCGCTCCCTCTTCAGCACTCCACTGGAGGAGCTGCCCTTCATGCGATTCTCCTGACTGGTCAACTGGTAAGCCCGATCGTAGCCGGACGTGTTGGCCTTCAGTCAGTGAACAGCTCATGTTTTTAGGGGGATTGACGGCTCAGGCGGTCCGTGCCACCTTCTGGTCACACACCCGACCACCTTACCAATTGGTCAACTTCCCATTCGTCTGCCCATCGTCTACCGATCGAGGTGCCCGTGAAGACTCGTCCTCTCGCCAGAAGCGTCGCCCTCGCGGCGGCCGTAGCCCTCGCGGCCACCGCATGCAGCGGGTCCGGTGACCCCGATGCCTCCTCGGGGCCGGCAAAGGTCACCGTCTGGATCATGAAGGACAGCGTCACCGACGCCTTCCTCACCCGCTTCCGCACCGGCTTCGAGGCCGAGCACAAGGACATCGATCTCGACATACAGATCCAGGAGTGGGACGGCATCGGCGAGAAGGTCACGGCCGCCCTCGCCAGCAAGGACGCCCCCGACGTCATCGAGGTGGGCAACACCCAGGTCGCGCAGTACGCGGCGAGCGGCGGCGTACGGGACCTGAGCGCCAGGACCGCCGAACTGGGCGGCACCGACTGGCTGCCCGGGCTCGCCGAGCCCGGGAAGGTCGACGGCAGGCAGTACGGCATCCCCTGGTACGCGGCCAACCGCGTCGTCATCTACCACAAGGACCTCTTCGCCCGGGCGGGCATCACCGCGCCGCCGAAGACCCAGGCCGAATGGCTCGCCGCCACCGCCAAGCTCAATCACGGCAAGACCCAGGGCATCTACCTCCCCGGCCAGAACTGGTACACCCTCTCCGGCTTCGTCTGGGAGGCAGGCGGTGACCTCGCCGTCAAGGACGGCAAGACGTGGAAGGGCGCGCTCGACACGCCGCAGGCCCTCGCCGGCATGGACTTCTACGGGCAGCTCCAGGCCCTCGGCAAGGGCCCGAAGGACTCCGACGAGGCCAAGCCCCCGCAGGCCGAGGTCTTCGCCAAGGGCGACGTCGCCCAGATCATCGCCGTCCCCGGCGGTGCGAAGATCGTCGAGGAGATCAACCCCGCCCTCAAGGGCAAGCTCGGTTTCTTCCCCATCCCCGGCAAGTCGGCGGACAAGCCCGGCGCGGTCTTCACCGGCGGCTCCGACCTGATCGTCCCCGAGGCCTCGACACACCCCGATGCCGCCTACCGGGTGGTCAAGGCACTGGCCGGCGAGAAGTGGCAGACGGACATGGCCAGGACGATGAGCTACGTCCCCAACCGGACCTCCCTCGCGCACGTCATCCAGGACGACGCGGGAACGGCCGCCATGGCCGCCGGTGCGGCGCAAGGCCGGGCGACACCGAACTCCCCGCAGTGGGCTGCCGTCGAGGCCACCAACCCGATCAAGCAGTACATGACCGCCGTTCTCACCGGCACCGATCCCTCCCGGGCGGCCGCGACCGCGTCCCGGAGCATCACCAAGACCCTGGGCTCGTGAGATTCCTCGACGGGCCTCGGCCAGAGAGCCATGCCGACGGGCCTGGCCCGAGGAGCGATGCCGACGGGCCTCGGCCGAGGAGCGATGCCGACGGGCCTCGGCCGAGGAGCGATGCCGACCGGCCTCGCCTGAAGAGCCATCCCGACCGGCCTTGCCCGAGGAGCGATGCCGACGGGCCTCGCCCGATGAATCATCCCGAAGGGCCTCGCCCGAGGAGCCATCCCGACCGGCCTCGGCTCGCCATCCGCCCTCATGGGACGGCCCTCTGGCCGTACCTCCTGGTCGCCCCTACCGTCCTCGGCGGAGCACTTCTCCTCGGATATCCCCTCGTCCGCAATCTGCTGATCTCCTTCCAGGAGTACGGCATGGGCGAACTCATCCGCGGCGGCGCCGGGTTCGTGGGCTTCCGCAACTACCGGACCGTCCTGGCCGACCCCGAGTTCTGGGAGGTCGTGCGGCGCACCTTCTGGTGGACCCTGGCCAACGTCGTCCTGATCATGGTGATCGGCACCCTGGTCGCGGTCATGCTGCAACGACTCGGCCGGCGGATGCGGATCCTGGTGACGAGCGGACTCGTCCTCGCCTGGGCCAGCCCGGTCATCGCGACCACGACCGTCTTCCAGTGGCTCTTCGCCTCCCGCCTCGGAGTGGTCGACTGGGTACTCGTACACCTCGGATTCGAATCCTTCGAGGGGTACTCGTGGCTGGCCGACGGCCCCGCCGCCTTCACCGTCCTGGTGCTCCTCGTGGTCTGGCAGTCGGTGCCCTTCGCCGCCGTCACGCTGCACTCGGCACTGCTGACCGTCCCGGCCGAGCTGTACGAGTCGGCCCGGCTGGACGGCGCCGGCGCCTGGCGGATCTTCCGCTCGGTCACCCTCCCCCTCCTGCGGCCGATCTTCGGACTCGTCCTCTGCCTGGAGATCATCTGGGTGTTCCGCTGCTTCGCCCAGATCTGGGCCGTCACCAAGGGCGGACCCGGCCAGGCCACGACCACCCTGCCCGTCTACGCCTACCGGGTGGCGCAGTCCCTGCACCGCTACGACCTCGGGGCGGCCGTCTCCACCCTGACCGTCCTGCTCCTCGTGGCCGCGCTGATCGCCTACTTCCGCCAGATGCTCCGACAGGAGGCCGACCGGTGACACCGCGCGCCCTGCGCCGCATTCCCCTGAACACCGCCGCGGCGCTCGTCTTCGTCCTCGCTGTCTTCCCCGTGTACTGGATGGTCCTCACGGCCTTCCGGCCCACCCGTGACATCCAGTCCGAGACGCCGCACTTCCTGCCCGTGTCCGTCACCCTGGAGCACTTCCGGCACGCCGTCGCCGCGGACGGGTTCTGGATCTTCTGGCGCAACAGTCTGCTCGTGACCGCCGGCTGCGTCCTGCTCGCGCTCGTGGTGGCGCTCGCCGCCGCCTTCGCCGTCGCCCGGATGCGCTGGCGTGGCCGCCGCGGCTTCATCCTCATGGTGTTCGTCGCCCAAGTCGCGCCCTGGGAAGCGCTGTTGATCCCGATGTACGTCATCGCCCGGGACGCCGACCTGCTCGACCGCCTGACCACCCTCAGCCTCATCTACTTCATGGTCACGCTGCCCTTCACCATCGTCACCCTCCGCTCCTTCCTGGCCGCCGTGCCGGCCGAGCTCGAAGAGGCCGCGCAGGTCGACGGCTGCACCCGCGCCGGGGCCTTCCGCCGGGTGACCCTCCCGCTGCTCGCCCCCGGGCTGCTCGCCACCTCGCTCTTCGGATTCATCACCGCCTGGAACGAGTTCGCCTTCGCCAACATGCTGATCATCAAGGACCAGGACGACCGCACCCTGCCCGTCTGGCTCTCGTCCTTCTCCAACGTCTTCGGCACCGACTGGGGCGCCACCATGGCAGCCTCCACCCTCTTCGCCCTGCCCGTCCTCCTCCTCTTCCTGGTCCTGCAGGGCCGGGTCGCCGCCGGAATGACCGGTGGAGCCGTGAAGGGATGACGCCTCCCATGCCCCCGCCCCGACTCGTCCCCGCCCCCACCCAGCTCGTGCCCCTGCCCGGCAGCTTCACCTTCGACGCGGCGACCGCGCTCAGGATCTCGCCCGGCGCCGAAGGCGCGGCCCGGCTGCTGCGCACCCTGCTCGGCCCCGCCACCGGACTGCTCCTGCCCGCCCGCCCGGACGGCTCCGTCGTCCTGGCCCTCGACCCCGCCCTCACCGGCCTCGGCGAGGAGGGCTACGGACTCACCGTCGGTACCGAGGGGGTGCTGCTGCGGGCCGCCCGCCCCCAGGGACTGCTCGCCGGAATCCAGACCCTCCGTCAACTCCTGCCCGTCGAGGCCCTCTCCGCCGCACCGGTGGGTGGCGTCATGTGGTCCGTGCCGTGTGTGCAGATCACCGACAGACCCCGCTTCCCCTGGCGCGGCTCCATGCTCGACGTCGCCCGCCGCTTCCGTCCCGTCTCCTACCTCCGGCGGTACGTGGACCTCCTCGCGCTCCACAAGCTCAACGTCCTCCACCTCCACCTCACCGACGACCAGGGCTGGCGCATGCCGGTCCCCGCCCTCCCACGCCTGACCGAGGTCGGCGGAGCACCCCACGGCGGCGCCTACACCCGCGCCGAACTCACCGGCCTGGTGACCTACGCGGCGGAACGCGGCATCACCGTCGTGCCCGAGATCGAGATGCCCGGGCACGTCCGCGCGGCCCTCGCCGCCTATCCCGGACTCGGCAACACCCCCGGCCGTACCTACGACGTCTGGGACCAGTGGGGCGTGTGCGACACCATCCTCGGTGTTCACGACCAGGCCCTCGACTTCTGCCGCACCGTCCTCGACGAGGTGATGGACGTCTTCCCCTCCCCGTACGTCCACATCGGCGGCGAGGAGTGCCCCACCACCGAATGGCACGCCTCCTCGGCCGCCCACCGACGGGCGGCCGAGGAAGGGCTGCCGGGGCCCGATGCCCTCCACGGCTGGTTCATGGAGCGGATCGGGCGCCACCTCCTCGATGCCGGCCGACGGCCGCTGAGCTGGACCGAGAACGGCGCCGACCTCCCGACGTACTTCACCGTCATGCCCTGGCGCGACCTCGACCACGGCCGCACCGCCGTCCGCCGCGGCCACCACGTCGTCATGGCCCCCCACCGCACCACGTACCTCGACTACCCGCAGTCCGCCGGGCCCGAGGAGCCGCCCGGCCAGGCCGGCGAGATCGTCGACCTGCGCGCCGTCCACGGCAACGACCCGGCGCCGGCCGACTGGAGCCCCGAGGAGGCCGCCCGGGTCCTCGGCTCCCAGGCCCAGCTGTGGACCGAGTACGTGCCGACCGCGGCGCACGCCGAGTACCTCACCTTCCCCCGGCTCTGCGCCCTCGCGGAGGTCGTCTGGACCGGCCGCCACGACTGGCCCGGCTTCCAGGAGCGCCTCCGCCACCACAGGACCCGGCTCGACACCCTCGGGGTGCCGCGCCGACTCACCCCCACCGAAGGAAAGGAATCCCCATGAGCGACCGGAAAACGGCCAGGAGCCCGCGGATCCGAGCCGCGCTCGCCGTCGCCGCGATGACCGGGCTCGGCGCGACCGCCCTCACCGCGCTCCCGGCGGCGGCCACCGGCGAGGCCGTGACCGTCCAGTACCGGCAGAGCGCCACCGGCAGCGACCAGGCCGAGCCCTGGCTCAAGGTGGTCAACACCGGGACGTCGAGCATCCCGCTGAGCCAGGTCAAGGTGCGCTACTACTTCAAGGCCGACGCGGGAGCCTCGTACACCTACGCCTGCTCCTGGGCCGTCAAGGGCTGCGCCAACCTGACCGGCACCTTCGGCACCCTGACCAACCCCACCGCGACGGCCGACCGCTACCTCGAGGTCGGCTTCACCGCCGGCGCCGGCTCGCTCGCCCCCGGCGCGGACACCGGAGACATGCAGCTGCGCTTCTACCGCTCCAACTGGCAGCCGCTCAACCAGAACGACGACTACTCCTTCGGCCCGAACCAGACCACGTACGCCGACTGGGACAAGGTCACCGCGACAGTGGCCGGCATCCAGGCCTGGGGCACCGCCCCCACCGGAAACGAACCCACCCCGACGCCGACCGACCCGACCACGCCACCGCCCACCGGTGGCGCCGCGCTCTTCGACGACTTCGACTACACCGGACACACGGACCCGGCGATCGACGCCCACGGCTGGAGCGTGCGTTCCAACTCCGGCGGTCCCGGTGTGCCCGGCGCCACCTGGGCCCCCGAGAACGTCACCTTCGCCAAGGAGGGCACCAACTCGATCATGAACCTGCGGACCTCCACCGCGGGCACCGGCGAGTCCACCAGGCACACCGAGATCCTCACCAGGGCCACGAAGTTCAAGAACGGCACGTACGCGGCGCGCGTGCGCTTCTCCGACGCGCCGGCATCCGGCCCGGACGGCGACCACCTCGTCCAGACCTTCTTCACCATCAACGACCTCAAGGCCCCGATGGCCGACGACTACGCCGAGTACGACTTCGAGTACCTCCCCAACGGCGGCTGGGGCGAGCCCGCGAACATCCTCTACACGACCTCGTGGGAGACCTACCGGCCCGACCCCTGGGAGGCCGTCAACCAGCACTCCGAGTCCCGCACGAGCTACGACGGCTGGCACGACCTCGTCCTGACCATCGACGACAACGCGATCGTCTACTACATCGACGGCCAGGAGTTCGGCCGTCACGACGCCCGCTACCTCCCCGAACGCCCCATGTCCCTCAACTTCAACCAGTGGCTGATCGACCTGGCGGGTCAGACCTCGACCACCCCGCGCTCCTACGACCAGAAGGTCGACTACGTCCTGCACGTCAAGGACCAGGTCCTCACTCCGGCCCAGGTGGCCGCGAAGGTCGCCACGTACCGGGCGGCGGCGACCACCTTCGAGGACACCGTCCCCGCAGCGCCGTAGCCGCTGCGGCGGCGCCCAGCGCCAGGGGTCTCGGCGACGACCGCATCGACCGAGGCCCCCGGCGGTAAGCAGGCGGGTAGCGTGCCGTACGCGTTGGGGTCCTTCACGCCGGCGTCGCGAGGACCGCAGCGGTGGTCGAACGCGTTCGTTGACGGGCTACCCAAGGGCTCGGTAGTCAGGTGACGGCTGTACCAGCCCGGGGTGTTCCACCACGTACCGGTCGCCGTGGATCTCCAGCATCGCCCAGTGCCACGCCTCGTCGTGAAAGACCAGCCCGCGAAACGGCACCTCCGCCGGCTCGTACGGGTAATGCTCCAGGGCGGCCCCACTGGCCTCGTCCGCCGTCAGCCCGCCGTGATGCTGCATGACCCATGCGTAGCAACGCCGCTCGGACTCCAGGTAGTCGAGGTACTCAGCTTCGTTCCATGTCACGACGCAAGGGTAGACCGGCCCTCGAAAGGGCTGCCGGCACCGGTTGGGCCGCCCGGGCCGATGGACGTCGCTTCGCGCCGGTCTCCGCGTGACCTGCAGCCGCGAGGTGCGGAACCGTCGACCTGTCGCGCGCGTCGAAGGGCCATGGCTGAGAGAACTGGGCAGATCATCCTCGCCCTCGCGCTGGCTGCGGGGGTACTCACGGGCTGTGCCAAGGCCGAAGAGGGCGCAGTAGCCGTCCGGGCGACACCGTCCGTCCGGACGATTCCCTTCGACCTCTCTACGCACTGCGGAATCGGCGAGGCCCGTATCGGCTCGACGTACTTCGAAGCGGAGACCCCGCTCTCCGACGGCTCGGGAAACCCGCCCGAAGGATGGGACAACCCCACCCAGCGCGGCACGATGACGCTGGAATCCGAGACCGAGGCCGTCTTCACCGACGATGCAGGGCATGAGGTGAGGTTCCGTGCCCGACCGGGTGCGAGTGCCTTCAAGCGCATCTGCGCTTAGAGGTCCTAACAAAGGCGTTGGACGTGTCGGTGGGTGATGAGGCAGGTAGCGAGGCCGAGGAAGGCTTCGTGGATGTCGTCGCGTCGTTCC
>NZ_JBIBST010000021.1:0-96617 GCF_043077765.1 Streptomyces sp. NPDC015661 | reverse complement strand
CCCCGGGGGGGGGGGGGGGGGGCGCTGGGGGGGGGGGGGGGGGGGCCCCCCCGGGGGGGGGGCCCCCCCGGGGGGGGGGCCCCCCCGGGGGGGGGGGCCGGGGGGGGGGCGGCCCCCGGGGGGGGGGCCCCCCACCACTCCGCGGCTCGCTCGGCGCACCGGACGGGGCGGTGACCCGGCTCCGACCCCGGTCACCGCCCCGTCGTCCCACCATCGCCGCTCAGCGCGTGAGCCGCCACGCGGGAACCCCCGACGCGGCGACCGCGACCACCACGCACACTCCCGCCGCCGCGCCGACCTGCGCCCACGGCAGCACCAGCGCCACGGGGGCCGAGAGGGCCGCCAGGCCCGCTCCCAGGGCGCCCAGGACGACCGCGGTCACCAGGAGCCCGAGCAGCGCCCCGATCGCGACGGCCAGCGTCGCCTCGCCGGTCACGACCCGCAGGATCTGGGTCCGGGTCGCCCCGGCGAGCCGTAGCGAGGCCAGTTCCCGGCCTCGTACCGACGTCGCCATCAGCAGGGTGTTGGCGAGCCCGATCGTCGTGTAGACCAGGGCGATGCCCAGGACCAGGACCATGCCCAGGCGGCTCTGGGGGTTCCCCACCGCCTGACGCTCGGGAGCGGACCGGACCGTTCCCCCGCTCGCATCGAGTGCGCGCACCGTCCCCGCCCCGCCCCCGCGCGCGTCGATCCGGTCGAGCGCGGCGCCCGGCGCGTTCGCCCGGGTGACGTACGGCCCGTTGTCGCCGGTTCCGAGCGCGAGGACGGCCACGACCCGGAGCCGTACCGGACCGCTGCCGTCCGCCCGCCACACCTCCACCGTCTCGCCGACCCGGTGCCGCTCGAACTCCTCGCTGACGACGATCGACCGGTCGTCCAGGTCCCGCAGGTCCCCGGCGGTCACCGGCAGCCGGGCCAGCTCGGCGAAGGCCGCCGGGTCGGCGACCGCCCGCGCCCCGTACTTCACGACGGCCTCGGCCCCGTCCCGTACGAAGACGGACGTCGCCCCGGTGGCGGACACCACGGCCCCGGGCGGAGCCGTCACCGGCCGCAGGTCCGCGCCGCTCGCCACGTACTCCGCGGCCGTCTGCTCCCGCGCCTCGACCTCCTTCGCGCGCGTGACGCTCGTCGCCGAGCCGAACAGCGTCCCGGCGAGCGCCACGGTCACGAGGACGGGCGCGGCGACGGCGGCGGTACGGCGGACGGCGGCCGCGCTGTTCTCCCGTACGAGCGTCCCCACCGCCCCGCGCGCCCGGAGCAACCGGGCCGCCGGCCGGACGAGGAGCGGGGAGAGCAGCGCGACGCCGGTGATCAGGAGTATCGGCAGGGTCGTGTACGTCTTGCGCTTGAGCAGCGCGGACGGCTCGGTGACGCAGGTCCAGACGAGGAGCCCGAGCCCGGTCACGAGCAGGCCCGTGCCGAGGACGGCCCGGCCGAGGGGCAGGACGTCGGTGTCGACGTCCGCCTCCCGCAGGGCCGCCGTCGGACCGACCTTCCCGGCCCGCCGGGACGCGGCGACGGCCCCGGCGAGGGCGACCGTCACCCCCGTCCAGAAGGCCGCGTGACAGGGCCAGGACGGCCCGCCGATCGTGAACCACGGGGGCGCGAGGCCGCCGTCGACGAGGGTCCGGGCGAGGAGGGGAGCGCCGAGGGCGCCGAGCGCGCAGCCGGCGGCGGAGGCGAGCACGCCGAGCGCCGCCGCCTCGGCGAGCAGGAGCCGCCGGATCTGGCCGGGGGTGGCCCCGGCGGTCCGGAGCAGCCCGAACTCGCGCCGGCGCAGTGCGACGGTGAAGGCGAAGGTGGAGGCGACGACGAAGACGGAGACGAAGGCGGTGACGCCGCCGGAGGTGCCGAGGAGGGCGTTGAGGCCGACGAGGGCGCGGGCGTCCCGCTCGGGGTCGGGGTCGGCCTGGGCGCGCTCGCCCCCGGTGAGGACCCGGGCGCGGTCGCCGACGAGCGCCCGGACCTCGGCGGCGGGCGCGTCGACGCCGACGGCGTCGGGGCCGCCGGAGGTGGTGACGGTCCAGCGGGCGCGGAGTTCGCGGAGCAGTTCTTCGTCCACAGGCTGTGGACGGTCGAGCCGCTGCTCCAGGGGTACGGTGTCGGGCCCGCGCCGCACGTCGAGCGTCAGCCGGTCCTGGCCCTGGACGACGACGGGCGAGGAGGCGAACCGCTGGGGAGAACGCTCGGGCGCGTGAAAGGTCGCGGAGAGGCCGAGCCCCATGGTGGCGAGCAGCCCGACGCCGAGCGCGAGCGCGACGAAGCCGCCGAGGAAGGAGGCCCAGCGGTCCCGGAGCCCGGAGAGGACGACGGTCAGCACGAGGCCCCCCCGACCGGGACACCGGCACCGGCACCGGCACCAAGACCGCCACCGGCACCGGCACCAAGACCGCCACCGCCACCGCCACCGGCACCAAGACCGCCACCGCCACCGCCACCGGCACCAAGACCGCCACCGCCACCGCCAGCGGCACCGGCACCGCCAGCGCCACCGGCACCAAGACCGCCACCGCCACCGCCAGCGGCACCGGCACCGGCACCGTCACCAAGACCGCCACCGCCACCGCCAGCGGCACCGCCACCGGCACCGCCACCGCCACCGCCAGCGGCACCGCCACCGGCACCGCCACCGGCCCCGGTACGGACGGCGGCGAGGCCCTCTGCGGCGCGTCCGCCCGTCTCCAGCGCCGTCATCCGCGCCGCGACCGTCTCCACCGTCGGGTCCGTCAGTTCGGCCGTGACCCGGCCGTCGACCAGGAAGACCACCCGGTCCGCGCGGGACGCCGCCACCGGGTCGTGGGTGACCATGACGATCGTCTGGCCGTCGCGGTCGACCAGCTCGCGCAGCATGTCGAGCACCTCCCGGCTCGTCGTCGAGTCGAGCGCGCCGGTCGGTTCGTCGCCGAAGAGGACGGCGGGCCGGGTGATCAACGCCCGGGCGATCGCGACCCGTTGCTGCTGGCCGCCGGACAGCTCGCCGGGCCGGTGCCGTTCCCGGCCGGCGAGCCCCACGCGCGCGAGTGCCTCCCGTACCTCCGTACGGGACGGGCGGCGGCCGGCCAGCCGCAGCGGCAGGGCCACGTTCTGCGCGGCGGTCAGGGAGGGCAGCAGGTTGAAGGACTGGAAGACGAAACCGATCCGGTCCCGCCGCAGCAGCGTGAGGCGCCGCTCGCTCAGCCCCTCCAGTGCCGTGCCGTCGACCTCCACGGTCCCGGAGGTGGGCCGGTCGAGTCCGGCGGCGCACTGGAGGAGCGTGGACTTGCCGGAGCCGGACGGCCCCATGACGGCGGTGAAGGTCCCTGCGGCGAAGTCGAGGTCGACGCCGTCGAGGGCGCGGACGTCGCGGTGGTGCCGGGTCAGTCGGCGGAGTCGTACGGCGGCTTTCGAGGTCATGGTCCGAGCCAACCGTTTCCGCGCGTCCCGATCACGACCACCACTGGGCGTCCCGGGGGTAGGCCTGGCCCTACCCCTCCCGTACCGCCCTGTGACCCCGGGGGGTGTGACGGCTGAGACCATCGAGACCGGACGGACAGCCAAGGGGACGCGAGGGATACGGCGTGAGCACCACCATCGACAAGGCCTTCGAGGCGCTGTACGCGAGCGACGACGGCTCCCTCGACATGGCGGCCTCGCTGCTGGCGGCCGCCCCGGGCGCGGATGCCGAACTGGCACGGCGGGGCGAGGAGTTCGTGCGCACGCTGTGGGCGCGGGGCTGGCAGCCGGCGGACCTGGCGCGGATGGCGCGGCGCGAGCTGTCCGACGAGCACGTACGGCTCCTGGCGGGGCTGATCAGGGCGGAGACGGCGGCCTACGAGCGGCTCCCGCACCGCTGGCAGGCGCAGCTCGACGAACTGGACACGGCGGAGGGGCGCCCGACGGACCGCTTCTCGCGGGCGACGACCGTCCTGGAGCTGTACCGGCTGCTGGTCCGGCTGCCGCGCCTGGACGCGGTCGGCCCGGTGCCGGGGGAGGCCCTGCCGCCGGCGGTGGCGGGCGAGCCCCGGATGCTGACCCGGATCAGGGCGCTGCTCGCGAAGGCGGAGGCGACCGGGTACCCGGAGGAGGCGGAGGCGCTGACGGCCAAGGCCCAGGAGCTGATGGCCCGGCACAGCCTGGACGAGGCGACGCTCGCGGCGGGCGCGCCGTCGCCGGAGACGCCGGGCGCGATCCGGATCGGGGTGGAGCCGCCGTACGAGCAGGCCAAGGCGATCCTGCTCGACGCGGTGGCGACGGCGAACCACTGCCGGGCGGTGTGGAACGAGGCGTACGGCTTCTCGACGGTCGTCGGCTTCGAGGCGGACCTGGATCCGGTGGAGCTGCTGTACACCTCGCTGCTGGTGCAGGGGACGGCGGCGATGACGCGGGCGGAGGCGGAGCAGCGGGCGGGCGGGCGCAAGCGCACGAAGTCGTTCCGGCAGTCCTTCCTCCTCGCGTACGCGAACCGGCTCGGCGCCCGGCTCGCGGCGACGTCCCGCCGGGTGGCGGCCGAGGCCCCGACGCTGCTGCCGGCCCTGGCCTCGCGCGAGGTGGCGGTCACCGCCCGCACGGACGAGCTCTTCCCGGAGACCCGCACGACACGGGTCCGGGCGGCCTGGGACGAGGCGGGCTGGACGCACGGCGCGTCGGCCGCCGACCAGGCAGGCCTCCACCCGAACCGCCCCCACTTGCCGTAACCCACCACCCTCCACGCCCGGGACGGCCCCCCAGCCGGGCCTAGGCTTCCGCGCCCGAGCCTGTACCCCGTGTGCGGCGCCGTCGTGGGTTGTGTCCACCCGTTCCGCCCCTTGCGGAACGCCTGCCCACAACCGGGCCCGGTGAGGGTGCGGGCCGCCCCCCGAGGCGCGGGGGAAATGTCTGGTTCGGGGAGGTTCGCGGATACGCTCTCCGCATGAGCTGGCTCCGGGCGCTGAAGGAGACCGCCCGCTCCGGGCTCACCGTAGAGCGGCGACGGCTCGAACCCGCCGTCGCAGCCCGCGGCGCCCTCGGCCTCGCCCTGGTCGTCGGGTTCTCGCTCGCCCTCTTCGGCCCCGCCGTCGCCGCCTCCTCCGCCTTCGGCGCCTTCCAGGCGGCCATCGCGACCTTCCAGCGTTCCTGGCGCCCCCGCCCCACCCTCGCCCTCGCCTCCGGCGCCAGCCTCGCCGTGTCCACCTTCCTCGGCTATGTCACCGGCGCCCACACCGTCCTCTTCCTGGCCCTGCTCGTCCTCTGGACGTTCCTCTCCGGGCTGGCCTGGGCCGCGGGCCCGACCGCCGGCATCATCGCCTCCTCCAACGTGGCGATCATGCTGGTGACGGTGACCCTCCCGACCTCCGTGGCGACCGCCGCCGGCCACGCCGCCGTGATCTTCGCGGGCGGTGTCGTGCAGGCGGCCCTGGTGGTCCTGCTCCCGGTCCGCCGCTGGGGCGCGCAGCGCGACGCCCTCGGGGACGCGCTCGCCGCGGAGGCGGACTACGCCCGCCGGCTCCGTCACGACCCGGTCGCCCCGTTCGACCCCGTACCGCTCATGACGGCCCGCAACGCCGCCGCGGTGACGCCCCGCCAGGCCCGTACCCGCCCGGCGGAGCTGCACGGGGCGCGGGGTGTCGCGGAGCGGATCCGTCCGGTCCTGGCCTCGCTCGCGGACCCGGCGGTCGGGGTGCCGGAGGAGGGGCCGGAGCGGGCCCGGGTGCGGGAGCTGCTGGGCGCGGCCGCCGAGGTCCTGGACGCCGCCGCGCACGCGATCCGGCACGGCGAACCGGTCACCCTGCCTCCGCCCGCGCTCTCCGTCCTCCGCACCCCGGACACCGGCGCGATCCTCAGGGGCCCGTCCCGCCGGGCGGGGCTCCGCCTGGCGGCGCTGCTCGGCGACGTCGTCGAGACGGCGGAGCCGCGCACGGAGACGTCGGAGCCCTACGCCCAGGGGGCCCGTGCCCGCCCGACCCTGCTCGGCCTCGCCCCCCTCGTCCTCGCGAAGGTCCGCGCCGAACTGCGCCCCGACTCCCCGGTCCTGCGGCACGCGGTCCGGGTCTCGGCGGTCACGGCCGTCGGCTACCTGCTGGGGACCTGGCTTCCCTTCGGGCACGGCTACTGGGCCCCGATGGCGTCGGTCATGGTGATGCGCCCGGACTTCTCGCAGACGTACGCGCGCTCGGTGGCCCGCTTCGGCGGCACCCTCGTCGGCGTGGCCCTGGCGACGGCGGTGGTGCAGTCGGCGCACCCGGGCATGTATCTGTCCGCCGCGCTCGCGGTGTTCTGCGCGTTCGGGATGTACCTGCTGATGCGGACGGGGTACGCGGCGGGCCAGGTCTTCGTCTCGGCGTACGTCGTCTTCCTGCTCGGCATGGCCGGAGCGGGCCTGACCCAGACCGTACGGGAGAGGGTCCTGCTGACCCTCCTCGGCGGGGTCCTCGCGATGCTGTCGTACGCCGTCTACCCGGCCTGGGAGACGCCCCGGCTGCGCGGCCGGCTCGCGGACTGGCTGGCGTCGGTCGGCGCGTACGCGGCCGTCGTCGCCGCGCGTTACGCCGACCCGGCCGGGCCGGCCAGCCCCGACGTACGGGAAGCGCTCCTGAAGACCCGTGCCGCCCGCGTCGCCTGGCAGGAGGCGGTGGCCCGGGCGAGCCACGAACCGGTCCGGCACCGGGGCCTCTCGCACGCGGCGGTGGAGCAGGCCGAGCACGCGCTCGCGGAGTTCGGCCGGGTGGCGATGCTCCTGGAGGCGCACCTGCCGGAGCGCGGCGCCCCGCCCGTACCGGCCGCCGCGACGCTCGCGGAGTCCCTGCACCGGTCGACGGAGCGGGGCGCGAAGCAGGTACGGGAGCGCAGGGAGCCGCACTGGGACGACCTGCGCGAGACGGTCACCGCCTGGTCCGCCGACCCCCCGGACCACTTCCTGCTCGACAAGGGCGCCGTCCTGCTCCTGGAGACCCTGGAGGAGCTGACGACGGCCCTGACGGAGTCGAGGCGCGGCCACTGATTTCGCCGGCGTGTCATCCGGCGGCGGATGTACGGGAGTTGAAAGGGAGGAGGGCCGCGAACGGTCGCGGCCCCAGGAGATCCCAGGAGCAACCGGATGAAGAAGTACCTGGTGGCGGCGGCCGGTGTCGTGGCCGCGGCCGTGATCGCGGCGCCGTCGGCCGTGGGCGCGTCCACGGAGACCGTCGCGAAGCCGTCCACCGCACCCCTTCCCCGGCCGGCCACCGCCCCTGCACCGTCCACCGCCCCCCTCCCGAAGTCGGTCACGGTCCCTGCCGCCGCCCCCACCCGGATCCGTACCGTCCGCTCCGGCGAGCGCGTGGACGCCGGGCTCGGGTACACGGTGTGGCTGACGGAGGACGGCAAGCACTGGGCGGGCCCGGACGGTTACGAGAACTTCCGCAGCGTCGTCGACGGCAACATCGACCGCTCGCAGCCCGGCGTCAGCCACCAGAGCGAGGGCAGCGAGGCGGGGACGTTCCACTCCGGCCTCTTCTACGGGACGCGGAAGGCGGGCCGCGTCGAACTCACCGACGCCGAGGGCCACAGGACCGTCGCCACGCTCCTCGCGCTCCCGGGCCACCCCGACTGGGGCGTCTGGTACGCCCGGACGGGAGCGGGGCCCAAGAGCAGCGGCCTGGGCGTGGCGCTGTACGACCGGGCGGGCAAGCTCCTCGCCGAGCTTCCGGCCATGGAGTACTGACCCGGCGTGCGTCACCGTGGTGGGGCCCGACCCGGGCCCCACCAGCCCCACTTCCCCCTGACAGATCGCGAGGTCCGACAGCGTGCCGCACGAGTCAGCCACCTCCGCCACCGAGGAGGACGACGACGGCTTCGCCGAGTTCGCCGTCGCCGCCTGGCCCCGGCTGGTGCGCACGGCCCAGCTCCTGACCGGGGACTTCCACGAGGCCGAGGACCTGGTGCAGACGACGCTGGCCAAGGTCTACGGGCGCTGGCGGCGGGTTCCCCGCGCCGAGATCGACCTCTACGTGCGCCGCGCGCTCGTCAACAACAACCTGAGCCGGATCCGGCGGAAGCGGGTCGTGCACCTCCTGACACCGGTGCTGCCGGAGTCGCTCCGCCACACCGCGGCGGGCCACGAGGAGGCGGTCGAGGAACGCGCCGGGCTCTTCGCCGCCCTCGCGGACCTCACCGCCCGCCAGCGTGCCGTGATGGTGCTCCGCTACTGGGAGGACCTGACCGAGCCGCAGATCGCGAGCGTGCTGGGCTGCTCGCTCGGCACGGTCAAGTCCCATGCCCGCCGCGGTCTGGCGGCCCTGCGCGAGCACCCCCGGATCGCCACCACCCTCTCGGTCACCCCTGTCCCCGTCCCGTCCGGAGCCCGACGATGAATCCCACGCCCCTGCCGGACCCCGGCCGTCCCCCGTCCCCCCCGTCCGAGCCCGGTGAGTCCGAGGTTCGGGGCGTCTTCGCGCGCGTGGCCCTCGATGTCACTCCGAGCCCGGTGCCGCTGGCCGCCGTCCGGCGTGCGGGCCGGGCCTGGCGGCGGCGCCGGACGGCGGGCCTGTCGGCGTTCGCGGTGCTCGGAGTGGCGGCGGCCGTGGCGGCGGGCGCCGCCCTGCTTCCCGTACGGCAGTCCCCGCCGGCCCCGGCGTTCGTCGCCGCCCCGCCGACCGCCGTCCGGACCTCGGCGCCGGCCGTCCGCCCGACCCGGACCCCGCCTCCGGTCCGGTTCGTGGCCCCGGGTGAGCGCGTGGACGCGGGCGGGGGATGGAAGGTCTGGCTGACGGCGGAGGGGAAGCACTGGGCGGGCCCGGACGGCTACGAGAACGTCCGCAGCGCGGTCGACGGCAACATCGACCGCTCGCAGCCCGGGATCAGCCACCAGAGCGAGGGCAGCCCGGCGGGGACGTTCCACTCCGGCCTGTACTACGGGACGCGGGCGGCGGGCCGCGTCGAGCTCTCCGGTGCCGGGGGCCGCACGGTCCTCGCCACCCTGCTCGAACTGCCGGGCCGCCCCGGCTGGGGCGTCTGGTTCGCGCGCACCCGTCCGGGGGACGGGGAGTCCGTGGCCACGCTCTACGACCGCGCGGGCGAGCGCCTCGCCCAGCTCCCGGGCTGACGAGGGCGTCCTGGTACCAGGACGCTTCCGCGCCTCCGGTCAGGAACCCCCGCGTGCGCCTACCACCAGGACGCTTCCGCGCCTCCGGGCAGCACCTCCGAGTGCGCCTGCGGCAGGGCGCCTCCCGCACCCCCGCCAGGCCCCGCGTCCACCACCCCCGGGCAGGAACCCCCCGTCCGCCTGTCTCCAGGGCGCCTCCCGCACCCCCGCCAGGCCCCGCGTCCACCACCCCCGGGCAGGAACCCCCCGTCCGCCTGTCTCCAGGGCGCCTCCCGCACCCCCGCCAGGCCCCCGTGTCCGCCCGCTACCAGGACGCCTTCCGCACCCCCGGCAGGAACCCCGCGTGGGCCTGCTGCCGTACGCGTACCCGGGACAGGCCGAACTTCCGCAGGTGGCCGCGGGGGCGGCCGTCCACCGCGTCCCGGTTCCGGAGGCGGGTCGCGCTCGCGTCCCGGGGCTGGCGGGCCAGTTCGCGTACCGCCGCCTCGCGCTCCGCCGCCGGGGTGGCGGGGCGCCGGACGATCTCCTTCAGCTCGGCCCGCCGCTCGGCGTACCGCGCCACGACCGCCTTCCGTCGTTCGTTGCGGGCGATCTTGCTGCGCTTGGCCATCAGACCTTCCCTCCGCGCGCGCGGATGCGGGCCACGGCGGCCTCGACGCCGATGGTGTGGACGGTCCTGATCGCCCGGGCGCTGAGCGTCAGCCGTACGTACCGGCGCTCGCTCGGCAGCCAGTACCGCTTGCTCTGGACGTTGGGGTCGAAGCGGCGCGAGGTGCGCCGGTGGGAGTGCGAGATCCGGTTGCCGAATCCGGGGCGTGCTCCGGTCAGCTGGCAGTGGGCGGACAAGGGTGACCTACCTCTCCACAGAGTTGTTGGCAATGGGATTCATTTTCATTTACTCTACACACCATGGCACGCAACGAACTCCGCCCGGTCGTCAAGCTCCGCTCCACCGCCGGAACCGGATTCACCTACGTCACCCGCAAGAACCGCCGCAACGACCCCGACCGGCTCACCCTGCGCAAGTTCGACCCGGTCGCCGGCCGGCACGTCGACTTCCGAGAGGAGCGCTGAACCACCCCATGAAGCCCGGCATCCACCCCACGTACGAGCCCGTCGTCTTCCGCGACAAGGCCGGCGGCTTCGCCTTCCTCACCCGGTCCACGCTCACGAGCGAGCGGACCGTGGAGTGGGAGGACGGCCGCACCTACCCCGTCGTCGACGTCGAGGTCTCCTCGGCGAGCCACCCCTTCTACACCGGCACCGCGCGCGTGCTCGACACCGCCGGCCGCGTCGAGCGCTTCGAGAAGCGCTACGGACGGCGCGAGGCGCCCTGATGCTCTCCGTCGCCCTCGTCGGAGGCCTGCACTCCGACGCCCGCCGCGCTGCCGTGGACCGGCTCCTGGCCGTCGTCCCCGGCAGCGTGGCGCTCCACCACGACCTCGCGACGGCCCCGGAGACCGGGACCGTCGCCCGTACCGTCCGCGACGCCACCGGACTCCTCTCCGCCGGCGAGACCCCGCTCGTCGACGACTGCGCCTGTTGCGCCCTGCGCGAGGACCTCGTGCCCGAGCTCGAACGGCTCCGCGCCGCCGGGCTGACCCGGCTCGCCGTCGTCGAGCTCTGGGACTCCGTCGAGCCCAAGGCGATGGCCGAGGTCGTGGCGGCCGCCGGCTTCCGGATCGGCGCCGTCGTGACGGCCGTCGACCCGGCGCTCCTCCTGCCGTACCTGGGCAACGGCGACGACCTCGCCGACGCCGGCCTCGCCGCGGCCGCCACCGACCGGCGCACGATCGCCGACACCTGGGCGCGCCAGCTGGAGTACGCGCCCGTGCTCGCCGTCGCCGAGTCCCCGGAGGCCGACGCCGAGGACCGGGCGCTGCTCGCCCAGCTCCACCCCACCGCCCTGCGCGTCCCCGTCGGGGACGGGGCGGCCCTCGCGCGGGCGGTCCTCGCCGGCTTCGACGTGGAGGCCGCGGCCGCCGCCCAGCACCCGGCCTGCGCGCTGCTGCCGCAGGAGGCGGACGAACACGGGGTCGCCACCTACGTCTGGCGTCACCACCGGCCCTTCCATCCCGGCCGGCTGTACGCGGCCCTGGAGGGTCTGACCTGCGCCGCGGCCCGCAGCCGCGGCCGCTTCTACCTGGCCGACCGGCCCGACACCCTGCTCGCCTGGGACGCCGCCGGGGGTGCGCTCTGCGTCGAGAGCGCGGGGCCCTGGCTGGCCTCGCTGCCCGACGCGGCCTGGGAGGCGCTTCCGCCGGTACGGAGGGCGGCGGCGGCCCTCGACTGGCACCCGGAGCACGGCGACCGCTGCCAGCACCTGGTCTTCACCTCGCCCGGCCTGGACCGTGACGGCCTGGCCGAGCTGCTCGGCTCCTGCCTGCTCACCGACGCCGAGTACGCGGCGGGTCGTGACTCCTGGAAGGGGCTCGCCTCGGCCTTCGACGCCTTCCTGGACGCCTGACCTCCACTGATGGCCTGTCAGGCGGACGCGTGCCCACCGGTGGCACGCTCTGTCGCGTAGTCGCTACGCCACCCCTTGTGCACGTGCATCTGCTCATGCATCGGCATATGAACACAGCTATGATCCGAGGAAGTTGACACCTGCACCAAGCAACTCGGGGAGCTACCAGTGCATCATGCGCATCACGCGTACAACGGCATGGCAGCCACGGAGCTGCGAGGAGTCGTGTGGCAGAAGAGCCGGCACAGCAACTCCCAGGGGTCCTGCGTGGAGTTCGCGAAGCTGCCCGGGGGCAATGTCGCCGTACGGAACTCGCGCCACCCCGACGGGCCGGCGCTCGTCTACACGCCCGCGGAGATCGAGGCTCTCCTGCTGGGCGTCAAGGACGGGGAGTTCGACCACCTGGTGTGACGGTGGGTGAGACGCGAGAAGGGCCCCGACGGTTTCCGTCGGGGCCCTTCCTCCGTCCGTCGCGCTACTCCGGTCCGATCCGGAACAGCGCCCACACCACCTTGCCCTGGAGCGTCCCGGCCAGCGGGTGCCAGCCCCAGCTGTCGCTGAAGGAGTCCACCAGGAACAGACCGCGCCCCGACTCGGCGGCGAAGTCCTCCTCGCCGCCGCGCGCCTCCGGGCTCTCCCGGCTGGGGTCGCGCACGGCACACACCAGGCGCGAGGCCCAGCGCATCAGGTGCAGCCGGACCGGCGGGTTCTGGCCGTCCTCCTGCGGGGCGTCGGCGGGCACCGCGTGACGCAGCGCGTTGGTGACGAGCTCGGAGACGACCAGGGCCACGTCGTCGAAGCGCTCCGTCAGTTCCCAGCGGTCGAGCGTGGCGCTGGTGAACTTGCGGGCCCCGCGCACGGCTTCGTACCGGGCGGGCAGGGCGCAGGAGGCGGAGGTGGAGACGGCGCCGGGATCGATCGGCGGAAGGCCCTGCCGTAACGGCTCGAGCACGGTCGATCCATTCGTCCCCATGCGAGGCACTCCCGGGAATCGCGACTGTGGTGCGACAACACGACAACACGAACGAGTACGCGGCTGCGCGGGACCCATGGTTCCGAATGCGCCCACTGGATGCAAGGGCAGATGCACGTGCACGCGCCGGACCTGTCCGCCCACGTGCCGAATCTGTGCATAAGTCGTCCACACGATGAGGGGAAGTTCCCCCGATCCGCACGCACTGTGCCCGTGATGTGCGCGTGGATGCCCGGAACTCGCCGCCTTTCCGTAATCGAATGTGTACGCGCTGAAGCGTTTGATGGCAGAATCCGGGGCTCGACGGGGGCTCGACACCGTAAAGGGGAGGCGAAGAGCCGTGACCGCAGGCGAATCGAGCGGAGCGAGCGGGAGCGTGGTGCGGCGCATCCTGCTGGGCTCCCAGCTGAGGCGGCTGCGCGAGTCGCGCGGGATCACCCGTGAGGCTGCCGGTTATTCGATCCGTGCGTCCGAATCCAAGATCAGCCGTATGGAGTTGGGACGGGTGAGCTTCAAGGCCAGGGACGTCGAGGATCTGCTCACCCTCTACGGGGTCGGGGACGAGACCGAGCGCGGCGCGCTCCTCGGACTCGCCCGCGAGGCCAATGTCGCCGGCTGGTGGCACAGCTTCGGCGACGTCCTGCCCGGCTGGTTCCAGACCTACATCGGCCTGGAAGGCGCCGCCTCCCTCATCCGCGTCTACGAAGTGCAGTTCGTCCACGGCCTGTTGCAGACCGAGGCGTACGCCCAGGCCGTCGTCACCCGGGGCATGCCCGACGCCCCGCGCGCCGAGATCGACCGCCGCGTCGCCCTCCGCCTGGAGCGCCAGAAGATCCTCGTCTCCGAGCGCGCCCCGCAGTTCCACGCCGTCCTCGACGAGGCCGCGCTGCGCCGCCCCTACGGCGACCGGTCCGTCATGCAGGGGCAGTTGAGGCATCTCATCGAGATCTCCGAACACCCGGGCGTCACGCTCCAGGTCATGCCCTTCAGCTTCGGCGGCCATGCCGGCGAGAGCGGCGCCTTCACGATGCTGAGCTTCCCCGAGTCCGACCTCTCCGACATCGTCTACCTCGAACAGCTCACCAGCGCCCTCTACCTCGACAAGCGCGAGGAAGTCGCCCAGTACCAGCGGGTGATGGAGAAGCTCCAGAAGGACGGTCCGGATCCGGCCGAAAGCCGGGACCTTCTCCGAGGCCTCCTTCAACTCTCCTGATACATCAGTACGATGACGCCACATCAGTCGCACTGCAGGTAGCGGGTAGAGGGGTCTCAACCATGTCGCACTTCACCGACCTGGCCCACCAGTACATCGACGGAGAGTGGAAGCCCGGCAGCGGTTCGTGGGACATCATCGACTTCAACCCGTACACCGGGGAGAAGCTGGCGTCGATCACCGTCGCCACCGCCGACGAGGTCGACCGCGCCTACCGTGCCGCCGAGCGCGCCCAGGCCTCATGGGCCGAGACCAACCCGTACACGCGCCGACTCGTCTTCGAGCGCGCGCTGCGGATCATCGAGGACCGCGAGGAGGAGATCGCCGAGACGATCGTCGCCGAGCTCGGCGGCACCCGTCTCAAGGCGGCCTTCGAGCTGCACCTCGCCAAGGAGTTCCTGCGCGAGGCGATCCAGCTGGCGCTGCGCCCCGAGGGCCGCATCCTGCCCTCCCCGGTCGACGGCAAGGAGAACCGCGTCTACCGCGTGCCGGTCGGCGTCGTCGGCGTCATCTCCCCCTTCAACTTCCCCTTCCTCCTCTCGATCAAGTCGGTCGCGCCCGCGCTCGCGCTCGGCAACGCCGTCGTCCTCAAGCCGCACCAGAACACCCCGATCTGCGGCGGCACGCTGGTCGCGAAGGTCCTGGAGGAGGCCGGTCTGCCGGCCGGCCTGCTGAACGTCGTCGTCACCGACATCGCCGAGATCGGCGACGCGCTCCTGACCCACCCGGTCCCGAAGGTCATCTCCTTCACCGGCTCCGACAAGGTCGGCCGTCACGTCGCCACGGTCTGCGCGCAGAACTTCAAGCACGCCGTCCTCGAACTCGGCGGCAACAGTGCCCTGATCGTCCTCGACGACGCCGACGTCGACTACGCGGTGGACGCGGCCGTCTTCAGTCGCTTCGTGCACCAGGGCCAGGTCTGCATGGCCGCCAACCGCATCCTCGTGGACCGCACCCTGGAGGAGGAGTTCACCGAGAAGTTCGTGGCGAAGGTGAAGACCCTGCGCGTCGGCGACCCCGCCGACCCCGCCACCCACATCGGTCCCCTCATCAACTCCCAGCAGGCGGAGGCCGTCTCCGCGGTCGTCGACCAGACGGTGGCGGCCGGCGCGACGGCGCTGCTGCACGGCACGGTCGAGGGCAACCTCGTCTCCCCGTCCGTCCTCACCGGCATCTCCGCCGACGCCCCGGTCCTGAGCCAGGAGATCTTCGGCCCGGTCGCGCTGATCGTCCCCTTCGACGGCGAGGAGGAGGCCGTACGGATCGCCAACGACACCCCGTACGGGCTCAGCGGCGCCGTCCACACCGGGGACGTCGAGCGGGGCGTCCGGGTCGCCAAGCGCATCCACACCGGCATGATCCACATCAACGACGGCACCGTGCACGACGAGCCGATCGTGCCCTTCGGCGGCGAGAAGCACTCGGGCGTGGGGCGGCTCAACGGCGAGGCGATGGTGGAGTCCTTCACCACCCAGAAGTGGATCTCGATCCAGCACGGCCGGAGCCGGTTCCCGTTCTGATCCGGAGCCGGTTCCCCGTTCTGATCCGGAGCCGGCTCTCCTTCTGATCCGGATCCGATCCGGATCAGATCCGGCTTTAGGACCGAAGCTGTCCGCAAGTCTCCGTAGCGTGGTGCGCACAAGCTGAGAGCTAACGGAAGGCGGACCCATCATGGTTGCTCTTGTTCCCGCGGAGACCCCCGGCGACGAGCGCGGCGCGTTCCTCAACTTCGTCGAGGCGCAGCGCGCCGCGCTCCGCCGCTCGCTCCTCGGCCTCACCGAGGAGCAGGCCGCGAGCCGCCCCAGCGCCAGCGAGCTCAGCCTCTCGGGGCTGGTCAAGCACGTCGCCGAGGTCGAGCTGAACTGGCTGCGGCTCGCGCAGGAGCAGCCGAACGAGCGGCAGCGCACCGAGGAGACCTGGGGCGAGGCCTTCCGGCTCGTGGACGGCGAGACGATCCCCGAGATCGTCGCGTTCTGGGCGGACGTGGCCAAGCAGACCGAGGAGTTCGTCCGCTCCGCGCCGAGCCTGGACGGCACCTTCCCGCTGCCGCCCGCGCCCTGGTTCCCGAAGGACGGGCGGGTGTCGGTGCGCTGGATGCTGCTGCACCTGGTCCAGGAGATGGGCCGGCACGCGGGCCACGCGGACGTGATCCGCGAGTCGCTGGACGGCAAGGGTTCCTTCGACCTGATCGCGGAGGAGAACGGCGCCGTTTAGTCAAGGTTGACTAACATCGGGGCATGTCAGCGATCCGACTCCTCGTCCTGGGCGCGGTCAAGCAGCACGGCCGCGCCCACGGCTACCAGGTGCGCAACGACCTGGAGTACTGGGGCGCCCACGAGTGGTCCCACGCCAAGCCCGGCTCGATCTACCACGCGCTGAAGCAGATGGCGAAGCAGGGACTGCTGCACGCGCACGAGGTCGCGCCGAGCACCGTGGGCGGGCCGCCGCGCGTGGAGTACGAGCTGACCGAGCGCGGTGCGGAGGAGTACTTCGCGCTGCTGCGCGAGGCGCTGACCACGTACGACCAGAAGATGGACGTCCTGTCGGCGGCGATCGGCTTCATGGTGGACCTGCCCCGCGAGGAGGCCGCGGAGCTGCTGCGCCGGAGGGTGTCGGCGCTCGACGAGTGGCGGGCGTCGGTCACGGAGTACTACACGCCGGAGGGCGGCCCGGAGCAGCTCGGGCACATCGGCGAGATCATGCACATGTGGGTGCACTCGGCGGACGCCGGCAAGGAGTGGACGCTCGGCCTGATCGAGCGGATCGAGGGCGGGGCGTACGTGTTCGCGGGCGAGGGCGACCCGTTCGTGGGAGTGCTGGCGGAGGGCCAGGAGAACCCGTACGCGACCTGACGTCCCCCGGAAGCCGGAAGCCGGAAGCCGGAGCCCGGCCTAATCAAGTTTGATTAATGCCCCGGAAGGGCATACCGTCCTCCGTCGACGACTGCTAGTCAAACTTGACTAAGGTCTTTTCGGGAGGAAGTGGATGACATCGGAAGCGGTCCTCGTGGAGGGCGCGCGGAAGCGGTACGGGGAGAAGAGCGCCCTGGACGGGCTCGACCTCGCCGTCGGACGGGGGACCGTCCACGGCCTGCTCGGCCCCAACGGTGCGGGCAAGACCACGACGGTACGGATCCTGGCCACCCTGCTGCGGCACGACGAGGGCCTGGTCCGGGTCGCGGGCCACGACGTACGGACCGGGGCCCGGGAGGTACGGCGGCGGATCGGGCTCCTCGGCCAGCACGCCGCCCTCGACGAGGAGCTCGGCGGCCGGCAGAACCTGGAGATGTTCGGCAGGCTCCACCACCTCGGCGCCCGGCGCGCCGGCGCACGGGCCGACGAACTCCTGGAGCGCTTCGGCCTCGGGGACACCGGCCGCAAGCCCGTCCGGCAGTACAGCGGCGGCATGCGGCGCCGGCTCGACCTGGCCGCCTCGCTGATCACCGAGCCCGAGGTGCTCTTCCTCGACGAGCCGACGACCGGACTCGACCCACGCGGGCGCGTGGAGGTCTGGGACTCGGTGCGCTCGCTGGTCGGCGGGGGCACGACCGTCCTGCTCACCACGCAGTACCTGGAGGAGGCCGACCGGCTGGCCGACCGGATCTCGGTCGTGCACCGGGGGAGGGTCGTCGCCGACGGCACGCCCGACCGGCTCAAGGCGCGCGTGGGAGCCGACCGCATCGACGTGGTCGTCCGGGACGCGGCACGGCTCGACGAGGCGGCCGGGCTGCTGCCCGTGCCCCGGGCGGAGGTGGGCGTGGACGCCGACCGGCGGCGGCTCAGCGCGCCCGTCACGGACCGGATGGCCGCGCTGGCCGAGACCGTACGGGCGCTCGGCGCGGCCGGGATCGAGGCGGAGGACATCGCCCTGCGGCGACCGACGCTGGACGAGGTGTTCCTGCACCTGACGGCGGAGGCGAAGGAGGTGGCGGCATGAGCACGGCGTACGTGGTGAGCGACTGCTGGACCATGACCCGGCGCGAACTCGCCCACTGGGCGCGGCAGCCGGTGCAGGTCCTGGTCGGGCTGGTGTTCCCGGTGATGATGCTGCTGATGTTCGGCCATCTGGTCGGCGGCGGGCGGACCGTCGACGGCGACTACGTCGACTACCTGGTGCCGGGGATGCTCACGCTGACCATGGTCTTCGGCCTCGAAGGCACGATGACGGCGGTGACGCGGGACCTGGAGAAGGGGGTGATCGACCGGTTCCGGTCCCTCCCGATGACCGACGGGGCGGTGCTCGTGGGGCGGGCGGCCGCCGACATGCTCCAGTCGGCGGTGGGGCTGCTCGTGATGGTCGGCGTGGGGTTCGCGATCGGCTGGCGGGTGGACGGCGGCTCCGGGGCGGTCCTCGGGGCGCTGGGGCTGCTGCTCCTGCTGCGCTTCGCGATGCTGTGGATCGGGATCTTCCTGGCGCTGGTCGCGGGGCGGGCGGAGCTGGTGCAGGCGGTGCAGATCCTGGTCTGGCCGGTGGGCTTCCTCTCCAACGCCTTCGCCTCGCCGGACTCGATGCCGGGCTGGCTCGGCACGGTCGTGGAGTGGAACCCGATGTCGGCGACCGCGACGGCGGTGCGCGAGCTCTGCGGCAACCCGGGCGGCGAGCCGGGGCACCTCACGGCGGCGGTGGTGTGGCCGCTGGTGCTGCTGGGGCTGTTCTTCCCGCTGGCGGTACGGAAGTTCGGGAGGCTCGGAAAGTAGTGGTGCGGAGGTGGGAACCCGGGGGCGGCGAGCGGTGTATCGATAGCAGCGGTTCACCGCGAACCGCCCGAGGGGCAAGGGGGATCGAGCGATGCGCAGGCTCGCGGGAGCGGCCGGCGCCGTGTTGGCGCTGGTGTGGGCGGTACTGAGCGGGTGTACGGGGGCGGGGCCGTCGGGGGCTTCGGGATCTTCGGGACCTTCGGGACCTTCGGGACCTTCGGGACCTTCGGGCGCTTCGGGCGCTTCGGGTGCTTCGGGGCCTTCCCCGGCGGCCGTCCCGGGAGCCCGGGGGGCCTCGGGTGTCTTCGGGGCGCCGCCCCGGATGCCGTCCGGGCCGGGGCTGCCCGGCGGGGTGCACGGTCTGGGGTTCGCGCGGGACGGCACCGGGTTCGCGCTGCTCGCCGCGTGCGTGAGCGAGCCGGCGGCGCCGGGGAGCGGCTTCTGCCGGCAGCACGTGGCCGTGCGGGACGCCGGGGCGGAGGAGTGGGTGCTGCGGCGGTCCCCGCTGCCCGAGACACCGGCGGACGAGGGCGTCTCGGCGAACCTGCTGGTGCTCGGGCCGGGCCGGGCGCTGGTGGAGGAGGGTGCGGCCGGGCCGGGCGGGCGGACCTGGTTCACCCGGGACGGAGGCCGGAGTTGGCGCGCGGGCGACCGGCGCACGGTCGGCACGGTCCCGGAGATACCCGCGGGGGCGGTGCTCACCACCGACTGCGCCGCCCCGGCGGGGGCCCTGCCCGACGCGTGCGAGCGGGAGCGGCTCGTGGTGGTCTCGCCGAAGGACGGGCGGCGCCGGGTCCTCGCCCGGGGGCCGCTGCTGGGGGCGCATCCCCGGCCGGCGGAGCAGCCGGAGCCCGACGGGTCCTGGTGGGTCTCGGGCACGGACCCGCTCTCCGGCGGGCCGGCGGTCGCCGTCTCCCGGGACGGGGGTCGCGGCTGGACGGTGGCCCGGCTGCCGAGCGCGGCGAAGGGGCCCGGGCGGTACACGGCGGTGGCGGTGGGTCAGGACGCGATGTACGCGGCGGAGATGGGGGAGCTGACGGGCGGTGAGCCCGTGAAGAACGGGATGCGGGCGCTGCACCGCTCGGTGGACGGGGGCCGGAGCTGGCACCGGGTGTGGACCACGGGGCCGGTCGGGGAGCCCCGCAGCCTGATGGGGCTGCCGGTGCCGGGGCCCGGCGGCCGGGTGGAGATCGCCGGGGAGCTGTCGGGGTACGCGAGCGTGGACGGCGGCCGTACCTTCGCGGACCTGGAGGACGGCACCCGTTTCGTCCGCCGCACCCCGCTGGGCCTGCTGAGCGAGGGGTCCCGCTGCCGGTACGCGCTGACGGCGGACGGGGTGAGGTGGTCGGAGTTCCGGCTCGCCTGCGGGGACGAGGAGCCCTGAGTCGGCGGGCGCGGCCGGGCGGGGTCAGTGCAGGGAGTGGCCCTCGTGGTCGAGTTCGAGCTGGGGGCGCCCGGTGACGATCAGCCAGGCCGGGAGGGAGGCGAGGCAGAGGATGGCGAGCATCGAGGGGGAGGAGGAGGCGAGGACGGCACCGGTGAAGAGGCTGATCCAGCCCTGCCGGGTGGTGGCGAGCAGGACGCCGAGGACGGCGGCGGAGACGGCGACGGCGGGGTGGATCTCGGGGACGAGGGCCTGGGCGGACAGACCGAAGGCGGCGCCGATGAAGACGGCGGGGAAGATCCGGCCTCCGCGGAAGCCGCAGGCGGAGGCGACGAGGAGGGCGAAGAGTTTGACGACGGCCATCTTCATCAGCTCGCCCGAGGACCAGCTGCCGATCGAACTGGCGAGCTCCTCGGTCTCGGCCAGGCCCTTGAAGAGCGTCAGATGGCCGCCGAGGGCGCCCAGGAGGCCGAGGGTGAGGCCGCCGAGGGGCAGCATCAGCATGGGGTGCCGCAGCCGTCGGAAGACGTTGTGGACGTAGGGGAAGAGGTAGCAGGCGACGAGGCCGAGGACGGCCGCGAGGGAGGCGATCACCAGCGCGGAGAGGATGTCGTCGAAGCCGGGGTCGGTCAGCGGCGGAAGCCCGATGTCGAAGCTGGGGTCGGAGATCAGCTGGGTGGTCAGCGCGCCGGTGCCGGCGGCGACGAGCGGGGCGAAGAGCCGGTCCCAGAGGGAGCCGCGGCCGGGCTGGCCGGTGAGGGCCTCGGAGAGCACGAGGGCGGCCGCCACCGGTGTGCCGAAGAGGGCTCCGATGGTGGCGGCCGAGGCGAGCGCGATCCAGGCCGCGCCCGGCGCGGAGGGCGCCACCTTGCGGCCGATCCAGTACGTGAGGGCGATGTTGGACGCGATGATCGGGTTCTCGGGGCCGAGGCTGACACCGCCCGCCAGCGCGAGGGTGCTCGCGAGCAGCAGGCCCGGCACCATCCCGGGGGTGTGCGGTGGTCCGCCGAGCCCTTCGGAGGCCGGGTCGGGCCCGGCGTGTCCGGGGAACTTCCACACGACGAGACCCACGGCGATGCCGGTCGCCGTGAGCATGACGATCATCCAGAGGGAGGAGTAGTTCCCGATGCCGAGCGCGTCCGGCAGGTTGTTCCAGAGCACGTGCTGGAACTCCTCCGCGAGGGTGCTGATCCCGAGGAAGAGCAGGCTCGCCCCCACGCCGACGACGATCGCGGGCAGGATCTGCGGGAGCAGGAGCCGGGCGGACGCCTCCGGGGGAGCGGCGGGAGGCGGAGCATGATCGGTGGCCACCGACCCACCATATGTGAGCAAAAGGAACACAACATCCTGAACGGGGCGGGTGGTAACGCCCGGGTCGGCACTTGCACCTCACGTCGCGTCAGGACCCAGGCTGAACGGCGTACCGACAGAGAAAGGGCGGACGGCCGATGGGCTACTCCGTGGGACAGGTGGCCGGCTTCGCCGGGGTCACGGTGCGCACCCTGCACCACTACGACGCGATCGGGCTGCTCTCGCCGGGCGGCCGCAGTACGGCGGGGCACCGCCGCTACGACGACGCCGACCTCGACCGGCTCCAGCAGATCCTGTTCTACCGGGAGCTCGGCTTCCCCCTCGAAGAGGTCGCCGTCCTCCTCGACGACCCGCACGCCGATCCGCAGGAGCACCTGCGGCGGCAGCACACGCTGCTGACCGCGCGGATCGGCGAGCTCCGGAGGATGGCGGCGGCCGTCGAGCACGCCATGGAGGCGAAGAAGATGGGCATCAACCTCACTCCCGAGGAGAAGTTCGAGGTCTTCGGGGACAAGGACCCCGAACGGTTCGCGGAGGAGACCGCCCGCCGTTGGGGCGGCTCCCATTCCCACGAGCAGGCCCAGGCGCGCGCCGCCGGGTACGGCAAGGAGGAGTGGCAGCGGATGAAGGACGAGGTGGACGCCTGGGGCGCGGCCTACGCCGCCCTGATGGCCGCGGGCGCGGACCCCGGGTCCGAGGCGGCGATGGACCTCGCAGAGGCGCACCGCCGCCACCTCACCACCTGGTTCTTCGAGTGCCACCCGAGGACCCACGTGGAGCTCGCCGAGATGTACGTCGCCGACGAGAACTTCCACGGGTTCTACGAGTCGATCCACCCGGGCCTCCCCGAGCACCTGCGGGAGGCGGTCCGGGCGAACGCCGCACGCCGGGCGGCCTGAGCCCCAGGCGCGCGGCCCCAGGCGCGCGGCCCCAGGCGCGCGGCCTCAGGCGCGCGGCCTCAGGCGCGCGGCCCGATCACCACTGCCGTGCCGTAGGCGCACACCTCCGTGCCCACGTCCGCCGCTTCCGTCACGTCGAAGCGGAACATGAGCACGGCGTTCGCGCCGCGCGCCTTCGCCTGCTCCACCAGGCGTTGCATCGCCTGGTTGCGGGTCTCGACGAGGGTCTTCGTCAGGCCCTTCAGCTCACCGCCGATCATCGACTTCAGGCCGGCGCCGATCTGGCTGCCGAGATGGCGGGAGCGGACGGTGAGCCCGAAGACCTCACCGATCACCTGCCGGACCTCGTAGCCCGGCACGTCGTTCGTCGTCACGACCAGCACCTCGGGGTGCGGCCCCTGGCCGCCCCCGTACTCGTCGATGCCCATGGGCATGCACCTCCTGACCCCCAAGCCTCGGGCCGGCGGGCCGGGTCCGCATCCCGTGGGAGCCGGGTGGAACCGGGCGCCTCCGGACCGCGTTGATAGCTTGGGGCCAGCCGTCCCCCAAGCCCCCACCGACCGCAGGAGCCCGGAACCCGTGAACACGCTTGCCCTCGGACCGAGCTGGCTGGACCCGGACTATCTGATCCAGACCTTTGGTCTGATCGGTGTCCTGGTCATCGTCTTCGCCGAGTCCGGCCTCCTCATCGGGTTCTTCCTGCCCGGCGACTCGCTGCTCTTCACCACCGGCCTGCTCGTCACCACGAACAAGCTGGACACGCCGCTGTGGCTGGTGTGCACCCTGGTGGCCGCCGCCGCCATCATCGGCGACCAGGTCGGCTACCTCTTCGGCCGCAAGGTCGGGCCGTCCCTCTTCAAGCGCCCCGACTCCAAGCTCTTCAAGCAGGAGAACGTCGAGAAGGCGCACGAGTTCTTCGAGAAGCACGGCCCGAAGTCGCTGATCCTGGCCCGCTTCGTCCCGATCATCCGGACGTTCACGCCGATCATCGCGGGCGTCAGCAGGATGAACTACCGCTCGTTCATCACGTTCAACGTCATCGGCGGCGTGCTCTGGGGCGCGGGCGTGACCCTGCTCGGCGCCTCCCTCGGCAAGATCGAGTTCGTCCACAAGCACATCGAGATGATCCTCGTCGGGATCGTCCTGATCTCCGTGATCCCGGTCGTGATCGAGCTCCTCCGGGCCCGTTCCCAGGCGAAGAAGAACCCGGCGCAGAGCGACCACGACGCCCCCGGCGGCCTGAACCCGCAGTCCTCCCGCGGCCGCCACGCGAAGCGGTAGGACCCGCCGCCAGGACCCAAAGCCAGGCCCTGACGACAGGACCCGCCGCCAGGACCCGAAGCCAGGCCCTGACGACAGGACCCGCAGCCAGGACCCGCAGCCAGGGCCTGACGACAGGCCCTGGGCCGTGTCCTAGAAACCCCGGGTGCGCTTCGCCGCGCGCCGCGCCGCCGCCGCGCCCGGGGCCTGCATGAAGAGGCGCGCCAGCTCGCTTCCCAGGTTCACGCCGATCGCGATCGCCAGGGCGAGCGCCGCCGCCTTCGCGAGCGAGGCGAAGCCCTGGTCCAGGTTGTTCTGGGCGATCGCGAGCACCCCGAAGTACGTCGCGGAACCGGGCAGCAGCGGCCCGATCGCCGCCGTCACGTACGGCAGCGACGAGGTGTGGTGATAGCGGGCGATCAGCTGCCCGAAGAGGCCCACCAGACCGGCCGCCACCGCCGTCGCCATCACCGCCGAACCCTCCGCGGTCACCGCGATCGACGCGTAGATCACCCACGCCACCCCGCCGTTCAGCGTCGCGAACAGCACCGTCCCCCGCGACTGCTGCAGCAGGATCGCGAAGGTCGCGCACAGCACCATCGACGCCAGGATCTGCGTCACCGGCCGCTCCACCGCCCGCAGCGCCCCCTCCGGGTTCAGCTGCGCGTCGAACTGCACCGCGATGTACAGCACCGACAGCACGCCCACCACGATCGCGACGAAGAAATACGCGACCTCCAGGAGCCGGGCCGAGGCCGTGATGTAGAAACCGGTCAAACCGTCCTGCACGGCCGCGACCAGCGCCCGCCCCGGAATCAGCGCGAACAGGCCACCGGTGATCACCGCCGAGGGACGCAGGTCCGCGTGCAGCATCGTCAGGAGCACGCCCATCGCCGCCGGCGGCATCGCCGCCACCAGGAACTGGTAGAACTCCGGCATCCCGCGCCCCGCGAACAGCCACGCGAGCCGGTCGCCGAGGACCGCGCCCAGCGCCGCCACGAAGAAGACCGTCGGACCGCCGCCGAGCAGCACCGAGGCCGCACCGGCCAGGACGCCCGCCGCCGCCGTCAGGACCCAGCCCGGGTACGGGTGCCGGTTCCGCCGGATCTCCGCGAGCCGCCGGTACGCCTCCTCGGGCGTCACCTCGTGCGCCTGCGCGTTGATGTCCGAAAGCAGCTGGTACACGGCCGCGAGCCGCGTGTAGTCCGTACCCCGGCGCCGTACCGTCCGGTTCGCCGTGATCGGGTCGTCCACCAGCGAGGGCTGATAGGTGACGGACAACAGGGTGAACGTCACCGTCGGCTCGACCCGGTCCAGACCGTACGCGCGGCAGATCGCGAACATCGCCGCCTCGACGTCCTCCGCGCCCTCCCCGCCCGCGAGCAGCAGCTCGCCGATGCGGAGGGTCAGGTCGAGCACACGCGGCACCGAGGGCCCGGACTCGTCCTCCTTGCGCGGCGCCTCCGGCACCGGCCGCTCACCCACCGGCAGCCGCAGCATCGTCCGCATCCGGTCCTGCCACGGGGCGTCCTGCGGCAGCCGCACCAGCGGCACCCCGTACGCCGGGGTGAACGCGGGAGGCGAGCTCTTGGCCGAGTACGTGGCCGGCGGGGCGAACGCCGACCCCTCCGGCTCCTGCGGCGGCTCCGGCACCAGACCCGGCGGAAGGGCGAACTCGGAGGTCGCGTGCTCCTCCTCGGGCGGAGTCGGCTGCTCCACCCCCGCCGGCGGCACGAACGCGCTCCGCGCCTCGTCCGACTGCGGCTTCCGGTCCTCAGGAGCGCCGTCCTCCGGCTCCGCCACCACTCTCTCCGCCTCATCCCCAGGGAATCGTGGATTCCAGTATGAAGGTGTGACGGATACGAGGTGTGACGGAGACGCGAAGGGCGGTGCACCACGAGGTGCACCGCCCTTCACACGCTCACCAGAGCCGGGGGCTCAGTGGCCGCCCTGCTCCTTGGCGCGCGCGTACGACTTCTCGATCTCGGCCTCGGCCTCGGCGCGACCGACCCAGTCGGCGCCCTCGACGGACTTGCCCGGCTCCAGGTCCTTGTAGACCTCGAAGAAGTGCTGGATCTCCAGGCGGTCGAACTCGGCCACGTGGTGGATGTCGCGCAGGTGCTCCATGCGCGGGTCCGTCGCCGGCACGCACAGCAGCTTGTCGTCGCCGCCGGCCTCGTCCGTCATGCGGAACATGCCGATGGCGCGGCACTTGATCAGGCAGCCCGGGAAGGTCGGCTCGTCGAGGATCACGAGCGCGTCCAGCGGGTCGCCGTCCTCGCCGAGGGTGTTCTCGACGTAGCCGTAGTCCGTCGGGTAGGCCGTCGACGTGAAGAGGCGACGGTCCAGGCGGATGCGACCGGTCTCGTGGTCGACCTCGTACTTGTTCCGCGATCCCTTCGGGATCTCGATGAGAACGTCGAACTCCACGGGTGGCTCCTCCTGAATCAACACAAGTGAATGCTCGCGACGACGCGCGGTGATTAAGTGTCCCTCACGCACGTGTGTGATCGCGAAAGGGGCTGGTCAGCAATGCCGGAGCCGAGGACTTGGCAGTACACGGCGGGCTCCGCCGCCCTCGGTCTCGTCCTGGCCGCCGCGGCGGTCACCGCGGCCGGACCATGGGACGGAGGCCAGCGTACGGCCGAGCGGGCCCGCGCCGCCGCCCCCACGACGGGTGGCACGCATCACGCCCCGCCCCCGGCCCCCGCCGCGCCCCGCCGCCCCGCGCCCGCCCCCAGCGCCCCGAGCGTCCTCACCGCCCTGCACGCCCCGGCACCCCAAGGACGCACCGCCGACCTCGCAGCCCTCCTCGTCCCGCTCCTCGCCGACCCCGGCCTCGGCCCGCTCCGCACCGCCTCCGTCGTCGACACCGCCACCGGGAAACAGCTCTACGGCGAGGGCGCCGGCACCCCCATGACGCCCGCCTCCACCGTCAAGATCGCCACCGCCGCCGCCGCGCTCTCCGCCCTCGGCCCCGACCACCGCATCCCCACCACCGTCACCGCCGCCCCCGACGGCAGCAGCGTCACCCTCACCGGCGGCGGCGACCCCACCCTCGACCCGGCCCGCCTCAAGACCCTCGCCGCCGACACCGCCCGCGCCCTCAAGGCCCGCGGCCACGCCTCCGTACGCCTCGCCTACGACACGGGCCTCTACCGGGGCCCCGCCCTCCACCCCATCGGCCCCAACGAGAACCTCGCCCCCGTCGTCGCCCTCATGACCCGCGAAGGACGCCTCGACGACAGCCGCAGCGGCCCCGCCCCCCGCACCGCCGACCCCGCCGGCGACACCGCCGCCGCCTTCGCGGACCTCCTCACCGAGGCCGGCGTCAAGATCACCGGCGACCCCGCGCCCGGCCCCACCCCCCGGGCCGCCCCCCTCGCCCGCACGTACTCCGCCCCCCTCGCCGACCTCGTCGAACGCACCCTCACGAACAGCGACAACGACCTCGCCGAGGCCCTCGCCCGGCAGACCGCCCTCGCCCGCAAGCAGCCCGCGAGCTTCCAGGGCGCCGAGAAGGCCGTACGCGACGAGCTCGCCCGCCTCGGCGTCCCCGTCGCCGGCGCCCGCTTCGCCGACGGCAGCGGACTCGACCGCCGCGACCGCGTCTCCGCCGCCCTCCTCACCGGACTCCTCACCCGGGCGGCCGACCCCGCCCGCCCCACCCTGCGCCCCGTCCTCACCGGACTGCCCGTCGGCGGCTTCACCGGCACCCTCGCCGGCCGCTTCGGCGCCGCCCCCGCGGGCGCCGGACTCGTCCGCGCCAAGACCGGCACCCTCACGGGCGTCAACACACTCGCCGGGACCGTCGTCACCCCCGACGGACGCCTCCTCGCCTTCGCGTTCCTCGCCGGCCGCACCCTCTCCCCGTACGAGGCACAGCCCGCCCTCGACCGGCTCTCCGCCGCCCTCGCCGGCCGGAAGTGACCCCACACGCCCCGCTTCGAACCCTCACCGAACAGGCCCCGAGCCCGTACGGTTGACGCATGACGAGCATCGGTGGCGCAGGCACATCCGGGATGGTCGACTGGAACCTCGCGGTCGCGACCGCGACCCGCCTCGTGCGGCCCGGACCCGAAGTCAGCCGCGACGAGGCCCGCGAGGTCGTCGCCGAACTCCGCAAGCACGCCAAGGCCTCCGAGGAACACGTCCGCGCCTACACCCGGATGATCCCCGAGGGCACCGAACCCCACGACACACCCGTCCTCGTCGTCGACCGGGCCGGCTGGATCAAGGCCAACGTCGCCGGCTTCCGCGAACTCCTCACCCCGCTCCTCGGCAAGATGCAGGAACGCCGCTCGGGCAACGCCGGCAGCGCCGTCCTCGGCGCCGTCGGCGGCAAGGTCACCGGCGTCGAACTCGGGATGCTGCTGTCCTTCCTCGCCTCCCGCATCCTCGGCCAGTACGAGACCTTCGCCCCCGCCACCCGCGACCTCCCCGCCGGGGCCAACGGCGGCGGACGCCTCCTCCTCGTCGCCCCCAACATCGTCCACGTCGAACGCGAACTCGACGTCGCCCCACACGACTTCCGGCTCTGGGTCTGCCTCCACGAGGAGACCCACCGCACCCAGTTCACCGCCGTCCCCTGGCTCCGCGACCACCTCCAGGGCGAAATCCAGTCGTTCCTCGCCGCCACCGACGTCGACCCCGGCACCGTCGTCGAACGCCTCCGCGAAGCCGCCCAGACCCTCGCCGGCGGCCGCCCCGAAGGCGAGGAGGGCGAACCCACCCCCTCCCTCGTCGAACTCGTCCAGACCCCCGAACAGCGCGAGATCCTCGGCCGCCTCACCGCCGTCATGTCGCTCCTCGAAGGCCACGCCGACTACGTCATGGACGGCGTCGGACCCCAGGTCGTCCCCTCCGTCGCCGAGATCCGCGAGAAGTTCCAGGCCCGCCGCGCCCGCGGCGCCTCCCGCCTCGACCTCGCCCTGCGCCGGCTCCTCGGCCTCGACGCCAAACTCCGCCAGTACCGCGACGGCGAACGCTTCGTCCGCGCCGTCGTCGACCAGGTCGGCATGGACGGCTTCAACCGCGTCTGGACCTCGCCCAACACGCTCCCCACCAAGGCCGAGATCGCCGCCCCCGCCGACTGGATCGCGAGGGTGCACCGTAAGGCAGACTCCTGAGACAGGAGCGGCACACGGCACAGGAACACGTCGGAACACCCCACCAATCACCCATCCGAGGGACCCTGGGCATGGGGTGAGGCGTGCAATGCTCGGGTAACGGCCGGGTTTCTGTCACCATCGACGCACTCTGAGTGACCGAAACCCCCTTTCCGACCGTTAAGACTCCGACCGAGGCACCCCACCCCCATCACGAAGGGCACCGGACATGGGTCCCCATCCTGCGGTCGCGGCGATACGCCTGGCGGTCCGCCGCGTACTCCACGACGTCCTCACCGACCACACCACCGGCGACGAACCGCTGGTGCTCGTCGCCTGCTCCGGAGGCGCCGACTCCATGGCGCTCGCCTCCGCCCTCGCCTTCGAGGCCCGCAAACTTCCCGTACGCGCCGGCGGCATCACCGTCGACCACGGCCTCCAGGACGGCTCCGACACCCGGGCCGCCGAGGTCGCCGGACGCATGACCGCCCTCGGACTCACCCCCGTCGAGTCCGTCACGGTCACCGTCGGCCGCGAAGGAGGACCCGAGGCCGCCGCCCGCGACGCCCGGTACGCCGCCCTCGACGCCGCCGCCGAGCGCCACGGCGCCACCGCGATCCTCCTCGGCCACACCCGCGACGACCAGGCCGAGACCGTCCTCCTCGGCCTCGCCCGCGGCTCCGGCATCCGCTCGCTCTCCGGCATGGCCGCCGTCTCCGGCACCTCCGGCCGCTACCGGCGCCCGTTCCTCCAGCTCGACCGCCAGACCGTCCGCAAGGCCTGCATCGCCCAGGAACTCGCCGTCTGGGACGACCCGCACAACAGCGACCCCGCCTACACCCGCTCCCGGCTCCGCCACGAGGGCCTCCCCGCCCTCGAGAAGGCCCTCGGCAAAGGCGTCGTCGAAGCCCTCGCCCGAACGGCCCAGCTCTCCCGCGACGACGCCGACGCCCTCGACACCTGGGCCGCCGACGCGGAGACCGCCGTACGCGACGAGGCGGGCGCCCTCGAATGCGCCAAGCTCTTCGGGCTGCCCCCCGCCGTACGCCGCCGAGTCCTGCGCCGCGCCGTCATCGCCGAGGGCGCCCCCGCCGGCTCCCTCTTCGCCCGCCACATCGAAGAAGTCGACCGGCTCATCACCGGATGGCGCGGCCAAGGGGCCATCAACCTGCCCGGCCGAGTCGAAGCGCGCCGCCAGGGTGGCAGACTGGTCATCCGGCAAGGCTGACGCACGCTGCAACGAAAGTGACCCGGGTGAACGAGAAGGACATGGGCACCGACCTCCAGTCGGTGCTCATCACCAAGGAAGAGATCGACGCCAAGCTGGCAGAGCTGGCCGCGAAGATCGACGCGGAATACGCGGGCAAGGACCTGCTCATCGTCGGTGTCCTCAAGGGCGCCGTGATGGTGATGGCGGATCTGGCTCGCGCCCTTTCCACCCCCGTCACCATGGACTGGATGGCCGTCTCCTCCTACGGCGCCGGCACCCAGTCCTCCGGCGTCGTCCGGATCCTCAAGGACCTCGACACCGACATCAAGGGCAAGCACGTCCTGATCGTCGAGGACATCATCGACTCCGGCCTGACCCTGTCCTGGCTGCTGTCGAACCTCGGCTCCCGCGAGCCCGCCTCCCTCGAGGTGTGCACCCTCCTGCGCAAGCCGGAGGCCGCGAAGGTCGCCATCGACGTCAAGTGGATCGGCTTCGACATCCCCAACGAGTTCGTCGTCGGCTACGGCCTCGACTACGCCGAGAAGTACCGGAACCTTCCGTTCGTCGGCACGCTCGCCCCGCAGGTCTACGGCGGCTGAACCCAGCCCCCGCAAGGGGAACCCGCACCGCCTTCCCCCCGTTGAACCGTGGGAAGGCGGTCGCGGGCGACGATGCTGAGGTACCGTCCGAAGAACAGCTTTTTCACACAGCAGCTCTCACAGCAGCATTTTCCTACGGGCAGGAGGGACGGGGCGTACTCGCTCCGTATGGATGGACGTGAAGCGATACTTCCGTGGGCCGGTCATGTGGATCGTGCTGGCCGTCCTCGCCGTGGTCGTGCTGATGCAGGTCGTCGGCTCGTCCGAGGGCTACAAGACGGTGGACACCGGCCAGGTCGTCCAGGCGATCGACAAGAACCAGGTCAAGCAGGCAAAGCTCACCACCGGTGACGAGCAGATCATCAAGATCGAGCTCATCGACGGCCAGAAGATCGACAAGAGCAGCAAGGTCCAGGCCAGCTACATCGGCACCCAGGGCGCGGACCTCGCCGACAAGCTCCAGGACAAGTTCGAGGCCGGGCAGATCGAGAAGGGCTACACCGTCTCCCCGACGAAGCAGTCGCCCTTCGTCTCGATCCTGCTCTCGCTCCTCCCCTTCGTCCTCATCGTGGTCGTCTTCCTCTTCCTGATGAACCAGATGCAGGGCGGCGGCTCCCGCGTCATGCAGTTCGGCAAGTCCAAGGCGAAGCTCATCACCAAGGACACGCCGAAGACCACCTTCGCCGACGTCGCCGGCTCGGACGAGGCCGTCGAGGAACTCCACGAGATCAAGGAATTCCTCCAGGAGCCCGCGAAGTTCCAGGCCGTCGGCGCCAAGATCCCCAAGGGCGTCCTGCTCTACGGCCCGCCCGGAACCGGCAAGACGCTCCTCGCGCGCGCCGTCGCCGGCGAGGCCGGCGTGCCGTTCTACTCGATCTCCGGCTCCGACTTCGTCGAGATGTTCGTCGGCGTCGGCGCCTCCCGGGTCCGCGACCTCTTCGAGCAGGCCAAGGCCAACGCTCCCGCGATCGTCTTCGTCGACGAGATCGACGCCGTCGGACGCCACCGCGGCGCCGGCCTCGGCGGCGGCCACGACGAGCGCGAGCAGACCCTCAACCAGCTCCTCGTCGAGATGGACGGCTTCGACGTCAAGGGCGGCGTCATCCTGATCGCCGCCACGAACCGCCCCGACATCCTCGACCCCGCGCTCCTGCGCCCCGGCCGCTTCGACCGGCAGATCGCCGTCGACCGCCCGGACATGCAGGGCCGCCTGGAGATCCTCAAGGTCCACCAGAAGGGCAAGCCGGTCGCCCCGGACGTCGACCTCGGCGCCGTCGCCCGTCGCACCCCCGGCTTCACCGGCGCGGACCTCTCCAACGTCCTCAACGAGGCGGCGCTCCTCACCGCCCGCAGCGACCAGAAGCTGATCGACAACAAGGCTCTGGACGAGGCGATCGACCGTGTGGTCGCGGGCCCGCAGAAGCGGACCCGCATCATGTCGGACAAGGAGAAGAAGATCACCGCGTACCACGAGGGCGGTCACGCCCTGGTCGCGGCGGCCTCGCCGAACTCCGACCCCGTCCACAAGATCACCATCCTGTCCCGCGGCCGCGCCCTGGGCTACACGATGGTCCTGCCGGACGAGGACAAGTACTCGACCACGCGCAACGAGATGCTCGACCAGCTGGCGTACATGCTGGGCGGCCGCGCGGCCGAGGAGCTCGTCTTCCACGACCCGACCACGGGCGCGGCGAACGACATCGAGAAGGCCACCGCCACCGCCCGCGCGATGGTCACGCAGTACGGCATGACCGAGCGGCTCGGCGCCATCAAGTTCGGCGGCGACAACACCGAGCCCTTCCTCGGCCGTGAGATGGCGCACCAGCGCGACTACTCGGAAGAGGTCGCGGCGCTGGTCGACGAAGAGGTCAAGAAGCTCATCGAGACCGCGCACAACGAGGCCTGGGAGATCCTCGTCGAGAACCGTGACGTCCTCGACAACCTGGTCCTCGCCCTGCTGGAGAAGGAGACGCTGGGCAAGGAGGAGATCGCCGAGATCTTCGCCCCCATCGTCAAGCGCCCGGCCCGCCCGGCCTGGACGGGCTCGGCCCGCCGCACCCCGTCCACGCGTCCGCCGGTCCTCTCCCCCAAGGAGCTGGCCCTGACGAACAGCGCGAACGGCACGGCGACCACGGCGGTGGACACCACCAAGGGCATCGACATCGCCCCGGTGGACACCCCCGAGGACTGACCGCCCCGGCACCCCGGAATGGAAGCCGCGCCCCCACAGGTTCTAGCCTGTGGGGGCGCGGCTATTTCGCGCGCACACAGTCAGACGGAACGAGGCACAGGATGACCGACCCGGTGACGCTGGACGGCGAGGGCACGATCGGCGAGTTCGACGAGAAGCGCGCCGAGAACGCCGTACGGGAGCTCCTCATCGCGGTCGGCGAGGACCCGGACCGCGAGGGGCTGAAGGAGACGCCGGCGCGGGTGGCGCGGGCGTACAGGGAGCTTTTCGCGGGGCTGTGGCAGAAGCCCGAGGACGTTCTGACGACGACGTTCGACCTGGGGCACGACGAAATGGTCCTGGTGAAGGACATCGAGTTGACGGCGACCTGTGAACATCATCTTCTGCCATTTCATGGCGTAGCTCACATTGGTTACATTCCGGCCGAAACGGGCAAGATCACGGGGCTTTCGAAGCTGGCCCGTCTGGTCGACGTCTATGCCCGGCGTCCGCAGGTGCAGGAGCGTCTGACGACGCAGATCGCCGACTCGCTCATGAGGATCCTTGAGGCGCGTGGCGCGATCGTCGTCATCGAGGCGGAGCACATGTGCATGGCCCTGCGCGGAGTCCGCAAGCCGGGCGCGAAGACGACGACCTCGGCGGTACGTGGTCAACTTCGTGACGCTACCACCCGTGCTGAGGCTATGTCCCTGATATTGGCCCGTTAGCAGCGGGCTGTCCGCCTCGCTCCATACCGTCCCGATCAGTGGAGTTGATCGCTGATCAAGGGGGCGGTATGGGGTACGGGCCGACCAGCAAGATGCTGGTCAACCTGGTGGACGGCTGCGCGCAGGCCAAGAACGTGGTTCCGGGCAGTGTCATGTGGACGCTGGACGGCGACCGGACGGTGCAGACCACAGCCGTGGACGTGACGGCGGTGAAGGGGCGGCAGGCCGTCGATGTGGTCACGGACCACATGACCTTCACCGTCGGCCCGGATCTGCTGTTGCTCACGCCGGACGGGTGGACACGCGCGGCGGATGCGGCGGGGACGGTGATCGCCTGGACGCACGCGCGGAAGCTGTGCCGGGAGCGGCCGGTCATCCGGGCCGGGTACGACTTCGGCTACTTCGTGGGCGCCACGTGCGCCGACGGGACCGTCTACAAGAACTACGTGTCCTTGATCGTCAATGACGAAGGCTTCGCTTCGCGGTACGCGACCGCGCTCACGGCCTGCACAGGGCTCCCCGCCCGGCTGGAGGCGGTGACCCGGCCGTCCGGCTATCTCAAGCGCGACCTGCCCGGCTTTCGTGTGCGTGTGGTGTCCTCGTACCTCTCCGACGCGCTGAGGCACTACGTGGGCGGGGATGCCCACCACATGCGGCAGCTCTTCCCGCGCGTCGTGTTGCGCGACATTGACACCTTCAAGGGGTTCCTTGACGGGTACGTCGACGGCGATGGTTTCGCCCCTAAGCATGGATGGGGGCGAATGATCGCGAGTGCGAACGTGCCGTTCCTTGTTGAGCTGGCGCAGGTCATCGGTGCGCGCTTCACGCCGGCGAAGCGGGGGCTGGCCTCACAGCTCTACGTGTCGAACCGCTGGGCCGACCGTGGCACCTTCGCCCCCGAGCACCACCCCGTAGACCCGCCCGAGTCCTCCTGGATCAAGGTCCAGGAGGTCCGCCCCCGCCCCGCCCTGGGCACCAAACCCTTCACCTTCTACAGCTACCGGCTCGCCCCCCACCCCACCTTCCTGGTGAACGGGCACCTCGCGCGCGAGCCCTGGTAGGGAGTTAGGCCGCCGGGGCCTGGTTCTTGTCGTCGTCCTCCGGGAGCTTGCAGACGCGCTCCAGGAAGAGGGCGGCTGCGATGACGGCGATGCCCGCCGCGACCGAGAAGGCCGCGTAGAGGGCCTGGTCGCGGCGGGCGGGGACGTCCAGGGAGCCGAGGAGGAAGACGCCCGTGCCGCCGTACATGCCGGCGACGAGGGCGGCGACGAGGGCGCTCGCCTGGCCGAAGACCACCGCGCGCGCCGCCATCAGGGGTTCGACGCCCTTGGCGCCGGGGCGGCGCTCGCGCTGGGCCTTGAGTCGGGCGCGGATCGAGAGGGCCGTCGCGGTGAGGACGACCGCGATCACGGCGAGGACGATGGGCGCGGCGATCGGCACGCTGGGGAGGGTGCCGACCGAGTCCCAGAGCCGGGCGGCGCCCCAGGAGAGGATTCCGGCGACCAGGAACAGTCCGGTGAGTACTTTCAGCCGCAGTTGTTTCACCGGGTGTCCTTCGTGTCGTCGCTGGGGCGGTCTGGCACGAGCGTAACGACTACTCCGGGAGCCGGAGTTCCAGGTCGACACGGGGAGTGACGCCTTCGCGGCCGAGGGCGGCGAGGAGGTCGGCGACCGGGCCGTGGCCGGGGAGCTGGGCGTCGGGGTCCACGTCGTGCCAGGGGGCGAGGACGAAGGCGCGCTGGTGGGCGCGGGGGTGCGGGAGGGTGAGGACGGGGTCCTCGGAGACCACGTCCGCGTAGGCGACGATGTCGACGTCGATGGTGCGGGCGCCCCAGCGCTCCTCGCGGACGCGGTGGAAGGCCTCCTCGACGGCGTGGGCCCGCTCCAGGAGGGAGGAGGGCGGCAGCGTCGTCTTCACGAGGGCGACGGCGTTGAGGTACGAGGGCTGGCTGCCGGGCTCGACGCCCCAGGGGGCCGTCTCGTAGACGGGGGAGACGGCCTTGACGCGGAGGCCGGGGGTGTCGCCGAGGGCGTCGACGGCGCCCTGGAGGGTCTCCAGGCGGTTGCCGAGGTTGGCGCCGAGGGCGAGGACGGCCCAGCGGGGGTTGGAGAGGGTGGTGTCGGCGGCGTCGACGGTCTCGACGACGGAGGCCGGCACGGGCTGGACGGTGGGGTCGCTCTGCGTCGGCTTCATCGTCGGCTCCGGGTGATCGTGATGGTCACGTCGTCGAAGGGCACGGTGATGGGCGCGTCCGGTTTGTGGACGACGACTTCCACCTCTTGTACCCCGGCGTGGCTGAGGCACTGCTGTGCGATGCGCTCGGCGAGGGTTTCGATGAGGTCGACGGGCTCGCCCTGGACGACGTCGACGACCTCTTCGGCGACGATGCCGTAGTGGACGGTCTTCGTGAGGTCGTCCTCGGCGGCCGCCGGGCGGGTGTCCAGGCCGAGGACCAGGTCCACGATGAAGGTCTGGCCCTCCTCGCGCTCCTTGGGGAAGACGCCGTGGTGGCCTCGGGCCTTGAGGCCGCGCAGCGCGACACGATCCACGCGAATCACTCCTGCTGTCGTAGTTCGGGTGGCCACGCAGCCGGGTGCGGACGGCCGGGTGTCCACTTCGAATCTACCTGCGGGGACCGACAGCGCTTGCCCTTGGGGGGCCGGAGGTGGGTCAGACGGGCGGATTCGAAGCTTCGGGGCCGTCCTCGGGGTCGCCCGTTTCCTCGGTCTCGCCGAGGACGGGGGAGGCGTGGTGGGACCAGATCCGCCAGCCTGCGGGTGTGCGGCGGAACACATTGGTGGCGACGACGAGCTGGCCGACGAGGGGGCCGAGCTCGGCCCCGTCCTCGGCGGGGCCGCCGCTGAGGATGTTCTCGGTGCAGGTGACGAGGGCGGTGTCGTCGGCCAGGGAGATCCGCAGGTCGGTGAGGAAGAACTGGATGTAGTCGGTGTTCGCCATGATCAGGGCGTACGAGCGGAGCACCTCGCCGCGGCCGGTGAGGACGGGCCAGCCGGGGTGGACGCAGGTGATGGGGGTGGCTCCGTCGTCGAGCCAGAGTCCGGAGAGGCTCTCGAAGTCGCCGGTCTCCATGGCCTCGTAGAAGGCGGTGTTGGCGGCTTCGACGGCTGCCTCGTCGGTGCCGCGGTCCGTGCGGCTCACGCGGCTCCCTCGACGGCTCTGGCGACCCGTACGGCGTCGGCGGTGGCCCGTACCTCGTGGACGCGGACGGCCCACGCGCCCGTGTGGGCGGCGATGGCGGAGACGGCGGCGGTGGCGGCGTCGCGCTCGCGGGCGGGGGGCGGGGTGGCGCCCTCGCGGGTGAGGACGTGGCCGAGGAACCGCTTGCGGGAGGCGGCGACGAGGAGGGGGCGGCCGAGGGCGCGGAGTTCGGGGAGGTGGGCGACGAGGGCCAGGTCGTGGGGGGCGAGTTTGGCGAAGCCGAGGCCGGGGTCGATGACGATCCGCTCGGGGGCGATGCCGCCGTCGATGACGGCTTCCATGCGGGTGCGGAGTTCGGTGACGACTTCGCCGACGACGTCGTCGTACACGGCGAGGTTGTTCATGTTGTCGCTGAAGCCGCGCCAGTGCATGACGACGAAGGGGACTTCGGCGGCGGCGACGGCGGGGATCATGCCGGGGTCGGCGAGGCCGCCGCTGACGTCGTTGACGAGGACGGCGCCGGCTTCGACGGCGCGGGCGGCGACGGTGGCGCGCATGGTGTCGACGGAGACGGTGACGCCTTCGGCGGCGAGGCCGCGGACGACGGGGATGACCCGGCGGAGTTCTTCGTCCTCGTCGACGCGGGTGGCGCCGGGGCGGGTGGACTCGCCGCCGACGTCGACGAGGTCGGCGCCCTCGGCGACCAGGTCGAGGCCGTGTTTGACGGCGGCCGTGGTGTCGAACCAGCGGCCGCCGTCGGAGAAGGAGTCGGGGGTCACGTTGACCACGCCCATGACCGCGCAGCGGTCCCACTCCGGCAGGCCCCGGGCTGTGCCCCGGTCGATCGTCGTACTCATGTGTCCAGCGTAGGGCCCAGGGGCGATATCAGGCCGCGCGGACCTCTCGGTCGGCGGTCTGGGTGGGGACGATGTGGGCGCAGGGGCGGGGGGCCGGGGTGGGGCGCCGGTGGGTGAAGGGGCGGGGGAGGGAGAGGTTGACGAAGCCTTCGGCCTGCATGGCGGCGAAGCCGATGCGGGGGAGGTCGCGGCTCTTGCGGTAGACGACGAAGCGGGGTTCCCAGCGTGGCCGGAACTTGGCGTTGAACTTGTAGAGCGACTCGATCTGGAACCAGCGGGAGAGGAAGACGAGGAGGCCGCGCCAGACGCGCAGGACGGGTCCGGCGCCGATCTTCTCGCCGCGGGCGAGGGCGGCGCGGAACATGGCGAAGTTGAGGGACACGCGCGCGATGCCGAGGTCGGGGGAGGCCTGGAGGGCGGCGACGATGAGGAGCTCGTTCATGCCGGGGTCGGCGGAGCGGTCGCGGCGCATGAGTTCGAGGGACATGCCGTCGGGGCCCCAGGGTACGAAGTGGATGATCGCCTTGAGGTCGCCGTGGGGCGAGGTGTCGTCGTCCTTGTGGGCGGTCGCTATGACGGCGTCTCCGTCGCCGGGGGCGCCGATGCGGCCGAGGGCCATGGAGAAGCCGCGTTCGGTGTCGGTGCCGCGCCAGTCGGCGGCGGCGCGGCGGACGCGTTCGAGTTCCTCGTCGTCGAGGTCACGGACCCGGCGGACCTGGGTGGTGTAGCCGTTGCGTTCGATGCGTTTGACCATCTGGCGGACGTTGCGCATGGCCCGGCCGGAGAGGGAGAAATCCGCGACGTCGACCACCGCTTCGTCGCCGAGTTCGAGGGCGTCGAGGCCGGTTTCGCGGGTCCAGACCTGGCCGCCGGTCTCGGAGCAGCCCATGACGGCGGGGGTCCAGGAGTGGGCTTTGGCCTCGTCCATGAAGCGTTCGATGGCGCCGGGCCAGGCTTCGACGTCGCCGATGGGGTCGCCGCTGGCGAGCATGACGCCGGAGACGACGCGGTAGCAGACGGCGGCCTTGCCGCTGGGGGAGAAGACGACGCCCTTGTCGCGGCGGAGTGCGAAGTGGCCGAGGGAGTCGCGGCCGCCGTGCTGGTCGAGGAGGGCGCGGAGCCGGATCTCGTCCTCGTCGGTGAGGCGGGCGGCGGGGTGTTCGGGGCGGAAGGCCAGGTAGATGGTGGTGAGGGCGGTGAGCATGCCGAGGGCGCCGAGGGAGTAGCCGACGGTCCAGTCGACGCCCTTGGTGTAGGCGACGGGGCCTTCGATGCCGAGGAGTCCGTACAGGACGTGTTCGAGGCGGTCGGCGAGGCTGGGGCTGCCGACGACGCGGCGGGGGTGGGCGCTGACGATGACGAGGCCGAGGGCGATGGATCCGGCGCCCATGAGGACGAAGTTGGCGAGGGCCCGCCAGCGGCTGCGGGGGTCGGGGAGGGCGGCGAACTCACCCCGGTGGCGTACGAGGAGGGTGAGGAGTACGAGGGAGAGGAGGGCGCCGAGGACGGAGTGGCGCCAGACGAACTGGGCGGCGGCGCCGAGGGGGAGGAGGACGACGGCGGCGCGCCAGGCGCGGCGTTTGTTCCGTTTGAGGCCGTGGGCGAGGAGCAGGAGGAGGACGCCGGCGCTCAGGGAGAGGGCGGCGGAGAGCGGGCCGAGGGTGCCGGGGAGGACTTCGGCGACCGCGTGCATGCGGCTGGCGCGGAAGCGGGGGAAGACCCCGGCGGCGATGTCGATGAGGCCGATGAGGGTGCAGGCCGTGCCGACGAGGGCCGGGACCTTCTCGGGACGGGGGCCGCGGAGAATCCGCCGCACCCGAACCGGAACCAATCCCGATTTGTCCCCATCTACCGTGACAGACATGGCTTCCCGTACTTCCCGTGGTCCTGCGCAGGGTCTTTGACTCCGGTCGGGCCCTGCGGCGCGTTCGGCGGGCCGTTCCGGCTGGTGCGCCTTCTATGACGGCGGTGTACGGGGTCGGGTTCATTCGTCCACAGGAAAATCTCGGAAAGAAGGCTCGGTCGTCTCATGGGTCTCACCAGCGACAAAGTCCTCGTGTTGGCCGTGGTGCTGGCCGTGGTGCTGTTCCTGGCCACGGTCTGGCTGTGGCCGAGGCTCTCGCGGCGCGGTTTTCGGCCGGTCGCGGGCCGGGTGGGGCTGCTGCTCGTGACGCAGCTGGCGCTGTTCGCGGCGGTGGGCCTGGGGGCGAACCGGTCGTTCCTCTTCTACGGCTCGTGGGCCGATCTGTTCGGTCAGGAGCAGCAGCTGGGGGTGGTCGTCGACCACGCGGCCGGTACGAAGGACGTGCGGGTGGTGGGGACGCAGGCGCTCGACGTGCCGGGGGGCAGCCGTCCCTCGGTCGGCGGTCAGGTGCAGAAGGTCGTGGTGGAGGGGGAGCGGTCGGGGATCGCCTCGCCGGCCTATGTGTATCTGCCGCCGGAGTACTTCCAGGCGCGGTACGCGAAGCGGAAGTTCCCGGCGACGGTGGTGCTCACGGGGTATCCGGGGACGGCGGAGAACCTGATCAAGGCGCTCGACTATCCGGGGAAGGCGTACGCCCAGGCGAGGGAGGGGCGGATGCAGCCGATGATCCTGGTGATGCTGCGTCCGACGGTGGCGCCGCCGCGGGACACCGAGTGCGTGGACGTCCCCGGGGGCCCGCAGACGGAGACGTTCTTCGCGGAGGACCTGCCGAAGGCGGTCTCGGGGATGTACCGGGTGGGGACGAAGGCCCGGAACTGGGGGTTCATGGGGAACTCGACGGGCGGTTACTGCGCGCTGAAGATCGCCCTCCACCACCCGGACCGGTTCGCGGCGGGGGCGGGCCTCTCCGCGTACTACAAGGCGGCGGAGGACGTCACGACCGGTGACCTGTTCCACGGGGACGAGGCGCTGCGCCGGCGGGGCGATCTGCTGTGGAGTCTGGACCACGGGCAGTTGGGGAGCACGTCGTTCCTGGTGACGACGTCGAAGAAGGGCGAGGGCAACCTGAAGAGCACGCGGGAGTTCATCCGGAAGGTGAAGAGCCCGGCGCAGGTCTCGTCGATCATCCTCGACAGCGGCGGCCACAACTTCAACACGTGGAACCGGGAGATCGCGCCGGGCCTGGTCTGGATGGGTGAGAGGCTCAGCGCGAACTAGCCGGCTTCGGGGGCGGAGGCGCGGCGCAGGGCGCGGTGGACGCCTTCCGGGGTGAGGACGCCGAGCGGCCGGCCGTCGTCGCCGGTGACGGTGAGGCGGCCGGTGTCGTGCTGGAGGAGCTCGGCGAGGGCGTCCTTGAGGGAGGTCCCGAGGGGTACGTGGGTGCCGTCCTGGTATTCCTCGGGGCCTCCGACGTGCTCTTCGCGGCTTCCCTTCCAGAGGTCGAGGTCGGCCTCGGTGACGGGGGTGACCGCGAGCCGCTTGAGGCCGCGGTCGCTGCCGACGAAGTCCGCGACGTACGGGGTGGCGGGGGAGCCGAGGACGGTGGCGGGCGTGTCGAACTGTTCGATGCGTCCGTGTCCGTAGACGGCCATGCGGTCGCCCATGCGGACGGCCTCCTCGATGTCGTGGGTGACGAGGAGGACGGTCTTGCGGACGGTGGCCTGGAGTGCGAGGAACTCGTTCTGGAGGCGCTCGCGGACGACCGGGTCGACGGCGCCGAAGGGCTCGTCCATGAGGAGGACGGGCGGGTCGGCGGCGAGGGCGCGGGCGACGCCGACGCGCTGGCGCTGACCGCCGGAGAGCTGGGCGGGGTAGCGGGAGCCGTACACGGCCGGGTCGAGGCCGACGAGGTCGAGGAGTTCGGCGGCACGCGCGCGTGCGGCGGTCTTCTTCCATCCGAGCAGGGCGGGGACGGTCGCGGTGTTGTCGAGGACCGTGCGGTGGGGGAAGAGCCCGACCTGCTGGATGACGTAGCCGATCTTGCGGCGCAGGGCGACCGGGTCGACTCCGGCGATGTCCTTGCCGTCGACGAGGACACGGCCGGAGGTCGGCTCGACGAGCCGGTTGACCATCATCATCGTGGTCGTCTTGCCGCAGCCGGACGGGCCGACCAGGGTGACGAGTTCGCCCTCGGCGACCTCGAAGGAGAGGTCGTCCACCGCCGTCGTGCCGTCGTCGTACCGCTTGGTCACGTGCTCGAACCGGATCATGGTTCCCCATTCTGTCCCCTGGGCACCGGGGGTGTGTGAAGGGCGTGTTGCCGCATTGTGGCGGGTCTCGGGGATTGTCGGTGGCGGGGGTTAGGGTCGTCACACAAGCGTTCGGGAGGGTGGACGAGCCGGGGGGAGGGACGATGAGCGCGCCGAACTGTCTGGTCACGAACGACTGGATCTGCGGTGAGTATCTGCGCACGCGCGGCGAGGAGTTGACGGACGCGCTGCTCCAGCATGTGGGAATCACCGTCGTGTCCGTGCTGATCGCGCTCGCCGTCGCGGTCCCCCTCGCGCTGCTCGTCCGCGCCCGGCCCCGGTTCGCGGGACCGGTCCTCGGTCTGACCACCCTGCTCTACACGGTGCCTTCGCTCGCGATGTTCTCGCTGCTGCTCCCCCTCTTCGGGCTGTCGGCGGCGCTCGTCGTGACCGGCCTCGTGCTGTACGCGCTGACGATCCTCGTGCGGAACACCCTGGCGGGGCTCGCCGCCGTGCCGGCCGAGACGCGGGAGGCCGCCCGGGGCATGGGGTACGGCTCGCTGCGGATGCTCTGGCAGGTCGAACTCCCGCTGGCGCTGCCGGTGCTGATGGCCGGCGTGCGGATGGCGACGGTCTCCACGATCGCGCTGACGACGGTCGGTTCGGTCGTCGGCCGCGGGGGCCTCGGCAATCTCATCGAGGACGCGCTGCCGACCTTCTTCAAGGCGCAGATGCTCGCCGCCTCGGTGCTGTGCGTGCTGCTCGCCGTCGCCGCCGACCTGCTGCTCCTGGGCCTCCAGCGGCTGCTGACGCCGTGGACCCGGATACGGACCGCGCCGGGAGGTGGGTGAGATGGGCATCGTGACGGGCGCCTGGGGCTGGCTCACCACCGGCGCGCACTGGACGGGCGAGGACGGCATCGGGCAGCGGCTCGCCGAGCACGTGTACGTGAGCGGGGCCGCGCTCCTGATCGCCGCGGCGCTCGCGCTGCCGCTGGGCCTGTGGCTCGGCCACCTCGGCCGGGGCGGGGCGCTCGCGGTGAACGTGTCGAACGTGGGGCGGGCGATCCCCGTCTTCGCGGTGCTGGCCCTGTTCATGGTGTCGCCCCTGCGGAACGCCGGTTATGTGCCGACGGTGGTGGCCCTGGTGCTCTTCGCGATACCCCCGCTCCTCACCAACGCGTACGTGGGGGTGCGGGAGGTGGACCGGGCCGCGGTGCGGGCCGCGCGGGGCATGGGGATGACGGGCGGCCAGCTCTTCCTGCGGGTCGAACTCCCGCTGGCCCGGCCGGTGGTGATGACCGGGGTCCGCTCGGCCGCGGTGCAGGTGGTCGCCACGGCGACGGTCGCCGCGATGGTCGGACAGGGCGGCCTGGGCCGGATCATCACGGCCGGCTTCGCCACGTACGACACCGCGCAGGTCGTCGCGGGCGCCGTGCTCGTGGCGCTGCTCGCCCTCCTGGTGGAGGGCGTCCTGGTGGGCGCGGACCGACTTCTCGACCGACACAGAAGACTTGTTGAACGCTGACTGGGATGGGTGATCTCGTGAACAGGGTCTCGCGTATCGCGGGCGCGCTGCTGGGTACGGCTGCGCTGACCGCGGCCCTCGCCGCGTGCGGTGGTGACAGCCTGGAGGAGGGCGGGAAGAAGGACTCCGGGAGCTCCGGCGGCGCCGGCGGCGGGGAGAAGGGCTCGCTGGTGGTCGGCGCGGCCGCCTTCACGGAGGCCAAGGTCCTCGCCGAGCTGTACGCGCAGTCGCTGAGGGATGCCGGATACTCGGTGTCCATCACCACGGTGAAGAATCGCGAGCTGTACGAACCCTCCCTGGAGAAGGGCGAGATCGACGTCGTCCCGGAATACGCGGCGACGATCGCGGAATTCCTCAACGCGAAGGTGAACGGGCCGAAGGCGCCCGAGGACAAGCCGGTCGCCTCGGGCGACGCGACGGCCACCGTCGACGCGCTGCGGAAGCTCGCCGAACCGCGTGGTCTGAAGGTGCTCACGGCCGGAGAGGCCGTCGATCAGAACGCCTTCGCGGTGACGAAGGAATTCGCCGAGAAGAACAAGCTGACGACGCTTTCCGATCTGGGCCGCGCGAAGCTGAAGGTGAAGATCGCCGCCGGTGACGAATGCGCGGTGCGCCCCTTCTGCGCGCCCGGTCTGAAGAAGACGTACGGGATCGACGTGGCCGGGATCGACCCCAAGGGCGTCGGTACGCCGCAGGCCAAGCAGGCGGTGAAGGACGGCGTGGACCAGCTGGTCCTGACCACCACCACGGACGCCACGATCGACACGTACGGCCTCGTCCTCCTCACGGATGACAAGCACCTGCAGAACGCCGACAACGTGGTGCCCGTGGTCAACGCCAAGGACGCCGGTTCTCCCGAGATAGCCGCCGCGCTCGACAAGATCGCCAAGGTGCTGACCACAGCGGATCTCGCCGAACTCAACCGCAAGGTGGATGCCGAGCGGGCGAAGCCGGAGGACGTCGCCAAGGAGTATCTGGAGACGAAGGGGCTGCTCAAGAAGTAGGCGGCGGGGGAGGGGAGTCGGCCCGAAACGGAACCGGAACCATCGATATCCACTTCTGATGGCGAGAAGTGGCCAAGAGATTGCCGGGCCGACGCCCCACATGGCGCCTACGCACGGTAAATTTCAGGCCATGCCACGTGGACGCCACCGCCATTCCCCGCCTCTGCACAAGCTGCTGCCGCCCTCCGCGGTCGCCGGCGCCGCGGTCGTGTGCGCCGCGGCCGCCTGGCTGCCCGGCGACCCGGTGATCGCGCGGCTGCTCGCGGCCGCGGCGGCGGCCGCCGCCGTCACCGGTGCCGTCCTCATGCGCAGTTGGGACCGGAGCGCCGGTCTGAAGGTCGCCGAGCTCGACCGGGCGCGCGCCGCCGACCAGTGGAAGGCCGAGGAGCGGACCGCCGAGCTGGAGTCCGACCTGGACGAGTCCCGCGCGCTCCGCACCCGGCTCGACGCCAAACTCCGCGCCAAGCGCGTGGAGCTGGCCGGACTGCGCGGCGAGCACGCCGACCTGCTCCGCCGGTACGCCACCGCGGAGACCGAGCGGGCCAGTGCCCTGGAGGGCCGCCGCGTCCTCGCCCTGGAGACGAGCACGGCCACCGACGCCAAGGCGCTGCCGGCCGCCGGCTCCACGCCCACCCCGGAGGCCTACCGCCGCGCCGCCCAGGCGCTCCGCGACCTCCCGCGCAACGCCGCGGCCCAGCAGGCCCGCCGCACGGCCGAGGCGGCTCGCGCCCGCGACCTCGCCGAACGCGCCCGGGAGACGGAGGAGCCGCAGGGGAAGCACGCGGCGGCCGCCGGAACCGAGCAGCACACCCGTACGGCCGCCACCGCTCCCGCGCTCCCGCCCGCCTCCACCGCGCTGCCGGCGGTGCCGGTCGCGTCCGCGATCGTGCCGTACGCGGCGCGCAGGCCCGTCCCGCGGCCCGAGGGCGGCTTCGACTTCTTCGGTACGCAGAAGGAGGCGGCGGTCATCGAGGCCGTGCAGAACTCCGACCTCGCCGACGTCGTCGGCGAGGAGGTCCTCGCCTCCGCGGCCCCTCTGCTCACCCCGGCGGCGCCCCGGGCGATCGGCCAGGTCATCGGCCAGGTCATCGACCTGACGGCCCACGACGAGACCGAACAGCTGGACGTGGCGGAACTCCGGGGCGCGGTCAGCTCCTGACCCGACGCACGGCCGTGACCGGCCCGCGCCCCGAGCGGGCGCGGGCCGTTCTACTTGTCGATGTCGCCGACGACGAAGAACAGCGAGCCCAGGATCGCCACCATGTCGGCGACCAGCGTCCCCGGCAGCAGTTCCACCAGCGCCTGGATGTTGTTGAACGACGCCGAGCGCAGCTTCAGCCGGTACGGGGTCTTCTCGCCCTTGGACACCAGGTAGTAGCCGTTGACGCCGAGCGGGTTCTCGGTCCAGGCGTACGTGTGCCCCTCCGGCGCCTTGAGCACCTTCGGCAGCCGCTGGTTGATCGGCCCCGGCGGCAGCTCGGCCATCCGGTCCAGGCAGGCGTCCGCCAGGTCCAGGGAGTTGTGCGTCTGGTCGAGCAGGCACTCGAACCGGGCGAGGCAGTCGCCCTCCTGCCGCACGGCGACCCGCAGCGTGTCCTGGAGCTCCCCGTACGCGAGGTACGGCTCGTCGCGGCGCAGGTCGAAGTCGACCCCCGAGGCGCGGGCGATGGGCCCCGACACCCCGTACGCGTGCACGGTCTCCGGGCTCAGGACACCGACCCCGCGCGTACGGCCCCGGAAGATCTCGTTGCCGAGGACCAGCCGGTCGTACACGTCCATCCGCGACCGCACGTCCGCGACGGCCTGCCGCGCCCGCCCGAGCCAGCCGGCGGGCAGGTCCTCCTTGAGGCCGCCGACCCGGTTGAACATGTAGTGCATCCGGCCGCCGGAGACCTCCTCCATCACCGCCTGGAGCTCCTCGCGCTCCCGGAAGGCGTGGAAGACGGGCGTGATCCCGCCCAGTTCGAGCGGGTACGAGCCGAGGAACATCAGGTGGTTGAGGACCCGGTTCAGCTCGGCGAGGAGCGTCCGCGTCCACACGGCCCGCTCCGGGACCTCCATGCCGAGCATCCGCTCCACGGCCATGACCACGCCGAGCTCGTTCGAGAAGGCGGACAGCCAGTCGTGGCGGTTCGCCAGCATGATGATCTGCCGGTAGTCCCGCGCCTCGAAGAGCTTCTCGGCGCCCCGGTGCATGTAGCCGATCACCGGCTCGGCGTGCCGGACGACCTCGCCGTCGAGCACGAGCCGGAGCCGGAGCACGCCGTGGGTCGAGGGGTGCTGCGGGCCGATGTTCAGCACCATGTCGGTGCTCTCCGCCGCGCCGCCGATTCCGACCGTCGTCTCCGTCATGCGGCCAGTATCCCCTGCGCTCCCCCCACCCCGTTGTGGACCCACGTTCCCCCGGGACACCACCCCCGCCCACCCCCGTTGTGGACATGCGCTCCACCGGTGCGGTGCCCCTGCCCACCCCGTTGTGGACATGCGCTCCACCGGGGCGGTGCCCACCCACCTGCCCACACGGGGGTGGGCGTCGTCCGGGACGGTTGCCCACGCGGCGGTGGGCGTCGTCCGAGTGGGTGGGTCACCCGGCGTCGGACGGGACCCGTTGGGTCAGCCACAGGAAGTCGCCCAGGCCGCCCCGCGCCGTCAGCTCCGCCGCCTCGCCCGCCGAGGCGAGCGCCCGGACGTACCCGGCGGGGTCCGTCGAGGCCAGCCCGAGCGGCGGCCGCTCCCCGGACACCCCGAGCCGCCGCAGCGCCTCCCGCTGCGTGACCAGCTCGGGCGCGGGGAGGCCCGCTGGGAGACCGCCGGCCGCGTCCATCGCCACATGGGACGTCACGTCGCAGCTCCCGTCCGGGACCGGCGGGACCTCGCGCCCCGCGCGGAAGCCGCTCAGGGACCCGAAGGGCGGCCGGGAGGCCCGTACGTGGGCGTAGTCCACGGCCACCGCGCGCCCCGCCGTGAGGCTGCCGACCGCCGTCGCCCAGGCCTCGTCGCGGGGCCGCCCGATCTCGGCCCGCGTGCCCGGTTCCCGCAGCGGCCACCAGCGGGCCAGCCAGTCGGCGTCCGGCCCGGAGACGGGGGCGCCGAGCCGTTCGGTGCCGTCCCGGGCGACCTCCACGTACCGGACGGTGCCCGCCGCGTCCGCCTCGGCGACGTCCACCGGCACGTTGTCGAGCCACTCGTTCGCGAAGAGCAGCCCCCGCACGCCACCCGGCACCCGGTCCGTCCACTCCACCCGTGGGTCGAGCCCGTCCGGGCGGGCCGCGCGCTCGACCGCGTACGCCTGTACGGAGAGCGAGGTCCCGACGGCCGCGAGCACCGCCGTCAGGAGCTCGCCGCGCCCCGCGCCCACGTCCACCAGGTCGACCTCGGCCGTCCCCAGCTCCTCCGCGACCTCGCCGAGCAGCCGGGCCACGGCCCCCGCGAAGAGCGGGGAGGCGTGCACCGAGGTGCGGAAGTGCCCCGCCGGCCCCTCGGGGCGCAGATAGAAGCCCCCGGCGCCGTACAGCGCCCGCTCCGTGGCCTCACGCCACCCCTGCCACTGACACGTCTCATCCGTCACGTGCCCCAGTCTCCACCTCGGGGAGTACGGGTCCCGCGCCAAGGATCGACCCCACGGTTGATCCCTGCACCTATCCCTCTTCCCTACTCTGGGTGACGTGCAGAGCCTCTACGACTTCATCCGCAGACACCCGACGGGCGTCGACACCTTCTGGGCCGTCGTCCTCCTCGGGTTCTCCCTGCTGTGGGTGGTGTCGGCGGGCGTGGCGAACGGCGGCCCCCTCGGGTACGTCCTCGTCGCCCTGCTCTTCTCGCTGGTCGTGGCCCTGCGGCGACGGGCGCCGGAGAAGATGCTGCTGCTCGCGGTCGCGCTGGGGCTGATCCAGCTCGTCCTCGACCTGGTGCCGTTCCTGGCCGACTTCGCCATGCTCGTGATCATCTTCACGGTCGCGGCGCACGACGGCCCCCGCTGGGCCTCCCGGCTGGCGCTCGTCGGCGGACTCAGCGCCTCCACGCTCGCCCAGGTCAGATGGCCCATGGAGGAGGGCTCGGGCTCCGGCGCGGCCAAGGTCTTCTTCGCGGTCATCATGACCGTGCCGTTCGCCCTCGCCTGGGTCCTGGGCGACTCGCTCCGCACCCGCCGCGCCTATTTCGCGCAGCTGGAGGAGCGGGCCTCCCGCCTGGAGCAGGAGCGCGAGGCCCAGGCCAAGGTCGCGGTCGCCGCGGAGCGGGCCCGGATCGCCCGCGAGCTGCACGACGTCGTCGCGCACAACGTGTCGGTGATGGTGGTCCAGGCCGACGGCGCCGCCTATGTCATGGACTCCTCCCCGGAGACCGCCAAGCAGGCCCTGGAGACGATCTCCACCACGGGCCGGCAGGCGCTCGCCGAGATGCGCAGACTCCTCGGGATCCTGCGCACCGGCGAGCACCAGGAGGCCGGGGAGTACGTGCCGCAGCCCGACGTCCAGCAGATCGAGGACCTGGTGGAGCAGGTGCGGGGCGCCGGCCTCACCGTCGACTTCGCGATCGAGGGGAGCCCCCGCCCGCTGCCCAGCGGCGTCGAGCTCACCGCGTACCGGATCGTGCAGGAGGCCCTCACCAACACGCGCAAGCACGGCGGGCCGGACGTCGGCGCCAGCGTGCGGCTCGTCTACTTCGACGACGGTCTCGGGCTGCTCGTCGAGGACGACGGCCGGGGCGCTCCGCAGGAGATGTACGAGGACGGGGGCGCCGACGGACGGGGCCACGGTCTGATCGGCATGCGGGAGCGGGTCGGCATGGTGGGCGGCACCCTGGACGCGGGGCCGCGTCCCGGCGGCGGTTTCCGGATCAGCGCCCTGCTCCCCCTCAAGCCCGCTCACTGACGACCCCTAAGGAACTGACCTGATGTCCATCCGCGTGATGCTCGTCGACGACCAGGTGCTGCTGCGGACCGGTTTCCGCATGGTGCTCGCCGCCCAGCCGGACATGGAGGTCGTGGCGGAGGCGGGCGACGGGGTCGAGGCCCTGGAGGTGCTGCGTTCCACGGCGGTCGACGTCGTCCTGATGGACGTGCGCATGCCGAAGCTGGACGGGGTGGAGACGACCCGGCGGATCTGCTCGGAGCCGGACGCGCCGAAGGTGCTGATCCTGACGACGTTCGACCTCGACGAGTACGCGTTCTCGGGGCTCAAGGCGGGCGCGAGCGGCTTCATGCTGAAGGACGTGCCGCCGGCGGAGCTGCTCGGCGCGATCCGCTCGGTGCACAGCGGTGACGCGGTGGTGGCGCCGTCGACCACGCGCCGGCTCCTGGACCGCTTCTCGCCGATGCTGCCGTCCTCGGGCAGGGAGCCCGAGCACAAGGAACTGGGGCGGCTGACGGACCGGGAGCGCGAGGTGATGATGCTGGTCGCGCAGGGCCTGTCGAACGGCGAGATCGCCGCCCGGCTCGTCCTCTCCGAGGCGACGGTGAAGACGCACGTGGGCCGCATCCTGACCAAGCTGGGCCTGCGCGACCGGGTCCAGGTCGTGGTCCTTGCGTACGAGACGGGCCTGGTCCGGGCGGGCGGCGGCGCGGTCTAGCGGCCCCCGGGCCGCATCGCCCGAGCCTCCGTCACCGGAGCACCGACTCCAGGAAGTCGCTGCCGAGCCGGGCCACGACGGCCACGTCGAGCTGGTGGAGCACGTACCGGCCGCGGCGCTGGGTGACGATCAGCCCGGCCTTCTTCAGGACCGCGAGGTGGCGGGAGACCTCGGGGGCCGTGATGTTGTAAGCGTCGGCCAGCTCGCTCGTCGTGCTGGAGCCGCGCGCCAGACTGCGGCAGAGCCGCATCCGCATGGGATGGGCGACGGCCTCAAGGCGCAGCTTGACCGCCTCGACGGAGGCCGCGCCGCCGAGGTCGCGCGTGGGGATCGGGTACTGGATGACGGGCTGCCAGCCCGGGGTGTACAGGGCGAAGAGGTGCGGCCAGCCGAAGGCCGTCGGCAGGAGCGTCAGCGCGGAGCCCTCGGCGCTGGTCCGGCCCTGGATCAGTTTGTCGACGACGATCCGGGAGCCCTTCTCGTCCTCCTCCAGGCTCATGGCGGCGGAGGCGTCGGTGACGGCCTCGGCCAGCCCCTTGTGGCGCATCAGCTCCGTCTTGTGGCGGGCGTCGGCGGCGAGCTGGATCCGGACCCGGCCCCAGGTGTCCGCGAAGAAGGCCTCGTCGCAGTCCTCCATGAGCCGCCGGATCCACGCGCGCGTGCCGGGCGGGTCGGTCAGCATCCGCTCCACGAACGCGGCCTGGCGCGGGCCGCGCGCGGCCGCCAGGTCCTGGGCGCGGCGGCGCATCCGTTCGTCGACGAGCGGGGAGGGGGCGCCGTCCCTGTAGTGGCTGTTGCAGGAGATCTCCAGGGCGGAGCCGACGAACTTCTCGTCGTCCATGCGGTCGAGGTCGTCCAGCTCCTCCGCGAGGGTCTCCCGGGGGTGGGCCGGCAGCAGGATGTCCGAGCGGGTGGAGTTCCACATGAAGTCGGCCTCGTGGAGCCGGTCCGCGAGCTCCGGCTTCAGGGCAGCGGTCGTCGTGGTGGTCCAGGCGTGCAGCCGGGGGTGGTGCGTGGGCTCGGCGAGGGCGTGCAGGGCGGCGCCCAGCTCGGCCAGCGGCGAGGGGCAGAAGGTGATCCGCTCGTGCGGCAGTCCGGTGATGTCGATGGTCACGCTCACCCGTCCATGGTGCGGGGTGGGTCGGGGGAGCTGTCGTCCCGTTTGACGGGGGTCGTCAATCGGCGGGCCCCGGATTGACGGGGGTCGTCAATCCGGGGGCCTCGCCGCGGTGGCGCGGCGCACGGTGAGGCCATGAACGCGCTGCACCAGTACCTCTTCGACACCTACCGCGCCGGCCGGCTCGGCGAACCGATGCCGCCGGCGCCCGGCACGCAGGACGTGGCCGTGTTCCGGGCCCTCCGCGACCGCCGCCGCCTCGAACGGGCGACGGCGGGCCGCGGGGCCGGCGACGGACCGCTCCGCCGACTCCGTACGGCCCTGCGCGGCCGCCGGACCTGAGGCCCGGCGGCCGGACTGGCGTCCCGGACCTGAGGCCCTGCGCGTCCGGTGGCCCGGACCCGAGGCCCCGGCGGCCGGGCCGTCAGCCCGGATCTGAGGTCCGGTGGCCCGGACCCGAGGCCCCGGCGGCCGGGCCGTCAGCCCGGACCTGAGGCCCGGTGGCCCGGACCTGAGTCCCGGCGGCCGGACTGGCGTCCCGGACCTGAGGCCCTGCGCGTCCGGTGGCCCGGACCCGAGGCCCCGGCGGCCGGGCCGTCAGCCCGGACCAGTGGCCCGGCCGTCCGGAACCGAGGCCCGGCGGCCGGTCCGGCGGCCCGACCTGACGCCCCGCTGCCGGGCCGGCCCGGATCCCCGCCCGTCAGCCCTCCACGCGCGCCAGGAAGTCCCGTACCGCCTGCTTCACGTCCTCCGCCGTCCACTCCAGGCCGGCGCCGGCCACCGTCAGCTCCGTGACCGCCACCCCCGGCGGGCCGCCCGCGCCCGGGGCGGACCAGCGGCGGAAGAAGGCGGTGCCGGTGTCCTCGGTCTGGGCGAGGGCCGCCGCCGTCAGGGCGTCCGGGTCGTACGGCAGCCAGACCTGGAACTGATGGGTGTGCGGGGTCTCGGGGTGGACGCGGAACCAGCCGGTGCCCGCCTCCGCCAGCGCCTCCCGGACCGCGTCGGCGACCACGCGCGCGTGGGCCACGTACGAGGGCAGCCGGGGCAGCTCGACGTCGAGGCCCCGGAGCGCGGAGAGCGCCGGCGCGTACTGCTGGAAGAGCATCCCGCCGTACCGGTGGCGCCAGATCCTGGCCTCCTCCACGAGGTCCTCGGGGCCGGCGAGCACGGCCCCGGACATGCCGCCGAGGGACTTGTAGAAGGAGACGTACACGCTGTCGGCGAGCTCCGCGATCTCGGCGAGGCTCCGGCCGAAGTGCGTCGTGCACTCCCACAGCCGGGCCCCGTCGAAGTGGACCACCGCGTCCCGCTCCCGGGCCGCCGCGACGACCTCGGTGAGCTCCTCCCAGGACGGCAGCACGAAGCCGGCGTCCCGCAGCGGAAGCTCGAGCATCAGCGTCCCGAAGGGCTCCGGGTGGTCCCGTACCTCCTCGGCGGTCGGCAGCCGGGGCGCGTCGGTCGGGTGGACCGTGCGGAGCCCGGAGACGGCCCCGAACGCCCCGTTCTCGTGGACCTCGGGGTGGGCGAGCGGGTGGAGGGCGACGACGGGGCTGCCGGTGCGCCCCGCCCAGCAGCGCAGCGCCACCTGCTGGGCCATCGTGCCGGTCGGGAAGAACACGGCGGCGGGGAGGCCGAGCTCCTCGGCGACGCGTCGCTCCAGCTCCTCCACGAGCCCGTTGCCGTACGTGTCGAGCAGGGCTTCCCCGTGGCCCGCGGCCTCCGCCCAGTCGGCCAGTTCACGCAGCCGCGACCCGACGGTGCCGTCGACCGACGTGTTCCACAGGCTGCGCTCGGCGCCGCCCCACACCTTCTGCCGGTGGAGCCGGGCCGCTTCCCCGTCCACAGGAGTCTCCGCAGGAGTCACAGGATTCATGGGTTGATCATCACACCACCGCCCACACCCTGTGGACAGGCCACGGAGCGCCGCGAAACGCTGGCGTAGCATGACCAGAAATCGTCCGGTACCCGCCGAGGACTGGAACGGAAGGCCGTCCCCACCGTGAACGCACCAGCAGCGCCAGAGCCCCGAGGCCCCGAGCCCCGGGCCGAGGACCGACCCGCCCGGCTCAGTGTCGGAGTCGTCGGCGCCGGCCGGGTCGGCCCCGCCCTCGCCGCCTCGCTCCGGCTCGCCGGGCACCGCCCCGTCGCCGTCTCGGCGGTCTCCGACGCCTCCCGGCGGCGCGCCGCCGAGCTCCTGCCCGACGTCCCCGTCGTCGAGCCCGCCCGTGTCCTGGCCCTCGCCGACCTGGTCCTCCTGACCGTGCCGGACGACGCGCTGCCGGGCCTGGTCGAGGGCCTCGCCGACACCGGAGCCGTACGGCCGGGACAGTTGATCGTGCACACCTCCGGGCGGTACGGGGCGCGGGTCCTCGACCCCGCCCGCCGGGCCGGCGCCCTGCCGCTCGCCCTGCACCCCGCCATGACCTTCACCGGCACCGCCGTCGACGTCCAGCGGCTCGCCGGCTGCTCCTTCGGGGTGACCGCGCCCGAGGAGCTGCGGCTCGCCGCCGAGGCGCTGGTGATCGAGATGGGCGGCGAGCCCGAGTGGATCGCGGAGGAGGCCCGGCCGCTCTACCACGCGGCCCTGGCCCTCGGCGCGAACCACCTGGTCACCCTGGTGGCCCAGTCCATGGAGCTGCTCCACAAGGCCGGTGTCGCCGCCCCCGACCGCATGCTGGGCCCGCTCCTGGGCGCCGCCCTGGACAACGCCCTGCGGTCCGGGGACGCGGCCCTCACCGGTCCCGTCGCGCGCGGTGACGCCGGTACGGTCGCCGCCCACGTCGCCGAGCTGCGCAAGCACGCGCCCGGCACCGTCGCCGGTTATCTGGCGATGGCCCGCACGACCGCCGACCGGGCGCTCGCGCACGGCCTGCTCAAGCCCGAGCTGGCCGAGGACCTGCTGGGCGTGCTCGCCGAGCCGGTGAGCGGACCCGCCCGCCCCGCAGACCCCGCCGACGGGCCGCAAGGAGACGACCGATGAGCCTGTTCGCCCGTGACGGCGCCAAGGACGGCCGCGGCCGGCCGGCCGAGCTCTTCCGTACGGCCGAGGACCTCCAGGACGCCGTCGCCCACTTCGGTTTCCCCGGCCGCAATGCCGTGGTCATGACCATGGGCGCCCTCCACGAGGGCCACGCCACGCTGATCCGGGCCGCGCGCGAGCGCGTGGGCGCCAAGGGCTTCGTCGCCGTGACCGTCTTCGTGAACCCGCTGCAGTTCGGTGCCGGCGAGGACCTCGACCGCTACCCGCGCACCCTCGAAGCCGACCTGGAACTGGCCTTCGCGGCGGGCGCGAGCGCCGTCTTCGCGCCCTCCGTCGACGAGGTCTACCCGGGCGGAGAGCCGCAGGTCCGGATCACCGCCGGGCCCATGGGCGAGCGGCTCGAAGGCGCCTCCCGGCCCGGCCACTTCGACGGCATGCTGACGGTCGTCGCCAAGCTGCTCCACCTCACCGCGCCCGACCTGGCCTTCTTCGGCCAGAAGGACGCCCAGCAGCTGGCCCTGATCCGCCGCATGGTCCGCGATCTGAACTTCCCCGTCGAGATCGTCGGCGTGGAGACCGTCCGCGAGACCGACGGTCTGGCCCTGTCCAGCCGCAACCGCTACCTGTCGTCCGGGGAGCGGCGGACGGCCCTGTCGCTGTCCCGCGCGCTGTTCGCGGCCCGGGAGCGGCTCGCCGCGCAGGAGGCGCTGCGTGCGCGTGCCGCCTCGCTGCCGGGCGCCCAGGGCCGGGCCGAGAACCGTGCCGAGGCGCTGTCGCGGATCGGCGAGGCACGGGCCGCCGCCGACGCCCACGCGGTCGCGCAGGCCGCCGAGGGCGGCTGCGCCGACGCCGTACGGGCCGCGGCCCGCTCCGTCCTGGACGAGGCGGCCAAGTCCGAGCCGCCGCTCACCCTGGACTACCTGGCGCTCGTCGACCCGGCCGACTTCACCGAGGTCGCCGGCGACCACGACGGGGAGGCGATCCTCGCCGTCGCCGCGCGCGTGGGAAGCACGCGGCTCATCGACAACATCCCCCTGACCTTCGGAGCCACCAAGTGACCGGAATACGGCTGCACGCGCCCGCGCCGGGCTGGGCCATCGACGCCGACGTCGTCGTGGTCGGCTCCGGGGTCGCGGGCCTCACCGCCGCCCTGCGGTGCACCGCCGCCGGGCTCCGGACGGTCGTCGTCACCAAGGCGCGGCTCGACGACGGCTCGACCCGCTGGGCCCAGGGCGGCATCGCGGCCGCGCTCGGCGAGGGCGACACCCCCGAGCAGCACCTCGACGACACCCTCGTCGCCGGTGCCGGGCTGTGCGACGAGCAGGCCGTGCGGGCCCTGGTCACGGAGGGCCCGGACGCGGTCCGCCGCCTGATCTCGACCGGTGCCGACTTCGACAAGACCTCCGACGGCGAGATCGCGCTGACCCGGGAGGGCGGCCACCACCGCCGCCGGATCGCCCACGCGGGCGGGGACGCGACCGGCGCCGAGATCTCCCGCGCCCTGGTCGAGGCGATACGGGACCGGGGCGTGCGCTTCATCGAGCACGCCCTCGTCCTGGACCTCCTCACGGACGCAGAGGGCCGCACGGCGGGCGTGACGCTGCACGTCATGGGCGAGGGGCAGCACGACGGCGTCGGCGCCGTCCACGCGCCCGCGGTGGTCCTGGCCACCGGAGGCATGGGCCAGGTCTTCTCCGCCACGACCAACCCGGGTGTCTCCACCGGTGACGGCGTCGCGCTCGCGCTGCGGGCCGGGGCCGAGGTCTCCGACCTGGAGTTCGTCCAGTTCCACCCCACGGTGCTCTTCCTCGGGGCCGGCTCCGAGGGGCAGCAGCCGCTGGTCTCCGAGGCGGTACGGGGCGAGGGCGCCCATCTCGTCGACGCCGACGGGGTCCGCTTCATGCTCGGGCAGCACGAGCTGGCCGAGCTCGCGCCCCGGGACATCGTCGCCAAGGCGATCACCCGCCGGATGCTGGAGCAGGGCACCGAGCACATGTACCTCGACGCCCGCCACTTCGGCGCCGAGATGTGGGCGGAGCGCTTCCCGACGATCCTGGCGGCCTGCCGCGCCCACGGCATCGACCCGGTGACGGAGCCGATCCCGGTCGCCCCCGCCGCCCACTACGCCTCCGGCGGCGTCCGCACGGACCTGCGCGGCCGGACCACCGTGCCGGGCCTGTACGCGTGCGGGGAGGTCGCCTGCACCGGTGTCCACGGCGCCAACCGGCTCGCCTCGAACTCGCTCCTGGAGGGCCTGGTCTTCGCCGAGCGGATCGCCGAGGAGATCACGGCCGCCGCCCCGCGCGTGCCGGGCGCCCCGGTGCCGCACCCGGCCCCGGTGACCCTGCCGCTGCCCGTGGCCGGCGCCCGGACCCGTATCCAGCGGATCATGACGGCCGGCGCGAGCGTGCTCCGCTCGGAAGCCAGCCTGCGGGAGGCCGCCGAGGCCCTCGACGCCCTGCACAGCGACGCCGTGGCGGGCGGCGACGACGACAGCAAGGCGGCCGAGCCCGGCGTGGACTCCTGGGAGACCACGAACCTGCTGTGCGTCGCCCGGGTCCTGGTCGCCGCGGCCCGCCGCCGCGAGGAGACCCGCGGCTGCCACTGGCGCGAGGACCGCCCGGAACGGGACGACGCGAACTGGCGCAAGCACCTCGTCGTCCATCTGACCCCGGAGCGGAGCCTCGACCTCCGCACCACCGAAACCTCCGACTTTCCCCCCACCCTCGACGCACCCAGGGAGCCGTAAGTGAGCACGCCCGAGGAAGCCCGTCCCGAGCCCGTGGACGTCCCTCTCATCCAGATCAACACGGTCTCCTCCGAGGAGGCCGGCGGCTGCGGCGACGGCTGCGGCTGCGGCGAGGGCGAGGAGTTCGAGTGCGGGCTCGACCCCGCCCTCGCGCAGCTGCTCGCCGACGCCGGTCTCGACCCCGTCCAGGTCGAGGACATCGCCCACCTCGCGATCGCCGAGGACCTCGACGGCGGGGTGGACGTCACGACCGTCGCGACCGTCCCCGAGGACGCCGTCGCCACGGCCGACTTCACCGCCCGCGAGGCCGGTGTCGTCGCCGGTCTGCGGGTCGCCGAGGCCGTCCTGTCCATCGTCTGCGCGGACGAGTTCGAGGTCGAGCGGCACGTCGAGGACGGCGAGCGCGTCGAGGCCGGGCAGGTGCTGCTCAGCGTCACCGCCCGCACCCGCGACCTGCTCACCGGCGAGCGCAGCGCGCTCAACATCCTGTGCCGTCTCTCCGGCATCGCCACCGCCACGCGCGCGTGGGCGGACGCCCTGGAGGGCACGAAGGCCAAGGTCCGCGACACCCGCAAGACGACGCCGGGCCTGCGCGCCCTGGAGAAGTACGCGGTCCGCTGCGGCGGCGGCGTCAACCACCGCATGTCGCTCTCCGACGCGGCCCTGGTGAAGGACAACCACGTGGTGGCGGCCGGCGGCGTCGCCGAGGCCTTCAAGGCCGTCCGCGAGCTGTTCCCGGAGGTGCCGATCGAGGTCGAGGTCGACACGATGCACCAGGTCCGCGAGGTCCTGGACGCGGGCGCCGACCTGATCCTGCTCGACAACTTCACCCCCATCGAGACCGAGGAGGCCGTCGCCCTGGTCGCGGGCCGCGCCGTCCTGGAGTCCTCGGGCCGGCTGACCCTGGAGAACGCGTCGGCGTACGCGTCGACCGGTGTCGACTACCTGGCGGTCGGCGGCCTCACCCACTCCTCCCCGATCCTGGACATCGGCCTCGACCTGCGCGAGGTGCGCTCCTGATGCTGCTCACCATCGACGTCGGCAACACGCACACGGTGCTCGGTCTCTTCGACGGCGAGGAGATCATCGAGCACTGGCGGATCTCCACGGACCCGAGCCGTACCGCCGACGAGATGGCGGTCCTGCTCCAGGGCCTCATGGGCATGCACCCGCTGCTCGGCGTCGAGCTGAGCGACGGCATCGAGGGGATCGCCATCTGTGCGACGGTCCCCTCGGTGCTGCACGAGCTGCGCGAGGTGACCCGCCGGTACTACGGGGACGTGCCGGCGGTCCTCGTGGAGCCGGGCGTCAAGACGGGGGTGCCGATCCTGACGGACAACCCCAAGGAGGTCGGCGCCGACCGCATCATCAACGCGGTCGCGGCCGTCGAGCTGTACGGCGGCCCGGCGATCGTCGTGGACTTCGGCACGGCGACGACGTACGACGCGATCACCGCGCGCGGCGAGTACGCGGGCGGGGCGATCGCGCCGGGCATCGAGATCTCGGTGGAGGCCCTGGGCGTCAAGGGCGCCATGCTCCGCAAGATCGAGCTGGCCCGCCCGCGCAGCGTGATCGGCAAGAACACGGTCGAGGCCATGCAGTCGGGCATCGTCTTCGGGTACGCGGGCCAGGTCGACGGCGTGGTGGCCCGGATGAAGCGGGAACTCGTCGGCCCGAAGGGCGACCCCTCCGACGTCACGGTCATCGCGACCGGCGGCCTGGCCCCGATGGTCCTCGCCGACTCGAAGGAGATCGACGAGCACGAGCCCTGGCTGACCCTGATCGGCCTGCGGCTGGTGTACGAGCGGAACGTCGCGCGCATGTAGGCGTACAACCTCCGCCCCGTCCGGAGGGTCTCCGTTCCGTACGACTGGTTCGTGACGGAGACGAGGTACCCCATGAGGCGCACGGCGGCGCTGTTGTCCGCGCTCCTGTCCCTGGCCGCGGCCGCACCGGCCACCGCGGCGGACGCGGCGGACGAGGTGAGGCTGGAGCTGCGGGCGAGCAGATCCTTCTCCGTGCCGGCGGAGGGCGCGGTGGAGGCCCCCGACTTCGGCGGCTTCGAGATGTACCTCGTGGGGACCACCGGGGAGACCCGTTTCGGGACGGCCGAGAATGTCTCGGTGGTCTTCGACGCCTCCTCGCTCAAGGGCAAGGTCACCCTCTCGCAGTTGGCCTACCGATGCACCCGGCAGGACTACGTCGTCACCTGCCCGGCGGACTCCGTCACCGGCCGGGAGCCGATGCACCCCTTCCGCATGACCTCGGTGAAGGGCGTCCCGGTCGGTGCGGCCGGCACGATCGAGATGAAGGCCACCAGCACCAACACGGCCCCCGCCACCGGCTCCACCAAGGTCTTCATCGGCAAGGCCGAGATGCTTCTGCGCGCCCATGAGCCGTACACCGTCCCGGAGTCCGAGCGTGGCAGCGCGCCGCCGCTCGTTCCCGCCTTCGGCAACAAGGGCCCGCTGACGCTGGAGGGCGGGACGCTCCTCCACGTCTCCGTCTCCGGGGCCGCCCTCGACGGCGTCCGCCACAGCAACTGCTACTACAGCTCGACCGGCGCGGAGGCGTACTGCGAGTTCCCCGGCGACGTGAAGCCGGGCCAGGCGTACGAGACGGACGAGCCGTTCACGGCGTCCATGGCCGGCGCCCCGGAGGGCAGCGGCTCCTACCGGTACCGGGTCGGAGCTTTGGGTGGCGTGCACGTGGATTCGTCGGACTACTGGCGCGACAGCTCCTTCACCAAGGGCGGGGAGCGGCCGCTCGGCCTGAAGCCGGTCGCCCTGTCCTCCCTCGCCGCTGACCGGGGCGGCTCCTTCTCCTTCGGGCTCGCGCGGACCGGACCCGACCTGGCCGCCGAGGGCTTCACGATCCGGGGCGAGATCGGCCGGACCGTGGACATCGGAATCCCCGGCGTCGTGAAAGTGAAGCTGGAGCTCCCGGAGGGCGTCTCGTTCGTGGAGGCCGAGCCGGGCAGCTTCGCCTCGGAGGGGTCGCCCTGCGGCCACTGGGGCACCGGCGACGAGATCATTTGCCAGGGGACGTCATGGACGTTCCTGCGGGCCCGTATCGACCGGAAGGTCGAGGGTGCCGAGGGCACCGTCACCACCGTTCCCGGCACCGGGGAGACCGACCCCAACCCGGCCAACGACACCGCGCCGATCAAGGTGGAGGTCACCGGCGACGCGTCCACGTCATCGTCGGGTACGTCGGGTACGTCGGGTACGTCGGGTACGTCGGGCACGTCGGGCTCCGCCGGCGGAAGCGACGGCGACGGGCTGGCCGCCACCGGCGCGACCGGGATCGCGGTGATCGGGGGCGGTGCCGCCCTCGCCCTGGTCGCCGGGGCGTTGCTGCTGATCAGGCGGCGGCGTTCGGCCTGACGCAAGCGAGACGATCATCCCCCCGCGCCGCGCCGGGGGATGATCAATAAAGCGAAATTTGTCCGATTAGCGCGTATCGTCGCCCCATGCCCACGCCATACGGATCCCGCGGCGGCATGGCGTTCAGCGCGGACGAGCTGCGTGTGCTCCGTCGCGCCCTTGCCATCGCCCTCCACCCTGCCCCCCTCCAGGACGAGGACGTCCAGGACTGTCTGCGTTTGGCCGAATCCGTGGACGAGGCGGTACGCGAGGCCGGCCGGCTGCGCGCCTTCCTCCTCGACGACCTGGCCCGGTACCGCGAGGCGCTGCCCGGGTCCCTCAGCGGCTATCTGGAGCTGCTCCGGGACGCGCTGGCCGCCGGCTACGACCCCGGCGCCGACGACCTCGCCGCCCTGCGCGCGCTGCGCCGCAACCCGGCCGCCGCCGAGCTCCTCGCCCGCTGCCAGGTCCTCGCCGAGCGTTCCGTACGCGCGCGCCTGGCCCGGGTCTCGCAGGCCACCGCCTCGACCGCGCCCTCCGTCTCCCGGGCCCGGCTGCTCGCCCTGCCCGGCGGGCGTGCGGCGGGGGACGAGCCCAAGCCGAAGCCGCCCGTCCCGGCCGAGCGCCCGGTGCCGAAGCCCTCCGAGGTCTTCCCGCCGCGCCGACGGCCCGTTCCGCCGCCCCCGCCCGAGGAGCGGGTCGCCGGATAGCTACTCTGGTCGGCATGGACTACGTATCCGCGCTCCTGCCTCCCGTGGTGATGGCCGCGTTCTTCATCGCCCTCGTCACCGTGATCGTCAAGAGCCAGGGCGGCCCGAACAAGGCCAAGGAGGACGCGGTCGTGGACGCCGCCCTCGCCCGCGCCGAGGCCGCCCGCCAGGCGGACGGCTCCTAGCCCCTCCCGTACAGCAGCGCCAAGGGTGTGCGACCGCTTCCGGTCGTGCACCCTTTTCGTCCTTCTTGAGCGGCAATAGACGTTAATTGGCGTTTCTCCCACTAGGGTGGCATTGTGCCCCGCCCCTTGGGAGAACTCGAAGACGCCGTCATGACGCGCGTCTGGCAATGGAACCGCCCGGTCACCGTCCGGGAAGTCCTGGAGGACCTTCAGCAGGAACGGTCCATCGCCTACACCACCGTCATGACCGTCATGGACAATCTCCATCAGAAGGGCTGGGTCCGCCGGGAGGTCGAAGGCCGCGCCTATCGATATACGGCGGTCTCCACCCGCGCCGCCTACTCCGCCGCGCTGATGAACGAGGCCTGGGCGCAGAGCGACAACCCCGCCGCCGCACTCGTCGCCTTCTTCGGCATGATGTCGCCGGAACAGCGGGAGTCGCTGAACGACGCCATCCGGATCGTCCAGCGCGACAACCCCCTTCCCGCCGCCCCGCGGGAGGCCGAGGGTGAGGAAGGGACGCCCCGCCCGTAGCGATAGCGTCCCCCCATGTCGACCTCCAAAGCCGTCACCGTTCGCAGGGCCCGCACCAGCGATGTGCCCGCGGTCCGCCGTCTCGTCGATCCTTTCGTGCAGCGCGGCATCCTGCTCGACAAGGCGACCGTGACGCTTTACGAGTCCATCCAGGAGTTCTGGGTCGCGGAACGCGACGAGGACGCCGTCGTCGTCGGCTGCGGCGCACTCCACGTCATGTGGGAAGACCTCGCCGAAGTCCGTACTCTCGCCGTCGATCCCGACTTCAAGGGAGCCGGCGTCGGACATCAGGTGCTGGACAAGTTGTTGCACACCGCCCGATGGCTCGGGGTGCGGCGGGTATTCTGCCTGACCTTCGAAGTCGACTTCTTCGTGAAGCACGGCTTCGTCGAGATCGGCGAGACCCCGGTCGACGGAGATGTCTACAGCGAGCTCCTGCGTTCCTATGACGAGGGAGTCGCCGAGTTCCTCGGTCTCGAACGAGTGAAGCCGAACACCTTGGGCAACAGCCGGATGCTTCTGCACCTGTGACGGGGAAGCCCGGCGATCCTCTCGCGGAACCCTATGTCCGAATCGCGCACGTTTCCCGCGTTGCCGGGGTTCTGAACCTCTCCCAGGGGTTTGTGTTTTTCCGGGAAAAGCGGTTTCCTTTCCGCGTACTGCATTTTCGATGAAAGGAAATCCGGTGGCACAGAAGGTTCAGGTCCTTCTTGTCGACGACCTCGACGGCGTCGAGGCGGACGAGACCGTGACGTTCGCGCTGGACGGCAAGACCTACGAGATCGACCTCACCACCGCCAACGCGGAAAAGCTCCGTGGCCTGCTCGAGCCGTACACCACTGGTGGCCGTCGCACCGGCGGCCGCACCACCGGCGGACGCGGCAAGGGCCGCGCCGTGGCGACGGGCAGCCAGGACACCGCGAAGATCCGCGCGTGGGCCAAGGAGAACGGCATGAACGTCAACGACCGCGGCCGCGTCCCCGCCGACATCAAGGCCGCCTACGAGGACGCGAACCGCTGAGGCGAAAGCTGCTGAGCCGCCCCACGGGTACGGGCACTCAGCAGTCGCACCCGGTGGCACTCCGCAGCGGCGGCGGCCACGAGACGCACCAGACAGGGGGCACCCGCAACGCCCCAGGGCGCGGACCGCAGCGCCGGCAGCGAGGACTCGACCTCGCGACCCGGCGCGGGCGCCCGCAGCCACACCGCGGCGCCCGGCGCGCCGGAACCGCTCCACCCCGGGGGAAGGGGTGCGGTCGTCCGGCCGCCGGCACCGCGGATCGCGAGATCCAGCGAGATCCCGCCCCACTCCAGCCAGTCGAGCAGTCCCGGTAGCTCCTCCGCGCTCCCCGCGGCCACGAGCAGCCCCATCCGGCGCCCCATCAGGGCCACCGGCCCCGTCGTCGCGCCCATCCGGCGCAGCACGCCCCGGCCGGCCGCGGCGGGCAGTTCCAGGACGTCGAAGCGCAGCCCCGTGACCAGCTCCGCCGGCGGGCCCGCCACGGCGGCCCAGCCGAGCTCGTCCTCGTACCACCGCGCGATCCCGCCGTCGGACGGCGTGCGGGGGAGCGGGACGGTGAAAGCCATGCCCGGGGAACTCCCTCGGGGGCCCATTGGTTACGCCCGCGGTGACACACCGTCCCCCCGTGAACGCGCAAGGTGTCCGGGATGGGGCCTACGCGTGCATTCGGCAGCGCAAGGGTGTTCGCTGGTAGCGGAGGGAACCGGGGTGCGCCGCATGGAGTGTCAGTGCTTACGGGTAAGACATTCCTAGTGGAGAGGGGCGACTCGCGGGCTTCGGCGTCTCACGTTCGCCATCGGCGTACTGATGGCGCGGGTAACTACTTGGCCTGCGGGAACATCGTCTCGCACCATCGGGTTGGAGCATTTGTCGGCTGTTCGGCAGCAGGTCTCCCCGCTGAAGAGGGGGTGATCCGGACGGATGTCGGCAGTTGGAATGAGCGGTCCCCGCTTGCGGGACTAAGCTGCGGAAGGACAGGGAGGGGATCGACCCCTAACTGACTGACCGCTCTGAGGAGCGATTAACGATGTTCGAGAGGTTCACCGACCGCGCGCGGCGGGTTGTCGTCCTGGCTCAGGAAGAAGCCCGGATGCTCAACCACAACTACATCGGCACCGAGCACATCCTTCTGGGCCTTATCCACGAGGGTGAGGGTGTCGCCGCTAAGGCCCTGGAGAGCCTCGGGATTTCGCTCGAGGCGGTCCGCCAGCAGGTGGAGGAGATCATCGGCCAGGGCCAGCAGGCCCCGTCCGGGCACATCCCCTTCACCCCTCGTGCCAAGAAGGTCCTGGAGCTGTCGCTCCGGGAGGCCCTCCAGCTCGGCCACAACTACATCGGCACCGAGCACATCCTGCTCGGCCTGATCCGCGAGGGCGAGGGCGTCGCCGCCCAGGTCCTCGTGAAGCTGGGCGCCGACCTCAACCGGGTCCGGCAGCAGGTCATCCAGCTGCTCTCCGGCTACCAGGGCAAGGAAGCCGCCACGGCCGGCGGTCCTGCCGAGGGCACCCCCTCGACGTCCCTGGTCCTCGACCAGTTCGGCCGGAACCTCACCCAGGCGGCCCGCGAATCCAAGCTCGACCCGGTCATCGGGCGCGAGAAGGAGATCGAGCGGGTCATGCAGGTGCTGTCCCGCCGCACCAAGAACAACCCGGTCCTCATCGGCGAGCCCGGCGTCGGCAAGACCGCCGTCGTCGAGGGCCTGGCGCAGGCCATCGTCAAGGGCGAGGTGCCCGAGACCCTCAAGGACAAGCACCTCTACACCCTGGACCTCGGCGCGCTGGTCGCCGGCTCCCGCTACCGCGGTGACTTCGAGGAGCGCCTGAAGAAGGTCCTCAAGGAGATCCGCACCCGCGGCGACATCATCCTGTTCATCGACGAGCTCCACACCCTCGTGGGTGCGGGCGCCGCCGAGGGCGCGATCGACGCCGCCAGCATCCTCAAGCCGATGCTGGCCCGCGGTGAGCTCCAGACCATCGGTGCCACCACGCTCGACGAGTACCGCAAGTACCTGGAGAAGGACGCGGCCCTCGAGCGCCGCTTCCAGCCCATCCAGGTCGCCGAGCCGTCGCTGCCGCACACCATCGAGATCCTCAAGGGTCTGCGCGACCGGTACGAGGCCCACCACCGGGTCTCCATCACCGACGAGGCCCTCGTCCAGGCCGCGACCCTGGCCGACCGGTACATCTCGGACCGCTTCCTCCCGGACAAGGCGATCGACCTGATCGACGAGGCCGGCTCCCGGATGCGCATCCGCCGGATGACCGCGCCGCCGGACCTCCGCGAGTTCGACGAGAAGATCGCCGGCGTCCGCCGCGACAAGGAGTCCGCGATCGACTCGCAGGACTTCGAGAAGGCCGCGTCCCTGCGCGACAAGGAGAAGCAGCTCCTCGCCGCGAAGACGAAGCGGGAGAAGGAGTGGAAGGCCGGCGACATGGACGTCGTCGCCGAGGTCGACGGCGAGCTGATCGCCGAGGTCCTCGCGACCGCCACCGGCATCCCGGTCTTCAAGCTGACCGAGGAGGAGTCCTCGCGTCTGCTCCGCATGGAGGACGAGCTCCACAAGCGCGTCATCGGCCAGAAGGACGCCGTCATCGGCCTCTCGCGGGCCATCCGCCGTACCCGTGCGGGTCTGAAGGACCCGAAGCGCCCCGGTGGCTCGTTCATCTTCGCCGGCCCGTCCGGTGTCGGTAAGACCGAGCTTTCGAAGGCGCTCGCCGAATTCCTCTTCGGCGACGAGGACGCGATGATCTCCCTCGACATGTCGGAGTTCAGCGAGAAGCACACGGTTTCCCGCCTCTTCGGTTCGCCGCCCGGATACGTCGGCTACGAAGAGGGCGGCCAGCTCACCGAGAAGGTGCGCCGCAAGCCGTTCTCCGTCGTCCTCTTCGACGAGGTCGAGAAGGCCCACCCCGATATCTTCAATTCCCTTCTCCAGATCCTGGAGGACGGTCGCCTGACCGACTCCCAGGGCCGGGTCGTGGACTTCAAGAACACGGTCATCATCATGACCACCAACCTCGGGACCAGGGACATCTCGAAGGGCTTCAACCTGGGCTTCGCCGCCCAGGGCGACACGAAGTCCAACTACGAGCGGATGAAGGCGAAGGTCAGCGACGAGCTGAAGCAGCACTTCCGCCCGGAGTTCCTCAACCGTGTGGACGACATCATCGTCTTCCCGCAGCTGACGCAGGAGGACATCCTCCAGATCGTCGACCTGATGATCAGCCGCGTCGACGAGCGCCTCAAGGACCGGGACATGGGCATCGAGCTCTCCCAGTCCGCGAAGGAGCTGCTCGCCAAGAAGGGTTACGACCCGGTGATGGGCGCCCGGCCGCTGCGCCGGACGATCCAGCGCGAGATCGAGGACACGCTCTCGGAGAAGATCCTCTTCGGCGAGCTGCGCCCCGGTCACATCGTGGTCGTGGACACGGAGGGCGAGGGCGAGGAGCGCAAGTTCACCTTCCGCGGCGAGGAGAAGACGGCTCTGCCGGACGCCCCGCCGATCGAGGCGACGGGCGGCACGGGCCCGAACCTGTCGAAGGACGCGTGACGCAGGCGCCGAGCCTGTAGCGACGAAGGGGCGGCCCCGGAACCTGATGGTTCCGGGGCCGCCCCTTTCGCGTCGGTCAGATGGGGAGGATCTCCACGTCGGCGGCGAGGTGTTCGGTGCCGGTGATCCGCCGCCCGATCGCGCGGACCGACACGAGCCCGGTGAGTGCCGCGAGGGGGGTCAGGTCGTGGCTGCCGGGGGCGAGGTGGAGGCGGCGCACGGACGGGAAGATCTCCACGAGCCGCCGAAGGCCCGCCGTGTCGGCCTGGGCCGCCAGGTGGAGCGAGGTGACTCCGGGAAGGACGGTCCCGGCGGGACAGCGGTCCAGGTCCGTACCGGTGAGGGCGAGGGTCTCGACGCCGGGCAGCGCGGTCAGCTCCTGCCAGAGCGAGGGGGAGAGGGGCTCCGCCGCCCAAAGGTGCAGCTCGCGCAGGTGCCGGAGCCGGGACAGCGGCCCAAGCCCGTCCCGGGGGAGGGGAGTGATCGAGAGCTGGCGGAGAGGCGACGCGGGAAGGTCGGCGGACGACCAGTCGGCGTCCCGGGGGAGAGCGAGCGAGAGCCTGTTCAGCCGGGTCAGGCGGGTCAGCGGGGCGAGCTCCGGTTGTGACTCGAACCCCTCCAGGGTGAGTCGGCGGGGGGCGCAGTGCCCGAGGAGCGCGTTCCGCGTCCCGGGGGACACCTCCCCGTGGATCTGCAGCAGCCGGGGCCGCAGGCCCAGGCGGATGAGCTCGTGGGCCTGGGTGTCGTCCTGGACGCTGTAGTAGAGGCCGGTCGGGTCGAGCCGCGCCACGATCTCCTCGGCGTAGGAGCGCGTCTCGTACCGGTGCCAGGCCCAGATCATCTGGGACCGGACGGCGACCAGGGGATGGGAGACGAACCGGGACAGGTAGAGGACGGCGGCGTCGTCCTGGACGTGGGAGGCGGCCACCACGGCCAGGCGGGCCGCGTCGTCGTCCAGGCCGTCCGGGCCGGGCAGCAGGTCGAAGATCATCCTTCCGGCCGCGGCCAGCGCCTTGGCCTCGGCCGTCGTACGGGGCGGGATCACCTCCGACGTGCGGCGCAGCACCTCCTCCCGGACCTGCGGGGAGACCTCCGTCGCGTGATCCAGGGCCGTGGCCGCCAGGAGCACCAGGCGGAGCCGGATCCGGCGGTCGTCGGTCGCGTCGGCCGCCTTCAGGAGCTCGCGGAGGATCTCCGCGCACTCGTGCGGGCGGGCGTGGCCGACCGCCATGCGGATGACGTCCTCCCACTGGTCGTCCGCGGCGTGGCGCACCAGGACGCCGATGTCCCAGTGGTCCACCAGGGCCTTGGCGGCCAGGTAGTCCTGGAAGGTGCGGTGGACGAAGTCGACGGTGTCCTCCGTCGGCTCGCGCAGCAGTCCGCTGCGGTGGAGGAGGTGGGTGAAGACCGTCTCCGGCGGATGCTGCGCGGCCTCCTGGACCGCCGGCACCGCCTCCCGTACGAGCGACTCCGCGCGGGCCCGGTCCAGCTGGGTGCGGCCGTTGAGCGTCAGCCAGTACGCGAGCCGCTGGATCAGCTGGATCTGCGGGGCCTCGTCGAGGGCGATGCCCGACGGGGCGCCCATGTCCCGCTCGCGGTCGCGGCGCGCGAGGAGCATCGACAGGGCGGCCTCGTAGAGGGCCTTGCGGCCGCGGGGCAGGAACCCGCGCCGGTCGCGGTGGAGGGCGCAGATGAGCCCGCACATCAGGGGGTTGGTGGCGAGCTGGGCGACGTGCTCGGCGGTGCGCAGCGCGTCGAGGAGCGGCTGCTCGTACGGCTCCGCCTCCGGCCCGGCGGCCCGGTGCCAGCGGCGGACGAAGGTGGCGACCTCGGCGCGGGTCATGGGGGAGAGGGTCAGCTCGGTGAAGCCGTCCCCGGCCAGCCAGTCGTCGCGTACGGCGGTGGGGCGTGAGGTGACGAGCCAGCGGTTGCCCTCGTACGTGTCGAGGAGGGCACGGAGCCACTCGCGGGCCCGGCCGCGTTCCGCCTCGGGGATCTCGTCGATGCCGTCGACGAGGACGACGCCGCGGCCGGCGGCGAGGACCCGGTCGGCCCAGCCGTCGGGCGGGGTGAGCGGGCAGCCGGCGGCGGGCAGGAAGCGGTCGGGGGCCGGGAGCCGCTCGCCGTGGCGGGTGAGGGTGCGCAGGGGCAGGACGAAGGGGATGCGGCCCCGGAGGTACGCCATGCCGCTCCCGTGTCCCCCGGTCGCCGTACCGCCGCCGCGCCCCTCGGTCGTCGCCGAGACCGTCAGCCACTGGACCAGGGTCGTCTTGCCCGAGCCGGCGAGGCCGCGGAGCAGGACCTTGTCGTGGCGGGCGAGGGCGAGGTCGGCGCGGACGGCCTGTTCCCGCTGGTGCCCGGCGAGGTGTTCCGACTCGTCGGGCAGGCCGGGCCCGGGGGCTTCGCCGGTCGCCTCCAGGGACAGATAGGCCAGGTCCAGGGGCCACCGGTCCGGGGAGTGGTGCAGGTCGATGCCGTGGATGGTGAGGCGGCCGTGCTTCTTGGCGAGGTGCTCCAGGTACCGGCGCTCGAAGTCCGCGTCCCGGGTGTCGGCCCGTGGTGTCCGGCGGACGACCTCGTCGACCTTCGCGATGAGCTCGGCCTGGGCCCGGGTCTGTTCCACCAGGCTGCGGGCGATGAACGTGGAGCGCTGGGTGAAGAACTCCAGCAGGTGGAGGCAGGCCCACTCGGTGAGGGACTCCAGGTAGAGGACCGCGTCCGTGGAGAGGCCGTCGGGGGCGGGGGCCGCCGCCCGCAGGCGGCGGGCGAGGTCGCGGTGGCCGAGGCGGACGGCCTGGACGTCGTCCATGTCGAGGTCGCCGAGGGCGAGGAGGGTCGTCGCGAGGGTGCCGGTGACGGCCTCGGTCTCGTCGGCGGGGAAGGGGGCTTCGCCGGGGCCGCCCGTCGAGCGTCCGACGAGGGTGGCGGCGAGCTTCCGGACGTCCTTCTCCGTGAGCGTGCGCTTCTCGCCCCGGAAGGAGACCAGGGAGGAGAGCCGGACCTTCGAAGAGCCGGTGAGGCCTGCCCCTGGACCATCGCTGACCAGCAGTTTCTTCAGCAGTGGGCCGATCGCGGCCGAGGCGAGTCGGGTGCCGATGAGTGCCGGTTCCATGTGTGTCCCCCCGTGGATTCCCGAAGCGGTCAGCGTAGTGCGGGACGGGGTTCCGGGCGGCTCGGTTGCGTGACCCAGGTCCCATTCGGGGCGGGGCGCTGGTGACAAGGCGCACAGGCGTTTCGAGGGGTACTAACCGGGATAGTGGCTCACATTGGTGGCGATTCGGGACGTTCAGGGATCAACCATCGGGGCTTTGGTCCCGAGGGGTCCCGAACCGGGCGGTGCGCCGCGTTTCGGGCAGTTCGGGGCGTGCGCGACATGCGCGTAAACCGGAGAGGCGAGGTTGTTTTGTCCGATTTCGTGCCTCGGCTCCAGTGCTGTCAAGAGCCGCATTCCCCCGGAGATCGCTACGACCCCATGTCGTAGATGGGGTGTTTTGGGATGGCTGGGGGTCCGGGTTACCAAGGATGAGCAAGCCCGACGCAGCGACCGTCCGCGTCGGGTCCCGTACTTCCCGGAGGTTTTCCCCCGTATGTCGAAGCGCGTCATGAACCCCGCCGCCCGTATCACCGCCGTTGCTCTCGCCACCGCGGGTCTGGGAGCGTCGCTGGTGGCCGGAGCAGGGTCCGCCTTCGCCGCCGAGGGCAAGGCCGCCGCCCCGGTCACCCTGACCGCGTCCGCCGCCGTCGCCGCCCAGGCCGACGCCCAGGCCCACGCCGCCGCCGCCCAGGTGAAGGCCGCTGCCGCGAAGGCCGCCGCCGCGAAGGCTGCCGCCGTGAAGGCCGCCGCCGCCAAGGCCACCCCCGTGAAGGCCGTCAAGAAGGCGGCCCCGGCCTGGGTCAAGCCGGTCACCTCGTACACCCTCAGCGCCAGCTTCAACCAGGGCGGCGCCATGTGGGCCCACAAGCACTCCGGCCAGGACTTCGCCGTCCCGGTCGGCACCCCGGTCAAGGCCGCGGGTGCGGGCACCGTCGTGAAGGCCGGCCCGAACGGCGGCGGCGACGGCCCCGCGTACGGCAACGCGATCGTCGTCAAGCACGCCAACGGCACGTACTCGCAGTACGCCCACCTGTCGAAGATCAAGGTCTACGTCGGCCAGAAGGTCGCCGCCGGCCAGCAGATCGCCCTCTCGGGCAACACCGGCAACTCCTCCGGCCCCCACCTGCACTTCGAGATCCGTACGACCCCGAACTACGGCTCCGCCGTCAACCCGATGTCCTTCCTCCGGGCCCACGGCGTCGGCGTCTGACGCCTGCCGGCTAGCTGCCCTTCTGGGCCTGGTCGATGAGATCGAGGGCGACCTCGAGGACGGCTTCGTGCTTCTCCTCGGGGTCGCCTTCGGCGTTCTCCATGAAGAAGGTCCCGGCGTGCAGCGTGAAGACCGCGCTCACGGCGCGGACCCTGTCCTTCATCGCGGCGTCGGGTTCCTGGATGAAGTCGTTGAGCGCGATGAAGCGCTCCTTGAAGGTGAGCCCGATGCTCAGGTCGCGCACGGTCGCCTGGTTCTCGTGCATGAAGCGGAACAGCGGGGCCGCGGCGAGCAGGGCCTTCTGGTAGCGGCGCAGGATCTCCCGCTTGGTCTCCAGGGTGCGCGGCTGTTCGCCCGCCCAGGCGACGAGCTCGTCGATGGGGCGCGTCAGGTCCTGGAAGATCCCGATGATGATGTCTTCCTTGGTCTTGAAGTGGTAGTAGAGCGCCGCCTTCGTGACGTCGAGCCGTTCCGCGATCTCCCGCAGCGAGGTCTTCTCGTACCCCTGCTCGGCGAAGAGTTCGAGAGCCACGTCCTGGATGCGCTGGCGGGTGTTGCCTCGGGCCATGGCGGGTCTCCGCTTTCCAGAAAACTTACTTGACGCCCGGCTAGTTACCGGCCTACCGTCCTCAGTGTAGTAACTAGCCGGGCGGCAAGTAAGGGATGGGCATGGCGACGAAACAGAACGTTCAAGCAGTACAGGGGGAGGCCGCGGACCCGCAGCCGCGCAGCGTACGTGTCGTTCTCCTCGCCCTCATGATCGCGATGCTCCTCGCGATGCTCGACAACATGATCATCGGCACCGCGATGCCGACGATCGTCGGCGAGCTCGGCGGTCTCGAGCACCTCTCCTGGGTCGTCACCGCCTACACCCTGGCCACCGCCGCCTCCACCCCGCTCTGGGGCAAGGTCGGCGACATGTTCGGCCGCAAGGGCGTCTTCCTCACCTCGATCGTGATCTTCCTGATCGGCTCGGCGCTCAGCGGCATGGCCCAGGACATGGGCCAGCTCATCGGCTTCCGCACCATCCAGGGCCTCGGCGCCGGCGGCCTCATGGTCGGCGTCATGGCGATCATCGGCGACCTGATCCCGCCCCGCGAGCGCGGCAAGTACCAGGGCATGATGGCCGGAATCATGGCCCTCGCCATGATCGGCGGCCCCCTCGTCGGCGGCACCATCACCGACCACTGGGGCTGGCGCTGGTCCTTCTACATCAACCTGCCGCTCGGCGTCGTCGCCCTCGCCATGCTCACCGCCGTCCTGCACCTGCCGAAGAAGCAGCGCGCCACGGGCACCCGGATCGACTTCCTCGGCGCCGCGCTGCTGACCGTCGGCATCACCGCGATCGTCCTCGTCACCACCTGGGGCGGCACGGAGTACGCCTGGGGCTCGGCCACCATCGTCGGCCTCGCGATCGGCGGCGCCGCCGCACTCGCCGCCTTCCTCTTCGTCGAGACCCGGGCGAGCGACCCGATCATGCCGCTGCACATCTTCCGCAGCCGCAACTTCACGGTGATGTCCCTGATCGGCTTCATCACCGGCTTCGTGATGTTCGGCGCGGTCCTCTACCTGCCGATCTTCCAGCAGTCCGTCCAGGGCGCCTCGGCCACCAACTCCGGCCTGCTGCTCCTGCCGATGCTGCTGTCGATGATGATCGTCTCGCTGCTCGTCGGCCGCTTCACCACCAGCACCGGCAAGTACAAGATCTTCCCCATCGTGGGCGGCGCGCTCATGGTGGCCGGTCTCTTCCTCCTCTCCACGATGGACACCGACACCTCGCGCCTCGTCTCGGGGATCTGGATGGCCGTCCTCGGCGCCGGCATGGGCTTCCTCATGCAGATCACCATGCTGGTCGCCCAGAACAGCGTGGAGATGAAGGACATGGGCGTCGCGTCCTCCTCCACGACCCTCTTCCGGACGCTCGGCTCCTCCTTCGGCGTCGCGATCATGGGCGCGCTCTTCACCAGCCGCGTCCAGGACGAGATGGCGTCCCGCGGCGGGGGCGGGCTCACCGAGCGGACCGCGCAGCTCGACGCGGCGAGCCTCGCCAAGCTGCCGGCCGCGCTCCGCGAGGCCTACCAGCACGCGGTGGCCTCCGGCACCCACGGCGCCTTCCTGGTCGCCTCGGCCGTCGCCGTCCTCGGCTTCGTCCTCGCCTTCTTCGTCAAGGAGGTGGCGCTCCGCGGCGCCGGACCGGCCGCGGCCCCGAAGGCCGAGTCCGGCGACGACGCGCCGAAGGTCGCCGAGACGGTCTGATCAGGCTAACGACAAAGGGGCCGGGTCCTTTCAAGGACCCGGCCCCTCCGTCGTACCCCTCACTCCGGCAGCCGCGGGATGCGCTCCGGCAGCCGCACGGTCCACCCCGGCAGCCGCAGGGTTCACTCCGGCAGCCGCAGGTTCCCCCCGGCAGCCGCACGGTCCACCCCGGCAGCCGCAGGTTCCCCCCGGCAGCCGCAGGGTTCACTCCGGCAGACGCAGGATCGGGAAGCTGCCCGTGTTCGTCGGCGCGTGGTCCGGCAGCCAGAGCACCGCGATCGCGCCGCCCACCCCGTCCGCAGACCCCTCCGCGGCCACGTTCCGGAAGGTCAGCCGGGCGCCGAGGACCCGGGCCTGGCCCGCCGCGATCGTCAGGCCGAGGCCGTGGCCCTGGCCCGCGCGGTCGCTCGTCCCCGTACGGAACCGGCTCGGGCCCTCCTTGAGGAGCGCCTCGGGGAAGCCGGGGCCGTGGTCGCGGACACGGACCACCCGGCCCTCGACGGTGACCTCGACCGGCGGCTTTCCGTGCTTGGCCGCGTTGGCGAGGAGATTGCCCAGGACGCGCTCCAGGCGGCGCGGGTCGGTGTTCACCCAGGACTCGTGCACGACCCGGACCTCGACCTCCGGGTCCAGGGCCCGCACCCGCCGCTCCACGAACTCGCCGAGCGCGATCTCCTGGAGCTCGGCCCGCTCCGAGGCGCTGTCGAGCCGGGCCACCTCGAGGACGTCCTCGACCAGGGTCCGCATGGCCTGCGCCCGGTCCCGTACGAGCTCGGTCGGGCGCCCGGGAGGCAGCAGCTCGGCCGCCGTGAGCAGCCCCGTGACGGGGGTGCGGAGCTCGTGCGCGATGTCGGCGGTGACCCGGCGCTCGGCCTCGATCCGCTCGTTCAGGGCGTCGGTCAGGGCGTCCACCGCCCACGCCAGGTCGTCCGTCTCGTCCCGTACGACTCCGCCGACGGCGTCCCGCACCCGTACGTCCGTATTGCCCTGGGCCACCCGGCCGGCCGCGACGGCGGCCTTCCGCAGCCGCCGCGAGAGCCCGCCGCCGATGATCACGCCGAGCGCGCAGCCGCCGAAGACCACCGTCACCGAGCCGATGACGAGGGCCCGGTCCAGATCGGTCATGATCGTCGCGCTGCGGTCGGCGAAGGGGATGTGCAGCGACAGCACGTCGCCGTTGGCGAGCGGCACGGCCGCCCACACGTCCGGCGGCCCGCCGTGCCGGTGCTCCTGCACGTACGTCCCGCGCCGCCTGTCCCGCATCAGCTGGTCGAGCTGATCCGGCAGCGCCGGGTCGTTGATCTTCGTGCCGAAGCGGGGCTCCTTCGGCTTCGACGTCTCGTACATCCGCTGGGCGAAGAGCAGTCGCTCCATCTGCACCTCGCGCGCGTTGTCGAGCATCGAGATGCGGGCGGCGTTGTGCACGACGATGCTCAGGGTCACCGCGATGAGGGCGCCGACCGCCGCGATGGCGACGGCGATCTTCCAGCGGACCCCGGTCCGCAGGGGCAGGAACTTCACCGGCTCACTGACCTAGTTCTTGAGCTTGTAGCCGAAGCCGCGCACGGTCTCGATCCGGTCCTGGCCGATCTTGGCGCGCAGCCGCTGCACATGGACGTCCACGACGCGGGTGTCCCCGCCCCAGCCGTAGTCCCAGACCCGCTCCAGGAGCTTGTCCCGGGACAGTACGGTGCCCGGCGCCGACGAGAACTCCAGGAGCAGCCGCATCTCGGTCGGGGTCACCGCCACCGGCGCCCCGCCCTTGCGGACCTCCATGCCCTCGGTGTCGACCTCCAGGTCGCCGAAGGAGAGCAGCCCGCCGCCGTCCGCCGGGTCCTCGCCCTCACCGGCCCCGGCCCCGCCCGCGTGCCCGAAGCGGCGCAGCACGGCCCGGATGCGGGCCATCAGGACGGAGCCGTCGAAGGGCTTGGTGACGTAGTCGTCGGCCCCGGCCTCCAGGCCGAGCACGACGTCGATCGAGTCGGCGCGCGCCGAGAGCATGATGACGGGGACGGTCGACTCGTCGCGGATGCGGCGGCAGAGGCTGACGCCGTCCATGCCCGGCAGCATCACGTCGAGGAGGGCGATGTCGGGCCGCTGCGCCCGGAAGGCGTCCAGGCCGGAGAGTCCGTCGGGCATGGCGGTCACCCGGAAGCCGTCCCGCTCCAGGGCGAGCTGGGTGGCCTCACGGATGACGTCGTCGTCCTCGACGAACAGGACATGGGTTTCGGCCATCGTGCGTGCCCTTCGGGGTCGGTGCTTTCTCTCGGTCCACGGATCGGTCCACGGTTCGGCGGGCCACTCGGTCGGGGCCCGGTCGAGCCTCCGGGTCCACGGCTCAGTCGGCGGGGGAGGCGCTCGGCGCGGGCTCCGCGGCCTCGCCGTCGCCGACGGCCTGGCTGTAGTCGTTGTGCACCCAGTCGTGCTGGGTGAACCTGTTGCCCGACCAGCGGTAGGTGATCACGTCCTCGCCCGAGGGGTACGCGACGGGGTCGCCCTTCGCGTACACCTGCTTGGTGACGATGAGATCGCCCCGGTCGATCGTGGCGTAGACCGCCGCGTCCTCGGTCATGAACACGTTCTCGTACCGGTCGCTCTGCTTGCGGTAGACGTAGGTGCCGATGCCGACGGCGTCACCGCAGGTCATCACGTTGACGACGACGTCGGGGGCGGTCGAGTTCGTGATGTTGCCGTAGGAGGCGTCCACCGGGTACGCGTCGGCGACGCACGGCTTCAGATCGCTCTTGAACCGCTCGCCGATCTTCGGATCGGCCTTCAGGAGCGCGATCGGATCCACCCGCTCGGCCGACTGCGGACCGGCGGTGGCGGAGACGGAGGGGGTGGGCGCCGTGGCGGCGATCTCGTCGGTGCGGGCCGCGCCCTCGTCGCGGGAGCCGGTGCCGCCGGTGGAGCAGGCGGCCAGGGACAGCCCGACGGCGACGAGCCCGGCCGTCGCCGTGACGCTCGCCGCCTTGACGGTACGGCGCGGGCGGCGGCGTCCGGTCTCGTACCGGGCGTCGCCGCCGCTCACACCGTGGTGGTCTTCGTGCCGTCTGCCGTCGGGTTCGCCGTCTAGGCCGCGCACCGCTCCCGCCCCCCTTCCTCGCCTCGAACGGTAGTCCGCTCCCCGGTCCGCCCCAGGGCACGGGCGTCGAGGTCACGGCTCTCCAGCTCCTGGCGGAGCCGGGCGAGCGCGCGGTGGAGCGTCGACTTCACCGTACCGGTCGACATGCCGAGCGCCGCGGCCGTCTCCTCCGTGCTCATCTGCTCCCAGTGCCGCAGGACGACGACGCTGCGCTGCTTGGGCGCGAGGACCTTCAGGACGTCCATGAGGAGGGCGCGGTCGGCGTGCTGCTCGGTCGGGTCGTCGATGCTCGCGTCGGGCAGCTGCTCGGTCGGCACCTCCTCGAGCCGGCGGGAGCGCCACCACTCGGTCCGGGTGTTGATCATGACCCGGCGCAGGTAGGCGTCGGCGAGGGACTTGTCGGCGATGCCGTCCCAGCGGCCGTACGTCCGGGCGAGGGCCGTCTGGAGGAGGTCCTGGGCGTCGACGGGGTCGGCCACGAGACGGCGGGCGCTGCGCAGCAGCGCGTCCTGCCGTGTGCGTACGTACTCCTCGAAGTCGAGCACCTCGCCGTGCCTCATCCGAACCGCCTCCGATCCCCGTGACCTGCTTCGTTCCTCGTGTCGTCGACGACGCTACGGAGCGGTTGTCACGGGGCTGTGCGGGGCAGCCGTCGGTCGACGCACGGCTACCCATCGGTTGTGTAACAGCGGGGGAGGAGGAGGTTTCGGCGCTCCGTCCCGGGGAGAGCGGGCCTCAGGACAGCGGGAGCCGGTACCGGCCGCCGTCCAGCGGCTCGACGAGACCGTCCGCGACCAGGCCGTCCAGGGCCCTGGCCCGCTGCACCGGCTCGTCCCAGACCGCGTCCAGGGCCGCCTGCCCCACCGGCTCAGCCGACTCCCGCAGCACGGCGAGGAGCCGGCCGCGCACCTGCCGGTCGGTCCCGGCGTAGGTCTGGCCCCGCCGCGGCGGACCGTCGTGCGCCGGCTTCCCCGAGAGCCGCCAGGCGCAGCGCTCGGCGATCGGGCAGCGCCCGCAGTCCTCGTTCTTCGCCGTGCACACCAGGGCGCCCAGTTCCATGGACGCGGCCGCCCAGCGGGACGCCGTCGACTCGTCCTCCGGCAGCAGCGCGCGGGCGAGCCGCCGCTCGGCGGCCGTGGTCGCGTTCGGCGGGTACTGGACGCCGGTCGCGGCCCGCGCGAAGACCCGGCGCACATTGGTGTCCAGGACGGCGTGCCGCTGCCCGTACGCGAAGGAGGCCACCGCCGCCGCCGTGTACTCGCCGATGCCGGGCAGCGCGAGCAGCTGGCCGTGGTCGCGGGGGACGTCGCCGTGGTGCCGCTCCGTTATGGCGACGGCCGCCGCGTGCAGCCGCAGCGCCCGGCGCGGATAGCCGAGCCGGCCCCAGGCGCGGACCGCCTCGCCGGGGGCCTCGGCCGCCAGGTCGGCCGGGCGCGGCCAGCGCGCCAGCCACTGCTCGTACACCGGGAGGACCCGGACGACCGGGGTCTGCTGGAGCATGAACTCGCTGACCATGACGCCCCAGGCACCGGCCTCGGGGCGGCGCCAGGGCAGGTCGCGGGCGTGCCGGTCGAACCAGGCGAGGACGGGCCCGTGCAGCTCGGCGGGGAGCGCCGGGGGGACGGGGGCCTCGGAAGTCGGGGGAGTGTCGATGGAAGTCATGGCACCCCCGATCCTGGCACGTCCCCGGCGGGATCAGTACGCGCCGTGGCGTGCCCGCGAGCGCCGCTCGGAGTGCGCGGGAGCGTGCGCGGAGGCGTGCGCACTCGGCCCGCGCCCCGCGCACCACACCACAGAGGTGTTACGACTCGACCGGGCCGTCTCCACGAGGGCCCGTACGGGCCGCTCCGCCAGCCGCATCACGAGGAAGGCGACCAGGGCGCCGACCAGCAGGCCGACGGTCACGTCGTGCGGGTAGTGGACGCCGACGAAGACCCGGGAGAAGGCCATGAGCAGCGCCATGGGCACGGTCAGCCAGACGATCCCGCGCCAGGACAGGGCGAGCGCGATCGCGGCGGCGCCCGCGATGGCCGAGTGGTTGCTGGGGAAGGACCAGTCGCCGTGCGGCGGGCAGGCGACGAGCGAGACGGGCGCTCCGGCGACCGCGCGACACGGACGTTCCTCGTCGACCAGCGACTTCGCCGCCTCGCTCACCACATAGCCGAAGCCGGTGGCGACCGGGGCGAGCAGCGCGAGCGCCATGACCCGGCTCGACCCCTCGCGGGAGCGCCACCAGCCGGCGAGGAACAGCACACCGAAGAGCAGCAGCCCGAGCTCCGTCCACACCTCGGCGAGCCACTGGAACCAGGTGGGCGTGGTGTGGGCGAAGTCGGCGACGTCGAGATACAGACGGTCGGAGAGGTCGAGAAGGGTGTTCATGGTGCATGACGCTAACCGGAATCCGGAGTCCGCCGCCCCGGGCCAACGGCCAGAGCGACCCCTGACGAAAGTGGGGGGCTGCGATTCGCGCCGGTTCCCTATGGTTTCCGGTGGGGTTCCGTGAAAAGTTCCCGGAACCGACGGATGTGATCATCGGCAAAACTTGAGGTCTCGGGCGGCGGGTGGGGCGGGAGTTGGGCCGGATCTCTCGTAAGGTTCGGTCGTGGGATCTTTGCGCAATCCGGTCGGGCCGCTTCCCTCCACCATCTATTGGCGACGGAGGGCGGTGGCGCTGTGCCTGGTGGCGCTTCTCGCGCTGCTCGCCGCCTGGGCCTTCACCTCCGGTGACGGCGGCGGGAAGAAGACGAACGACGGGGCCAACGGCTCCTCGCCGACCCCGCCTTCGATCACCCCGGGCCCCTCCGGCACCGGCCCGGCGATCAGCCAACAGCCCGGCGGACGCGACGAGTCGGGAGACTCAGGCGACAACGGCGGCTCCACGGGCCCCGGTACGGACGAGGGCGCGGGCGCCGACGCCGGAACCGATGCCGGTACGGACGCGGGCGGCGACTCGGGCACCGCGGGCACCGGCAAGAACGGCGACACCGACGGAGCCGGCGGCGCGGGCGCCGGTGCGGGCCAGCAGGTCCCGGCCGACTCCCCGCTCCCGAACTGCCCTGCGGGAGCGCTGCAGTTGACGCTCCGCACCAGCAAGCTCGCCTACGAGACGGGGGAGAAGCCCCGCTTCCACCTCGTCGCCAAGAACACCTCGAACACCACCTGCAAGGCCGACTTCGGGCCCCGCAGCGCGGTTCTGACGATCAGTGACGACCGGGACGACGAGGTCTGGTCCACCGCCGACTGCCCGCGCCCCGGCACCCCGGTCCTGCTGCGCGTCCCCGCGCACACCACCATCACCCACACCGTGGAGTGGGACCGCGGCCGCAGCGCCCCGCAGTGCGCGAGCGCCCCGGCGGGCCAGGCCGGCCCCGGCACGTACCTCGTGGAGGCCACGATGCCGGGCGCGAAGGTGCCCCCGGCCTCGTTCAGGCTGGCGAAGGACTGAGGGCCCTCACGGGTCTCAGACGTACCGCTCCAGGATCGAGGACTCCGCGAGCCGCGACAGGCCCTCGCGGACGCTGCGGGCACGGGCCTCGCCGACGCCGTCGACGGTCTGGAGGTCGTCCACGCTCGCCGCGAGCAGCTTCTGCAGCCCGCCGAAGTGCTCCACGAGCCGCTCGATGATCGCGCCGGGCAGCCGCGGCACCTTCGCCAGGAGCCGGTAGCCGCGCGGCGAGACCGCCGAGTCGAGGGTCTCGGGCGAACCGCTGTAGCCGAGGGCGCGCGCCACGACGGGAAGTTCGAGCAGCTCGGTGTGGGTGAGCGCGTCCAGGTCGGTGAGGGCCTCGGCGACCGTCCGCGAACGCTTCGCCGTGGGCTCCGGCACGTAGTCCCGGATCACCAGCTCGCGCTCCGGCTCCACGCCCGCGATCAGCTCGTCGAGCTGGAGCGAGAGGAGCCGCCCGTCGGTGCCGAGCTCGACCACGTACTCGGCGATCTCGGTGGCGATCCGGCGGACCATCTCCAGCCGCTGCGCGACCGCGGTGACGTCCCGGACCGTGACCAGGTCCTCGATCTCCAGCGCCGAGAGCGTGCCGGCCACCTCGTCGAGCCGGAGCTTGTACCGCTCCAGGGTCGCGAGCGCCTGGTTGGCGCGGGACAGGATCGCGGCCGACTCCTCCAGGACCCGGCGCTCGCCGTCCACGTACAGCGCGATCAGACGCATCGACTGGGAGACGGAGACGACCGGGAACTTGCACTGCTTGGAGACCCGGTCCGCGGTGCGGTGGCGGGTTCCGGTCTCCTCGGTGGGGATGGAGGCGTCCGGGACCAGCTGCACACCCGCGCGGTGGATCTTGGTGATGTCCTTGTCGAGGACGAGCGCGCCGTCGAGCTTGCACAGCTCACGCAGGCGCGTGGCGGTGAACTCGACGTCCAGCTCGAAACCGCCGGTGCACATCGAGTCGACCGTCTTGTCCAGGCCGAGCACGATGAGACCGCCCGTGTTTCCCCGGAGGATCCGCTCCAGGCCGTCGCGCAGCGCGGTACCCGGCGCGACCGCGCTCAGGGCGGCGCGCATCAGCGCTTCGTTGCCGGAGCCCGCGCCGGACCTTCCGGGAGCTGCTGCCCCGTCCTTGGCTGCCACTGCACTCCTCCGGCTCGTACGGATGGGCGAGACCAGGGCAAAGTCTAGCGACACCACCCCGCGGGGGTTGTGGGCGTGCGTTCCGCCGGGGCGGAACAGGTGGGCACGGCCTCCGCCGGAACGGCTCCCCGTCCTGCTCCTTCCCCCACGGGCCGGGTCCTCATTCAGCGGCCGGGCGCCTCCTCCACGGCCTTCGCCCTGCGGCTCCGCGGCAGCACCCGCAGCGCCTCCCCCACGTCCGCCACCTCCGTCACCTTCATCCCCGCCGGCACCTTCCCCGGGTCCGAGGGGACCAGCGCGTGCGTGAAGCCGAGCCGGTGCGCCTCGGCGAGCCGCCGCTGCACCCCCGTCACCCGCCGCACCTCGCCCGCGAGCCCGACCTCGCCGATCGCGACCAGGTTCTTCGGCAGCGGGGTGTCGCTCGCGGCGGAGGCCAGCGCGAGCGCGATCGCCAGGTCGGCGGCGGGCTCGGTGAGCTTCACGCCGCCGACGGTCGCGCTGTAGATGTCCCGCTTGCCCAGCGCGCTGATCCGGCCGCGCTGCTCCAGGACCGCCAGCATCATCGAGACCCGGGAGGTCTCCAGGCCCGAGGTCGTCCGCCGCGGCGAGGGGATCTGCGAGTCGACCGTCAGCGCCTGCACCTCGGCGACCAGCGGCCGCTTGCCCTCCAGGGTGACCGTCAGACAGGTGCCGGGCACCGCCACGTCACGCCGGGTCAGGAAGAGCCCGGAGGGGTCGGCGAGCCCCGTGATGCCCTCGTCGTGCAGCTCGAAGCAGCCGACCTCGTCGGTCGCCCCGTACCGGTTCTTCACGCCCCGGACCAGGCGCAGCCGCGCGTGCCGGTCGCCCTCGAAGCTCAGGACGACGTCCACCAGGTGCTCCAGGAGCCGGGGGCCCGCGATGGCGCCCTCCTTGGTGACGTGACCGACGAGGAGCGTCGCCATGCCGCGCTCCTTGGAGGCCCGGATGAGGGCTCCCGCGACCTCGCGGACCTGGGCCATGCCGCCGGGCGCGCCGTCGATCTCGGGGGAGGCGACGGTCTGCACCGAGTCCAGGATCAGCAGGGAGGGCTTCACGGCGTCGAGGTGCCCGAGGACGGCGGACAGATCGGTCTCGGCCGCCAGGTACAGATGGTCGCTGAGCGCGTTGATCCGGTCGGCGCGCAGCCGGACCTGGCTCGCGGACTCCTCGCCCGTCACGTACAGCGTGCGGTGCTCGTCGCTCGCCGCCTTGGCCGCCACGTCGAGCAGGAGCGTGGACTTGCCGACGCCGGGCTCGCCCGCGAGCAGCACGACGGCGCCGGGCACCAGGCCCCCGCCGAGGACCCGGTCCAGCTCGTCGACGCCGGTCGAGCGGGCGGTCGCCTGCCGGCCGTCGACCTGGCCGATGGGCAGCGCGGCGGAGGAGACGCGCCCCGCCGCGGTCGTCCGGACGGCGGGCGCGCCGTACTCCTCGACCGTCCCCCAGGCCTGGCACTCGGGGCAGCGGCCGAGCCACTTGGCCGTCTGCCAGCCGCACTCGGTGCAGCGGTAGGACGGCCGGTCCTTGGCGGTTTTCGTACGGGCAGCCATGAGCGACACCGTATCCGCCCCCACCGACAACGGGCCCGGACCGTCCACAGGGGCGGCCCCACGGCACCGGAACGCCGGGTTCCTGTCCCCTTTCGAGCGATACCTTCACCCGTAAGAATGAGAATGGAGCAACCGGTACGAAGAGTGCCCCCCGCCCTGCCTACGGTCGCCCAGTGACGAGCAGCAGGCTGGAATCCCACGGACGCACCACCGGCGCACACCGGGCGCACCGCGCCACGGACCAGGGACCGCGCACGCTCGGCCGGCGTCCCCCCGCCCGCTACGAGGCCGCCCTCGACGGCCTCTTCACGTACTGCCTCTCCGTGCTCTGCGACCACGACACGGCCACCGCCGTCCTCGGCGACGTCCTCGCCGTCGCCGAGCGCCACCACGGCCGCTGCCCCTCCGACGAGGACGGTCGCACCGCCTGGCTGTACGCCCTCGCCCGCTGGGCCTGCCTGCGCAGCCTCGGCGAGCAGCGCCGCAAGCGCCAGGGCGCCCACACCGGCCGCCCCGCCGTCACCGCCCCCGAGCCGCCCCGGGTCTCCGAGGAGACCGCCGAGCGCCGCCGCGCCGAGCTCGCCCTGCTCGCCTGGCCCGAGGCCGCCGGCACCACGCCCGAGCAGCGCGAGGCCCTGGAGCTCGCCGTGCGGCACGGCCTCAGCCACCGCCAGGTCGCCGCCGTGCTCTCCCTCGACCCGCTCGCCGCCCGCGAACTCCTCGCCACCGCCGGCTGCGAGGTCGAGCGCACCCGCGCCGCCCTCGCCGTCGTCGACACCGGCAGCTGCCCCACCGTCGCCCGGCTCACCGGCGACCACCGGGTGCTCCTCTCGGCCGCCCTGCGCGCCGAGCTCGTCCGGCACGTCGACGACTGCCCCCGCTGCCGCCGCGCCGCCGAGCGCGTCGGCGCCGCGGGCCCCTGGCCGGGCGCCTCGGCCCTCCCCGCGGACCGGCTGCCGCTCGTCGAGGCGCCCAGGGCCGCCGCGTACATGGCGATGCTGCACGTCCCGCGCGCGCGTGCCGGCGCCCCGCGCTTCGCGCCGACCGGCTTTCCCATGGACCCCAAGGACCATGTCGCCCGCCGCGACCGGATGCGGGCCCGCGCGGTGACCACCACGGTCGTCGCCGCCGTGGTCGCCGCCCCCGTCCTGGCCCTGTGGACCTCCTACCGGGGCACCCCGGCCGCCGACACCGCGGGCCACGAGGGGGCCAGGATCAGCGCGCGCGAGGCGGACGAACCGGTGGGCCCGGACGGCGACCGCTACGAGAACGCGGGGAACGCCCGCACCACCCCCGAGCCCCGCTTCACCCAGGGCAGCCGCGCCCCCGACGTCTCCGTCGAGGTCGTCAGCCCCGGCGGCCCCACCCGGACGGCCCGGCCCGGCGAACCCGACGCCGGCTGGATCACGGTCGCCGCCACCGGCCGCGGCGACCTCACCCTGCTCACGCTCACCGCCTCCGGCGGCTCGCCCGTCGACTGGGCGCTGTGGACGGACGCCCCCTGGCTGTACGTGAGCCGGGCCTCCGGCACGCTCCGCCCCGGCGAGAAGATCACGATCGCCGTCCGCGTCGACCACGCCCGCGAACCCGTCGGCTCCTGGAGCGCGCGCGTGGGGGTGAACCCCTCGGGCGCGGAGGTGAGGATCGACGGCTACCGTCCGGCCAAGCCGCCGACCGGCCGGGTCATCACGCCCCCGCCGGTCACGACGACGGAACCGACGACCCCGCCGACGTCCCCGCCGACGACCGAGCCGACCGAGCCGCCCACGACTCCGCCGACGACGGAACCGACCGAGCCGCCCACGACCCCGCCGACGACGGAACCGACCACGCCGCCGACGACCGAGCCGACCACCCCGCCGCCGACGACCGAGGACCCCCCGCCCACGAGCTCGGACCCGGGCACGCCCCCACCGTCGACGGAGGAACCACCCCCGTCGCCGTCCTAGGCCGTACCCGGAAAGTCCCGCCCGGCCCGCGACGCCCGGCACACGGCCCAGGGGGCGTCGTGCCGATCAGGCCGGGCCCGCGGCGTGATCGAGAAGCCCCCTAGGCGACGGGGTCCGCCGGATGCGGGGCCACGAGCGGCAGCTGCGAGGCGAGCCTCGCCTCACACAGCTCCGCCAGGACCCCGTACGCCTCCTCGCCCATCATCTCGACCAGCTCCGGCCGGTACGAGACGTAGACCGGCTCAGCGCCGACGTGCGCCGACGACGCCGTCGTGCAGTACCAGTGCAGGTCGTGACCGCCCGGACCCCAGCCGCGCCGGTCGTACTCGCCGATCGACACCTGGAGCACCTTGCTGTCGTCGGGCCGGTCGATCCAGTCGTACGTCCGCCGCACCGGCAGCTGCCAGCACACGTCCGGCTTCGTCTCCAGCGGCTCCCGGCCCTCCTTCATGGCCAGGATGTGCAGCGAGCAGCCCGCGCCGCCCGCGAAGCCCGGCCGGTTCTGGAAGATGCAGGAGCCCTCCCAGCGGCGGGTCTGCCGGTCGCCGTCCTCGTCGAGCTGCACCCAGCCCGACTCGGTACCGACGTCGTGGAACTGCCACAGCTCGGGCGTCAGCCGCGCCACGTGCCCGGCGACCCGCTTCTCGTCGTCCTCGTCGGAGAAGTGCGCGCCCAGCGTGCAGCAGCCGTCGTCGGCGCGCCCCTCCTGGATGCCCTGGCAGCCGTTCCCGAAGATGCAGGTCCAGCGGGAGGTCAGCCAGGTCAGGTCACAGCGGAAGACCTGCTCCTCGTCGGCCGGATCGGGAAACTCGACCCACGCGCGCGCGAAGTCGAGGCCCTTCTCGTCGGGCTCCTCGGCCTTGCCCCGCTTCTGCTTCCCGACCTTGACCGCCTTCACGGCCTTCGCCGCGTGCGCGGTCCTGGCGTCCTTCACGCGCAAGCCGTCGTTCTCTTTGTCCGGCTTCGCCTTCTTCGTCTTTGGCACAACACCAAGCGTATGCGGGTCGGAGCAGTAGCGTTCCGCCCATGAGACTCGGAGTCCTCGACGTCGGTTCGAACACAGTGCACCTGCTGGTGGTGGACGCCCACCCCGGCGCCCGGCCGCTGCCCGCCCATTCGCACAAGGCGGAGCTGCGCCTCGCCGAGCTGCTCGACGAGCGGGGCGCCATCGCGCCCGGCGGCGTCGAGCGGCTCATCGCGGTCGTGCGGGACGCGCTCCTGGCCGCCGAGGACAAGGGCTGCGAGGAGGTGCTGCCCTTCGCGACCTCCGCCGTCCGCGAGGCCAGCAACGCCGACGCGGTCCTCGCGCGCGTGAAGGACGAGACCGGGGTCGACCTCCAGGTCCTCACCGGCGAGGAGGAGGCCCGGCTCACCTTCCTCGCCGCCCGCCGCTGGTTCGGCTGGTCCGCCGGGAAGCTCCTCCTCCTCGACATCGGCGGCGGCTCCCTCGAAGTCGCCTTCGGCATCGACGAGGACCCGGACGCGGCGGTCTCCCTGCCCCTCGGCGCCGGCCGCCTCACGGCGGGCTGGCTGCCCGGCGACCCGGCCGACACCGACGACGTGAAGGCCCTGCGCCGCCATGTGCGCGCGCAGATCGCCCGTACGGTCGGCGAGTTCAGCCGCTTCGGCCGCCCCGACCACGTCGTCGCCACCTCCAAGACCTTCAAGCAGCTCGCCAGGATCGCGGGCGCGCCCGGCTCGGGGGAGGGCCTCTACGTCCAGCGGATCCTGTCCCGCAAGGCCCTGGAGGAGTGGGTGCCGCGCCTCGCCGCGATGACCGTGCCCCAGCGGGCCGCCCTCCCCGGCGTCTCGGAGGGCCGCGCCGGCCAGGTCCTCGCGGGCGCGCTCGTCGCGGAGGGGGCGATGGACCTGCTCGGCGTCGAGGAGCTGGAGATCTGCCCCTGGGCCCTGCGCGAGGGCGTCATCCTGCGCCGCCTGGACCACCTGCCGGAGCACTGACGGGCCGTACGAGGCAGGGGCCGGGCGTGACCGGAACCACCCTCCGGCCCCCCGGCCCGCCCCGTACGCTGTTCCCCGTGGCAGAACCAGTGGTGCGCATCCCGGATGCGAAGGTCGCCCTGTCGACGGCCTCGGTCTATCCGGAGTCCACGGCGACGGCCTTCGAGGTCGCCGCGCGCCTCGGCTACGACGGCGTCGAGGTCATGGTGTGGACCGACCCGGTCAGCCAGGACATCGAGGCGCTGCGCCGGCTCTCCGACTACCACCAGGTCCCGATCCTGGCCGTGCACGCCCCCTGCCTCCTCATCACCCAGCGTGTCTGGTCCACCGACCCGTGGGTCAAGCTCCAGCGCGCGCAGTCGGCCGCCGAGCGGCTCGGTGCGTCGACGGTCGTCGTCCACCCGCCGTTCCGCTGGCAGCGCCAGTACGCCAAGGACTTCGTGACCGGCATCTGGCGGATGGCGGACGAGACGGACGTCCGGTTCGCCGTCGAGAACATGTACCCGTGGCGGTACAAGGACCGCGAGATGCTCGCGTACGCCCCCGAGTGGGACGTCACCAAGGACGACTACCGGCACTTCACCGTCGACCTCTCGCACACCGCGACCGCCCGCACGGACGCCCTCGCGATGATCGACCGCATGGGCGACCGGCTCGGCCACGTCCACCTCGCCGACGGCAAGGGCTCCGCCAAGGACGAGCACCTCGTCCCGGGGCGCGGCACCCAGCCCTGCGCCGAGCTCCTGGAGCGGCTCGCGCTCACCGGCTTCGACGGGCACGTCGTCATCGAGGTCAACACCCGGCGCGCGATGTCAGCCGCCGAACGCGAGGCCGACCTCGCCGAGGCCCTCGCCTTCACCCGTCTTCACCTGGCCTCGGCCGCCACCCGCTCCGCCGAGGGGCCCCGCCCGACCGAACGGGCCCCCCGCCCATGACCGACCCGGCCCCGCGCCGGCGCGGCCGCCCGTCCCGTACCGAGGAGGAGAGCGGTCCGGACGCGCGGACACGCATCCTGGAGGCGGCCCGCGCCCAGTTCGCCGAGCGCGGCTACGACAAGGCCTCGGTGCGCGGCATCGCCAAGGCCGCCGGGGTGGACCCGGCGCTCGTCCACCACTACTTCGGGACGAAGGACGAGGTCTTCGCCGCCGCCATCGAGGTCTCCTTCGAGCCCACGGCGGTCATCCCGGCGATCCTCGGCGGCCCCCGCGAGGCCATCGGCGAACGGCTCGCGCGCTTCTTCATCGGTGTCTGGGAGAACCCGGCCTCCCGCGCCCCGCTCCTCGCGATCGTGCGTTCCGCGCTCACCCACGAGGCGGCGGCCAAGGTGCTGCGGACCTTCGTGCTGCGGCGGCTCCTGGAGCGGATCGCGGCCGAGCTCGACGTGCCGGACCCGGGCTTCCGCGCGGAGCTGGCCGCCTCCCACATGATCGGGATCGTGATCATGCGGTACGTGATCCAGGTCGAGCCGCTGGCCTCGGCGGACCCGGAGCGGATCGTCGAACAGGTGGCCCCGACCCTCCAGCGCTACCTGACGGAAGCCTGAACGGGGCCGCCGGAAGCCCGACCAGGCCGCGCGGAGCCCGACCGAACCGGCCGCCCGACCGTCCGAGGCCTGAACACTCGTCCCGCATTTCGGACGGCCTGTCCAGATCTTGGAGCGTCGGCGTACGCTCGAAAGCAAGCACACCCATCACGAGGAGCGAGCGACGATGCCCGAGCTGAGGTCCCGCACAGTCACCCACGGCCGCAACATGGCGGGCGCACGCGCCCTTATGCGCGCCTCCGGTGTACCCGGCGCGGACATCGGCCGGAAGCCGATCATCGCCGTCGCCAACTCCTTCACCGAGTTCGTCCCGGGCCACACCCACCTCCAGCCGGTCGGCCGGATCGTCTCCGAGGCCATCACCGCCGCCGGCGGCATCGCCCGCGAGTTCAACACGATCGCCGTCGACGACGGCATCGCCATGGGCCACGGCGGCATGCTCTACTCCCTGCCCTCCCGCGACCTGATCGCGGACAGCGTGGAGTACATGGTCGAGGCGCACTGCGCCGACGCCCTGATCTGCATCTCCAACTGCGACAAGATCACCCCCGGCATGCTGATGGCGGCCCTCCGCCTCAACATCCCGACGGTCTTCGTCTCCGGCGGCCCGATGGAGTCCGGCCGGGCCACCCTGGTCGACGGCTCGGTCCGCACGCTCGACCTGGTCGACGCGATCTCCGACGCCGTGAACCCGAACATCTCGGACGAGGACATCTCCCGCATCGAGGAGAACGCCTGCCCGACCTGCGGTTCCTGTTCCGGCATGTTCACCGCCAACTCGATGAACTGCCTGACCGAGGCCATCGGCCTCTCCCTCCCCGGCAACGGCACCGTCCTCGCCACCCACACCGCCCGCAGGGCGCTGTACGAGAACGCGGCCCGCACGGTCGTCGACATCACCCGTCGCTACTACGACGAGGACGACGACTCCGTCCTGCCGCGCTCGATCGCGACCCGCGGGGCCTTCGAGAACGCGATGGCGCTCGACATCGCCATGGGCGGCTCCACCAACACGATCCTGCACCTGCTCGCCGCCGCCCAGGAGGCCGAGCTCGACTACGGCCTGCCGGACATGGACGAGGTCTCGCGCCGGGTGCCCTGCCTGGCCAAGGTCGCCCCGAACGTCGCCAAGGACCGCACGTACTACATGGAGGACGTGCACCGTGCGGGCGGCATCCCGGCCATCCTCGGCGAGCTCTACCGCGCCGGCCTGCTGAACGAGGACGTCCGCTCCGTCCACTCGCCCTCCGTCAAGGAGTGGCTGGAGGCCTGGGACGTGCGCGGCGGCTCCCCCTCGGAGGAGGCCGTCGAGCTGTGGCACGCGGCCCCCGGCTGCGTCCGCTCGGCGACCGCCTTCTCCCAGTCGGAGCGCTGGGACACCCTCGACACGGACGCCGCGAACGGCTGCATCCGCGACGCGGGCCACGCCTACTCCAAGGACGGCGGCCTCGCCGTCCTGCACGGCAACCTCGCCGTCGACGGCTGCGTCGTGAAGACCGCCGGCGTCGACGAGTCGATCTGGACCTTCGAGGGCCCGGCCGTCGTCTGCGAGTCGCAGGAGGAGGCCGTCGAGAAGATCCTGAACAAGCAGGTCAAGGACGGCGACGTCGTCGTCATCCGCTACGAGGGCCCGCGCGGCGGCCCCGGCATGCAGGAGATGCTCTACCCGACCTCCTTCCTCAAGGGCCGGGGCCTGGGCAAGACCTGCGCCCTCGTCACGGACGGCCGCTTCTCGGGCGGCACCTCCGGCCTCTCCATCGGCCACGCCTCGCCGGAGGCGGCCTCGGGCGGCACGATCGCGCTCGTCGAGGACGGCGACCGCATCCGCATCGACATCCCGAACCGCTCGATCGAGCTGCTCGTCGACGACGAGACCCTCGCGGCCCGCCGCGCGGCCCTCGGCGGCGTGTACGCGCCGAAGAACCGGGAGCGCAAGGTGTCGGCGGCGCTGCGGGCGTACGCGGCGATGGCGACGAGCGCCGACAAGGGCGCGGTCCGGGACGTGACGAAGCTGGGCTGAGCCCGGCGCGGTACCACGACGAAGGGGAGCGGGTTCTCGAACCCGCTCCCCTTCGTCGTACGTACTTCCTCAGGCGCTCACCAGGACGCCGGATCGCGCGCGTCCACCGCGAACACGGAGCCGTCCGGCGCCGTCCCGAACACCCGGTCCCCGGCGACGACGGGCGCGGGCACCAGAGGCGCGTACCCGAGGCGGCCGTTCTGCATCCGCGGCCTGGTCTGGCCGATCATCGCCCCGCGCGCGGTGTCGACGGCGAGCAGCCGGCCGTCCTGCACGGAGAAGTACAGCCGGTCGCCCGGTCCGAGGACCGGCGCGGAGACATTGCCCGCGGCCGTCTCCAGCTCCCACAGCACCCGGCCCTTCGGCGCGGCGGTGTCGAAGGCGGTGAGATGCCCGTTCGCGTCGAGCAGATGGACGACGGCGCCGCTCACGGCGATGCCCCGCAGGTCCATGCGGTAGGGCAGGGAGAGCCTGCGGACGGCGCTGTCGTCGCCGTCCGGCCCCAGGAGGACGAGGGCGTCGACCAGCGACGCGTCCGCGCCGTAGAACGCCGCGAGGACCAGCGTGCCGTCCCCGGTGCGGCCCAGCGGGGCGAGGTTGCCGTCCAGGTTCCACTGCCGGACCACCTCGCCGGTGGCGGGCCGGACCGCGCCGACCCGGGTGTGCGCCGCGTCCCCCGAGGCCTCGGAGACCGTGAGCAGCCCGGAGGGCGCGTCGTACGGTCCGGGGCGCGGCACCCCGAAGCCGGTCAGACCGTGCCGCCACAGCTCCTTGCCGCTCCGGGCGTCGACCGCCCGGATGCCGCCGACGCCGTCGGAGAGGACGACGGCGGAGCCGGCCGGCCGGTACGCCTCGGGGAGCTCCGTCCCGGCGGCCCAGCCGGGGGCTCCGTCCCCGGCCGCGTACGCCTGCAGGGGAGCCGTCGGGGCGGCGGCCCCGACCAGGCCGTCCGCGAGGAGTACGGGGGCGTCCTGGGGCCCCTGTTCGACGGGCGCGGTCCGCGACCAGAGGACCTGCCCGGTCACCGGGTCGAGCCGGGCCATGCCGACGCCCCGGGCCGCGCAGTACAGCGCGCCCGCGTCGTGGGTGCAGGCGGGCGCGGCCGCCTGCCCGTGCTTCTGGAGCGCGGTGTGCCAGCCGGCGAAGGCGGTGGCCACCTCCTCAGGGCGCGTGGGGGCCGCGGGCCCGTCGTGCGCCGGCCGGCTGAGCGCCGCGTACAGGCCCGCCGCGGTCAGTGCGAGCGCGGCGGCGACGGCGATCGTCGGGCGCGGCCGGATCCGCCCGCCGAAGCGCGGCCGACGGCGGGGCGGGGTCGGCACGGCGGCCCGTACGGGCGTGTCCGCGTCCCACGCGGGCGCGGGGCCGCCGTCGCCCTCCGGCAGGGCGGGCCGCCGCCGCTGTGCCGGTATGAACGCGTCGGCCGCGTACGAGGGAGGCAGCAGCGCCCGCATGATCTGGGCCGGGGTCGGCCGGTCGGCCGGGTCCTTGGCGAGGCAGCGGGCGACGAGCGGCGCCAGGTCCGTCGGCACCCCCGTCAGGTCCGGCTCGTCGTGGACGACCTGGTACGCCACGATGTACGGGCTGTCCGAGTCGAACGGGCCGTGCCCGGTGGCAGCGTGCACGAGCACGGAGCCGAGCGCGAAGACATCCGCCGCCGGCCCGACCTCCTTCGGACGCTGGAACTGCTCGGGCGCCATGAACGGCGGCGAGCCGATGAGCTTGCCCGTCTCCGTGTGCAGATCGCTGTCGACCGGCCGGGAGATGCCGAAGTCGATGACCTTCGGGCCGGTGTCGGTCAGCAGGACGTTGCTGGGCTTGAGGTCCCGGTGGACCACCCCGGCCCGGTGGATGTCGCGCAGCGCCTCCGCCAGCCCGGCGGTGAGCCGGCGCAGTTCGGCCGGGGACAGCGGGCCGTTCCGCTTCACCTGGTCGGCGAGGGTGGGGCCGGGCACGTAGAGGGTCGCCATCCAGGGGCGTACGGCATCGGGGTCGGCGTCGACGACCGGCGCGGTGAAGGCCCCGCTGACCCGGCGTGCGGCCGCGACCTCCTGGCGGAAACGCGCCCTGAACTCGGGGTCCTCCGCATACCGTGCGTGCACGACCTTGACCGCGAGCCGGAGCCCGGAGGCGGAGGCCGCGAGGTGCACGACGCCCATGCCGCCGGCCCCCAGACATGCCTGGAGGCGGTAGTCGCCCGCGTACTCGGGCTCCTCCGCATACCGTTCGGCATCGGTGCCGCGCAACGGTGGCATCGCCCACCCCCGTGTGGTTCCCCGTCACATCGCGCGCACATGCGCGACGCACGGAGCCTAGTCCATGGTGCCCGCGATGTCGGTGGGGCTTGCTAGCCTGCGCGTCGCGGAGAGTGAAACTCGGCGGAGCGCTTTTGCGCCACCGTTCGTGCCACAGGGGGAGGACACCATGACCACGCGCTACGAGGTCGCACCGGGGTACCGGGTCAACGTGCGCTCGGGACCGAGCACCAAGTACCCGATCGTCCGGGTGCTGGCGCTGGGCGCCACGGTCGCGATCCAGTGCCAGAAGTACGGCGAGTGGATCAGCGGCCCGTACGGCACGACGAACATCTGGGACAACATAGCGCCGGGCGAGTACGTCTCCGACGCGTACGTGCACACGGGCAGCGACGAGATGGTCGCACCGCGCTGCATCTGAGCCCCTTCCACCGCCGCCCGGGGATAATCGACCCCGTGAGCGACGAAGAGCAGCAGAAGGCCGGACCGCAGCCGGAGGAGATCCGCTTCTTCGGCACCACCTGGGTCGACCACAGCGGCCACTACGCGCTGCGCCGCGCCGGCCTCGCCGCCGGCGCGCTCGCGGCCGCCGTCGCGGCCTGCTTCGTGCTGCGCTTCGCCTACGAGGGCCTGCAGATCGCCGACGTCGGCGGCATCGTCAACACGCTCGTCGTCCTCATGTTCGCGATCTGCAGCGCCATCGCCTTCGCCAGGACCTGGGAGGGCTTCGTCCGCCGCCCGGCCGACCCGGCCCGCGAGGAGGCCCTCCGCAGCCTGAAGGCGATCGGCTTCATCGGCTCCCTCCTCGCCTACGCGGCCCGCTGCTGCGTGGAGGCCCCGGGCGAGAAGCTGCACCGCGCGGAACACGAAGCGGCGGTGGCGTCGTACGAGAAGCGCCGGTCCTCCCGCACGGGCAACCCGTCGACGCGCAAGAAGCCGAAGCGCAAGTAAGGCACCCGCCCCCGTGTGGGCAGTCGTCCCGCAGGGCGGGACGGGTCGGGTGGGCACACGGGACGGCGTCCTTCAGCTGCGCCCCCGCGTTCCGCGCCCTGGCCCGCACCACGTGCACGGCACGGGCCCATACGAACCCACGGTCCAGGTCCTTGACGGTCCGCACCCCCAGGCCCACTATTCATCGCATGATGAATAATCCGGCGAGCGGGCCCGGAGACGCAGCCATCACCGCCCACCACCTCACCGTCGTCCGCGGCACCCGCACCGCCCTGCGGGACCTCGACTTCACCGTCCCGTCAGGCCGCGTCACCGGCCTCCTCGGCCCCTCCGGCTGCGGCAAGACCACCCTCATGCGCGCCATCGTCGGCACCCAGGCCAAGGTCGCCGGCACCCTCCAGGTCCTCGGCCGCCCCGCCGGCGACCCCACCCTCCGCTCCCGCATCGGCTACGTCACCCAGGACCCGTCCGTCTACGACGACCTCACCGTCCGCCAGAACCTCGACTACTTCGCCGCCGTCCTGCTCCCCGGCCGCGCCCACCGCCACGACCGCCGCACCGCCGTCGACCGGGCCATCCAGGACGTCGACCTCGCCGACCACACCGACTCCCTCGCCGGCCGGCTCTCCGGCGGCCAGCGCAGCCGCGTCTCCCTCGCCGTCGCCCTCCTCGGCACCCCGGAACTCCTCGTCCTCGACGAGCCCACCGTCGGCCTCGACCCCGTCCTCCGCCGCGACCTCTGGAACCTCTTCCACCGCCTCGCCGCCGACCGGGGCACCACCCTCCTCGTCTCCTCCCACGTGATGGACGAGGCCGAGCGCTGCCACCGGCTGCTCCTCATGCGCGAGGGCGAGATCATCGCCGAGGACACCCCCGACGACCTCCGCCGCCGCAACGACACGGCCACCGTCGAAGAAGCCTTCCTCCACCTCGTGGACGCGGCCGACACCCGAGCCGCCCAAGCAGCCCGAGCCGCCCGCGCCGCGGAAGCGACCCCCGAGGAGCACCGACCGTGAACGCGAACCGCACCCTCGCCACCTCCGCCCGCGTCCTGCGCCAGCTGCGCCACGACCCGCGCTCGATCGCCCTGATGCTCCTCGTCCCCTGCCTGATGCTCTTCCTGCTCCGCTACGTCTTCGACGGCAGCCCGGGGACCTTCGACAGCATCGGCGCCTCGCTCCTCGGCATCTTCCCGCTCATCACGATGTTCCTGGTGACCTCCATCGCCACCCTCAGGGAACGCACCTCCGGCACCCTGGAACGCCTCCTCGCCATGCCCCTCGGCAAGGCCGACCTCATCGCCGGCTACGCCCTCGCCTTCGGGCTCGTCGCCGTCCTCCAGTCCCTCCTGGCCACCGGCCTCGCCCTCTGGTTCCTCGGCCTCGACGTCATCGGCTCACCCTGGCTCCTCCTCCTGGTGGCCCTCCTCGACGCCCTCCTCGGCACCGCCCTCGGCCTCTTCGTCTCCGCGTTCGCCGCGTCCGAGTTCCAGGCCGTCCAGTTCATGCCGGCCGTGATCTTCCCCCAGCTCCTGCTCTGCGGCCTGTTCACCCCGCGCGACCGCATGGCCCCCGCCCTGGAGGCGATCTCGGACGTCCTCCCCATGTCGTACGCCGTCGACGGCATGAACCAGGTGCTCCACCACCCCGACGTCACCGGCGACTTCGTGCGCGACGCCCTCGTCGTCGCGGGCTGCGCCGTCCTGGTCCTCGGCCTCGGCGCCGCCACCCTCCGCCGCCGTACCGCCTGACCGCCCCTCGGACACCCCACGCACCCCGGGCCCCACCGGTGAAAGGATGTCGAAAAGGCCCCCTCCGGCGAGGTGAACAGACCCATGACCCAGACCGTCGCAGTCCTCGGCACCGGCAAGATCGGTGAAGCGCTCCTCAGCGGCATGATCCGCGCCGGCTGGCGCCCCGCGAACCTCCTGGTCACCGCCCGCCGCGCCGAACGCGCCGAGGAACTCCGCACCCGCTACGGCGTCGAGACCGTCACCAACGCCGAGGCCGCCAAGCGCGCCGACACCCTCATCCTGGCCGTCAAGCCGCAGGACATGGGCCGCCTCCTCGACGAGCTCACCCCGCACGTCACCGCCGACCGCCTGGTCATCAGCGCCGCCGCGGGCATCCCCACCTCCTTCATCGAGGAGCGCCTCACCGCCGGCACCCCCGTCGTCCGCGTCATGCCGAACACCCCCGTCCTCGTCGACGAGGGCATGTCCGTCATCTCGGCCGGCAGCCACGCCACCCCCGAGCACCTCGCCCACACGGAGGAGATCTTCGGCGGCGTCGGCAAGACCCTCCGCGTCCCCGAGTCCCAGCAGGACGCCGCCACCGCCCTCTCCGGCTCGGGTCCCGCGTACTTCTACTTCCTCGTCGAGGCCATGACCGACGCCGGCATCCTCCTCGGACTGCCCCGCGCCCAGGCCCACGACCTCATCGTGCAGGCCGCCATCGGCGCCGCCGTGATGCTCCGCGACAGCGGCGAGCACCCGGTCAAGCTCCGCGAGGCCGTCACCTCCCCGGCCGGCACCACCATCAGCGCCATCCGCGAACTGGAGAACCACGGCGTACGGGCCGCCCTGATCGCCGCCCTGGAAGCGGCCCGCGACCGCAGCCGCGAGCTCGCCTCCGGCAACGGCTGACCTAAGCGGCCGCCGTCACACCCTTGAGCACGTCCTCCGTGGTCACGACCCGGGCGAACCGCCCGCCGTGCAGCGACACCGCCGTCGCCCGGGTCAGCTCCTCGGCGCTCTGCGTCCACCCGAACGGCCCGGCCAGGTCGAAGGTGTGCATGGCGTCCAGCGGGAACAGCACGTCGTACCCGAGGTTCCCGCCCATCCGGGCGGTGGTCTCGTTGCACATGTTGGTCTGGATCCCCACGACCACGAACTGCTCGACCCCGGCCCCCTTCAGCCAGGCATCCAGATCGGGCTCCCCGTAGAACGCCGAGTTCACGGACTTCGTCACGAACAGCTCGGGGCCGGCCCCCTTCCCCCGCCGCTCCTCCACGAAGTCCTTGAACTCGTTCCCCTCGGTCCCCGGCTCCAGCGGCGACCCCGCGCGGGGCGAGTCGTGCCGCACGAAGACGACCGGCCGCCCCGTCTCCTGCCAGGCGTCGATCAGAGCCGCGATGTTCGCCTCGGCCTCAGGATTGTTCCGGCGCCCCCAGAACTCCTGCTCGAAGCCCTTCTGCACGTCGATGACCACCAGCGCTGCGTTCTCGTTGATCTCCATGACAACGATCCTCCCGCCGGAGTCCGCAGGCTCCCAGGGGTACGAATGCCAGCGATCGATGCTTTACTGCCAGACGTGCCACGGAAGCCCACACCCCGCCCCCAGCGCATCGCCCTCGTCTCCTTCCCCGGAGTCCGGGCCTTCGACATCTCCGTCATCACCGAGGTCTGGGACAGCGACCGCACCCTCCGCGGCGTCCCGCCCTTCGAACTCCGCCGCACCGCCGCCGACCCGCACACCCCCATCCCCCTGCGCGGCGGCCTCACCCTCACCCCCGACCGCCCTCTCACCTGGCTCGACGACCTCACCCCCACCGACCTCGTCGTCGTCCCCGGCATCGAGGACCCCTACGCCGAGCTCCCGGCCCCCGTCCTCGACGCCCTCCGCCGCGCACACACCGCCGGCATCCCCGTCGCCTCGCTCTGCGCCGGTGCCTTCGTCCTCGCCCGCGCGGGCCTCCTCGACGGCCGCCGAGCCGTCACCCACTGGCACCTGGCGGGCACCCTGGCCGCCCTCCACCCGGCCGTCCAGGTCGAACCGGACGCCCTCTTCGTCGAGGACACCGGCATCTGGACCTCGGCCGGCACCGCCGCGGGCATCGACCTCTGCCTCCACCTCGTCCGTACCGCCCACGGCGCGGAAGCCGCCGCCACGGTCGCCCGCTCGATGGTCACCGCCCCCTTCCGTACGGGGACCCAGGCCCAGTTCATCGAGCACCCCACACCCCGCGCCGACCGGGACGCCGACGCCCTCGCCGCCGTACGCGCCCACGCCCTGGCCCACCTCGCCGATCCCCACACGGTCGCGAGCCTGGCCGCGCTCGCCGGGATGTCCCCCCGCTCCTTCGCCCGCCACTTCCAGGCCACGACGGGAACCACCCCGCTCCACTGGCTCATCACCCAGCGCGTCGCGGCCGCCCAGAAGCTCCTCGAACGGACCGACCACCCCCTCCCCGAGGTGGCCCGCCGCGCCGGCTTCGGCAGCGAGGTCACGATGCGCCAGCACTTCGCCTCCCACCTGGGCACCAGCCCCCGCGACTACCGCCACGCCTTCCGTCACCCGGGCAGAGGAACGCCCACGGACCAGGGTTGACACGGATCCCCCCGATCCGTAAGGTTCTCCGAGTTGTCCGACGTGAGCACCGACTCCGGTCGGCCCCGGACAGCCATTCCGCAAGATCCACCGAAGCTGACGATGCTTTGTCGCGCCGTCGTGCTTTCCGTGCGTTTTTGCGAAATGAGGAATCCGCGTTCGAAGGTTTGAGCGCACACCGCCCGATTAGCGTCGGACGGCAGGAATCCGCTAAAGTCTCACTCGTCGGAACGGCCCAACAGCCGGAAAGACAAACCCCCCTGACTGGGAATCAGACGCCGAAAGGATCTGATAGAGTCGGAAACGCCGGAAGGGCCC
>NZ_JBIBST010000020.1:0-100332 GCF_043077765.1 Streptomyces sp. NPDC015661 | reverse complement strand
ACGACGCGACGACATCCACGAAGCCTTCCTCGGCCTCGCTACCTGCCTCATCACCCACCGACACGTCCAACGCCTTTGTTAGGACCTCTAAGGCCACCCCCGCGCGAGCGGGTACAGACGTGGGCACTGACAGCCTCGAAGGGTCCAGGCCATCCGGGGACTATCCCCACGGACACGGGGAGCGAGCGATCATCGAGGCCAGCGAAATGGCCGGCCTGGGGCCATCCCCGCACAGACGGGTCACAGTCGGCAAAGCCCTCGGGACTGATCTCGCACCGGAAACCATCCCAGCGCGAGCGGGGAGCAGCCGGACTCCCCGCGCCGCTTCGTCCTGGCCGCGGGACCATCCCCACAGGCGCGGGGAGCAGGGCACGGACCGGTCCTACCCCCGCGAGCCAAACAGGAGCTGCCGCCATCTGCGCGGGCGCGGGGAGCAGAGCAGGGCCATGACCGCGTACGATCCGGCGCCGGGGCCATCCCCGCAGGCGCGGAGAGCACGCCACGTCGTTGGTGATCACGGTGAGGGTGCCGGGACCATCCCCGCGCACGCGGGAAACAGTGCTCGTTGGCGGACGATGTGCTGCGCTGGGGACCACCCCCGCGAGTACAGGGAGCAGCCCGTAGAGGTGACCAGGCGGCCGCCGTCGGACGACCAACCCCGCCGGCACGGGGAGCAGAGCTCGATCTCCCAATCCGCGCCCTTGCGCTTAGGACCATCCCAGCGCAAGCGGAGAGCAGGGGTTGGTCGACACGTTCCGCAGCAGCGTCGTGGGACCATTCCCCCTCATGCAGAGAGCAGACCAGGGCCTGGAGCAGCACGCCCATGCCCTTGGGGCCATCCCTGCAGGCGCGGGGAGCAGGGCGGGACGCAGCGTCCCGCACATGTTCCGTTGGGGCCATCCCCGCAGGCACGGGGAGCAGGGTGTCCGTGAGGGCGACCGCGGCCCGCAGCCGGGGCCATCCCCGCAGGCGCGGAGAGCAGTGATCGTCCGCCGCGATGCTGCGGGCCTGGGGAGGACCATCCCCCGCGCAGGCGGGGAGCAGTTGGCGGCGACGGCGCCGTCGGCGGTCAGGTAGGGACCATCCCCGCGGGGCGGGGAGCAGGCGGGGATCCCGACGAGGGAGGCCTGCATCCCGGGACCATCCCCACGCAGGCGGGGAGCAGGGAGCAGACAGGTGCGGCGCCACCCCGGCGACCGTCTCCCACGGAGCAGGCGACACGTGCCAGGCACCCCGCCGTAAAACCGATGGCAGGGGCGACAGGATTCGAACCTGCGACATCCGGTTTTGGAGACCGGCGCTCTGGCCAACTGAGCTACACCCCTTCGACGCACCGCCAGCATTCCACCCCAGCAGACCCCACCACCACCGATATAGAGCCCACACCCCGCAGACGACTCCCCCTACCGACCACCAGGACTGGCGATCCCGAAGGCAAGTGGACCATCCCCGCAAGCGGGAACAGAGCCGGACGACCAGCGCCGCCCCTGTGTCCCAGGGGACCATCGCACACACGGGAGCAGCTCGACGACGGCACCCTCGTGAGGGCCGGCGCGGGACCATCCATCCCCGCAGGCACGGGGAGCAGGTGGTGCGGGCTACGTTCTTCCACTGATTCAGGGGACCATCCCCGCATGGGCCGGGAGAGCAGCTTGGAGCGCACGCGCTCATGGGCCGGGGGACCATCCCCGCGAGCGCAGGGAGGAGAAATAAGCGTCCCCCACACTCACCCCCTCACAGCAGCACTCCTCACCTGGAACAACAGGCTGAGAGCCTCCCAGGCCCGAGCAACACTCACCACAACACCGACCACCGACCACCATGTCCTCTGACTGGCTTTGTACGTCAGTAGCGAGAGCGCATGGTGCTCGGGGGCGAGAGCAGCCGATTCCCCGTGCGAGTGATGTCGTCGAGTTTGAGAGCACCTGGATGCTTGCTTCGGGACCATGGCTGTGCTCTGCACGACGAAGGGGCCCGGCGTGCTGAGCTTCCCTCAGCCTTGATCTTGGACACTGAACGGTTTACCGTCGGCGGACCTACCATCTTCCCTGGAAGTGTTTCATGCCTCGCCGGTCACCGGGCGAGATCAGGGCTCAGCTCCCACGCCGGGCCAACCGAGTCAGGCATCGTCGAACCCCCGTCATTCGAGGGCTGTCCGCATCTGCGAACAGGCAGATCGCACACTTCGAGCGCATCCATGGGCTCCCAGCCGGCGAGGTCGCACACGCGTTTCGCCGATGGAGTGCCACTGCCCGCAGGCCACGAAGGGATGTCACTCCCTTCTACGGATACGACGACACCGACCTGCGGAGCGGCTACTACCACGTCCGCACGCTGCTGGAGCTCACACTCCGGCTTCTCCGCACGAAGGCACGACGCGAACTGCGTGCAGTCATCGCGCCCGTGGATGACCAGATCCTCCGGCGCACGGTCAACAACCCGTTCGAGGCCCCCGACCTTCCGTGGTGGAAGCGCCGCATCGAGCTCTGACCCACTTGATCGTCGGCCTTGCCGTTGCCGCGTGCTGCTACTTCTCAGCGACATTCCGAGGTCTCTTGAGAGCGAACCGATGCCAGGACTCACCGACATTCGCTCTCTGGTCTCACCTACGCAGCCATCTGACGTTGAACCTGGACCGATTGCCAGGGAAGTTGGACGACCACAACGTTCCTGCCATTGATCTTGGACCGATGGGTTGGGAACAGGGTGGGGGCACTGGCTCTTGCGTACGTGACCGACGCAGGTCACAAAGTGGCTGCTCAGACGGTCGCCAACTACCGGCGCCGCTACCAGGCCGACGGGGTCGTCGGGCTCGCGGACCACCGTCCGGTTCGCAAGTGAGTTTGGGTCGGTGGACGACGCCGTGGTGGCGGCCATGCGGCAGGCCAGTTCATCCTCGGCGAGCCGGTCGCCGTAAAGGCCAGACGACGTAGGGACTGTGGCGCGACCGCAGGGGTGTGATCAGAAGTCCGAGATCCCCGGGTCGTCCGCACTCGGAGCCGGCCACCGTGGACCGGGCCGGGCGGGTGGGGCCGGCCTCAGGCGCTGTGTGCGGACGCGGCGCGCGTGCTCCACCGTCACCGCTGCCGGGACACCGACGAGGAGGAGGGAGAGCCCCACCGGGATCACCCCCGTCCACAGCGTCGGTGAGACGTACGCGGTGCCGGACGTGCCGTCCACCAACCACGCACGGACCGGTTGCGAGCGGATGTCGCCCTCGACGGTGACGTCGAACGACGAGCTGCCGTCGTCTGAGGTGAAGGTGCCCGAGCAGGACGTCGACGTTCCCGCGTTGGCGACGGTGTTGTCGTACGTCCCGCAGCTGGCTTTGGTCACGGTCCCGGGCTCGCCCCACAGCGCCGCCCGTAGCTCTCCGGTGAAGTTCGTCAGCACGACGTAGGCCAGAAGCAGCCCTACCAAGCAGGCCAGCGCCAGCCACCACGCGGGTCCGTCCTGCTCCGGTTGCCCGTCCAAAACGTCCGCACCCTCGCTCATCCCCCACCCCCGGGTCGCCGACGGACCTCCATGGTGATTGCTCCGGAGCCCCCGCGAAAGCCCTTGTGCGCACCACCACCGTCCTGGCAAGTTGACGGAACGTGGTGACCTGGGCGATCCGCTGAAGCAGAGACATCACGCCGAGTGGTCCAACTTCCATGGCAAACGGTCCAGGTTCAGCGCCAGAGGACAGCCGACAACCAGGCCCTACACTCTCCGAACCGACAAAGGCCAGAACCTTCCCCGCGCAGGCGGGGAGCGGGAGCAGCCGCTGACGACGGGAACCGTCCCCGACAAGACGGGACCATCCCCGCGCAGGCGGGGAGCCAGAACGCCCCCGACGGCAACGCACGGTTCTACGGGGGGGGCCATCCCCGCGCGCGGGAGCAGCGGGGAAGCCTGATGAGGATCTTTGAAATCGGCCAGGGCTGCTCATCGCCTCACGTGCTCTGTTTTTCAACTGAGTGAGGAACGGAAACGAGCGCTCACAGGCGGGGGGGCAGGGGCCGCCGTTTGTTCAGCGTGCCTGTCGCGCCGAGCAGCCATGCCGCCTTTACGTTCCTGAGCGCTCCTTCGCTCGCTTCGTGGTGCTGCGGTGCTTCAGGCGGCGGTGTGGTGCGCTCCGACGAAGGACTGCAGGGCTTCCTGCGTATGTGGAAGGCCGAGGTCCCGCAGCCGGTCGGCGGACGAGCGGATGAGCCAGGCGTGCCGGTGGCCGGCGAGATCGCCCAACAGCTGCTGCTGCGCCGCTGTCAGGTCGGCGTAGCGGGGTGCGGGGTGCGACTGCGAAGCGGGAAAGAGCTCCTGGATCGCCCTGCGGGTGCGGGACCCGTAGTAGTCCCAGACGATGCGGGGCAGGCACACGTCGAGCGCCTCGCGCACGGCGGCCGGGTCCGAGCCGGGCGGCAGGGCGTGCAGGGTGCGCTCGATGTGGCCGTGAAGGTCGCCCTCGCAGTAGTCGGTTACGCGATCGAACGGGCTGCGGGCAGCTGCGGTGAGTTCCGTGACAGTCCGGCTGAGCAGGCCGGGGCCGACAGGGATTCCGTCGAGGACGGCGAGACGGATGAGGGCGGTGGCCGCAGCCCATCGCATCAGCGGATCTGCGGCATCCAGGTACGGGGTGATGTCCTCGGCCGTGGAGGAAGGTCCGACGAGACCGGCGGCGAGCAGTGCGGTGGCTGCGGTGACCGGGTCCTTCTCTTGTGCGGCAAGGGCGAGGAGGCGGGGCAGGGAGGTGGTGGAGAATTCGGGGAACCAGGCCAGGAGGTAGGCGATCCGGGTCCGCAGACGGGCGTCATCGTCGTCGAGTAGGACGAGAAGATCGGGGAGCTCGGCCAGGACGGCGTCGTATGACTGGAGTGCCGACCACCGGGAGTCGGGCGAGTTGCCGGCGGCCACCCAGTCCCGTATTTCCTGCAGCTGCGCGCGCTGGTCGGCATCCGTCGCGGCGGCCAGCTGCTCCTCGTACCAGGGCAGGAGATCTTCTGGGCCGACCTCCGCCGCGGCCGCACGCCATCCGGCCACGTTGATGCCGGTGGTCACGTCGTACTCGTCGTGCCAGTCCACGGCCAGGCGGGTGAGCAGCCACATCGTGTTCTCACGGGCGGCCGCGGGCCCCGCGACGGCGATCCTCGCGAGGAACGGCACGGCGACCGGAGAGGCCGAATACCGGCTGCCCTGATGAAAAATGCTGCTGAACAGGCTGCTGAACGCCTGCTTGCGCGCCTCGTCGTCGCTCCCGCACAGGGTGCGTATACGCCCTGGAACGTCATGCGCCGACTCGTAGGCGTGGGACAGGCCGGCCCAGTCCACATCGTCCAGCCCCGCCAGCAGCTTCTCGTACTCGTTGATCACCGAAGAAGGATCGCAGGAGGTACTGACACGGCCTCCGCGGCACAGCAGCAGCTGGTCCCGCCCGAGCGGCACTGGCCCGCAACTTGCTGCAGGTGGGGAATTGCGGCGAGCAGGTCTGAGGAACCTCCAAGCGGCCGGTGGGGAAATTCATGGAGGCTCGTCAACTCCCCCGCGGGCGCGGGGAGCAGAGCTCCGCCGCCGGACTGCTCGGCGGCATCCTGGGACCATCCCCCGCAGGCGCGGGGAGCAGTTCGTGGTGGCGTGGCTGGGCCTGACGGTTTGGGGACCATCCCCGCACACGCGGGGAGCAGCCCCGGCTGGGGTGAGCGTGCCGAGACGGGCAGGGCCGTCCCGCTTCCTTGGGCGAGTATGGTCGCGCATCCCCTAGCGTCGTTTGAGGGAGCCTGGCGCGCTCTCCACCGTGACCTCCGGCTCCGGCTCCAGGTGTGCGTCTTTGAGATCTGCTCCGGTCAGGTTCGCTCCGCTGAGTTTGGCGCCGATCAGGTATGCACCGTGCAAGTCCGCGTTCCTCAGATTGGCGCCCCGCAGGTCCGCGCCGCGCAGATCGGCGCCACTGAAGTCCGCCTGCTCAGCCTCTGCCTTGCTGAGGTCTGCATCACGCAGGTTGGCACCGGCCAGCTTCGCGCCGCCGAGGTCGGCGTCCCGTAGGTCGGCACCGGTCAGGACCGCACCGGTGAACACCGCCCCGGCGAGGTAGGCCATGCGCAGATCCGCACCTGGGAGGAGGGCACGCAGGAACGCGGCCTTGTAGAGCTGCGCTCCGCTCAGGTCTGATCCAGTCAGGTCAACCCCACTGAGGTTGGCTCTGACACCGCTCGGAGCGCCGCCTTGGCCACCCGTCTTGCCGGGGGTGCGGTCTTCCTGGGCCAGGTCGAGGTCACCCATGTCGGCCAGCCCCCGCAGGTTGACGTAGCGGAGCTGAAGGATCGTTCGATCACCATCGTCGACGGGGCGGTTGGCCAGCACGGTCATGGCCGCCTGGAGGTCGACTGCCAGCGGCTCAAGGGGTGGGGATGCAAGAGCGGGCTCAGCTCGCTGGACATCAGCAGCCCGGAGGCGGCCATGGGCCCGCATGTACGCGGCAAGTACCGAAAGGCCCATGGCATTGTCACGAGGCGAATCGCGCATGATGCGTTCCAGGGCGTAAATGCCACCGACCCGCACGTCCGCACTCTGCGATCCCAGGTTGGTCACGGCTGCCGTGTAGCGGCCAGTGATCTGTCCTTCCTGACTGATCCGTAGCTCTTCTCTTGCCTGCCCGACCGAGACCCAGGTGAAAAGCACCGCGATCACCGCGGCCAGACCAGGCAGGGCGCTCACCGCCAGCCCGGCTCGGCTGTGACGGCCGGCCGAACCCCATTCAGTACGACTGGCGCTGAGAGGTCGCCGACGGCGCTCGGCCGCTCGCCGCCGGACGGCGCGGTGAAGCCGTCGTACGGCACCGGACTGGGCATCGGAGGGCCTGACCACGATCACAATTTCACCGAGAGACCGCCGTGAGACCACCGAGGCGCGCTTGCCACTCCCCGAAACGGATCTCCTCGCCCCCGTCCCACACAACCGATCAAACCGAGTTCGCGGCGGTGCTGCGTGGCTACTTCGCCAACGGCGGCAGCCGCTGCTATCCGGCACGCCAACTGGCGCTACATCCCCCTCCGGCGCCTGGCCAGCGCGGCCTCCCCGGGACAACACCAGCGCGCTGCGGAGCGCGATGTCCTTTGCGCGCATGAGGAACCTATCCAGCGTGAGGCCCCCGCGTGCGGTGTCGGCCACACCACCGCCAGTGCCGGCGCCATGGCCGGAGAAGCCGCCTAGCATCGCCGCATGGCGACCTTCGTGCACCTGACACCCGCCGCGCACGCGGAACGGATCCGGCGGAGCGGGATCAAAGCGAACGGCGGGCGGACCGGGGTCTTCCTCTTCCCCGTGCTGCCCTCGTACGCGCTGACCCATCAGTGGCTGCGGGAGCTGGCCCGGCGGCCCGGGCCGCGCGGGATCGCCGCCGTGCACGTGCGGCTGCCGGACGGGGAGCCGGTGACCGTCGGGCGGTACGGGCGGGCCCACGAGGCGGTCACGGCGGCCGATGCGGTGCGCCGGATAAGGGAGTTGGGCGACGGGGCGCTGGGGTGGGAGGTGATCCTGCCCCGGGCGGTCGCGCGGAGCGAGGTCCGGCAGGTGCGGGCCGTCCGGCAGGTCAGCGGGTGGCGGTACTTCCCCGGGGCCCACGGGACCACGCCCTGCGTCTGCTGCGTCGCGCGCGGCGAGTACGGGTCCCGGCGGCTGCGGGAGCGGCGGCCGGACCCGCAGGACGGGCCCGCGCCCGCCTCCCGGGTGCTCCTGGACCGCCTGGAGCGGGCCCAGGCGCGGGCGGACACGGCCGCGCTGTGCGACACGCTCCAGTGGTACGGGCTCCGCCGGCGCGGCCCGGTGGCGCGGCTCGCGCCGCTCGCGGGGCACCCGGACGCCGACGTCAGGCGGGCGCTCGCCCGGGCCGTGGCCCGCTGGTCGACGCCCGGTGCGGACGGGCTGCTGCGGGAGCTTGCGGGCGACGCGCTGGCCGGCGTACGGCAGACCGTGGCCGAGGTCGTCGCCTACCGGCGTACCGAAGCCACCGCCGCCCTCCTCACGGCCCTCGCCCACGACCCCGCCCCCGCCGTGCGGGAAGCCTGTGTCGAGGGACTCGTCGCACGCGAGACGCCCGAGGCGGATGCCGTCCTGACGCTGCTCGCGCACGACCCGGACGGGTCCGTACGCGAGGCTGTGGCCCTGCTCACCACGGAGTGAGCACCCGGCACACCGTCGTCGGCGGGCAGCCGAAGAGCGGGGCGAGCTGCCGCATGGTGAGGTTCGTGCGGTAGTGGAGGGCCACCAGCAGTACCCGGTCCGCCAGCGGCAGGCACCACGGCCTCCCGCCACCGGGCCCGTTCCCACCCTCTTCCCGCACGGCCTTCAGCAGCCGCTCGAACTGCCGCACCGCAGACCCGTGAACGTCTCCACCCACAAGGGATCAGCCTTCAACATCCCACTCGTGCAGGGGAAATGCTTGGTGCGCAGCCTTCTGCGGAACGCTTTGGCCGTGTTTCGAAGGCGGTTCGGGTGACGGGCCCGGGCATCCGAGGCAGGGGATGCATCTTCCGAACGGACCGGCAGGACTTCATGGGCGTGGCCTGCTTGACCGGCCAGGACGCCGCTTGCAGAGTCGGAATGCGCACAGCAGCGCTGTATCCCTCTGCCGACCGGGTCCCCCGTCTATGGGTGGCGAAGGGCCCTGACATCCAGGAGCGACTGGTCCGATGGTCCTCGACCTGGTGGTGATCGGTACGGCCATTACCCTGGGGCCCTTGCACAACAGCGCCTTCATCCTGCTGCTCTCCACGCGGCGCGGCGTCCGCCAGGGTCTGGCCTTCCTGTTCTCGTGGCTGGCCAACCTGATGACGGTGATCGCTGTCGTGGTGCTGCTCACCGGCGGTCGGCCCCCGGCCCGTCACAGTGCGCCCTCGACCGCCGTGATCGTCGCGAAACTCGCCATCGGTCTGTCACTGGTGCTGTTCGGCGTGTACCGGCGGCGGCGGCCGCCCCGCCCGCACGGCCCGCCACGCTGGGCCGCCCGCATCGACAACGCCTCCCCGGTCACGGCGGCCGGTCTGGCATGGCTGCTGCAGCCCTGGGCGCTGGTCGGCGCCGGTGCCGCCACGGCCGTCGACGCGAACCTCTCCACCCTCGCCGACTGGCTCGCGCTGACCGGATACTGCCTGCTGGCCACGCTCAGCCTCATCGTCATGGAGATGTACGTGGTGTGGGCGCCCGCGGTTGCGAACGCCCGCCTGAACGCCCTGCGGAACTGGTTGGGGCAGCACCAGGAGCAGCTGATCGTCACCCTTGCCCTGGTCGCCGGCCTGTGGCTGTCGGCCCGGAGCATCTACGAGCTGGTCGCGTGAGGCTGGAGGGCCCAGTGGCGATCGCTGCCGCCGTCCGGGTCTCCGGTCCACTCCGCCCCCTGCTCGTCCGTGAGATCTCCGCGGCCCATGAACGTGATCATTCACAGCTCGGGATCCACTTTCGGCCGGCTTTGTACGCGAGGAGAACGGGAGTCGTCTGTCTGACGGCTTCGGGCGGTCATGGTTCGGGCACGTTGCTTGATCAATGTCGATGAGTTCGGGAGTCACCCGCCTTCCCGGTAGCCGCGGGCAGCTCGTGGTTCCGGACCTGTTCGTGGGTCGGCAGGGCGCGCGTTCCACGTGGCTCCAGCGGTCCGTGAGGATCCGGCTTTTCACTCGGCTTTCCTCGCCTTCCTCCGCTTGGGGCACTTCTTGGCGCGGATGCTTCGTGTGCAGACCCGCGTCCAGCAGCATGACTACGTGAGGCATACGGGTGGTGGGGACGAAGCTGCTCCAACGTTCGACGCGATTCAGGCCAGCGTGGGCAAGCGGCTGGACGACGTAGCCAAGATCCTCGCCGGCGCCCTGGTCACGGTGGCCGGAGTCATGACCGCTCTTGGGCTGACGAGCGATCTCGTCTTCGTGGCGCTCAACAACGAGTCCTGGCCCATCTACGTTGCCTCTCTCTGCGCCATCCTTGCGATCGTCTGCAGCATCGTGGCGTTGCTCATCCACCCGACCAAGAGGGGCAACGTGTGGGAGACCGTCGTCCTGGTGGTCGGTGTGATCCTCTACATGGTCGCCCTGAGCGTGGCGGTCGTCGGCGCGGCCAAGGCAGCGGGCGGAAACGGCCGGCCGACGATCAGCAACGTCACACTCGAAGGGCCGAGGTCCAGCCTCAAGCTGAGCTTTGGCGTACGGGCGGACGGCGTCGAGACGTCGGCAAGTGTCGGCGTGTACGTCGCCGCCGTCGACGCGGACGGCAATCCCCTCAACGGCCCGAATCTCTACGAAAGCAGCCTGAGGCCTGACGACAAGGGGAGGGTCGTACAGAACGTCAGCATGCCGATCTCGCCCGCACGAGACGTCCGGGGCCTCGAAATCGTCGCGATCAACGCCGGCGGTTCCGATGAATGCGAGGCCCGGGCGGTGCACGGAGCCGCGTGCACGACAGTCCGACTTCCTTGACCACTGCCTTGCATGAACAGCGCTGTCACAGACTCACCGTGAGCCAGACCCCGTGGGTGGGGATATCCACTGAGCAGGTGCGGGGGTCACGTCCGAGCGGGGGTGGGCGTACTCAGTAAAGAGCGCCATCAGCAGCACAGCCGGGCGCGGGTCGCGGGTCGGGCGCTCGCGTACGGCCCGTGCGTAACTCTGGCTGCCGAAGTCCCGGACGACGAGTACGGGACACCCCGTATGCTGCGGCCGGCCGGTCAGCTGCGGCCTCAGGATGTCTTTCTCGCAGGTCACGTACAGCGCCGTCGTGTGGCCGGTGGTCCGGTCCCCAGGGCGTACCGGTCCGGCGCAGCCCGGAGGAACGCCCCGGCGTCCGGCCAGGCTGGAGAGTGCTCGGGGGTGAAGTCGCCGATCGGCCGGCGCGTGGCCGGTTGGAGTCCTCATCAGCGGTGGGGGCCTGCTCCCCTGCCCTGATCGGGCTGCGTCGTGTGCTGCTGCTGACGGGCTGCGTGGGGCAGTTGCTGAGCGTAGGGGTTGGTGCCGCGGTCTCGCCGGTGAACTGTCTGTGGAGGAGTAGGCGCGGGGAGTTGGCACGGGGAGTCGGCGTCCCTGAGCTGGCGGGCCATTCGCTCGATCGGCCCGGCTCCTGGTCAGCCTTGCCGGGGTTCATTTCGAGGTACGCCCAGGATGCTGTTGAGGGCGCCACAGCGGTCGTCACACGCTTGCACGCCGCTGGGAGCGTCCGCCTCCTACGGTGACGCCGGAACCGGCCTCGGTCCTTCGGTCCCCTTCGGATCAAAGACGCAGGGGAGCGGAAGAACCTTGGATTCAAAGGTTTGAGGTGGGGTGTTCCAGGAGGGTCGCGACTGGAAGACACGTGAGGTTTGCGGCGGTGTGCGGTGTTGTCATGTCGGGGTGCCCGGAAAAGGCCGCCCGGGGCCGACTCGTCTGAGGGCCGGCCCCGGGCGGTGTGTGGTGGTGCACTCGAGCGGGTCAGAGTGACGGCCCGGTTCCAAGGCTTCCGGTACTGATGGCTCCCTGCAGGACGTGGACGATGTCCTCGGGCTTGAGGTCAATGCCGTCGAGCCCCTCCATGGTCAGCGGGACCTCCTCCAGCGCGTACTCGCCGCGGCCCTCGGCGCTGAACTCAGGTCCGGTGCGGTCGTCGAAGGACCAGGTCGAGATGCGGGCGAGATAGAAGAGCTGGCGCTCGCCTTCGGACTCCATCGTGTGGAGGAGGCGGATGATGTCGGCCTTTCCCGCGATCTCCTCGTGGATCTCCCGGTGGAGGGCGGCCTCGCGGGAGGCGTCGCCGGGTTCGACACCGCCGCCGGGCAGGACCCAGTACTCCGGGATGCCGGGCCTGGTGCGGCGGATGACCAGCGTCCTGTCGTCAGGGGTGACGAGGACAGCTCGGACTCGTTCGATCATTTCGGTTCGTCTCCTTGCTTGTTGACGGTCTCAGTGGAGCAGCCGGCCTGCCGTCGACGTGAACGGACTGCCCCGTGACGAACGAGGCGGAAGGTCCCGCAAGGAACGCCACCAGGGCCGCGGCGCCCTCGGGCCGGCCCGAGGCGCGGGACGCACCGGCGCCTGATCTGGTCCTCCGGCCGCGCACGGTGCCGGGCGGGGAACACATTCTCCGCCTCGACCTGGATAGCCCCTGGCATCACCGTGTTGACGCAGGATCCCGTACGGGCCCAGTTCACGGGCGAGGAAGCGGGTCAGGCCCAGCAGCCCGGCCTTCGCAGTGCTGTACGCGACGAGGTTCGTCCGGCCGGCACGGGCGTTGACGCTGCCGATGTTCACGATCCGGCCCCAGCGGCGCTCGGCCACGCCGGGCGTGAACCACACGGCCTCGACCGCCGCCGCACCCGCGCCATCGTCCTCAACCACCGCCGCACCCGCACCCGCACCCGCACCCGCACCATCGTCCTCGCCGACCTCAAAGCCGTACGCCTGCGCCAAGGCGACATCGAAGGCGCGCACTGGCTACCTGGCGCGACTTCCTCCACTGCGCCGACAGCATCCGCTCCGTGAAGGTCCAGGCCGCACTCCAGGACATGCGCGTCCGCCTACGCCGATACAGCGGTCTCCCGGAGGCCCAAGAGCCCGCGAGAGGGCGATCCGCACTTCGGAATGACCAGGCATGCGGCCGTTCCACACTGCGCACCCGTACATCGATCCGGCTTCTCATCACCCCCGACCACCTGCTGCTCGTGCCCCACACCCTCCGCCCACGTATCCATGCCCTGCCCGACGCCCGCGTTGAGGACCTCGCGTACGACAACCGTCACCATGTACTGCTGCTGGAGCGAGAAGGGCCTGCGTTCGGCCGGGGAGCAGGTGCGGGTGATTCCTTCAGAAGCCCGGGAGGGGCTGTGAGCGTCGGCGGAGCGAGGCTTGGAACGGCACCGTGCAGGACGCTTGTGGCGTGGGCCGGGCCGGCCAGCAGGTCGAGGGGGGCGAGGCGGTAGTGGGCGGCGAGCAGGTCGAGGTCTTCCAGCGACCAGTATGCGCTGCCGGACCGTCTGCGTGACACCAGCGCCTGGGAGAGGCCGAGCCCGGCAGCCAGATCCTCCTGCCTCTCCCCCACCGTCGACATCAGCACCGCCACTGCGAGCCTGACAACCTCTTCCGCACTCAACACGCATGGCAGTGCCGCATCAGAAATGCATAATCTGCATAGATTCGTGAGCGTGTGGGCTTTCCTGCCAGAGCCGGTGCGCCGGCTCTGGCAAGCTCGACAGATCGACAGATCGACAGATCGACAGATCGGCAGATCGGCAGATCGGCAGATCGGCAGAACCACCACGAACCGTGTCCGCGGCAAACGGAAAACGCGCCGGAGCCGGTTCCCCGAACAGAGCCACAGGTGACCTCGTCCACGCGAGGGCATGCCAGCTGGGGAACGTCACGTAACTCCCCAGCTGCGGCGTCAACTTCCCCACACGTATGTTCGAGCCGGATCGGCCGTCCCCATCGGGCTCTGGGTGGGCAGAGGTCAGTCCCACCAGCCGTCGCCGGCGTGCCAGCGTTGCACCCATTCCAGGAAACCGACCCCCTCCGGCACAGGGTAGGGGTAGGCACCGACTTCAGTGAGCAGCCAGACCTTGCCTCGCTGAGGCCCGGTCACGACCAGGACCCAGCAGGAAAGCCCGTCGTCGGTGCCGAGCACGACGGAGCCGTGGGTGTAGACGTCGGCGACGCGCTCGTGATGGCCGTCGGCGAGGGGTTCGCCTTCCCAGGCCCAGGCCTCCTGGAGTGGGAAGGGGACGGCGGGAGTGCGGTCGGTGCCGAATGGCCAGGCCGGCGGGAGCCAGCCCAGAGGTAGGAGGCCGCCATCCTCCGGCGGTCCGAGGGACGACCCGTTGGCGATCTCGGAGATAAGAGTCCGGTACGGCTCCGGAAGCACGACCCCGTGCTCGGATTCCCACGCCGAGACGCCCTCGTGCCCCAGTGCCGGTTCGCGCCACTCTGCCTCAATGGCCGAGCGCAGGAACTCCAGGGTGCCCTTGGCAAGGCACTGATCAGGTGATGTGGCTGTCACAGCAGCATGCTTGCAGACGGGATCGACAGGGCCGCTGCAAGGCCATCGGACTCGAACGTCTAGGCGGGGAAGTTGACCGTGCTACTGAGGAATTACGTGAACGTCGACATCAGCGGGCCGGGATCGGCTGAGTGAGGTTCACCGCCTTGCCGTCGGGGTCCTGGATGTGGGCGACGCGCTGTCCCCATGGCATGTCGTTGGGACCGCTGCGGACCGAGCCGCCCAGCGCCTCCACCCGGCCGAGCGTCTCGTCGACATCGTCGACACCGATGCTGAGCAGGATCCGCGACGCTGCCCCGGTCTCCGAGTTCGCCTTGGCCACCAGCCCGAGATCGGTATCGCCGATACGCAAGCCGAGGTAGAAGGCTGGGCCCTCCGCCGGCACCCGGAAAATCTCCACAGCGCCGAACCGATTCGTATAGAAGCCGAGCAGAACGTCCTGGTCGGCAGTCAGGATCACTGGCTGGATGGTGGACATGGCACTCCTGTCGGGAACGGTCGTGTCGCTGGACAGACCGTCCGAGGGCGGTGAACTCATCGGTAAGACCGCCCCGCCAGACGATCCACAACGCAGACTGCCGCCCAGCACCAGCACCAGCACCAGCACCAGCACCAGCACCAGCACCCGAAACGAAGACACACCACCTCCCCGACCAGCAACTCCAAGAAGGCGCAGCTTCACTACCGCCGCTGCCCGGCCGGGACCGGACCGACAGGCCATCCCCGCGGGCGGGGAGCAGCATGGTAAGGGCGGTGGCAAGCACGCCCCAGACATGGTCAGTACACCAGCAGCACTCACCACAACCCCGCACAACACAGCGACCCAAGCGACCGGAACACAGACCAACCCCGCACGGGCAGGGAGCAGGTCGTGTGGGTCGAGACGATGGTCAGCTCGGGACCATCCCCCCAGGCGCGGGGAGCGGTGGGTCAACGTTCACCAAGCTGAAGTACCGCGCGGGACCATCCCCGCGTGAGCGGGGAGCAGCATGGTGAGTGCGGTGGTGAGCGGCATGGTGAGTCCGGCACCAACTCACTCACCACGACTGACTAGTCGCGCAGCAGCCAACGTTTGCCCTGCCTGTACGGTCAGGGCATGGATGCCAGTCGCCAGCCGACTCTTGATGAGATCGAAGTCCGCTTCGTAGCCATTGTCGAAGGTCGGTTGACCCGGGACGAGGTCGACCGCTGGGCCGGGCGATGGGTGTCTGACGGCGGGCTCGATTGGGACGACGTCTCCTGGTGGGCGCTGAGCCTCCTCCATGGAATCGATCTTCCGGTGGACGAGAGCGGCGGCTACCTGCACGACGACGAGCAGGTGAGCGAATGGCTTGCCGAGCTGAAGAATCGCCGGACGATGTGAACGCGGTCGAAGCCGTTGATGTTCACGAGAAATATCGGCACTGCCGGCTTCGTCGGTGTAACGCGAGAACGGTTGATGCCGAGTTCAGGCAACAGGTGTTGATCGAGCGGGTCCAGAATGTTGTCGGGTTCCGAGCACGGCTCGCCGGGAAACGGCGTTGTCAGTGGGTTCTGCCAGGGTGTGCTTCGTGGATGAACTGGTGGAGCGTGTCGACTGTCAAGATCGTGCCCTGGGGGTGGTCCCCCGTCGGCAGGCCATCCAGGAGGGTTGGCTGCATCGCATCGCCTCGACACTGTGTCGTGATGAGCGTGGCCGGATCCTCGTCCATCGCCGGTCGGAGCAGCTGTCGCGCTTCCCCGGGTTCTATGAGGTCATGGTCGGTGGCGCCGTGGATGCCGGCGAATCCTATGAACAGGCTGCCGCGCGGGAGCTTGCCGAAGAGCTGGGCATCCATGGCCTGCCACGCTTGCTGTTCACCTTCATCAACCGCGTCGGCTTGAGCCCTCACTGGCTCGGCGTACATGAAGCTGTGGTTCCGGACGCTGTGACCCCCGATCCCGATGAGGTCGCCTGGCATGGCTGGCTGACCGAGCCGGAGCTTCACTCGGCCCTGTTGGAGTGGCGCTTCACTCCCGACAGCCACGAAGCCTTCAGCCGGTATCTCGCGTTCCGGACCGCGCAGTCCTGACCCTTCTCGCCTCTTCGACCGGGCCCCTCAGCCCAGGGAATGCTGTTCGACCCGCGCGCGAGCGGTCGCGAGGCGGTAGGAGTCGGCGCCGGTCTCGATGCGGGCCCAGGTGCGTGACTCGTCGGGCGGGATTTTCCCGTCCGGGACGGGGACGTGGACGGGGTGGCCCGACTGTGGGGCAACCCGGCGATGACATTCAGGCCGAGGACGGACCCGTGCCCGACGCCGGCCCGGCACCGCATCCCGTACGTCTTGCCGGCGGAGGGCGCAATGGCGGCGCCGGAGCCGGTCGTCGTCCACCTATGCATGCCGGAGCTGTGGCAGCAGGTCTGCGAATCCCCGCGGGAGATGTTTGAGGCCCCGCCGATCTTCTGCCACTGCGAGTATCACGCCCGGTGCCCCGACCTCGCCGCCGATTTCCGCAAGGCCGCAGGATCGTTGAGCCAGGCATGAGTGCTTCGACGGGCTGCTTCGCTGCTCCCCTCGACGCCGCAGACGCGATCGTGGACGATCCTGCGCGGCCGCCCGACTGCCAAGGATGCCCGCCGCCGGGATGACGGGGATTCCTGAAAACGGCTCTGCCCGGAGTTCCGTGAAGGGTGAGGCGGTCGGAGTGGAGGTGGCGGGGGTCCGGCGACCCCGCTTGGCAGGTCGCTACCCTGCAGCCACGACCGGGCCCGCTGTGACCTGAGGACCGTTGGGGAGCAGCGGCGCGAGGTTGTTCCTCACGAATTCCGCCGCCCGTTCGATCGATTCCTCGGCACCCGTTTGGTCCTCAAAAACGCTGGTAGAGACCATCACTCCGTCCCCGGCGTCCACCCAGTAGTACGCCACGAAGCCGGGGACCCGGCGCAGGAGAGGCACGAATCCCTCGTCCACCCGGCGTCCTGCCTCGGCAGAGTCCGTCACTCCCTCGTAGCGCCGAATCACTGCGTACATAGCTGATCTCCTCATGAGTCCCAAGGTCACCTTGCGCGAAACGACATACCCCCACCGAGCGTCTCTCGCCCGGGTGAGGACCGGAGGTGACCTGGATAGGCGTACCGGTACCCCGAATCAGGCATCAGCTGTGGCCAGGGTCCCGGCCGGCCGGGATCTCACGGACGTCCGGTCACAGCCCCGGATTCCGGCTCTGACCGGAGTTCCGTGAACGACCCCGGGCGCTGGTGCCGACCGCTATGGCCGCACGTCGTCACGCGTGTTCGTCTGCGGGGGCAGTGACGGCACGATCGGAGTCGTGGGTCAGGAGTTCCAGCACGAGGGTCACGGCTTCTGCGGCGGTGCCGACCTCGCCGATCACGCGGAGGAAGAGCGTCGGCGAACCATGAAGCGTCCGTTGTACAGGGGCTCGATCGATCCTGCCTGCCTGCTCCAGGGGTGGTCGGTGGAGCTGCTGAAGAGCAGGGCGAAGCGGCTGGTGAACGGATACAGGCGCCGGATTCGTGGTGAGGCGGCAGCAGCCCCCAGCAGCGGCACGATGCCCGCACAGGGGGCCCGGGCGAGCGGACCTGATGCACTGCCTACGTCCATCGCCGGCTGAGTCGCAGGGGACTCCCGGCGGGCCTCGACGGCCCCGGTCAGCCCCCGACTGCGTGCTGCGGCCATGTCCGGGCGGAGCACGTCTTGGAGGCAGCAGCAGCTGTCGGCAGAAGGACTCTTCGGTCGCGTCCACTGCCTGGCTTTGTTGGTGAGTGACGAGAGCAGTGCTCTGGCAACGGAGATCACGACCAGGTAAGGACGCGTATCCGGAGAAGCCGGAATGACGCTCGGCCCATACATGGCACTCTCGACCGCTTCCATGCGGCTGACGATGCCCCCGACCTGCCCGCAGCTCCCTACCAGGGCCAGCCCGGCAATGACGACAGCAACGTCCCGCCGGAAGAAGCCAACGCAGCAACACACCCGCGCGAGGCCATCCCCACACAAGCGGGCAACAGCCGGAGCGTCCCCCATCTCTCCTCTCCGTGGACGGACGATCCCCGCGCCAGCGGGAAACAGTCCTGCCCATCGGCAACGAAGCCGGGATGCTGGGACCATCCCTCACGAACAGGCAACAGGCAACAGGCAACAGGCATCCTGGCGCTTCTCGGCTATCAAATCCGCGGGATCATCCCCGCAGGCACGCGAAACAGCCGGAGATCGGCATGGGCGCCACGATTGAGCGGGAAACATCCCCACAGGTGTGGGGAACAGTGGGGCTTGATCACGGCCGTACCGCCAGCAATGGGGGCCACCCGCGCGAGCAGGGATCAAGCCGCCTTCATCCTGGGTCTTTCAGGTCGGGTCAGGGACGTTCGCAGTACTGCAGGATGCCGCCCGCGGAGAAACAGAGGGCACCGGTGAGGGTGCCCCAGTTGGCGATGTCGGCGTTGATCAAGCTGCCGGTGGCCGGGCGTGTGTAAGCGGCGAGCGCCGAGATCATGAACAGGACGGAGCCCAGCTGATTCACGGCGACGATCCACCAGCCGAGGTCACGCTGCCGGATGCACGGCCGGCCGTGGCAGATCTCGACGAAAGCAAGGTGGCCGGAGATCAGGAAAAGCACGCAGCCGATCACATCGGGTGCCCAGATCAGCCGGTTGACCTGATGGGCAGTCAGGCCTTGGAGGAAGGAATCGAGCAGGTCGACGGCGAACACCAGGGTCCCGACGAACAGGACGAAGGCGCCCAGCCAGTCGACCCTCATCGGCTCATAGCTCCACCACCGCCACCGCCGGGCGAACAGGGCACCCTCCCCGCCAGGCACATGACGCGGGGCGTTGACGACCTGCAGCAGCGACACGTAACCGCCGGTGTTGAAGAACAGGCCACCGGCGAAGTAGATCGAAGCGCAGGTAGTGGCATCACCCGAGCCGAACTGAGCGACAGCGGCGCCGGCCGCAAAGAGCGCTCCACCAATGACGAAGGCGGAAGCAGCCACAATATTGAGCCTGCGCAGCCGCGCAAGGACGGTGTCATCCGCGCCGGCATGACCGACGCCGGCCACACCGGACGGACTGACCGCGATAAAACCCCGACGCCGCGCCGGCCGCGACTCCCAGACGACCGTGTCACCCCCCGGCGGCCGCCACGTCAGACGCGTCGTGAACGGTCCCGCACCTTCCGCACGCTGATCAAACTGTCCCACAAACCGACACTAGACGCCCCACCACCCGCCGGCCGCACGCAACACCGCCAACGGGCACGCCGAACCTCCATCCGACCCACTGACCAACACCCAACAACACCTCAACAGCATCGCCGCGCTGCACACCACACAGAGCAGGACCCACCACACCCAAAACACCACCCCTCACGCATCCCCGCGGGAGCGGGGAGCAGCTTCGCGACCTCGGCATCCGGACCGAGTGGTCGGGCGCCATCCGCCGGGGCGCAGTACGAGGCGGTGGTCGCTCGGGCTTCCGCGAGGACGCACTGCAGGCTCGGCAGGCCGGGCTCGCCGCCGGGCGCCGGCCGTCCCCCCACCGCCTGTCCTCGCTTCAAAGACCCTCGGCACACCGTCGCATGGGTCCGGGGATCTCGCGTGATCCAGCCACCTGAGCAGTGACACACGAAGGAAGGGCCGGCGCCCTCGCGGGTGCCGGCCCTTCAGTTATTTCTGCGTGGGTGCTGCGGCGGCATCGGGCCGTCGCAGTCGACGAAATCGCAGGTACTCATTCACGGCGCGAATGAGGTGGTAAACCGCCTGCGCCCACACATCAAGATCGTCGAACATTAGTCACACTCCGAGTGGTCGATCTCCCTCCCCCCGAAGGGGAAGCGAAGGCAATCACTCAGCCGCTGGATGCGGCCCCGCCCGGGACGGATAGGCGGGGGGCGGGTGTGGTCGTCCCTACGTGTCCCATGACGTTCCGGCACGGATGTGAGTTCCCGTCCTGTCAATCGAACTTCCTTTCGCGCTTGCACACTTGACGATCGACCTCCTACCTCCCCAGAAGGCACGCCCCCCTGGAGGGTCGAACGCATGATCGAGCAAACCCTCGACAACGACTTGGGCATGGTGCGATCCGTTCAACGGGTCATTTCAGGGACGCGTGAGTCCATGTCTGCACGCCACACCCCACGACGCGATGGCGCCGGTATCCACGAAGATCCCGATCGCACCAGGCCGAGGAGCCTTCACGACCCTGCCTTCGGAAACCAGCCCGAAGCGCAGCCCTCTTCCGTACGCCGAGCCCACTCGACATCTCAGCACCAGCCCATCTTCACGCCCTCGCCCCTGTCAGGAGCAACCGCGCCCAGGCGGCAGAGTCCCGTCACGGATGCTGGCCGCGCCGCCGGGCCGGCAACGGCAGGCGCCGCCGTGAAGGTCTTCTTGGGGTGTGAACGGCTGTCCGCACGGCGGCCCTTCTCTCCGTGTGTCCGAGCGCGGCGCCGAGGCCAGCTGCACGGGCAGAGATCCGATCGACGTATGTTCCAGTCGGCGACGGATCACGGCAAAGTGGTCAGCCGTCGACCTACGCCCGGTGCATGCCGAGGGCACAGGCCACGCCGCTGAAGGCCAGCCGGGTCGCTTGCGCCGGGTCCGGAGCACCCGGCGGGGCTGTTGTGGTGTGCGTCACGTTCCGGGAACTGGTTCGGGCCGGGCGGACAGTGCGGTGATATGGAGATGAGTGTGCGTGCCCGGATACGGGCGGGAGATTCCGACGCGTTCGGGAGTCTCTTCGACGACTACGCGCGGGCGGTGCACCACCACGCCTTCCGGTTGACCGGAGACTGGTCCGTTGCCGAGGACGTGCTGTCGCTGACGTTCCTGGAGGCCTGGAGGCTCCGGGGATCGGTGGATCCGGACGGCGGGTCCCTGCGGCCCTGGCTGCTCGGGATCGCCACCAACGTCGCGCGGAACACCCGCCGGGCGGCCCGTCGTCACGAGGCGGCCGTGAACCGGCTGCCACGTGAGGAGGTGTCCCCCGACTTCGCCGACGACCTGGTCGGCCGGATCGACGACGCCGGTCGGGTAGCAGCGCTGCGGACGGCGCTCGCCCGGCTACGGCGACCGGAGCGCGAGGTGGTGGCGCTGTGCGTCTGGTCGGGACTGGACTACGCGGCCGCGGCCAAAGCGCTGGGCATCCCGGTGGGAACCGTCCGCTCACGTCTGTCCCGCGCCCGCAAGAAGCTGCACCAGCACGCCCAAGCCAGCCCCCTGGCAGGGAACGGGAACCCGGATCCGGGGCCCGGACAGACAGATGGTGACCGTGTTCCCGCCGTCCGGCTCACTCAGGAGGAAACCCGATGAGCACCACCCCGCCCCGTCCCACCCCGTCCGGATCCACGCCGTCCGGATTTACGCCGTCCGGACCCGCGCCGTCCGGACCCACCACCGCTGAACGCGAGGAGATGGCCCGGCTGTTGCCGCTCCCGCCCGAGCGGAACCTGTCCGCTCGCCACCACCAGGCCCTCAAAGCCCAACTGCTGCGCGAGTTCCGCCAGGACACCGCTCCCGCCGCTGCCAGGCCCCGCTCCGGGGTCCGCCGCCTGACCTTCGCCGCCGTGCCGCTCGCCGCGGGCACCCTGGCCCTCACGCTGACGACGAGCGGGCTGCTCGACCAGGAGCCGGCCACCGACCCGAACGCTGCCGGGGTCCCGGCCCCGGGGAGCACGGCGCCGCAGGCGACGCCGGCCGCGGTGCTGCTCGACCGCATCGCCACCGTCGCCGCGTCCAAGCCCGCACCCGCCGTCCGTGACGACCAGTACGTCTACGTCGCCAGCACGGTCGCGTGGTCCAGCCAGAGCGACGTCGACCCCACCATGCGACTGGACACACCCCACAGCCGCAAGGTCTGGTTCTCGGTCGACGGAAGCCGCCCCGGCCTGCTCCACGAGAAGGGCAAGGAAATCCCGCTGGCCGGCGACCTGGACAAGAGCGGCCGTCCCGCCTCCGACCACCCCGCAGGCAACCCGGCTCCCACCCTCAACAGCCCCACGTACCGCTACCTGGAGTCGCTGCCCACCGACCCCGACGCACTCCTGAAGAAGATCTACGACGAGACCAAGGGGTCCGGGCCGGGTCCGGACCAGGAGGCCTTCGTGACCATCGGCGACCTGCTGCGCGAGCAGCTGACGCCGCCGAAGGTCAGCGCCGCGCTGTACAAGGCGGCGGCGCGGATCCCCGGCGTCACCGTCGTCGGCGACTCGGTCGACGCGGCCGGCCGCCACGGCATCGCCGTCGCCCGCGTCCACGCCGGCGAGCGCACCGAGTGGATCTTCGACAGCAACACCCTGGAATTCCTCGGCGAGCGAGGCATCATGGTCGAGGACACCGAGTGGGCCAAGTCGGGCCAGATCACGGCGACCACCGCCATCCTGACCCGCGGCATCACGAACAAGCCCGGAGACACCCCCCGCCACACCGGCTGACCGCCACCAGCCACACACCCAGGGACCGGACACGAACGGGACTTCCACCACCCAACGAGTCCGGTCCCTCACCACCGACATTCTCACCGTTCCAGGACCCGACGCGGCTGACGACCGCGTTACCCACGTGCTCGCTGACCAGGCGCGGCCCGGCCACAAAGCCACTTCGACCGCATGCGGCCGGCCCGGGACCCGGCGCAAGACAGGACCAGGCGCAAGACAGGACCAGGCGCGAGACGGAACCAGGCGCGAGACAGGACCCGGCGCGAGACAGCAGACAGACCCAACAGCAGCGCTCCGGCGGTCGGAGTCGATCTGCCTTACGGCACCCACCACAAGCACGGGCCCCGGCAAGAGCACCGCCAACGTGCTCTCGCACGGCCGCCCAGCCCTAAAAATGCCACCAGCCACACGGACCCGGACCAAAACCGGGCAGGGAAGCCGGCATCACGACTCGCCCCGGCCGAGACGGGCTCGCACCTAGTCAGCGCGGCAGCAGCCACAACCGACCCAAGCACAGCAAGCACCCCGACCGCCGGCTTGGGAACCTGTCATGAAGGCGGGGCATCGCACCCGAAGGCGTTATTGACGCGTTCATGGCTATCGCAACTAGCATGGCGGAAGCTCCTGTTCGCTCCATGCTCGTCAGACGGAGAGGAAGAGTCGTGCGCAAGTCCCTGATGGTGACGGTTGTGGCCGTGATGGCGGCCATCGGTTTCGCCGCCCCTGCGCAAGCCACCGTGAACAGCGTGGACAGGCCCTACAGCCTGATCTACGGCAACAGCACCGCTTCCGGAACGATCCACTTCACCGACGGGTACTCCGCCAGCGTGTCCGGCGTCGTCCACGCGGCGAGCGGCGCTCGCATGGTCTGCGCCTGGGGAGAGAACGGCAACGTGACGACCGGTGCCATCTGCAGCCCGTGGGCGTATGCGGGCGGGCCGAACCAGTCCTTCAGTGGATCGCTGCAGATCGCGCTGCCCGGCGGCGTCCAGGGGGTCTACATCGCGATGTACGACGAGAACGTCAACCCACTGACCGAGAAGTTCTGCACCCGCAACAGCTGTACGCTGCTGTACTGAGCAGACTGCCTCACCCGCTGGCCGCGGCGGACTGAACAGGGAGCCGGCCGCTTCCCGTTGTTGCCGTGCGGTCCCTTCCACCGGCGCGTGCCCGACCCGTAGGCCCTGCCGGACGAGTCCGGCAGGGCCTACGACACCGGGTGATGGGCGGATGGCGACGGAACCACTCCTGCCTCCGCCCCATGTGGCCTCGCCGACATGGTGGCGCACCCTGGCGGAAGGTGGCGATCACCGAGACGCACTCGGGCGAACACGGTCTTCCGGTCGAGGTCGAGGTGGCGTGCGATGGGCCCTGATCGTCCATCCCTGCTGCAGCAGCCGGTGGACGTCGCTGTGGCGGTCCCAGGTACGCTCGACGACCGGGGTCCGGGGCGGCGCGGGAGCGGGCAGGGCGATCGCCGGGGGCTCGGGGGCCGGTTCCTCCTGATCGGTATGTTTGCGCAGGCAGGAGCGGTACTGGTGGCAGCTCTTCTCGATTGCGGTGGCCAGGTTCTGCAGCAGATGCCAACGTTCCGCGACCTCGATGGCGTTCGGCGCGGCCTCCTTGACCGCTTGGTGTAGGCGCTGGCTCGGTCCCGGCAGATGACCTCTACGCCCGGGTGCTCGCGCTGCCAGGCGGCGAAGGTCGCCGAGGTGCGGTCATCCGGCAGCACGCCCACCACAACGGCCGGCCTCGATGCCCACCAGCAATATGCCGTAGGCCCTGCCCCTGCGCGGGGTAACTCGTCCACCCCGAGAACCCGTGGCGCCCTCGCCGGCACCGTCGGAGCTTCCAGCAGTCCGAGCAGACGGGTGCGTCGGGCCCGTACGTTCATCGCGCGGCACAGGCGTTCGCCGGCCCGGCCTCCGAGCTCGGCCGCGACCGCACGCAGCCACTGCTTCAGCCCGAGGCCGGCGCGACGGTAACGCTCGCTCAGTCCCCGAACCTGCTCGACGAAGGTCCGCTTGCGGCACCGCGGTCGGTCACAGAAGGAGCGGTGAACCCGTAGGCGTATCACCAACTTCCGCTCATTCAATGGGCGTTCGGTCAGCGCGCGCCCGTAGGAGGAATGGGCCCGCTGCCCAGGGAAGCTGCAGTCGGGACATCGCGGCGGCCTGCCACGAGCCGCCGCCTCCACCGTGACAAACTCAGAGCCGAGGCTCAGCCGCTCCAAGTCGACATCGGCTCCGGGAAACAGCACAGCGTCGATCGCGCAGAGATCCACACCAGAGAGATTCCATAAGGAAACGATCCTGCATGCAGGCCGCTGACCTGGGATTTCCCCGCCCGATGCTCAGGAACTCCCCAGAATTGCTCGCCGAGGCTCCCCACCCGCCCGTCACCGCACCACCCTCCTCGTACGGTCCTGACCGCTGCGGCACAATCGAGGTCAACGAGGCGGGCAACGGTGGGGGTGGGAACGTGGGGCTGTTTGGTTCACGAAGCCGGCGTAAGGGCGTACCCAACGAGCCGGCGCTGCTGGCTGCGGCTGCGGAGAATCCCGGTGGCAGCGTCGCCGAGATCGACCCGAGGTATATCGACGACCCGAACGGTTACGTGCCTCCCGAGGCCATCCGCGGTGCGTGGGTGGTGGATGGCAGCGGGAATCTGACGGGCGAGTACCAGCACAATCCCCGTCACGGGGTGCCACAGGACGACTTCAGCGAGCTCACAGATCCTGATCACTGGCTTGGCTGGCTCGGCGATGATCCCGCAAGGGCTGTCCGGGAAGGCATCGAGGAGTCCCTGCGCGCCCAGGTGGCAGACGCGGTGGTCGAGTGGGTGAAGATCCTTGATACGCCTCGGTTTCTCACGGGCGGGCGTCCACGTTCTGATGATGAAGAGGTCATCCTGGTGACCCGCGCGGCGCTCGCCGCGCCGTTTGCGTTGTCCGTGCGGACCAGGCAGCACGGGCGTTCCGTCCTCTTGGGGGTGTTCTCCTGGGCGGCGGCGAACCTCTCAGAGCCCGCAGCCCGGAAGGATCGGCACTGGTTTGACCTTGGCGTCGGGCTGGAGTGGACCGGTGAACGGCTTCAAGAGCGGATCTACGAGATTGACGGTGAGGAGGGCATCGCCCAGCGGTAGAGAGGCAATGCCACTGTGCGCTGCCGGTCAAGGGGGTAGGTATGACACAGCAGGCTGCCTTGATGGGGAGGAGTCGCCCGAACCCTCGGCCGGCGAAGGAACCCACCCTTCCTGATGGCGCTCTGTGTCGACGGCCACCGAGTGGCCTGTCGCTGGGCCGAACATGCTCAGTTGGTCTCCCTGCCGCTTGTGTGACGTTGTTCGGTTGGTCGCTTGCTGTGATCTTGTTGCGGAGAGCCTGCGTGCTGTGTTCGGCGCGGGAGTTGCGGGGTGGGCCATTCCGTGTCGGACGGTGGTCAGGCAGGGAGCCAGTCGCGGTAGCGGGTGGGGGTAATCTGCGCGCCGTCCTTCGCTGTGAGAGCGTCGGCAGGGGCTGAGGCGAAGGGGCCGGCCGTGTTGTCGGTGGTCACGATTCGCTTGTCGCCCCGGGCTGCGAGGGTGATCCTGCCGATGTCGTCCAGAGCGATGGCTTCCGGGCCGACAACGTCGCGTATGCCGTGCAGCGGGGCGCCGACGGCGATGTCGACGACGGCGCGGGCGGCGTCGCCAGCTGCTACGGGCTGCAGCAAGGGTGAGGGAAGACGGACGGCGTCCCCGTCGGCGGTCCAGGAGATGATCTCGTCGAGGTACTCGAAGAACTGGGTGGCACGGACGATGGAGTACGGCACCGGTCCGGTCTTGAACAGCTCTTCCTGGGCGACCTTGGCCCGGTAGTAGCCGAGGTCGGGCACCTGGTCCACGCCGACGATGGACATCAGGACGGCGTGGCGGACGCCGGCCTGTTCGGCGGCTTCGAGGAGGTTGCCGGTCGCCGTGCGGAAGAATTCGGCGGAGGTGTCGTCGGTGGCGGGTGACAGCGTCGCGTCGATGACGACGTCGACTCCCGTCAGCGCCGGGGCGAGTCCCGTGCCAGTGAGCAGGTCCACGCCGGTGGATCTGGCGTGCGGTACCGCGTCGTGCCCGTCCGCGGCGAGGGCCGCCACGATGTGGGAGCCGATGAGGCCGGTCCCTCCGATGACTGCGAACTTCATGTCACACCTCTTTCTGAGAGTCTTTTCGGGAGTGGTACGGGGTCAGCCGAAGATCGCGGTGGGTTCGCCGGTGAACCAGGTGTTGTCGATGACGAGGCGCCGGATCACCCAGCGGTCGCCGTCGCGGACCAGGTCGACGTCGTAGGGGTTCTTCAGTAGCGCGTGCTGGGAGGGATCGGTGATCAGCAGGTGCTGGGCTTCCACCAGGGCGGTCAGGCGGGCGGTGTCCCCATTGAGGGAGATCCGCGGGTTGGTGATCTGGTGGGTGGTGTCCACTCGGCCGGTGAACATGCCCAGGATGGTGGTGACGATGGTGTCCCGTCCGGACATCAGCGGCGGCCTGGCACCCCACTTGGCGGCGGCCGGGCGGAAGTCCAGCTCGGCGTCGGCCGCGAAGGCCGAGGCGAAGAGCTCCTTGTCCTTGAGGTCCTGGCCGAGCCCGAAACGGTAGAGCGCATCGGTGATCTCGGCGCGGTCCCTCAGTTCCGCGACGACCGCGGCGATGTCGTGGGCCGGGGCGGTGAGGGCGCTTTCACGAGTGACGTACATGATGGACTCCTCGGCAGGTCAGGTGGTGTTTCAACACCTCCGATCCTGCTGTGGGCGGCAAGGGGCATCAATGCGCGTCTGCGCAACGGTCGTGAAGCGCCGGTTAACGATGGAACAGACGGGAAGGGGCAGGATGCTGGAGCGGCACGAGCTGGAGGCCTTCCTCACGCTCGCCGAGGAGCTGCACTTCGGGCGCACCGCCGAGCGGTTGCACGTCTCCACGGCCCGGGTCAGCCAGACGATCGCGAAGCTGGAGCGCCGCATCGGTGTCCAGCTGTTCCACCGCACCAGCCGCCGGGTGGAGTTGGCGCCGGTGGGACAGGACCTGTACGCGGAACTCCGGCCCGCCTGGTCCCAGATCACTACCGCCCTCGCGCGGGTGGCCGACGCCGGGCGAGGCCTGACCGGACTGCTGCGTGCTGCCTTCAACGGGCCTGCGGCGGGTCAGCTGCTGGTCGGCGCCACGAGCGAGTTCCGCGACCGCCATCCCGAATGCGACGTCCAGATCCGTGAAGCCCTCCTGCCCGATGTCCTGCCCTGGCTGCGCAGCGGCGAGGTGGATCTCGCCCTGACCTGCCATCCCATGAGGGCGCCGGAAGTCGTCATGGGTCCGGTGCTGGTGCGTGAGGCGCGGATGCTCGCCGTGCCGGCCGGGCACCCGTTCGCCCGCCGCGAGGCCCTGTCCGTCGAGGACCTGGCCCGGGTGACTGTTCTGCAGCTCCCCAAGGCACTACCGGACTCGCTGCGCGAGGACCGTGCGCCGCACCGAACTCCTGCCGGTAAACCCGTCTCCCTCGGCCCGGTGGCCATGACGTTCAACGAGGGGCTCACGCTTGTGGGTGCCGGAGAGGGCGTCTTCGCCGTCGGAGCCCACGCCAGGAGGTACTTTGCCCGCCCCGATGTCACCTACGTCCCCTTCAAGGACGCCGCGCCGGTCGAGTGGGGACTGGTCTGGCCTGCCGACAGAGCTACTGCCCGGGTCCGCGCCTTCAGCGACGCCGCCCTCGACGTTGTTCAACCGCGGACACCGGCACCGTGAGCGCCATCCCCCGCTGCTGCTCGAAGCCGGAGGAGTCCGTATGGAACTCACCCAGGAGAACGGCATGTTCGACATGACTGCGGCGCTCGACCGCCTCGCGGACGGATTGCTGACGGACTGCTGACGGAGCTTCCCTCCAGCCGGATCGCGGCGCCGGTCACCGCACTCGCGGCTGGCAGATTGGCCATTCCCGCGCGGGCAGGGAGCAACGCCCGGGGGGCCCGGACTGCGGCTCCGGTCGGGCTCCATCCCCCGCGTGGCCTTTGTCGCCGAGAGGCAGCAGCGTTTGTTGGTCACCACCTTGAGCCGCCGGCCGATCGACTCAGCGGGCGCGGTGGCTGGTGTTGTCAATCCGGGTAGCCAGGTGACGGCGTTGTGCCGGAAGGACTGGGCGACCGGGACGAGGTCCTGGCCGGTGGTGCGGTCCAGGGCGGTGACGTTGATACCGATGCTCGGTTCGCCCGCGTCGATGGCCGCCGAACGAGTACCGCAGGTCCCGCAGAAGGCACGCCTGGCCTTGCCGGGGAAGGTCTCGAACCAGGGTCAGGTCGTCCCCTGTCCCGGTGATGCGGTCCTCGGGCCAGCCGGCCCCCACCACATCACCGGGGCCCCGCCGAGCCTCTGGCAGTGACCACAGGAACAAAGTTCCTTGTCAAGTCCTTGTGTTCACGCGTTGTGCCTCCTCTACACGGCGGCGCGCGGTGGTGGCTGCGGAAGGGATGGGACGGGCCACTCAACGGTCTGGACGAGCGGTTCCTGTCAGGTCGACTGTGCCTTGTTCACAGGCATGATGTAGGCCACTTCGATGACATTGATGAACCTGTTCGCGTTCCCGGTGCCGAGCATGTTCCCGATGCGGCGGAGCATGTGGCGGGCGGCTCTCAATTCATCACTGACGACCCGATGCTCCACTCACCCAGAGCATTCGTAGCCGCCCCGGAATCCTTGCATCCCGGGATGTGGTCTAACGCTTTCGTCTCGGCAGGCGTCGACGGGCAGAATTCCTCTAGGAAGTAGCCCCGAGCCTTTCTGGACTCACTCCGGTTGAGTATCTCCTGGAGGTCTTGGACTGCCGCGCGGCGGTCGCAGAGTTCTCCGTTGTCCTCGCTGAGCATGACCACGGCGGTCCCCGCCCCGGGAGTTCGCGCCCTGCTCACGGGCGAGAGCGGGATGCCGGTCAGGGGCGCCAAGGGAGCAGGTGAAGGTGCCGGCCCGTGGACGGGCGGTCAACCGGCCGTGCTGTGCTCGGTCTCCGGCACTGGGGGCAGCCAGTGCACGGCGTTGTCGCGGAAGGACGCGTGGATCGGCACGAGGTCTGGGCCGTTGGTGTCGTCGAGGGCGGTGACGTTGATGCCGATCTCCGGGATGTCGCTTTCGATCGCCGCGACGCGGCTGCCGCAGGTCGAGCAGAAGCCGCGTTTCGCCTCGCCTTCGAAGGTCTCGTACCAGGTCGGCTCGCCGCCCTCACCGGTCCAGGTGACGACTCGAAGCCCACCCACCACATCACGGGTGTGCCGCCGAGCTTTTGACAGTGGGGACAGGCACAGGTGTGGGCAAAGACTGCCGGACCCGAGTGGTGAAACGGATGCGGCCGCAAAGGCAGCCGCCGGTACGTTCCCTGGCCGCTTCGACTCCCTGATCGTCGGCGGCGGGGGTGGCGTTCATTACGTTATCTCCCGGGTGTTTTAGGCGAGTTGGGCCCATCAAACGACCGGCTCGGCGACGACCGGGCCGCCGGGTGGGAGGACGATGAGGCGTACGACTGGAACCCGTAGGCCGGACCAGACAAGCCACGGGGCCGGACCCACTCAGGCTGCGTAGTCGAGGAAGTCGGCCACGGCGCGGATGTGCCGGTGGCCGGTGAGCTGGCCGCGGAGGTCGGCGAGGGTGCCGGTGGTGCGGGCGGAGTCGATGCCGCCCATGGCGTCGATGACCTGGTGGCCGATGTCCAGGGCGGAGTCGACATCGCCGAGGGCGAGATGGGCCTCGGCTTGGCGGGCCTGGTAGATGACGGCGCCGCGGGCCTCGCGTGCGGTGTCGTACGGGTCTTCGTGGGTGACGGCGGCCTGGAAGTTCTCCAGGGCCCGGTGGTGCTCGCCCAGGGTGAGCGCGGAGCTGGCGGCGACCTGGTGGAGTTCGCCGTGGTTGATCCAGTACATCGACGGCAGGTCCGCCTCGGGGACGTCGGCCCGGCTGTAGGCGTCGAACGCGGCGTCGACCTGCCACCAGGCCAAGGTGGGGTGGCCGGCCTTGGAATGGGCGCGGGCGGCTCGGGCGTGGAGCATGGCCATCACACGCGGGGAGGAGATCTTGCGGCGGTCGGCGAGCGCGCCGTCGATGAGATGGAGGGCGCCTTGGGGGTCGTCGGCGTTGTAGCGGAGGTTGGCCCAGAAGGCGAGGGTGACGGCGCCGAGGGTGGGGTCCTTGGCGGAGGCGGAGGCGCGCAGGCAGGCGATGAAGTGGCGTTCGGCGGCGTGCCGGCCGGCGTCGTAGGCGCACGATCCGGCGAGCCGGGAGGCTTCGGCCCCGGCGGCGAACAGGCGTCGCCCGGTGGTCTCGGTGTAGGAGGCGTTCTTGAGCAGGCCGGTGATGAGGCGGATCTCCAGGACGCCGGCGTCGTAGACCTCGCCCGCGCCGACGGTGTCGTCGAGGTGGCGCAGGGCGTCGAGGCGAGTGTCGAACAGGTCGGCGGCCTCGGCACCGACTTCACCGCCGCGGCCGCTGACGGCGAGGGCCGGTTCAGCGGTGATCCACTGCGCGACGGCAGCGGCCAGCGTGCTGGTGGAAGCGATCAGAAAGCCGCGCCGGTCCACGGGACCTCCCACGTCCGTCAGTGATGTGACCGTACCCGCCACCGTCCACGGCGACTCAAGAACGGCCTTGTCGTCATCGAGGGCGAGCAGCAGGAAGCCCGGCCAGCCGTGGCGGTCGACGTCAGCGAAGTCGATGCCGTGGAGGCTGCGATGGCCAGCAGCGCGGTCCGCTCGGGGGTGACGCCCTCGCGGGTCCAGCGGGTGGCCTTCTCCTTGCGGTGGGCCATCGCGCCGAAGCCGAGCGCCCGGTGACGGTCGGCCACCCGCTTGAGGTAGGCGGCCGCGGTCAGGCCGTGCCGGGCCATCAGCCTGGTCAGCGGATGGGTGTGCTGCACGGCGGTAGCGGTGATCACGGGCGCTCGACCTCCCCCAAACAGATCCCCCGAGTCTGAGCCCCCTCGGGCCCCGGGCGGAAGAGCGCATCAGGGGTGAGGCAACGGGGAGCAACCGGGGGCAACACGCGGCAACACGCGGCGTCTTCCGGACCCGGGTGGTGCGGCCCGACCGTGGCAGGGCCCGCTGCGAGAAAGGGGCGGGCGACCCCACCGGATTCTCGGAGGTACGTGATGCGTGTTTTCATCGACGGCCTGGACCTGTCCGGCAAGACCCCCCTCACCGCCGCCCTCGCGGCCGAACTCCAAGCCCGCGGCCGCACCGTGGTCGAGCACCGCGGCTTCCTCGCCGACCGCCACCCCGCCCGCCGGCTGTTGAAGAAGCTGCCGCTCGTACGGCAGCCCGACAGCACGCTGGTCACCACCGCCTACCTGGGCGCCGGCTACGTGCTGGACGCCCTGCTCGTGCGGACCCGCGCTTGCGAGCCGGCGGACACCATCCTGATCCAGGACGGGTACGTGGACCGCACCGTCGCCTTCGGCATGGCCGGCGGCCCCTACCTGGCGGCCGTCCTCGCGCTGCGCTGGCCGCGCGTGTTCGCCCCGTTCGACATCGCCGTCTAGCTCCACGCACCCGCCGACGCCCGCCGCACTCGGCTCGGCGTACGGGAGACGCAAGACGCCGTCGACATCCGCGGGGTCGAGGACGCCGAATTCGCCGCCACCTTCACCGCGATGCTCACCCGGGGCATGGGCAGCCGCCACAAGAAACTGCTGGTCTTCGACACCTCCGCCCACAGCTCGCACGAGATGGCCACCGCCATCGCCGACGCCCTCCTCGGCGCCTCCGTCGCCCCGGCGGCCCCTGCGCCGGTGGCCGCGCTCGGAGAGCTGGGGCGTGCGGCGTGACCGCCTGGATGGCCCCGGTCGACACCGGTCTCTCCGAGGCGGCCGGGACGGCGCTGGCCCGCGTTCTCGGCGGCAGGCCGCTGGTGTCCGCCGAGCGGTTCTGCTCCTCCATGCGCACCCTGCACGCCGGGCCCGGGCCGATCACGCAGGCCCGGCCCGACCTCGCGATCGGCTGCTACCCCGGCTGGGAGCCGGCCGCGCCGGACATCGTCCTGGCCGCCGAGGGCGGTACGGGGCGTCGCGGGTCGGCCGAGCGGCACGGCTGGATGGAGGCCGTGGACGCGGACGCGGTCCGGTGGCTCGCCGGGCTGCCGAAGCCGCCGGTGATCGCCGCCTGGTACGCCACCGGCCGCCTGCGCCGCTGGGCCGGTGCGGGCGGCACGGTCGCCGCGATCGACGGCCGGCTGCGGGCCCTCATCGAGGACAAGGCCGCCTTCGACACACTCCTTGAGGTCGCCGGGGTGCCCAGGCGGCTGCGGATCCCGTGCGTACGCGTTGATGGGACGCTGCCCGCGCTGGCCGAGCTGCGGCGGCTGGTGGGATCGCAGCGGCTGGTGGTGCAGGCCGGGTCGGACTCCGGCGGTCGGGGCACCGTCTTCGTCGACGGCGACGCCGACCTGGAGCGCGCGGCGGCCATGAGCGGCCCGTACAAGGTCGCCGCGTTCATCACCGGCAGGTCGTCGAACACCACGGTGTTGTCCGTCCCCGACGCCTCGGGCTCGGTGGCGGTGTACGTCGACCGGCCGTCGCACAAGGCGACCGGGATCGCCGAAGCCGGGATCGGGCCGGGCAAGAGCGCCGGGAACGACTGGTCGCGCCCCTGGCCCGAGGCGGCCGTCGCCGAGCTGGTGGACGCCGCCGTCCGGATCGGCCGCCACCTGTGGGCCGAGCACAAGATGGCGGGGCTGTTCGGGCTCGACGCGCTCCTCACGGCCGAGGGCCCGTGCTGTTCAACGAGATCAACTGCCGCAACCAGGGCACCACCGAGGTCTCGGCGGTCAACCAGCAGCTGCGCGGCCTGCCGCCGTTCCTCGCCGCTCTCCTCACCGTGCTGCTCGGCGGCCGGCCCGACTGGCTTCCGGACGCCGACGGCTTCAACCAGGCCACCATCCGCGCGGCCGCCCGGGGAGGGCCCGGGCGTACTACCTCAAGCTCCGACACCGCGGCACTCACCCGGTCCGCCTGACGGGGCTGCGCGGCCCCGGCGTCTACCGCCCCGAGGGCGGCCGCCTGACGTAGGTGCGGCCCGGCGGCCACCTGGCGTGCGCGAACGCCGACCTCGGCGAAGTGCTCCTGGCCAACCTGCCCACCAAGCACGTGGTGTGCCTGCCCGGCGCCGAACTCGGCACTGCCGAAGCCCTCACCACCGGCCCCGGCACCCCCTTCGCCGCCCCGCACCAGCCGTCCCCCTTCGGCGATGCCGTCCTCGACGCGCTCGCCGCCCACCTCACCCCCGCCCCGACCGTCAGCGAGGTGACCCCGTCATGACCACCACAACCGCGACCGTGGTGCCCGGGCTGCTGGAGCAGCTGCGGGCGCTGCCCGAAGACGCCTTCACCCGCGTCCAGTACATCGCGCCGCAGGTCGGCTGCTTCAACGCGTGCGTCATGTGCTCCCAGTTCGCCGGCCGCGACACCTGGGGCCTCACCCGCGACGGGCTGACCGGCCTGTTCACCACGCTCGGGCAGGTCGCCGCCGAGCGGGACCTGACCGTCGCCTCCGGCCGGATCCACCGCCCCCGTGTCGTCTTCCCGTACCTGGACAACGACATCGGCTCCTACCCGCATCTCGACCACTACGCCGAACTCGCCCGCGACGTGCTGAAGGTGAAGCTGCGCGTCTCCACCGTCGGCTACTCCTCCCACTCCACCCACCTGACCGCCATGCACGAGCGCCTGGTGGCCGAGCACACCGGCTCCTTCGACGGCGTCCGCTTCTTTATCACCCCCTACACCCTCGGGTTCACCGGCCGCTCGGGCACCGACCGCGAGACGTCCGTCGAGGACCTCGCCGCCGGCCTGCGCACGTACCGGCCGCTGCTCGACGCGCTCGGGCACGGCGCCGCCACGGCCGCGTGCGAGCTCCGCTTCGCCCCGCTCGTCGGCATCGGCGAGCTGACCGACACCGACATCGACGGCCACCACGTCCTCGCGACCGGTCCCCACCTGCTCATCTCCCGCAACCGCGGCGCCGGCGAGCTGCCGGAGACGGTGATCGAGCGCCTGGACGAGCACACCCAGCCGGTCTACTCCCGCCCCGGCGCCCCCTACCTGCCCGTCACCTCCGACCACGCCGGACCGACGGCGGCGACCGTGCGGGCCGCGCTCGACGGCACCCTCGGCGTTCCGCACCGGGCCCGGGAGGTGCGGCTGCACCACTTCTCCAACGCCGACGGCCCGTACTGAGCGGCCGACCCCGACTTCCACCCCGACGGCACCTTCACCGCCCTGCACCTCTACCCCGCCACCGACGTCCGCCCGAACTCCGGCTACACCGACGCCACCCGCCCCCTCCTCAACACGCTCCTCGCCCACAAACGCGCCCGCGGCCTCGCACGACGCGCCGAGTTCGAGTACGCCACCGGCACGGACGTCACCGTTCTCGACGCGCTCGCCGCCCAAGCCATGGAACTGGAGCCGGTCGACGCCGCGGCGGCCGCCCACCTTCGCGAGCAGGTCCACCCGCAGGTCGCCGCGTACGCGGCCGCGCTGGAGAAGGCCGGCTACCCGCCGCAACTGTTCTTCTCCCGCGCCTTCACCATCGACACCGGCCAGATCGTCAACCAGGGCCGCTCCGAGCACCTGTTCCGCGGGCTGACCGGCACCAACGGCGAGCCGATGACCCCGCGCGAGGAACGCGGCTTCGGCCAGGCGAGCATGTCCACCGTCCGCGGCCCGATCTGGCGGATCACCCCGCTGCCCCTCACCCCGACCGGACGCCTGCCGATCGCGGTCGCGGGGAAGAAGAACGAGGCCACTGCTCGTTGAGGAGCTCGACCCCTGCCACCTCTCCCCGGTCATGCGCACCACGGGGTGCCGCCTGCGCCGGCACGTGCTGACCCTGCCGGACGGCTTCATCGAGCACACCAGCATGGCGGAGGACCGTGCCGCGTTCGCGTTGCCCGGCCTGCCCGCCGCCTGAACGACCCTGCCCGGGCGGGCGGGTGAAAGAGGGGCAAAGCCCGCCCGGGCTGCCATGGCGGCCACCATACTGGCCGCCATGACCAGCACACCCCAAACCCCCGCCGCGGCCCCGTTCTCCCGGATCAAGATCCGGACCGGGGCCTTGGTGTTCTGCGGCGACGACGTCGCCCTCATCCGCCGCGACCGCGCCGACTCCACCCACTACACCCCGCCCGGCGGCAACGTCGAACACGGCGAAGACCTCGACGCCGCCCTCGCCCGTGAGCTCGCCGAGGAACTCGATCTCAACATCGACCAGGCCGAGGGCGGCGACCTGCTGTGGGTCGTCGACCAGCGCGTCACCCGCCCCGGGCCCACCCCGCCGCCGCGCAAGCTCCACCTGATCTACCGCCTCCACATCACCCCCGAGCTCCGCGCCACCCTCGCCGAGACCGAACAGGACGAACTGCCCGACGGCAGCCACGAGACCGGCACCATCGAGTGGATCGACTACCGCAAGACCGCCGAACTGCCGATCTTCCCGCCCATCGGCCCGGCCCTCGCCTCCCTGCCCGACCCCCGCGCCGCCGTCACCAATGCTGCCCTGCCCGCCGTCACCGACGGCAACTACACCTGGGTCTGACCGCCGGCCTGCCCCGCGCGGGGCGCACATGCGAGCACCCCGCTGAGCCGGGCCAAGGACTACGTCGGCGAGTTCAATACCGCCCTCGCCCCCTGGCCTGGCGGCGCGAGCCGGCCGTCCGCGAGTTCATCCACCGGACCCGAAAGGAGCTCAGCGTCGCAGCGTGACGGCCTGGTCCTTCTAACCGCCGGACGGACGGAGCGGGATGACGTTGCCGGTGGCAGGCTGGTCTTGGTTGTCGGGTTTCCGGAGGATGAGGACGGCTGCCGCGAGGGCCATCTGCTCGGCTCGATGCCGGGACTCGGCCTCGGCAGCCCGGGAGTCCTTGAGAGCTTCCTTCAGGCGGACCACCTCCTTGCGAAGCCGCTTTTCGACCTCCGGTGTCTGGTGCGTTTCCGTACGCACTCGCGCGTAGAACGCCTCCTTCAGGTCGGCGTGGCGTTTTTGCAGCGCCATGCGGTGGACACCGGCCTCTGCGGCGAGCGCTGCGGCTGTGAGGCTGCCGTTGGAGCTGGTGGGCTCGCCAGCCAGGAGGCGATCCATGGCCGCGCGGATGCGGAAGCGTTCGTCCTCGTGCCGCTGGTTCATGGGGCTGGAGGAGCAGTATCAGGAGTCGGCCTTCAACGGGGCGCGTGAGGTATACGCAGACATGTGCAGCTATTCGCTGCCTGAAGGGCTGTGGCACGGTGAGAGTGCCCGCGGGCCGGGCCTGCCCTATGCGCTTCTCTTTCTGGAGCGGGAAGCGCGCTTTCCCCGCGAGTGGACACAACATGCAAAGGCTTGGGGCACAAAACAGTCGCTCATCCGCCGCATTGCTGCCGTCGACCACGACCAGCCGACCAGCCGACCAGGGCGAAGCTCATCGATCTCGTCGAGATCGTCGTCCAGCGGGCCTACCGCTGCAAGGATCGCGAGTACGTTCGCGTCGCACGAGCAGTCGATTGCGAGGGGCTCCGCCACCTGCTCAGTGCGGCCGCTGCGTCGGACAACCCATGGGCACGACTTCATGCCGGCTACGTCCTCTGGCTCCTCGATCGCCCCGAGATACCCAACACACGCCCCGTCTGGCGGACATGGGTCTCGGAAACAACCGGACGACAGCACGGCTCCATCGCCGCCCGCGCATAGCCCTTGGCAAGCACACCCGATCCGCCATTTCCTGTGTCGTCCCCGCAGCCGCTGGTAAGTGCGGTGGTAAGCACGCCCCGGACTTGGTCCGGTACACCGGCATCACTCACCACAACCCGTGACACAGCGAGCAAAGCGACCGGAGCGCAGACCATCCGCGCGCAAGCGGGGGCCCAGCGTTCGCCCCTTGTGGGGGCGACCCCCGCAAAGGCGGGGAGCCCCGAATGCTTTCGGCGGGGCCCATGCAGAGAGCGGTCGCCCAGCGGCGCACATCCATCCCACCGTTCGATCACTGGGGGTGCAGGAGTTCCGGGTCAGGTGACACGGCCGTCCTGCGGGGTTGGCGGTGTTCAGCGCCGGGCTGTTATGGCTGCTGCGGCTGCATCCAGGATGCGGTGCAGGACGGGGACCGGGATCGCCGGATTGGCGACCGCCGTCCGTGCCGTGTCGGCATCGTGCAGCAACCCGGCAAGAACGCGAGCCGGCAGCCGTGGATTGCGCATCGCGGTCCCGCGGACGTCGCCCGCCGGGTCGTTCAGCAGCCGCACCGCGTCGGCCGGTGACAGCCGGGGGTCCTCGGCGGCGCGGCGGCGCACCTCGGGTTCCGAGTCGCGAGCGAGGCGTGCGACGTCGGCATGCGTGGACTCCGGGTCGTCCAGGGCCAGGCGGCGCATCCGCCCGCTGGGGTCGTCGGCGTAGCGCAGCAGGCCCGTACGCGGGAAGTTGGGGTGCTTGCGGGGGCGGTCGGGGTGAGTGAAGCTGCCGTCCCACCAGCGCCAGACCTCCAGCAGCATGTCGGCCGGCGCGTCGTCGCACGATTCGGCAAGGAACAGGCGGACCGTCCGGTCTTCGTCCCTCGCCAGATGCTGCACCACGTCTGGTGGAAGGTTCCGGGCACGGGCCACGCTTCGCCGGATGAGCGGATGGGACGATACGGCGAGGCGGCGCATGGCATCTGGGTCCCCCTGCAGGCGCTCTACCCAGGGGAGAGCGTGCGACATCAACGTCGGGTCGAATGTGTAGCGCACTGCGGCACGCTGCTCCTCGCTGAGGTCGGGCCGCAGTGCCACCGTCGAACGGATGTCGTCGTACGGGTCCTGCGCCAGGACGGCGACGCCGTGTGCGCTGAGCTGCGGGTTGGCGGCCAGCGCCCGGCGTGACTCCGCGTCCCCGTCTCGGACCAGTTGTGCCTCAAGCTCGGGCGAGAGACGGCACTCTTCGAGCGCGCGCCGAGGCACGGGCAGTGCGGCAAAGACCTCGTGCGGCATGGGGGTGCCGATGTGGTGGGCGAGCAGCGCCGCCGTACGCACCCCGTCATCGGGGTCGGCCAGCAGCCGCTCCCGCAGCGGCGCGGCAACGTCCTCCCACCGGGCGCAGGCAGCCGCCCGCACCCGGGGATCGGCATCGGCCGCGAGACCCGGGAGATGGTGTGCTGGGAGCCCCGGGAGTTCGGCGGCCAAGGCTCGGGACGAGCCGGTGAGGAGGTCGTCGAACAGGTCCTCGGGGAGTTCCGCGCCCCAAACGGCGGCATGCTCGGCCCACAGCACGCGCCGACTCGGCGACGGTTCGGTACGGACCAGACGGACCCACTGATCGGACGTGAGCTTGGGCCGGAAGGTGTCGGCGGGCCTCGACCTCACCCGTGGGTCGGGGTGCGAAATGGCGGCGTCGAGGACGGCAGGTCGGTCGCATCCGTGCAGGAAGCCCTCCGCCACGTCCAGCAGTCGGATCAGCAGGTCGTCCGGTGCAGCCGGGTTGGATCCGATCCCCTCCGCCCAGTGCACAGGCCACGCATGCCAGCCGGGCACCGCTGCCCACACCTCAGCGCGCTCGTCCTCCCTCTCGCGCCCGGCAGCCGCGGCAGCCTCCTCCAACCGGTCGGGCAGCCGGTCCAGGGCTGTCACACGAGCCCCGTCCACACTCGGCACCTCCGCCAGAAGCACCTGCCCGTCGAGGGAGAGCGCCACGAACCCGGGACCGCCGGCCAGCCCCGGCACACCACCGCCGACGTAGCGGACCCGGGTCCACCAGGAGTCGTTGCCGCCGATCCGATGTCCGAGGACGGCTATCAAGAACTCGCCGTCGGCATCCGCAAGGCGGCGCCACCACGAGGCGTCGAGCGCTTCTCGGACCGCCCCGTCGGGCGCCGCGATCCCGTGCGCGATGCGCCAGCCGGCCTCCGGAGGCAGCAGGCTGCCCGGGCGTACGTCCTCGACGACCGTCAGTCCGGTGCTCGGGAGCAGTTCGTGGAGCTTCTTTCGGTGTTGCACACGGTCATGATTCCCACCGACTCACTGTGGGACAAGGCCCTCAGCCCAGCCGCGACCTGCCCCGCCGACCTGGTGTGCGCCAGCAGTCCGTCCTCCCGGGAGCCGCATCGGTCCGAAATCCAGGGAGTAGGTGCTGGGCGGGTCCGCAGCGGGCGGACTTCACTCAATTCAAGCCAGCATGGGAGAAGATCCGTCGCCCCGTTCGAGACACAACGGCTGTCCGCGAGCGACGCAAGCGGCGGCGGGCCCGTCGCTGTCCCGGGTCGAGCTCCCTCGTGGTTGATGAGGATCTCGGAGAACGGCCACGGCTGCTCGTCCCCTCTTGGTCCGGAGTTCAACGGAGTGGGTAGCTTCCAGCGAGCGTCGCGCGGGCTGTCGGCGGGGGGTGCCCGCTCGTGGAGTGTGCGGGCCGAGTCGGCGGGCGCAGGCTTGAACAGCATTTCGTCGGTCAGCGGGGTCAGCGCGCCGTCGGAGCTCGGGCTCCGTGCCGCCGATCGGTCGGATGCGGGCGGCGGAAGGTGTGCCTTCGTTCGCAAGGACTCGCCCTCATCGGAACACTCGGCAGACTCGGCAGACTCGGCAGACTCGGCAATGCGACCGTAGTCGGCACCTGGTCGAGCACATGTCTGATCGTGGCGGCCTGGGCAGCGGCAGCTTCTAGGATCTGCGGTATGGCAACACGACTCGTTCAGATCAACATGAAGGCCCAGGACGACTCCGCGCTCGGCCGGTTCTGGGCCGAGGCACTCGGTTGGGGTGTCGACAGCGAGGGACCCGGCGTGACCAACCTCGAACCCGTGGACTTCGCCTACCCGTCCCCCGAGGCCGTCTGCATCGACCTCGTCGCCGACCCGGAACCCAAAACGGTCAAGAACCGCGTGCATCTTGATCTGGCCACCACCTCGGCTGCTCATCAGGCCGAGTTGGTCGCGCGCTTGAAGGATCTCGGCGCAACACCGGTCGACGTGGGTCAGGGCGATGTCCCCTGGACGGTCATGGCGGACCCGGAAGGCAACGAGTTCTGCGTCCTGGAGCCCCGCCCGATCTACCGGAACACCGGGCCGATCGCGGCGGTCGTGGTCGATTGCACCGATCCACGCACGATGGCCCGGTTCTGGGGCGAGGCGATGGACTGGACGGTGCACGAGGTGACCGACGACCAGGCGACCATGCGCTCCGCCAAAGGCGTCGGGCCCTACCTGGAGTTCCTCCGCACGCCCGACACCAAGAGCGTGTGGAACCGCGTCCACCTCGACGTCCGCCCCTACCCCGGTGACGACCTGGCAGCGGAGGAAGCCCGACTGCGCGCCCTGGGCGCCACCGACCCCGGTATCGACCAATCCGCCATCTCCTGGACGGTTCTGGCCGACCCGGAGGGCAACGAGTTCTGCCTCCTCACGCCTCGCTGAGCAACGGATCGGCCGATTCCCGGGCAGGCCGAAGACCGCGTGACGTCAGCACATGGCCCCGAAGGACTCGTTCGAGGCGATGCCGACGCTGTTCTTCTCCCCGGCCCGGTCGGGGCCTGGGAGTGGAGCTCGGCGCCATGGCGGTCGAATTCCCTGTAGCCGAGCTCACGCATACTGAGCAGATCCACGCAGCCGTAACAGGCGATCGTCTTGTTCAGCCGCTTCTCGTCGACGGCCTCCACCGGCTCGTTTACCAACTTGACGGCCAGGGCGAAGCGGACGCGGCAGCCCTTCACCGCGGCCCCGTTGCCCAGCTGCCCAGCGCGATGAACGTGCGGGACTTACCGGTGCCAGGGGGCAGCGATCAGACAGAGCGGCCAGCTCTGATTGATCCACTCGGATCACAGGGTGCCGACTCCGTGATCTGGTCAACCAGCAACCTGCTGGACCGCCGTCATATCGGCGTAATGGAGCACGGGTTGAGGTAGCGGGGTGGGGGAACAACTTGTCGATCGCTTTCCTGGTTCGGGTGCCGTTCCTGGCATCCAAACGGGAGCGCTCCTGTTACCAGCGACGGCGCAACCTGCTGGAACAGCCGCCCCAGCACAGCGCGACGTTCTCGCTCAACTCCCGGGCCGCGAAAACACTCCGATCTGACGTAACGTCACTGGGTACCACACCAGCACATCGCACCAGCCGCAGCGCGTCCCAGGCCCAGCGCCATGGCGCGTGATTCGAGCCTTGCGCCGGAACTGCCGCGACAACAACGCAAGCCCAAAAGCAGGAGCGCTCTGCCATCGTGGGGGTTACCTCAACCCCTACAGCTAGTCAACCGGAGACTCGATGGACGCCGAGCTAGGAGAGCCGAAGCGCGAGTACGTCGGCTTTATTCGGATCGCCGGTCAATCAGAAATTCAATTCAAGCTGATGGCTTCGTCCTCGAGTGAAGCCCGAGCAATTGTAATCGAGTTGTATGGCGAGGGCCACGTGATCTCGGTACGGAACGAAGAGGACGCCAGACGTCTCAGATGAACTCACCTCGACTCCTCCGGGGTTCTCTCAACATCAGTGGACCGCTGCTGTGGCGGGGGGTTCGCCAGCTTCGTCGTCCACAACTCCAGTGCGTTGCCGAGGGCGTCGATTGCTTGGCGTTGAGCCCGGAGTCGTACCTGGGCGTAGACGCTGGTGGGCTTTACCCCGAGCAGAGGTACTCGGGGGAGATCAAGCGAGACGCGGTCGTGCCGATTGGAGTCCAGTGGGCACAGCTGGCGCCGCGCCCCCGGACAGGAGCCAGGGACGGCGCCGGCGATCTCCTCGGGCTGCCCCGCACTTCCCATCGGAGTGGCGGAGGCGACCTTGGCCGGGCGGTCGGGCCTTCGTGAAAGTCAGTCCGCACAGTGCCCGGGGCGACGCAGTTGACGCGGATCCCATCAGAGGCGACCTCTCTGCGAGGCCCACGGTCATGGCGTCGACGGCGGCCTTCGCCGCGGCGCAGTGGACGTACTGGCCGGGGCTGCCGATCGCGGCGGCGCCGGAGGAGATGTTCACGATGGCCCCGCCGCCGGTCCTGGTCATGTCGCGCACAGCACGGCGTGCTCACAGGAGGTAGCCCGGGACGTTCACCTCCAGCTCCCGGCGCATGCCTTCGGCATCGGCGTCCGCAAGACCGGCCGTTGGGCCCACTGACCTCGGTGTTGTTGGCCAGACCCGTAACAGGGCCGAGTTGTCGAGCCGCCTCCTCGAAGCGGCGGTCGACGTCTTCCTCGTCAGTGGTGTCGAGACTGCCGCGGCATCGCCTGCGCGACTCACGCTCCCGTGACTTCCCGGCACCCCCTGGCCTCTGCCACGACGACCGGCCGCCTCACCAGACCTCATGGGGCGACGGCAGCCCATCAGGTCGGAGTGCGGCCAGCACCTCGTTGAGGTCCGGAGGCCGGGGATCACGAACGGGCCGGCCGGCCTCTGATGACCAATGGGGGCGCAAGCGCCCCATGAAGTCGGTGAAGTCGTTCCGCAGATACCGTGAGTCGGACGGCTTCAGCCGGATCTGCTGACGACTGTCGGCCCACCAGATCTCGAAGTCGGCAACCGTGCCTTCCACTGGCCAGTCATCGCTCTGTTCCGGAAGCAACAGAACGTCGACAAAGCCTCCGACGCTCAGGCCGATGTCCACGAAGATCCCGATCGCACCGGGCCGAGGAACCTTCACTACGGTGCCCTCGAAGACCTGCCCGAAGTACAGCCCCCTGCGAATCCGAGTCCATTCGGCATCTGTCACCACGAGCGCATCCTCGCATCCTCGGCGCTGTGGCTGTTCGCTCCGTCGGAGCGCACCGTCAGCTCCGGAAACTCCTCCCAGACACGGTCGGCCAGCTCGGAGAACGGGGGCGCGTGGTCGCCGGCGCGCTGCTCGGCACCGTTCCGCGGCGCCGTCCGTGCCCCGGCGGCCGGCCCACGCTCCAGACGGTCGGCTCACCGGCTCTGGTCAATCTCGGCCCACGGCCGCGTCCGTGGTTCCTCCTCACGCGTTCCGAGGGGACTGCTCTCACCCTGGCATCCGGGGCCCGGAGGGCCGCTGGGGGCAAGGCCGGACCAAAGGTCCCACCCGCCGTAAGAAAGCAGGCGCCGCCCAGGACCCCGTTGTGGACCGTTCGGCCCTCGCAGGAGAGCGGCGGGACGACGAGGGTAGTGATACCAGGCAGCGCACCCTGGCAGCACCCTCGAACAGCAGGAGGCGCGGCGATGAAGCACATGAACGTCGGTGGCCTGATGACCGGCGGCGTGGTCTCGGCCACCCCCGCGACCTCGTTCAAGGAGGTGGCGAAGCTGCTCGCCGAGCACGACATCAGCGGAGTCCCCGTCGTGGACGAGGACGATCGCGTACTCGGCGTCGTCTCCGAGAGCGACCTCCTGGCTCACCGTGAGCCGACCGCGCAGGGGCTGATGACCGCGCCGGCCGTCACCGTGCATGCCGAGCAGTCGGCGGCGGACGCGGCCCGGCTGATGGTGCGGCGGGGCGTGGAGCGCCTCCCGGTGGTCGACGAGGAGGAGCGGCTGGTGGGCATCGTGACCCGTCGTGATCTGCTCTGTGTCTTCCTCCGCCCGGACCCGGAGATACGGCGCCGCATTCGCGAGGACGTCCTCACCGGCGTCATGGGTCTGGCCGGCGACGCGGTGGACGTGCACGTCCTCGACGGCGTGGTGACGCTCGAGGGCCGTCTCCCGCGGCGGAGCCAGGCCCGGATGCTCGTCGGGCTCACCGAACGGGTGGACGGCGTCGTCGCCGTCGTGGATCACCTGTCCGCTCACGAGGACGACACGCACCTCACACCCTCCGCGCGGACCGCGCACGACATCGCCGGGTGAATCCCCCACGCCAAGAGCAGACGGACGAGCCCCGCTCGCAGCACGTCGCCGGTCGAGGACGCCTCGGTTCGGGCCGCGATCGCCGCTCGGATGCGCACCGGATCGGCCGGCGGGGGCCCGGGACCGAGGGGATCCTCGCCTCGGGGCTCACAGCCGGAACCAGCGCTCCTCCCCCGCTGCCACGGCGAACCGCCGGTCGCCGGGGAGGACGACGGTGAGCGCGCCCTGGGGTGAGGCCGGCACACGGACTGCCAGCCGCCCGGGAAGCACTCGAACTCGTACCCCTCGATGACCGCCGGCGCACAGGGTGAAGGCGAACCGCGGGAGCTCCCGTAGCGCCACTGGTTCCACCCTGAGGCCCTCCGGTCCCGCTTCGAGGCCGGTGATGCCGCGCTCGACGAGGTCGATCGTGCCCGCCATCGCCCCGAGGTGGATGCCTTCGCCGGTCGTTCCGCCCTGGACGTCGGCCACGTCGCCGAGGAGCGCCTCCTCGCAGTAGCGCCAGGCGTCGGCTCCCTTCTGCCGGGCCAGCACCCAGCCATGGACGAGGCTGCTGAGCGTCGAACCGTGACTCGTGCGGCGCAGGTAGTACGCCACGGTGGCGCGCCACGTCTCGTCGTCCATCCGGTATCCGAGCCTCGCGAACAGCGCGTACAGCTCCTGGGGCCGGAAGAGGTAGCCGAGCATGAGCGTGTCGGCCTGCTTCGACGCCTGGTAGCGGTTGACCGTGTCTCCTTCGGCCTCCAGGATCCGGTCGAGGCGACGGATGTCGCCGTACCTGGCCCGGTACGCCTCCCAGTCGAGTTCCGCCAGGTCCCCGTAGCCCTCGAACTGGCTCACCACGTCCCGGTGGAACGGAACGTACAAGCGGCGGGAGACGTCCTCCCATCGGGCGAGTTCCTCGTCGTCGAGCAGCAGTTGCTCCCGCAGTTCCGCCCGCCGGGCGGCGGGCAGTTCACCCAGCAGGTCGAGCCCACGGGCGAGCACCCAGGCCGCCGTCAGGTTGGTGTAGGCGTTGTCGTCGATGCCCGGTGCCGTCACGCCCGGGTAGGCGTCGTGGTACTCGTCGGGGCCCACCACCCCGCGGATGCGATAGCGCCGGGGAGCCGGGTCGAAGGTGACCGCCCCGGCCCAGTATCGGGCGACCTCCAGGAGGACTTCGGCGCCGGCGGAGTGCAGGAACCCGCGGTCGCCGGTGGACCGCGCGTACCGCCACACGTTGTACGCGACGGCCGAGCCGACGTGCCGTTGGAGCCGCGAGTGGTCCGGCAGCCAGCGCCCTGAGCGCGGATTGAGGTGGAGCTCCTGCGTCTCCTCCTGGCCCGAACTCGCGCTCTGCCACGGGTACATGGCCCCGATCCGGCCTGCTCGGCGCGCCGCCGCGCGGGCGGCCGGGAGCCGGCGGTGGCGGTAACGGAGCAGGGACTGGGCCACTTCGGGGAAGTGGAGGCTGAGGTAGGGCAGGACGAACAGCTCGTCCCAGAAGACGTGACCCCGGTACGCCTCACCGTGCAGGCCACGGGCGGGGACACCCACGTCGAGTTCCGCCGTGTGCGGGGAGAGCGTCTGCAGCAGGTGGAAGAGATGCAGGCGCAGAATGCGACCCGCCTCTCCCGGGACGTGCAACTCGCCTTGTTCCCACAGTCGTTGCCAGGCCGCCTCGTGGGTGGCCAGGAGCTGGGGGAAGGTGGGAGCACGGGCGACGTCGTCTCCGGCCGCGGTGAGGGGGTCGGCGGCGGGCCGGTCCATGGACGTGCGCAGCGCGAGGGTCTTCGCGACCATCACCGAGCGGCGGGGGGCGATCGGCAGCCGGTACGTCTGCACGGTGCCGGTCCTCGTGGCGGCCTCCAGCGCGGGGCGCGCGGGGCGGGTGACCGTGCGGACGGCCAGGGCGATGCGCGTGCCCGGATCGACGGTACGGCAGGTCAGCCAGGCGACTCCGTCGGCCTCGAATCCGGTCCGGTGTTCCGTGAGGTGGCGGCCTTCGAGGTGCTGGTAGCGCTCGACGCCGGCGTTGGTGACGGCGCCGTCGAGGACCGACTCCACCTCGACGGCGCCGCTCCAGCCGTACGCGCGGAATGTCGTGCACTGGGCGGCGAGCCACGGGGCTCCCATGTGGACCATGCGGGTGTGGCCGACTCGCAGGCCGAATCCGCGACCGTCTCGGAACAGCAGGCGGCAGGTGAGAACTCCTGAACGCACATCGAGGGCGACGTCGGAGTGGCGCAGGTCCTCCGAGTCCGGCGTCAGCCAGCCGCCGGGCGGCCCGTCGTCCGGAAGGCAGCGATAGCGCAGCAGTGTCCAGTTCGGGAGATTGACCAGGTCCTCGTTGTCCACCCGCTCGCCCGCGACGACCGAGGTCCGCCGGTCGTAGCAGCCGGCCAGGTAGGTGCCCGGATAGTGCGTCGAGTCGGCAGTGCACTCGGGTGCCGAGCCGCGGGTGGCGAACCTGCCGTTGCCGAGCGTGCAGAGCGCTTCGACCAGTCTCTCGCGGTCCGGTTCGTACCGGTCGTACCTCCAGCTCCAGCTGCTCGTGGTCATCTCCGCTCGCCCCAGACCGTACGGGCCAGCAGCATGAGGTCGGGGGCCGTCAGGTCGGCGCCCGTCTCGCGCAGCCGGGCGCTCAGGCGCCCGTCCGGGGTGCGGTCAAGACCGGCGACGAGGCCGAAGCCCCCGCGGCGCGCCGCCCTGATGCCGGCGAGCGCGTCCTCGACCACGGCGGTTTCGCGGGGCCGGGTGCCGAGGGCCGCGGCCGCGTGGAGGAAGAGAGCGGGGTCGGGCTTTCCGGCGAGGCCCAGCCGGGCGGCGTCCTGCCCGTCCACGATCACGGTGAGGTGCCGGTGGAGGCCGGACGCCCGCAGCAGCGCCCGGGCGTGCCGGGAGGCGGAAACCGCGGCGCGGGGTACGTGGGCCGCTTGCAGGGCGTCGAGCGCCGGCCCGGCATCCGGGAAGGCCGGAACACCCTTGGCCGCGACCATGCCGCTGAACACCTGTTCCTTGCGTGCGGCCACCGCCCACACCGTGTCGCAGCCGGGCGGATCCCCGGCTGTTCCCGCCGGCAGTCTGATACCCCGGGCGGTGAGGAGGGCCTCCGCGCCGTCGTAGCGCGATCGTCCGTCGACGAACCGCCGGTATTCCGCGCCGGTGTCGAAGGGCGCCTGCTCCTCACCGTCGCGGGCTCGCGCGGACAGGCAGATGTCGAAGGCGACCTTCCACGCGGCCGCGTGGACCGTGGCGGAGTCGAGGAGCACACCGTCGGTGTCGAGGACGACGGCGCGCGGCGGTCGCACGCCCTGGGCTCGCCCGTTCACCGCCCCGCCCCTGGCGCGAGGAGAGAAGCCGCATGGGCCGGTAGGCGCCTCGCCGGGGTCCACCGGGCTCCTGCGGCCCGACCATTCCGGGTGCGGGGGTGGGGACCGGCGCGGACTCCGGCGGAGGGTCGGCCCTGTCCGAGGCGGCCCAGACTCCCGCTCCCGCCGCTCCGCGTCCGTCCCTGCTCGGCTTCCTGGGCGGGGTGGGCGCGGTCGCCGGCAGCAAGTTCCTGGTGGAGGGTGATCATGCGCGGATCCTTGTCGACTGCGGTCTCTTCCAGGGTTTCGCGAACCTGGGGCGGCGCAACTGGGAACGGATTACATCCGCCGATGCCGCCGCCGAGCGCGCCGCAGCTCGTCCGTGCCCCACACCAGGACCGGGAAGGTCGCGACGAGCAGGACGACGTCCAGCGGGAGGGCTGCCGTGCCGAACAGGTGCTGGAGCGGGGGCGCGTAGACGAGGGCGGCGGTGAAGGCGAGCTCGAAGGCGATGCCGGCGAGCAGCAGCGGGTTCGAGAACATGCCGATGGCGCGGAGGGCTGCGTGGTCGGTGCGGGCGGCGAAGGCGGTGCCGACCTGGCAGGTGACGATGCCGACGAAGGTGGCGGTGGTGGCCGTGACGTACGCGTGGTGCAGGGGGCTACCGGCGTCCGTCGGGTCTCCCGGCTGCCAGCCGGCACGCCAGAGCACGTAGAAGTACCCGGCCATGACGAGGGCTGCCGACGTCACCCCGAGGTAGCCCCAGCTGCGGACGAGCATGTCGCGGGAGATCACGCTCTGGTGCGGCGGCCGGGGCGGCCGTTCCATCACGCCGGGCTCGGAGCGTTCCCGGCCGAGGGCGAGGGCGGGCAGGGTCTCGGTGCCCAGGTCGATGGCGAGGATCTGCAGCACGGTCAGCGGCAGCGGGACGGCGCCGGCGGAGAGCGCGAAGACGAGGAAGGGCACGATCTCCGGGGTGGCGTGGGCGAAGATGTACACGATGAACTTGCGGACGTTGTCGTAGACGCGTCGGCCGGACTCGATCGCGGTGACGATGGTGGCGAAGTCGTCGTCGGTGAGCACCATGGCCGCCGCCTCGCGGGCCACGTCCGTGCCCGAGCGTCCCATGGCGACCCCGATGTGTGCCCGGTGCAGGGCAGGGGCGTCGTTCACCCCGTCGCCGGTCATGGCCACGATGCGTCCGTGCGCCCGCAGGGCGTCGGCGACCTTGAGTTTCGTCTCGGGCGACGAGCGGGCGAAGACGATCTCGGCGTCGCCGTCCAGCAGGAGCCGGTCCAGCTCCTCGTCGCCCAGGGACTCGGATGCCGCGACGACCTGCAGCCTCGGCACCCCGATGCCGACCTCCCGGGCGACGGCCTCGGCCGTGGCCCCGTTGTCACCCGTCACGATGTGCACCCGCACCCCGGCCTCGTGGCAGCGGCGGACGGCCGCCGCGACCTCGGGGCGCGGCGGGTCGTACAGGCCGACGAGACCGAGCAGTGTCAGCCCCGACTCGGCGTCCTGGCGGTGTGCGGGCGGTCCGGCGCCGGGAGGCAGGTCCCGTACGGCGACGGCGAGGACGCGCATGCCGCCCCGGGCCAACCCCTCCGCCGCCGTACGCGCACTGTCCGCGCCATCCCCCGGAACGAGTCGGGCCAGGACGGCCTCCGGGGCACCCTTGACCACGATCCGCGCGCGGCCCGTCTCCCGGTCGTCGTCCTGCACCACCGACATCAGGCGCAGCCGGGGATCGAAGCGGAACAGGGCGCCGCGCCCCGCGTCGCGCCGATCGGGGTCCACCGGGGCGCCGTGCTCGGCTGCCCCGGCGACGAGGGCCGCCTCGGTGGGGTCGCCGTGGAGTTCGCCGTCGGCCTCGCGGGTCACGGTGGTGCACAGGGCGGCCGCCCGGGCCAGCTCCTGCGCCCAGGGGCCTGGTTCCTCTCCGTGCGCGACCGTCCACAAGGCCCGGAGCCGCATCCGGTTGCGGGTGAGCGTGCCGGTCTTGTCCGTGCAGATGACTCCGGTGGAGCCCAGTGTCTCGACGGCGCTGAGCCGCTTCACGAGGGCGCCCCGGCGGGCCAGGGCACGTACGCCGACGGCGAGGGCCAGGGTGATGGTCGGCAGCAGCCCCTCGGGGACGTTGGCGACGAGGAGCCCGATGGCGAACATCAGTGAGTCGGTCACGGGAAGGCCTACGGCCACGCCGACCACGAGGAACACCGCCCCCATGCCGGTGGCGACGCCGGCGATGAGCCAGGCGACCTTCTTGACCTGCCGTTCCAGAGGGCTCGCCTCGCGCCGGGTGCGCTGGCTGAGTGCGGCGATCCGGCCGAGTTCGGTGTGGTGGCCCGTGGCGAAGACGACGGCCCGGGCCTGTCCCTCGACGCAGGTCGTCCCGCTGAAGACGAGGTTCGGCTCTTCGAGGAGAGGGGCGCCGAGAAGCCCGGCCGCGGCCATCCGCTCCGCCGGCACGGACTCCCCCGTGAGCATCGACAGGTCGACCTCCACCCCGCCCTCGGTGACGCGCGCGTCGGCGGGGACCTTGTCGCCCTCCTCCAGGACGATCACGTCGCCCGGCACCAGGTCGCGAGCCTCCACCGTCAGGGGCTTGCCGTCGCGTACGACAAGGGCGTGCTCGGGCAGATAGCGGGCGAGGGTCTCCACCGCACGCTCGGCCTGCCGTTCCTGGAGCAGGGCGAAGGCCGCGTTGACGGCGATCACCGCGAGGATCGCCCAGCCGAGGACGGCGAGGTCCGCGACGAAGGCGAGGGCGGCAGCGGCCCACAGCAGCAGCGCCAGGGGGTGGAGCAGCTGTCCGGTCAGCTCCCGCACGAAGGAGGGGTGCGCCTTGCGTCGTACCTCGTTGGGTCCGTGGACGGCGAGGCGACGGGCGGCCTCGCGGGCGGAAAGCCCCTCCGTACCGGTGTCCAGTTCGCGGCGCAGCCGGGGCAGCGGCTCGCTGGGGTCGAAGGGCAGCCCCTCGGCGGCCCGGGTGGCGTGCTCCACGGCGGTGCGGCCATCGGCTCGGTCAGCCATCGCCGGATCCCTGGCCGCCACCGCGCCGGAGCCGGCCGGACCACAGCGGCTCCACCTGCTCCCACTCGCGTTCCCATGCCGCGAACCTGCGGGCCGCGGACCGCCGTCGTACGAGAGCGAGAGCGCCGGCGCTCGCCGCCGCTGCGGCACCAGCCACCGCGATGCCGCCCGTGAGAGTGGCCGGCACGAGGTCTGCGGTCGTGCCCGGCGGACGGGCGGGAGTGCCCCGGTCGTCCACCCAGATGGTCAGCGTGCGTCCTTGCGGCGTCCGCGGTGGTACCTGGACGGTCCCGGACCGCCGCACGTTGTCGGGGTACGTCCACACCGCCGGCGCGATGGATGGCGGCCTGACGCCCTGCCGTGAGGCGATGGGCGGGTCCTCGGCCGGTCCTGTGGTGACGGCCTGCACCTGGTGGCGGTGGGCTGCGAGCGCACGGTCGGCTCTGGCTCCGGTGTCCCACAGGATCGCGCCGGCGACGGCACCGCAGATCAGGGCGATCGCGAGGACGAGGATCAGGGCGGCGCGCCCACCGGGTCCGCTCCCGGACGTGGTGGGCCCGCGACCCGGCGGCTCGTGGCGGCTCATGTCGCACCTCCGGGGTGGGACGGCCCTCCGGACATCTCGGCAACGCCACTCACCGCGGGGTGCCGAGCTCGCTTCCGATGTGGTGCGCCCATGCCTGGACGCGTTCCGGGTTGCGGAAGTCCCCGCCCTTTCCGTGGCGGACCATGGAACGGGCAACGGGACCGGGCGTCTCGGACGTCACGGCACCGCCGAAGGTGACGTGCTCACGTGCGCCGAGCTTCTTCATCCGGCGGGCGACACCACGGACGGGCGGGATGTCGTGCTGCTCGGCGGAGCTGTCGACGGGCCCGCTGCTGAACAGCCACACGGGCCGGTGTCGGAGTTGCTCGGCGTTGCGCCGGGCGCACCGGCGCGCCTTGCCGTTCCAGTGCCCCGCGTAGAGGGCCCCGCCGAGGACGACTCCGTCGTAGCCGCTGACGTCGGTGACGGCGTCGGCCGGCAGGACGACCGTGTCGAAGCCGTCGTCCCGCAGGGCCCTGCCGATCTCGTCCGCGATCCCGGCGGTGGCGCCGTGCTTGCTGCCGTAGGCGACCAGGACGCGCTTGGTGTTCATGACCGCTCGCCCCCGGCCGCGCTGTCGGCTCGCCGCACGGGAATGGTCCGGCGGGCCCCGGCCTTCTCCTCCGGCACCGGGACGCGGATGGTGAGGATGCCGTCCGCGTACGAGGCGTCGACGTCGTCCGCGGGGATCGTGGCCGGGAGGCGTACGGTCCGGCGGAAGTATCCGTAGCGGAACTCCGAGTGCTCCTTGTCCTCCTCGCTCTCACTGTGCTCCGCACCCACCGTGATCAGGTTGTCGTCGACGGTGATGCTGATGTCCTCCAGGTCCATGCCCGGCAGCTCGGCCCGCAGCACGTACCCGCCCGCACCACTGGACACCTCCACCGGGATGGAGTGCGCGGCGGTGGCGGGGCGCCAGCCGGGCAGCCCGGGAAACTCGCGGCCGAACCAGTCATTGAAGTCGGGGAAGCGGCTGCGCCTGCGTTCCAGCTTGTCTCCGGTCATCGTTCTGCTCCTTGTGTGCGGGTCCCGGACGGGGCCGGCGAGCGGCTCGGGTCGGGTCGGGAGCCCGGTTCGGCTCTCGTACTCACCCTCCCGCGCTGCCCTCGCACGGCGCAGTGCCCATGGGGGCTGTCCGGGAGGGCCGAACGGGCCGTGCCGGGAGGGGACCGATCGGCCCATGGGGAACGCGGGACGCGCCCGAGGGTTCGCACACCTGCGGAGTGGCGCGCCACAGTGCACGGCCTGCGTCCGCAGCTCGTCCCGCACCTGCACCCCGGGCTGCACGCCCCTCGGCCCCTGGGGCGGCATCGAGCGTCCCTCCCGCCTCGGGCAGGGGAACGGTGATCACGGGGCAGGCGGCGTGGTGCAGCAGCCCGTGGACCGTGGAGCCGATCCGCATGCCGGAGTAGCCTCCGCGACCCCTGCGTCCGACGACGACCGCGAGCGCGTCCTGAGATGCGCGGGTGAGTGCCTCGACGGGGTGCCCGCGCGTGATCACCTGCTCCACCTGGACGTCGGGGTGGCGTTCGGCGAAGCCGGCGACCGACTCGGCGAGCAGCCGGCGTCGGTCGGCCAGTCCCTCGGCGTCGTCGTCGCGGGACAGCAGCGGTCGGGGCCAGACCCAGACGGCCATGAGCCGTGCGTCGCGCAGGCTCGCCTCCGCCGCGGCGAAGGCGACGGCGGCCCGGCAGTCCTTGCTGCCGTCCACGCCGACGACGATCAGCGGCGGGTGGACGGCCGTGTGCTCCGGCTCGCGGATCACGACGACCGGGCAGTCGGCACGCGCGGCCAGTGGGACGGCCACCGAGCCCTCGCTGAGGACCTCGGCGGCCCTGCCGAGGCGGCGCGAGCCGACGACGGCGAGTGCGGCACCCCGCGTCCGGTCGCGCAGAATCGTGGCGGGCACCCCGTCGACCAGCTCCGTCACGGTCCACAGCCCGTCGTGCAGTTCCCGTACGAGGTCCTGTGCGTTGGCGAGCGTCGACTCCGCGCGGATGCGCAGGGAGCTCTCGTGGGCGAGCGCGTCGTACCGGAGCCGGTCGTGTACGGGTGGCACGGCCGCGATCAGACGCAGCGTGGCCCCTCTGCGTACGGCCTCGTCCGCGGCCCAGACCAGGGCCTGGATGGACAGGTCACGGGGGTCGACACCGACCAAGATGTCGCTCATGGCTCCTGGTCCCGTGTGACGCCGGCGGTCGGGACGATCTCCACCGGGCAGTGGGCGTGGTGGATCAGCGCGTGGGCGACGCGTCCCAGAGCCGGTCCGACACCCAGCGGGCGACGGCCGCGGCCCATGACGAGCAGGTCGGTACGACTGCTCGCCTCCATCAGGATCCCGGGGGTGCTCGTGCCCGTCTCCACATGCTGTCCGACGATCAGCGCGGGGTAGACCTCGCGGACACGGTCGGCGAGACCCTTCACCTCGTGCACGCGTTGATGGGCGATCGCGTCGAGGTCGTCGAGCATGGTCGCGACGCTGCCGACGTGGGTGAGGACGTTCCAGACGCTGACGATCCGCAGCGCGGCCTTGCGGGCGTCGGCCTCGGCGGCGGCGAGCAGCAGCCAGTCCAGGTCGGCGTTGTCGTGCACCGCGGCCGTCACCGAGCCCGTCTCGGGGCGCTCGCCCTCCCCGCGCACGACGATCACGGGCACCCCCGCGCGGGCCGCCACACCCAGCCCCACCGAGCCGAGCAGGAGCGCGGAGAATCCGCCGAGTCCTCTGGTTCCCACCACGATGGTCCCGCTGTCGCCGGCGGCCTCTTGGAGACCGGCCACCGGTTCGCGACGGCTCACCTGCCTGGTGACGGTGAGGTCGGCGAAGCGTTCGTGGACCGCGCTCTCCGTGTCGATCAGCAGGTCGCGGCCCGCCTCACGCACCGCCTGGATCGAGTCGGCGTCGCTCCAGTAGGCGCGCCGGTCGGTGTCGGCGGCGTGGACGAGGCGCAGGGCGCGGCCCCGGCGGTGCGCCTCGGCGGCGGCCCAGAGCGTGGCCGTGCGCGCGGAGGGGGATCCGTCCACGCCCACGACGACGTCGCCCAACTCCGGACGGGCGGGGATCTCGCTGGTCATGCTTCCTCCTCGGCGATACGCCCCGGGAATCACCCTCCCAGGCTGGCATCGCGGTGGCTGTGCCCGGGATGGGCCGTTCGGCCCCGATCGATACCTGCCCGGCCCCTCCTGCCGGCGGGAGGAGGGCAGGAGGCTGAGGCTGTGGAGTCCCCGTGTGAGGAGGCACGCCATGACTGCCCAGGTCACCGTCGGTGTGGACGGCTCGGAGGAAAGCCTCAGCGCCGCCCGTTGGGCGGCGGAGGAAGCCGTGTTGCGTGAAGTCCCGCTCCGGCTGGTGCGTGTGGAGGAATGGCCGAACACTCCGGAGATTCCCCTCGCGTACGCCCGCTCCCTGTCAGAGCGAGCCGAGGCCCTGCTGCAGGAGACGGCCGACCTCGCGAGGAAGGACCATCCAGATCTGGAGGTGTCCATCGAGCAGGCGCGTGGCAGGGCGGCCGAGGAGCTGACCGCCTTCGCGCACGAGTCCGATCTGACGGTGCTCGGATCGCGCGGGCTGGGTGGCATCCGCGGGTTCCTCGTCGGCTCGGTGTCGCTCACCGTGGTCGGCGCGGCACGGCAACCGGTCACCCTCGTGCGCACGGGCGTCGAGCGTCTGACGTCGCCCCGCGACGGGATCGTCGTGGGCGTCGACATCGACCACCCGTGTGAGCCCCTGCTCGGCTTCACGTTCACCGAGGCCGCTCGCACGGGTCTGCCGCTCCGGTTCCTGCACAGCTGGACGTTGCCCGCCTCGTACGGCTACGCGGCCATGGTGGACCCCGGGATCGACGAGGAGCTGGGCGAACGTCTCATCGGGGGCCTCGACGACCTGGTGGGTCCGTGGCGGAAGCACTATCCGGGTGTCGAGGTCACGGCCGAGGCGGTCATGGGCTCGCCCGCGTACCAACTGGTCGAGGCTTCGCAGGACGCGGATCTGGTGGTCGTGGGACGCCGGACTCGGAGGATCCCCGTCGGTCCGCATCTGGGCCACGTGGCCCACGCGCTCATCCATCACAGTCCCGCGCCGGTCACCGTCGTGCCTTTGGCGTGAGCCGACGGGCATGCGCTGTCGTGGCGTTGGCGTGAGCCGACGGTCGCGGTCGCCCTTGGCATGATCCGACGGCCATGCGCGCCGGGGTCAACCCCGGGCCTGGGCCTGGGTCGCAGAGCCCGGGTGTGGGGCCCGGGTGTGGGGGTGTGCTCGGACCCCGGGTCTCGGGGGGGGTGTGCTCGCTCGTCTGGACTCGGGACCGGGCGCCGTGCCGTCAGGACTCGGGACCGGGCACTGTACCGGGAGCGCCTGGCACCAGGACGCGCCGTCCGGTCACCCGACTGGGTGAGAGCACCACGATCGTGTCCCGCCCGCCTCCGGCCCACGGCGTCGAGTACGCGGCGTCCTTGAGCGTCCGGGCCGTGGCCTCGTCCGACACTTCGCGCACGGGGCCGACGACGAGGACGCTCCACCCCTGACTGAAGGCCTCGTCCACGTGGTCCTCCTCGAAGGCGATGGCCGCGCCGGTCTTCGCCGCCCGCGCGAGCGGTGCGTCGGCCGCTGTCATGAAGAGGATCTCTCCGTCGACGACCTGGTAGTTCACGGGGAAGATCTCCGGCCCGTCGTGTCCGCTGACGGCGACGCGCCCGACTCCGTGGTCGTCGAGCAGTGCCCAGCATTCCGCTTCGCTGATCTCGTCCATCCGGGCGTGATGCCCGGCCCGGGTGCCTCCCGGGGCAAGATCCGCGCTGTACCCGGTGAGGTCTTGGACGGTCGTTTCCAGTGCGTTCGCGAGCCGGACCAGGAACTCGGTCCCGGGCGCGGGAAGTTGCTCCTCCAGCAGTGCGATGTAGCCCGACGTGGATCCAGCGCGTACGGCCACGTCCTCCCGGGACAGGCCGAGGTGTGTACGCCTGGCCTCGACGCGACGGCCGAGGTCGCTCATGTGGCGCCTTGTGGTGGGGGTCATGACAGGCCTCCCTGGGAGCGGGCGGAGTGGTGCTGGGGAATGACGGCGACCGGGCGGGAAGCGTGGTGCAGAGCGCGGTGGGCGACCTTGCCGAGCTCCAGGCCGAGAAGTCGTTCGCGGCGTCGCGCACCCACGACCAGCCGGTCGCCTGGGGCGGAGCGCTCGGTCAGCACGCGCTGGGCGGAGCCCTCGACCGTGCTTCTGAGCAGGCGGACCTCGAGGTGCTCGCCCACCGTCGTCTCCAAGACCTTGTCGAGGAGTTCCGAGGCATGGTGCTCGAAGTACGCTCCCGGCTCACCGGCCGGGAGTGGGCGCTCGACCGGTTCATGGGCCGGCCGACGCCAGGCGCGGACGACGTCGAGCTCCGCGTCCCGTACCGCCGCCTCGCGATACGCGAACCGCACCGCCCCCGAGTCCACGGGGTCGGCCTGCTCGCCCTGCTCTCGGGACCCGACGGCCAGGAGCACGGAGCCCTGCCCCTTCCTGAGCAGCGCGGTGGCCGTGTCCTCGGCGAGGACGTCCGCCGTGACGGTGAGGTCGGGTGCCCGGCGTCGGGCTCGTTCGGAGGCCGTACCGACGATGTTCTCGGCGAGGACCTGGCCGGACGGTCGTTCCGTGGTCCGGGCCGGCATGACTCCTTCGTACCGCTCCCACGGCGAGGCGTGCACGACCCGCAGCGGGCGTCCGTGCCGTACCGCCTCGTCGACGGCCCGGTCCGAGCCCGCGAGACTCGCGTGGGAACCGTCGACGCCCACCACAACGGGCGATTCCATCGCCCACACCGCCTTCCGCGTACGAGTTGGCTCACCGCCACGCTCGCACCGGGCGCGGGGCCTCGATAGGGCCGGTCGGTCCCGCCCTCGGCCCGAACAGACCCCGATCGGCCCTTTCGGGGCGGAACCCCCACGGCGCAGATTCGTGGTGACACACGCCCCTGAGCGGGGCGTCGGGACGATCTGTGCACCGGAGGCGGTCCGAGAACCGGAGGAGTCGATCGATGAAGACATCCGGTCTGAAGACTTCCGATCTGATGAGCCGCCCCGCCCTGTCCGTCCCCTCGGGAACGCCTCTGGGACGGGTCGCCCACGAAATGGCCGAGTACGCCGTCGGGTCCGTGCTGGTCACGGAGGGCGGCACCCTCCGTGGCATCGTCACCGACCGGGACCTGGCCGTACGCGCTCTCGCCGGGCGCCTGGACGACACCGAACCGGTCGACACGGTGATGACGACCCCCGTCATCACCGTGAGCGTCGACGACGACGTCCACGTGGCCTACCGAGCCTTCCGCCGGTCCGGCGTCCGTCGCCTGCCCGTAGTGGACGGCGGCCGGGTCGTGGGCATGCTGACCGTCGACGACCTGCTCATCGACGTGTTCCAGCGGTTGGCCGACCTGTTGGGTCCCGTCGCCTGGAGCGTGCTCGAAGAACCTCCGGGGCCTCCCGCGGAGGGAACGCGTTCGTGACCGCCGGGACGCGGCCGGTGTGCGACCAACCGACGTCGAAGGGGCGGGGTGCCGTCCGCGTGGTGGAGGCGGAGGCACGAGAGACCGGCGCAGACGGGGCGATCCGCCCGCACGCGGCGAGGACCTCGGCCGGGGCAGCCGAGGTCGGAGCCCATCGCAGTGGCCGCGGCAAGGGCGACGGTGAAGTCGGTACGGGCGGCGCCCGGCGGCCGTATCGCCGGGCGGACGCGCTGGAAGCGGTACTCGAAGGGCCGGTCGGCGGCAGAAGGGGACAAGTGGCCCCTGGGACGGGCACCCCGGCTGCCCGAAGGTGGGGAGCAGGACGGCAGCGCGGGGCATCGCCGGGAGACCATCATGATCCGGAGCTCAGGAGGACCGCCTGTCACGGCCGACGCGTCGCGACCGTGGCAGATGCTGGCCCTCGCCACCACGGGATTCGCCCTCTGCTTCTGGGCGTGGGCCCTGTTGGCGCCGCTCGGTCCGCGGCTGCGGGACGACCTCGATCTCAGTTCGTTCGAGCAGTCCCTCGTGGTCGCCGTCCCCGTGGTCGTGGGTGCGCTCGGCCGGATCCCGGCCGGAGCTCTGACGGACCGCTGGGGAGCCCGCCGGGTCTTCCCGCTGGTCGCGGCGCTGACGATCCTGCCGGTGCTGTATCTGGGGCATTTCGCCGACTCGCTGGCGGAGGTGCTGGTGGGCGGGTTCTTCCTGGGGCTCGGTGGCACCGCCTTCGCGGTCGGCGTCCCGTTCGTCAACGCCTGGTACCCGCCGGCGCGCCGGGGCGTCGCCCTCGGGATCTTCGGCATCGGGACCGGTGGCACGGCCCTGTCGTCGTTCACCACCGTCCAGCTCACCGACGCGGTCGGACCCGCCTTTCCGTTCGATCTCGTGGCCGGTCTTCTCGCCGTCTACGCCGTGGTGGCCCGGTTCCTGCTGCACGACCGTCCGGGCCGCGCAACCGCGGCGGGGTCGCTGCTCTCGCGCACGACACAGGCCGCGCGGACACCGGCGACCTGGCAGCTGGCGTTCCTGTACGCCGTGTCCTTCGGCGGGTTCGTCGCGTTCAGCGTCTATCTGCCGACCTACCTGACCCGGGCCCATGACCTGGGCCGCTCCGACGCGGCGCTGCGGACGGCCGGTTTCGTCGTCCTGGCGGTGGCGATGCGGCCCGTGGGCGGCTGGCTGTCGGACCGTACGCATCCCGTGCCGGTACTGGGGGTGTCGTACGGGCTCGTCTCCGCGTGCGCCCTGGTCGCGGCCTTCGAGGCGGAGCTTGTCCCCGTCGGCACGACGGCCTTCCTGGGCATGGCCGCGGGTCTGGGCGCCGGTTCAGGCGCGGTGTTCGCGCTGGTCGCCCGACTGGTGCCACCGGAGCGGGTCGGCTCCGTGACGGGTGTGGTGGGGGCGGCGGGCGGTCTCGGCGGCTTCTTCCCGCCGCTGGTGATGGGCACGGTCGAGAGCGTGACCCACGACTACACAGGGGGCTTCGTCCTGCTCTCCGCCACCGCGCTGGGCGCGGGCGTTCTGACCGCCACGGTGGTCCGGCGACGTACGCGTGCCACCGCGGACTCCTGACCCGGCCCGCCGGCACCGGATGGGGCTCTTCGGTGCAGCGTTCGGGCCTGGGGGGCCGGGGATCGTGGGCCCGTCGGATGGGCGTCGTCTTCCGGTCGTTCCACCTCCTCCCGGTGCTCTCCGGGTCACTCCACGCCGGACCCGGCCCCGTGGCTCCAGCGGCGATACGCCGCAAGGGCCGTGGGCAGGGTCGGATAGATCCGCTCGGCGCCCACCGAGGCCGTCAGCCCGTAGGCGTCCAGATTCTCGCGAAGTTCCTGCTTGACCCGGGCCAGAGCGAAGACGACGTTCCGTTGGTCGAGCTCCAGACGGAGCGCGTCCACAGCGTCGAGTGCGGTGATGTCCACCTCGACGTTCGCCTCCATGTTGAGGACGAACCAGCGGACCGGGGAGCTCTGCTCGTCCACCGCGGCCAGGGCACGACTGCGGAAGTTCTCGGCGTTGGCGAAGAACAGCGGCGAGTCGTAGCGGTAGACCACCAGCCCCGGAACGGTGCGCGCCGTGGGGTAGTCGTCCACGTCGTGCATCCCCGCGAGTCCGGGTACGAGCCCTTCCACGGCGTCGTGCGGCCGGGCGACACGGGCGAACAGGTCGACGACCGACAGGGCCACCGCGACGAGTACGCCGTAGAGGATGCCGAGGCCGAGGACGCCCAGCAGACACCCGACCGCCAGGAGCAGCTCTCGGCGGCGGAAGGCGGCGAGGCGCCGGAACTCGCCGATCTCGATGAGGCGGACGGCGGCATAGACGACGATCGCGCCGAGGACGGCGCTCGGGGTGTGGGCCAGGAGGGGCCCCAGGAAGAGCAGCACCGTCAGGACGGCCAGCGCGCCGACCAGTGAGTACACCTGGCTCCGGGCCTTCGCGGATTCGGCGAGGGCGGTGCGGCTGGCACTGCTGCTGACCGGGAATCCGCGGAGCAGGCCCGCTCCCAGGTTCGCCGCGCCCAGGGCCAGCAGTTCACGATTGGCGTCCAGCGGATGGGGGTCGCTCTGCCTCGCGAAGGCCCGGGCGGTCAGAATGACGTCCGAGTAGCCGACGAGGAGGACGCCGAGCGCCGGGACCACCAGCTGCGGCAGGTCAGCCAGGGACGGGAGCATGGGCATCGGCAGCCCGGAGGGTACGGCTCCGATCACGGCGATCCCGTACCGGTCGTCCAGCCCGAACACCGCCACCGCCCCTGTGGCGAGGATCAGCGCGATCAGCGGACGCGGCACCACCGTCCAGTGCGAGGGCGCCACGAAGAGCACGACGAGCAGGGCGGCGGCCAGCCCCACGGTCGGCCAGTGAGCCTGCCCCAGGTGCCGGACGAAGGAGTACAGCTCCGGGAAGAAGTCCGAACCTGTCGTATGCACCCCGGTGAGCCGGGGCAGTTGGTCGACGATCATGATGAGCGCGACGCCGGACAGGTAGCCGACGAGGACGGGCCGCGAGAGCAGGTCCGCGAGGAACCCGAGGCGCACCGCCCATGCCACCAGGCACAGCAGGCCGACCACCACGGCAAGGGCTGCCGCCAGGACCGCGTACCGGCCTGGATCACCCCCGGCGAGCGGCCCGACGGCGACGGCGGTCATCAGTGCCGTGGTCGACTCGGGCCCGACCGACAGCAGTCGCGAGGAGCCCATGAGCGCGTAGACGACCATGGCCGGCAGGACCGCCCACAGGCCTGCGACCGGCGGCAGCCCGGCCACGCCCGCGTACGCCATGACCTGCGGCACCAGATAGGCGGCGACCGTGACCCCGGCCAGGGCGTCCTGTCCGAGCCACGACCGGCGGTACCCCCGCAGGCCGACAGGCAGCAGGGACGGTCTTCCACGCGTCGCGGGGACGGCACTCCTTGCCGACGGCTCGTCAGGCGGCCGCCGGCCGCGCCCGCCGCGCATCATCCTTTCCGGAGCGTGGCCGCGTGATCGGGTACGGCGGTCTGCAGCGTCTTGGGCGGGCGCTCGTATCCCGTCGGCGCGGGACGGGGCGGCAGGACGAGTGACGGCAGGGCCACGTCCTCGTACGGAACCGAGGCGAGCAGGTGGGCGATCATGTTGAGTCTGGCGCTGCGTTTGTCGTCGCTCTCGACCACGTACCAGGGGGAGTCCGTGGTGTCCGTGTGGACGAACATCTCGTCCTTGGCGCGCGAGTACGCCTCCCAGCGCGTGAGGGACTCCAGGTCCATGGGCGAGAGTTTCCATCGCCGCAGCGGGTCCTCCGTCCGGCGCCGGAAGCGCTCCTCCTGTACGGCGTCGCTGACGGAGAACCAGTACTTGCGGAGCAGGATCCCGTCCTCCACGAGCATCCGCTCGAAGACGGGGCACTGGCGCAGGAAGCGCTGGTATTCCGCGGGTGTGCAGAAGCCCATGACGTGTTCCACTCCGGCGCGGTTGTACCAGCTGCGGTCGAAGAACACGATCTCGCCGGCGGCCGGCAGGTGCTCCACATAGCGCTGGAAGTACCACTGGGTGCGCTCCCGCTCCGTCGGCTTCGGAAGGGCCGCGATACGCGCCACGCGGGGATTGAGGTGTTCGGCGACTCGTTTGATCGTTCCGCCCTTGCCCGCCGCGTCCCGGCCCTCGAACACGACGACGAGCCGGGCGCCCTCCGTACGCACCCATTCCTGAAGCTGGACCAGATTCGTCTGGAGCCGCAGCAGTTCCTTCTCGTAGGCCGCCTTGTTGAGGCCCATGGCCGTCTCCTCCAGGTCGTCGTTCGGCGCTTCGGCCAAGTCAGTCATGGCAGGCATCCGCATGCAACGATGTCCTTCGGACCTGGGCGTGTCACGGGCGAGAGGCCCGCCCCGAACCCGGGATCGCGCTCACCTCACCATGAGCCGCAGCCCTCGGTCCACGCCGAGCACCCACATGGACGTGACCAGCAAGGGCACACCACGAACCGCAGGCGCACGGCTGGCCTTCCGGGAACGGGACCATTCCCACGCGCACCAGGTCCGCGCACCAGGGAGCAGACCACCTGACGGGACACGCTCGCCCGCGGAAAGGGAGCTCCCCCGCGAGCAGGGAGCGGCGGTGGGGCCACTCCACCGGCCGAGTGACGCAGGGGGCAACCCCACAGGCGCGGGGATCGGCGTGGCTTCGCGTACCCGGCCCCGGGGGCCGGCCGCCCACTGGTTGTTCATGTCAACGGATGTTCGCTGATGCCGCGTTCGAGGTGGTGATCTCATCTGGATCGGTGCGACGTTGCGGCGCCACCGAGCCTTCCTCGGGCTTGGACCTCGCCAGCCACAGGCCGGTGAACACGGCGGTGGCCAAGGTGATGGCGCCGGCCGCGACGAAAGCGCTGTTGATGCCGGCCTCGAAGGAGGCGCCGCCGGATTGCCGGGTGCGGACGATGGCTCCCAGTACCGCCACGCCGAGAACCGCGCCGATCTGCCGGGTGGTGCTGCTGATGCCGGAGGCGAGGCCGCCTTCCTGCGGGCTGACCGCTTGGATGGCGGCGCCTGTCAGTGGGGACAGGGTCAGGGCGAAGCCGATGCCGACGACTGCCAGCCGCCACCACACGTTCCCGTAGCCGGTGTCGGCGTGCACCGTGCCGAGCGCCATCAGTCCCAGGCCGGCCAGGGCCAGGCCGATGGTGATCACGATGCGGAAGCCGTACTGGGCGGCGAGCCGGCCCGCGTACGGGCTGACGACCACCATGGCGAGGGACAGCGGCAGGGTCTGCAGGCCGGCGCGCAGGATCGAGCTGCCCTGGACGTACACGAAGAACTGGGAGAAGAAGAACGACGAACCCATGAGCGCGAACCCCACCACGACCATGGCGGTGTTGGACACGGTGAACAGCCGCTGCCGGAACAGCCGCAGCGGCAGCATCGGAGCGGAACGACGCGCCTCGACGGCGACGAAGGCGGCGAGGAGGATCAGCGCGGCGGTGAAGCTGCCCAGGATCACCGGCGACGTCCAACCGCGGGCACCGCCCTCGATCAGCCCGTAGGTCAGCACCCCCACCCCCAGGACGGACAGCATCGTCCCCGGGATGTCGATGGCGGGGGCGCTCGGATTGCGGGTCTCTTCCAGGGTGCGCAGACCGATCAGCAGAAGGACCACGCCGATGGGCAGATTGACCAGGAAGATGGCGGGCCAGCCGAAGGCATCCGTCAGCACTCCCCCGGCCACGGGGCCTGCGGCCAGGCCGATTCCACTGAGTCCGGCCCACAGACCGATCGCCTTGACGCGTTCCTGAGGCACGGGATACGCGGCGGCGAGCAGGGCCAGCGAGGCTGGGCTCAGCGCTGCGGCCCCGATGCCCTGCAGCACGCGGCCGGCGATCAGCCAGCCGAGCGAGGGCGCGAGGCTGCACACCAGCGACGCTGCCGTGAACACCGCCACGCCGGTCAGGTAGACCCGCTTGCGGCCGAACCGGTCGGCGAAGACGCCGCCGGACAGCAGCAGCATGGCGACCAGCAGAACGTACGCGTCGACGATCCATTGCAGACCGGTCAGCTGAGTGTGCAGCCGGTGCTGCATGTCGGGCAACGCCGCTCCGACGATCGTGTTGTCGAGCAGGACCATGAACTGGCCTAGGCAGGTCACCGCGAGCAGCACGGCTCGGTTCGATCGACTGCCTACGGCCGCATGCGATGCAGCCATGCGGATTCCTCTCACTCGTCAGTTGCACCCCGCCACGGTCGAGGCGGGCGGAGATACACCTGAACGCTCTAAAGCAGTCAACGACTGCGTTAGGCGACTGTAGGGAGGGTTGCCTCGCAAACGCAAGTCCCTCCTGCGTTAAGGTGGGGGCATGAACGATCGACAGCCGGCCCGGCGGCCCGGCGGACGCAGCGCCCGCATCGGCGCGCAGGTGCACCAGGCCGTCACCGACCTGATCAGCGAGCGCGGCTACGGCAACTTCACCGTCGGCGAGGTCGCAGCGCGCGCGGGCGTGGCCGACAGCAGCATCTACCGCCGGTGGGGCAGCCTGGAGACCCTCCTCACCGACGTGGCACTCACTCGCCTCAACACGCAGTCGCCGATGCCCGACACGGGGAGCCTCGCCGGCGACCTGCGCACGTACGCGGCCCAAGTGGCCCGAGAGATCACCGGACCCGACGGTCCGGCGGTACTGCACCTGGCCGTCGCCCTGTCGAGCAGCGGTCAGCAGGGCCGGCAGGCTGGGGCCGACCTCCGCGCCGAACGCACCCGGCAACTGCAGTCCATGCTCGATCGCGCCCGCGAACGCGGCGAGCCCGCACCCGACGCGCTCGACGTGCTGGACCACATCCTGGCCCCGATGTACATCCGCGTCCTGTTCGACATGGGCCCGCTCGCCCCGGACTACATCGACGGGCTGGTCGACCGGTTGCTGTGACCTCGGCGCGATCACCAGGACCACGCCTCGGACGCAGCGCCAGGGCGTTGTGAGGTGCTCGCAGACACGCGCCCGGCCGGCTCAGGCATCCGGCCTTTGACCGGCTCACGCGGCCCGGCCGGATCCGTCGACCTGGTTCGCGGACCGGGCCGGGCTCCCCAGCTCCGGCTCCGGCTCAGGCTCCGGCCTCCTCCGGCGGAAGAGCGACCTTCCCGCACGACGCCGCCCCTGACATCGGCTATATCTTCCTGGCGCGGCAGGTCGAGACTCTTCTCCGTGCCGCGTAAGGGAGGTAGTCAGCCGGCAGGTTCTGACGGGTCTGGGCCTACCGTTTCCTGCTACAGAGCCCCGCCGTTGGCTGATCGGATGAACCGACAGTTCGACGGCAAGGGGCTGGTGTCCGACAGGAGTGGTCGCCGGAAGACGTTGTGGCGTGCTGGACGCTGGTGGCTGGCGACTGGGACTGGGACTGGTGGCCAACAAGTCCGGCACGACCCGGCTCGGCTTCTGCCTGATGCTCAAGTTCTTCGAGACAAGGGCCGGTTCCCGGAGTTCATCGAGGAGTTCGCGCAGCCTGCCGTCGACTACGTCGCCGGTCTGGTCAAGGTGCCGGCGGCCGAGCTTGCGAAGTACGACCTGGCGAGCGCGAAGCGGCACCGGAAGCAGATCCGCGAGGCGCTGGGGTCCCGGCCGTCGACGCTCGCGGACGAGGAACAGCTGACGGCGGAGCTGAAGAAGGTGCGGGGCAAGGAGGGCATCCTCTTCAAGCTCGCCGATGCGGCGATCGGCAAGCCGGACGAGGTGGTGCGTACGGCGCTGTGCCCGGTGGTCGGGGAGAGGACGCTGCGCGACCTGGTGGCCGAGGCGAAGGCGAACGAGAAGGTCTTCGAGGCCGAGGTCCGCACCACCACCCTGCGGTCGTCGTACTGCTCGTACTACCGGCAGATGCTGCCGCCTCCGCTGAAGCCGCTGGGCTTCAAGTGCAACAAGACTGCCTCCCGGCCGGTGATGGACGCGATGCGACTGCTGGAGAAGTACGCCGGCGTCGACGGCAAGACCCGCTTCTACGACGACGCCGATGAGGTGCCGATGGACGGCGTCGTACGCAAGGACTGGCGCGAGGCCGTCGTCGACGACAAGGGCAAGTTCGCCTGCGACTACTTCGCCGCTCCCGGCCTGCGCCGGGAGATCCACGGCGGGCTCCAGGTCGTGGAGAACTGGAAGTCGGCGAACACACCGTGCTCCACTACGGCAAGGACGGTCCCCTTACCGGCCCTGACAAGGAACACGTCGAGACCTCTGTGCTCGCCCTGCACCTGCTCCAGTCCGCGCTCGTGCACGTCAACACGCTGCTGCTTCAGCAGGTCCCCGCCGAACCGGCTTGGGCAAGAAGCTCTCGAACGAGGACCGGCGCGGGCTCACCGCGCTGTTCTGGTCCGACATCAATCCGTACGGCACGTTCCGCCTGGAGATGGACAAGCGACTCGCCCTCGCGCCGCTTCTCCCAGTGCCCCGTCCCCCCCACCCCGGCGGACGCCTCCGGCCAGGCCCGGGCAGCGCCGAGGTGAACCCCGTGCCGGCGGGCCGGTGTCTGTACAGGCCTTGGGAACCTACGGAGCAGCCGATATCGGCGAGGTCGATCTTGAATGGCGAGAGGGCCCTGTCGACGCCGCGAGGGTCAGCCGCGATCCAGCTGACCTTCTCGGGCGCTCCCATCGTGGGCGCCGGAACTGTCAGGTCACTCGGCGGCGGATCCACCAGACGCAGAACCCGGTCAGGGCCAGGGCGAGGCCGAGGTAGAGCCCGGTCTCAGCCCATTGAAGGGCCCAGAAGTTCCCTGCGGGCTGGTACGTCACCTGCTGCTTGTAGCCCAGGGCGCCGAGGTCGGCCACGCAGCGGCCGACCTGCTGCACGGCGGGCGGGCCCGACTCGGTGCGCAGGCAGTCGGCGAAGGACGACGGCACGGGGGCCGGCTGACCGGCAGCGTTCAGCGTCTGCTGGGAGGTGACCCAGGCCCCGGGCGCTTCTTCGAGGTGCGCGACGATCTGCCTGGCGCCGTCCTGGATGCTGATCGGGGCGCCATCGGGCTCGATCGGCAGGATGGTCCGGTCCGCAGCCGCCAGGTGGGACCGGATCCACATCGGCACGACGAACTGGACGGCGGCGTAGAGGGCGAACGTGGTGGCCATCGCGGGCAGAGTGCGGCGGATGACCAGGCCGAGGGCGATGCCCAGGACGAAGGCGAAGGCGGCATGGGCCATGGGGACGACACCCCGTGCGGCGAAGGCCACGGGGTCGAGCCGCGGGAAGTACGTGTCCGTCGCGCCGCCACCGTTGACGGCCCGGTCGATGGGGCTGCTCCACCAGCTCACCGCGAGGCTGGTCAGTCCGGCAGCGGTCATGGAGGCCGCCGCACCGAGGCCCAGCTTGGTCGCCAGCCAGCGGGTGCGGGTGCGGGTGACGCCCTGGTTCCACGCGAGGTAGTGGGTGCCGGTCTCCAGTTCGCGGGAGACCAGCGGCGCGCCCCAGAACATCCCGATGACCGCCGGCACGGCGAGCGCGACCAGCAGTCCGGTGTAGTAGAGGGTCTGGTCCGAACTGGAGACCTGCTCCACCAAGCCGCTGCCGGCCGTCCGGTAGAGGTCGGACAGATGCGGGCCGGTGACCGCGAGGGTGGCGGCGAGGGCGGCCACCACGGCGAACATCACGGCGGCTTGAGTACGGAACTGGCGCCAGGTCAGCCAGATCATCGGAGTACCTCCAGCGTGGGCCTGGTGTCACGTACCGCATCTGCGTGCCGGGTCATGTAGGCCAGGACGATGTCTTCCAGGCCGAGCGGGCTGACGGTCCAGGACGGATCGTGGACCGCGGTGTCGGTGCGCACCAGGAGGGTGGTCTGCCGTTCGGTGTGGCTGGCGGTGATGACGTGCTGACCGGCCGGGAGCGTGTCCGGGTCCCGGCGGGGTCCGGTGAGCCGGTGGTGGCAGGCGACCAGGTCGTCGATCTCACCGGCCACCTGCACCCGGGAGTCGGCCAGGACGATGACGTAGTCGCAGGTCCGCTCCACGTCGGAGACCAGGTGGGAGGAGAGCACGACGCTCAGCTCGTGCTCGGCGACGGCCTCCATCAGGTCCTGCATGAACTCCCGTCGGGCCAGCGGGTCCAGAGCCGCGACCGGCTCGTCCAGGATGAGCAGTTCCGGGCGCTTGGCGATTCCCAGGGTGAGCCAGGCCGACCACCCGGCCGGCGGGGACGTCCAGATCACAGTTCTGCAGCGCCCAGCGCTGCTTGTACCTCTTGCCCAGGCCCTGGGCTCGCAGGACAGCACTCACGCTGCGTCCTCTCCGGCGGCGTTGTGAAACGTGTTCACGAACAGCGCCTCGATGCTCTCGTCGTCGAGCCCGGCCAGGCGGGCCTTGGTCAGCCAGCGCTGCAGGTCCTTGCGCAACGGTCCGTGCGCGGCGAGCGTGCCGTCGGCCAGCGTCCGGGTCACGAACGTCCCGACGCCGGGACGGGCGGCCACCAGGCCGTCGTGCTCCAGTTCCCGGTACGCCTTGAGCACCGTGTTCGGGATGCTGCCCGTACTCGCCGAGCTCCAGCTCGAGCTGATCGTGGCGAACACCAACGACGGGCTCGCCTCCGCCCAAGCCCGCGGCCGGGTCGGCGGACGCCGGCCGCGCCTCACCAAGGACCAGGCCGCGCACGTCCAACACCTCTACGACGAACTGGAGAAGCCCGTTCAGCAGATCGCCGACATGCTCGGCGTGCCCCGGTCGACGGCGTACGGACACCTCGATAGGGCCAAGCACCTCCCCCGGCAGCCCAAGAAGGGCTCACATCGCTGGGCTGCTGGGGGTCGACGCGGCGCCCGCGCAGCCGGCGACCATTGACTGCCCCCAGGGCTACTTCTGTGGCTGGGCAAGCGGCGACGGTACGGGCTCGAGGTTCAAGACAAGGACGAGCGTGCCCACGCTGGGCAGCTGGGACAACAAGATCCGGATGCGATACAACCGCACCGGCTTGAACGTCTGCATGTACGACCAGCAGAACTATGGACTCGCGAACGGGTACTCCTGGGACACCCGCGCCCAGTCCTATCCGACCAGCACCGGTAGTGACAGCCCTGGGTTCAGCTCCATCAAGCTCGTGCCCACGCTGCGCGAGTGCGAGGCGGAGCCGTACCCCTACTGGGAGACGGCGACGTCGCCGAGGGTCGGCGGGTTCGGCGACATGAACGGAGACGGCCGCTCCGACCTTCTCGGCGTGGAGTAGGCCACCGGCAAGCTCTGGCTCTACCCCGGCACCAGCGGCGGCTGCCTCGGTGCGCGCAGGCCCATCGGCACCGGCGGCTGGAACGCCATGGACCATATCCTCGCCGTGGGCGACACCTCCGGCGACGGACGACCCGACCTGGAAACGGCCGACGGCTTCTCGCTCTACCAGTACCAAGGGCTAGCCGGCGGCGGCCTGCGCAAGGTCGACAACAGCAACGGATCCTGGTGGGCGTCCTGCCGCCCCCCCCCTCAGGTGTCTAGACCATGGGTACATCCCCCCACGGACGCGGGGACGTATGCGGTGGATATCTCGTGACGGGTGACGCAGACGCGATCTCGGACCTTCCAGGTGAGACGGCTGGATGAGAAGAAACCCGCTGGCGGTGAGCTGATGTACCGCGTGAAGCTGTGGAGGTGATCGAACGGGATGACGCGATACGCATCGTTGAGGAACAGCTGGAGCGTTGCCATCAGGCTCGGGTTGTCGCTGGGGCCGAGCCGTTCCCGCGGAGCGTGATCACAAGCGTGGTCGAGCACGACCTCGTCTGGAAGGTCTACGTCCAATCGGAGGAGTATGCGCGAACGCGCAACGTGACCGCGATGCAGGTGGGATACGGTCCGTATCTGGTCGACCGCGCCGACGGCGGGCTCCACTCGATCGGAGTCCTCTCCGAGATCGAAGGGGCGTGGGAGGACGACTACCGTGGACGCATCCGAGGGTTGCCGGTACGCACCCCGGTGGATGATCTCCACGAGGAACTACGTGCGATAGCCGAAGCAGCGAGCGGGCGCATGGCCGCTGTCCGAGCCCTCCGCCGGAGAGTGACTGAGCTCTCCCCAGCGAATGCCCTCGCATACGTATCCGGCCTTCTCGCGGGCAACGTGCCACCTCAACTCCTGGCCATCGCTTACCAGGAGCTGGTGAAACCCGTCGACCGTGTACTGGCCGTACGCACCTACGGCGTTGATGCTGATTTCTGAGGTGCGGCAAGTCGCATCCACCGAAGGCACACGGCCGGAGACAGCCGCCCTGCCTCTGGCCTGTCTCAGGACGAGTCGGACCCCGCGGGTCGGTAGGCCTAACGGAAGGAGACAGAGCACTCACCGGTCCACGGCTGCTCCCCCAAGGCCACTCCCCCCGGGAGCTTGCCCGGCACCTGGCCTGGGGCCTCGACACCGTGCTCCGGTACGCCGCACGTCGGCAGGACCCCTTCCGCAAGAGCCCGCCCCGGCACGGCACGCAAGTGGCATGGACGTGGGAACTTCACAGGAGTCCAGCTGCCTGCCGAAACTGTGTGTCATCTCTCGGGCTGTTCAGTCGTTGCGCCAAGTTCGCCACCACGTCCGCATGTTCCGTGCGAACGCCCCCGCCGGCCGGACGATCAGGCCGGCACGCAGGACCGTACCTCGGGGTGGTCCGCGCCCAGGTGGTCGAAAGGTGCTCGCGGGGCGTCGCACAGGTGCTGGTCGAAGAAGGCGCGCAGGTAGGTGCGGGTGATCGCCATGGTGCGCAGCCCCGAGGTGGTCGCGCCCAGCGGCATGCCGAGCTGGTCGGCCAGCAGGCCGAGATCGGTGAAGGAGTGGTGCTTGGCGCCCGCCACCACCATCCAGCGCTTCCAGCCGGTCAGTAGCGGCCAGTCCCGGGCCCAGGTGTCCGCGGCAGGCCCGTCACCGGGAGAGTACTGGCCGTCCCGGCCGAGGAACAGCAACGGGCGGTCCAGGCCGGTGTCCGGGATCAGTGGGTCGGTGCTGCCGTCCACGTCGCTGCCGGCGCGGATGCGCTCGTCCGCGAGCATCGCCGCGATGGTGGCCGCGCCGCCCGCGGAATGTCCGGCCATGCCGATCCGTTCCGGGGCCAGTCTGGCCGCGCCTGCCCACGGCGGGTTGCTGCCGAGTAGCTGGTCCAGCACGAAGGAGACGTCGCGGGCGCGTCCGGTCTTCACCTTGTGCCAGAACTCGGGGGTGCGCGCAAACCCGTGGCCGAGGGCGAAGGCGGCCACCCTGCCGTCCGGGAACGTGGTGGCCACAGTCTCGTAGGTGTGGTCGATGGCGAGCGCGACATAGCCGTGGCTGGCCAGGTCCTCGCCGATCGAGGTGAGAGTCGCGCGGGGCCGGGTGAAGCCGGGCGAGAGAACGACCAGCGGCAGCTCCCGCAGCCCGGGATCGAGCGGAGCGTCCGGGAAGGCGTTGGTGCGCACCGAACTCAGCGCGTCGGGCGCGATGGACACCTGCCAGGCGGCCAGGATCTCAGCCGACTCGACGCGCGTCAGGTAACGGGCGCGCGGACCGGAGGAGACAGCAGCCGGGTACCAGATCGAGATCATCAGCTCACGCGTCGGCACGTCCCCAACCCACGGGTCCCGGCGGGAGACGTCCTCGAGGTACACCGACACGGTACCGACCGGATACGGCCCGGTCGGCGTCGGCAGGACGGGTTTGACCATACGGTCCATCGTCGTCGTCGACACCCCGACATCACCATCAGGGACATCCCCGATTTGCGAATCCGGGACACCACGCCGGCCCTGCGCCCGGACCGGTGCCGTACAGCGGCCGGAGGCTGCCCTCCCGGCAGGCGCGGGGAGCAGCGGCGCAGCCAAGCGTAAGGGGGCTTCATTCTTCATTCGCCCAGTGCGAATGAAGCCCGCTCCTGCCACTTCACGCCGTCGTACACGATGAGTTCGACCGAAGCGACGTGAGTCGTGAAAGGGAGCCTGTCAACGAGGCCGGTCTCGATCTCCTCCAAGACGGTGTCTTCCTGGCCTTGAGCGATGGTCAGGTGCGGCACGATCTCGGCAAACCGGCCGCCGTACGGCGGAGCCTCAGGCCAACGGCCCGCGATCGCCTCCGTGAGCCGCCGCAACTGCGTGTCAGGCTCGGGAACGAGATGCAGCACGCCCGGGAGCCGCCCGCATCTCTCGAACCGCAGGTCAAAGGCCGGATGGCTGCCCAGTACCTCAGCGAGAGCGGAGGGGACGCGCGCATCCATTCGACTCTCGTCGAGAAACGGAAAGAGGACGGTGACATGGGCCGGTACCCCGGCCCGGGCCGAGGGGTCGAACCGCTCGCGCCACCCGCGCACGGCCGGCTCCGCCTCCGGAATCCGGACGATGAGCCCCGTCTGACCCGCCTGAAACGCACTGCCGCTGTCATCCGCCATGACACCGCATCGTGCCACCTCCACCACAGACGGCACGGCTCGTTTTCCCCTGGACGATTGCGTCGAACTGCACAACAGGTCGACAAGCGGGACGGCCAAGACGGTCACACTGCCGCCCTTTGGCTCCCGCAGAGCTTCGTTCAGCCGGGGCAGGTGTTCCGGTAGCCGGTGCCGGGCAGATAGCGTGCCCATTCCTCGCGGGTCAGGCCGCCGCCGGCGACCAGGCAGGCGGTCCGGTCGAGGCTGTCGCGCAGGTCGTAGGTCGGCCGGAGGTCCCAGAGGACGACCTTGCCCTCCATGCCGGCGGTAGCAAGGATCCGGCCGTCGGACGACAGCAGCATCTGTGTGATGCCTCCCGCGGTGGGGAGGGCGGTGCTCAGCTGACGAGGCCGTGCGGGATTGCCGAGATCCCACAGGAGGACGTTTCCGTCGTCCCCGCCGGTCGCCATGAAGCCCGCGGAGGGGGCGAACTGCACGCTGGGACGGCCGTTGCCGTACGGGCCAAGGGGCTCGCCGAGGCGCCGTGCGTGGGTGGGATCCTTCAGGTCCCAGAGGATGACGGCGCCCCCGATGTCACTGGTCGCCAGCAGATTGCCCGCCGGGGACATCGCCCCTCCTGCCACCTCATGGGCGTGGCCGGCCAGCGCCTGGCCGAGTCGGCGTGGGTGGGCGGGCTCGGAGATGTCCCACAACCTTGCGCCGTTCGGATCTCCCGACCCCACACTCGGCGTGCTGGTGCTGTCACCGAGGATCACCACGCCATCGCTGTCCGAGTACGTGATCGAGATCGTCGGTTCAGGCACCGGACTGCGCGTCACCGTCGGGCTTCCGGAGCCGGCCACGAGCGCGAGCAGACGCCCGTCACGGACCCGCCAGACGCCCAGCGTGATTTCATCGTGGAGCACTTCCGCGCGACGCCGCGGCCTGGCTGCGTCCCCGACGTCCCAGATCGTCGTACCGAAGCCCCCGCGTGCGACGAGGGTCCTCGCATCGGCCGAGAACACCAGACCCTCCACGATCAAACCCGCACCCGTGAGGGGAGAACCCAGCCGCCTGGGGTGCTTGCGATCGGACAGATCCCAAAGGACGACTGTCGCCTTTCCCAGAGCGTCGTCCGGAGCTCTGCCGCCGGTGGCCAAGGTCCTGCCGTCGGGGGCGAAGGCGACGGCACGAACGTCTTCGTCGGCGTGCCCGGTCAGAGCGGGCAGAGTCGCGAGCCTGCGCGGCCGGGCCGGCGCGGTGATGTCCCAGAGGACGACGGTGTGGTCCGAGGCGCCGGTTGCCAGCATGGTGCCGTCTTCGGACATGGCCAGGGCGTCGATTCTGTTGTGCTGCCCCGTGTGTGCGGCGAGAGGAGGACCGAAGGCGCGCGGGTGGCCGGCGCGCGCCAGGTTCCAGAGGGTGATGATGCCGTCGACGCTTCCGCTGGCCGCCCTCAGCCCGTCTGGGGAGAACGCCTTGGCGGAGTCCGTCTGGCCGGCCGTCAGCTGTTCGGTCGAGCGTGGGGCGTCGATGGAAGTGACGTCCCAGAGCAGCAGCCCGGCGTCCCCCTCCCCCTTGGTCGCCAGGGTGGATCCGTGGGGTGAGAAGGCCACACCCGCACCGGCCGTCACGCGGGTGAAGGCTCGGGAGGGTTTCGGGTGGGTCGGGTCGGCGACGTTCCACAGGGCGGCGCCGAAGAGGGCTCCGCCGAGTGCGAGCGTCCTGCCGTCGGCGGAGAGGGCGACGGCATCCACCAGGTCGCGCTGCGCGGGCTCGATCCGGCCGAGTTGCCGCGGCGCCCGGCGCTGCCGGATGTCCCAGAGGGTCACGGGGCCTTCCCAGGTGTGGCGGCCGGACGCGGCGATCCAGCTGCCGTCGGACGAGAACGCGACGGTCTGCACCCGCTCGCGGGTGACGGCGGTCGGCGGCCCGAACGGCCGGATCCGGGCCGGGTCGGTCACGTCCAGGAGCTCGAGCCCCGGGGCGGCCTCGCTCGACCTGGCCAGCACCGTGCCGTCCGGCGACAACCAGGTCCTCGTGTCGCTGTCCTCGACACCTCGGAGCGGCGTGCCCATGAGCCGCGGATGCCGTGGGTCGGACAGATCCCATACGGCGACCGCCCCGTCGGCGGCCGCCGCGACGAGCCGGCTCTCGCCTTTGGAGAACCCCACGGTCTTTACGCCAACGGTGTTCGGAATGGCGATCGCCTCACCGAGCTGACGGGGGCGCAGCGGGTCACTCACGTCCCACAGCATGATGCCGCCCCGCTCGAAGCCGGCCGCGAGGTAGCGGCCGCCTGGAGAGTAGACGACCGACGTCACCGGGCTGGCGAGGCCGGTGAGCTGCCCGGCGTACGGCGTGCTGCTGATCGCCTCCTGCAACGAGCCGTACGTGTCGGCGTCGGCGTGGAGCCCGTGAGCGGCGACGCCGAGTCTCAGCGCCGTCCGGGGATCGGTCCGGAACACCGACTCGGCCTGGGTCATCAGCTGTCGACTCGTGGCGACCCGCTGTTGCTCCTGTGCGGTGGAGCGTTGTTGCAGGGCCACGATCGCCGTGGCGGAAGTGAGGACGGCCAGCGTCGCGAGTCCGGCGATCACGGAACGCCGGATCCGGACCGAACGCCGGGCGTTGCGGCCGGACGCGGAGAGGAAGGCGGACGCGGTCGCGCTCGGCCGGTCGTGATCCGGACGATTCGCCCAGTCACGGGCCGTCTGCAGCCGCAGGCCCCGGTAGAGCAGGCCCGGGTCACGGCGGTTGTCGGCCCATTCGTGCGCCGCCTGCTCAAGCTGTTGGCGGATCAGCAGGCCGGTCCGGTCGGTGTCGATCCACCGGCGCAGCCGAGGCCAGGCACGCAGCAAGGCCTCATGGCTGATCTCGATGGTGTCCTGCCGCTGCGTCAGCAGCCGACCGCGGGTGAACGCGTCGACGGTCGCAGTGAGGGCTACGGGGTCGTCACCGAGGTCGGCCAGTTCGGTACGGGCGATTCTGCGTCGGGTGTCCTGGGTGCCGTCACCGATGCGTACGAGTCGCAGGAACAGCGCGCGGGCAGCCTGCTGTTCGGCCGGGTCGAGTGCGCCGAAGATCCTTTCGGCGGTCGTAGCGATGGCCTGGTGGATGCCACCGGTGGCGCGGTAGCCGTCCACGGTGAGGGTGTGGCCGTGCCGTTGCTGCCAGCAGGCGCGCAGGGCATGAGCGAGGTAGGGCAGCCGCCCCACCTCGTACGCGCCGCCGTCCTCGGCCGCCGCGTCTCCCTCACGCCCGTCCTCCTCGGCCCCCGCGTCTCCCCCGCGCCCGGCCCCCTTGGCCCCCGCGTCTCCCCCGCGCCCGGCCCCCTTGGCCCTCGCGTCTCCCCCGCGCCCGGACTCCGCAGCCCCCGCGTCTCCCCCGCGCCCGGCCCCCTTGGCCCTCGCGTCTCCCCCGCGCCCGGCCCCCTTGGCCCTCGCGTCTCCCCCGCGCCCGGACTCCGCAGCCCCCGCGTCTCCCCCGCGCCCGGACTCCGCAGCGACTGCGGACACGCCGACGACGCCTCCAGCATCCTCCGTCCCTGTGCCCCTTCCGCCCGCGGACCCTCCCGGGTCTGCGTCGGCGCCGAGGTCGCGCAACAGCAGCTCGACCAGGCCCGGCTCCACCTCCAGGCCCACGTCCCGCGCCGGGAACAGGATCGCCTCCCGCAACTCCGCGCGGGTCATGGGCCCGACCAGCAGCTGCCCCTGCCGCAGGGCCTCGCGCAGCTGCGGAAAGCCGGCGCAGGAGCCGTAGAAGTCCGACCGCAGCCCGTACACGACCACCGCGCGCGGGCGCGACCCGCCGGGTCCGGTCCCGGCGGGTCCGGTCCCGGCGGGTCCGGTCCCGGCAAGTCCCGTCCTGTCGAGTCCCGTCCCGGCAAGTCCGGTCCCGGCGAGTCCCGTCCTGTCGAGTCCCGTCCCGGCAAGTCCGGCAAGCAGGTCGAGAAAGCGGTGCTGCTCCCGTTCACCGACCCCGAGAGTGAACAGTTCCTCCAGCTGGTCGACCACCACCACGAACCGGCCGGTCTCCGCCGCGCTGCCCGGGCCTTCGAGCTCCCCGGTGCTCAGGCCGGTGTGCTCGGCCAGGCCCGCGGCCAATGCGGCCAGGGGCTGCGCTGTTGGGGTGATCAGTACCTGGGGCCAGTCGGCCGAGCCCGCGACCGGCAGCGCGCCACGCCGGACCGCGGGCAGCAGGCCGGCCCGTAGCAGCGAGGACTTGCCGGCCCCCGAGGGCGCGGTCACGACCAGCGGCCCGCCGGTGACCAGTCGTTCGTCGAGGCGGAGGAGCAGCTCGGCGGTCAGCCGGTCCCGCCCGAAGAACCACCGGGCCTGTTCGGCGTCGAAAGCCGCGAGCCCCGGGTACGGGCACTCTCCGCCGCCCGGCTCGTCGCCCCGCAGGGCCTGCCGGGTCCTGCGCAGGCCGTCCTCGTAGTGCACGTGCAGATCCCGCTCGGCCACGTACTGGTCGCGAGCAGCCTGGAAGATCCGGCTCCGGCCGGCGGCCCAGGCGTACAGGCCGGTCTCGCCGCTCTCGGGCTCGCTCACGAACCGGTGATGTGCTGGTCGCGGCCGGCCTGGAACACCCGCGCGTGCCCGGAAGCCTCCGCCTTCATCACCAGCTTCCCGATCCGGGTTCGCTCCTCGACCGGCAACACAGGGACGAGCCTCTCCTCCAGCAGCCGCCGCACCTCGGCCACCATCGAAGCGTCTTCGCGCACCAACCGCTGGAGCTCGCTCTGCCAGGCACCGGCCAACGCCCGCTCGGCCTCGTCGTCGCCCGCCCGACGGGCTTCCAGCACCTCCGCCCGTACGGCCTCAAGATCCGCGCCCACCTGCTCGGCACGTTCCGGACGCCACCTGCGCCACAACGCCACGACCGCGTCCCGGGCCTGCTCCCACGCACTGGTCGCCATCGCCGATACCACTGCCGTGCCCGCGGCCGTCACCATCGGATCCATCCCGCACCCTCACTCCGGACTACCCGAGACAAGCACCGTAAGCCGACGAGTCCCTCTGATCTCGATCGAGACCACGCTGACGCGGCCCGGCATCAGCCCGATGGACCAGTCCCGTGGCTTGGCTGTGCGGCTGGACCGATCAGAACCAGGGCTGGATTCGATGCGACCCGCCAGGGTTATCGTGCTGATTCACCAAGGGAGGGGAAGTCGGCATGCCCAACAGATCGCGGCCGAAGGACGCCCTCGGCTGTCTGCGTGCCGAGCTGGCGGCCGGGCAGTCGACGATGGCCGACGGTACGACTCGGGGTGCGTGGCTCGCCTTCGTACGTTTCGGGCGGAGGCGCTTCCATACAGCACCCACATCCGACTCCGACGGCTTGCTCTTTCAGTACGGCACGTATGCCTCCAGCGGGCGACCGATGTTCACTGTGAACCTCACGAGGCAGTTCAACGTCAGCGACGATGACGAGCACGACTGCTACGTGCAGGTCCATTGCGAGCTCCGCTACGAGCCGGCGCTGGACTGGGATGCCTTGGGAAGTTTCCACTCGTGGTTCTTTCACGACACCGATGCGGACCTCGACGGGTGGTTGGCTGCCATGGAGGAGCGTCTCGGTCCGCTCCTTGATCGCAGGCCCGCCGGGATCGACCTGTATGAGGAGCCGGTATAGCGGGCCGACGGTATCCACCTGCGCGTACGACTGGAGGAGGCGAAGGCCGCGGTCCTGGTCGTCATGGGCGTGCGCGCGGACGGAACCAAGGAGCTGATCGCGGTGGCCGACGGCTACCGCGAGTCCTCAGAGTCCTGGGCGAGCCTGCTGCGGGACTGCCAGCGGCGCGGCATGCGCGCTCCCATCCTCGCCGTCGGCGACGGAGCCCTGGGCTTCTGGAACGCGTTGAGCGAGGTCTTCCCCGAAACCCGCCAGCAAAGGTGCTGGGTTCACAAAACGGCCAACTGCCTCGACAGCGTCCCGAAGTCAGCTCAGCCCGCGGCGAAGAAGGCCATCCAGGACATCTGCAACGCCGAGGACAGGGAGCACGCGGCCGCCGCGGTCAAGGCGTTCGCCAAGCAGTACGGCGCGAAGTTCCCCAAGGCCGTCAAGAAGATCGTCGATGACGAGGATGAGCTGCTGGTCGTTCTACAACTTCCCCGCCGAGGACTGGATCCACCTGCGGACAACCAACCCCGTCGGGTCGACCTTCGCGACCGTCCGTCTGCGGACCAAGGTCACCAAGGGCGCCGGATCCAGGGCCGCCGCCCTGGCGATGGTCTTCAAGCTCGTCGAGTCCGCCCAGGCGCGCTGGCGAGCCGTGAATGCACCCCATCTCGTTGCCCTCGTCCGCGCTGGGGCCCGCTTTGAAAGCGGGCAGCTCGTTGGACGGCCGCGGACGACCGCGGCATGAATGGAGTGGCGGACCTGCCTCGAAGTTCGAGAACATCCGGTCATGTTGGATGGCACGGCAGGACAGGACCTTCCGGTCGGCTTCGGGTTCCGGCCGTATCGCGGCGGCGAAGACCACGGCGCCATGGCCGCGGTGCGGCTGGGGTGTGTTGAACGGGACCGGGTCGATGTCCATTCGGTAGTGGATAGGCTCCCGACGGCGGCCGAGATCGCCGAGGCTTCTGCCAAGTGGGAGGAGCCGTCGAAGAACCAGATCCTGGTGGTGCTCGGCGGGAGCGTCGTAGGCTACTCGACGATCCGGTGGTGGCAAGAGCGGGACGATACGTGGCTGTACCTGCACTGCGGCTACCTCTTGCCCGAGCATCGCGGCCAGGGCATCGGCTCAGCCATGCTGAGCTGGGCCGAAGAGCGGATCCGCCAGCTCGTCAAACAGCATGGAACGGCGCGGACGGCAGTGATCGGCGCGAACGCCTCGGTCTCCGAGCAGGACGCCACGGCACTTCTGTGTGCAGCCGGCTACCGACGTGTTTTCAGCCTGGTCGAGCTGGAGCTGGGCGATCTGCATCAGGTGCCCGAGCCGGGCGGCGAACTGCCGGCCGGGATACGGACAGGGCCGATCGGGACGAGCCACTACCGTGCAGCCTGGAGGACGGTCGTCGATTCGTATGCGGACACCGGTTTCACTCAGAGATGGCCTTTCCGGGACTTCGTCGACACCGCCGACCCGGCATGCTGGAGGGCTGCCTGGAGCGGGCAGGACATGGTCGGCGTCGCCCTGTGCTCCATCCGCCGTCACGGCCACACCGTGGGCGAGGTGGAAGAGCTGAGTGTCCGGACGGACCAGCGACGCCTCGGAATCGGCCGGGTCCTGCTGCTGGACGGGCTGCGGAGCCTTCGCGAGCAGGGTGCAACGTCCGCTCGGCTGTTCACGGGCACGGCAAATCCGCACCGGTCCTACGACCTTTACGAGAGTGTGGGGTTCCGGCGGCGGAACGAGTACGTCCGCTATCGCAAGCCGCTTGCTTGATCGACCGGCCATTGGCTGTCGGGTCAGTCCACAGGATTTGACAATGCGTCCAAAATGGCTGGTCACGGGCGCGGTCTTGCAGGACCCTGAGCGTATGCCTCGACGCCTCATGTTCGTGCAATTGAAGACTGGTTACAACACCGACCGCGGACCCTCGTGGATCGGGTGGGTGGACTTCTCGAAGACCTGGAGCACCGGGTACTTCCACGGGAGGACACTGCGCCGGGCAGGGGGGATGTTCGATGCGAACTTCTACGACGTGCAGACCAACGAGGAGTTCTGGGTCTCCGGGCCCAAGCGGGACCGCACCGACGCCCGCTACGGCCCCTCCAACCCTGAAGTCGATCCGGAAGCCGTGGAGGCCTATCACGCCTTCCTGGAGGGGGCGCCCCTGCCGGGCCGGGAGAACGGCTAACCTCGCGCCCTTGCGAGCGGGCTTGTCCGGGTCTTGATCAGATCAACGGAGAGTGCTTCTGACCTGCAACGATGGGTCTCGGTGGGGGTCCTGTCAGCTGCGATGAAAGAAGCACTCTCCAGGTGAACAGGCGTCTCGGGTCGACTCCGCCTGTCCGCGTCCAGGGCGATGGCGGCGCGGTGGTCTCGCAGGCGACTGGGTGCTGCTGGCGGAGACCGTCCGCAAGACCGGTCTGGACACGGCGATATCGGCGGCGCTGGCGCCGGGGCGCAAGCCGCGGGCGGTGCACGACCTGGGCAAGATCCTGCTGGACTCGCGCCGACGGTCGCGCTGGGCGGGGACTGCTTGTCAGACGTGGCGGTGCTGCGGACCGAACCCGCGCTGTTCGCACCAGTGGCCTCCGATCCCACCGTCTCCAGACTGATGGACACCATGGCCGGGGCCGGCTCTCATGCGCTGGCCGCGATCCGCCGGGCCAGGGCCGAAGCGCGCGCGCACGTAGGGAAGTTGGCCCTGGCCGATGCCCCGACGCGAACGGCCAAGTCTTCGCGGATATCGACGGCGTGCTGGTCCTGACGCACTCCGAGAAGCAGGACGCCACCGCGACCTGGAAGCGAACCTTCGGGCACCATCCGCTGGTCGCGTTCGTCGACCACGGGTCGGCCGGGTCCGGGAGCCTGTGGCCGCCTTTTGCGGCCGGGCAACGCAGGCAGCAACACCGCGGCCGACCACATCACCACCACCCGGCTGGCCCTGGCCCAGTTGCCCAAGCAGTACAGGCGCGGCCGCCGCACCCTGATCCGCACCGACTCCGCCGGCGGCAGGCACGAGTTCCTGGACTGCCTCACTGCGCGCGACCGGTGGCTGTCCCAGTCGACCGGTATGACGCTCACCGACGCCGTCCACCGCGCCGTGCTGCGAGTACCGGACTCGGCCTGGACGGCACAGGTCGAACCGGACGGCCAGATCCGCGACGGCGCCCGGGTGGCCGAACTGGCCGGGGACCTCCTCAAGGACTCGCCTGCCGGGATCCGGTTGATTGTGCGCAAGGAACGTCCGTATCCCGGAGGGCAGTTGAGGTTCACCGACTCCGACGGCATGCGTCTGACCTGTTGCGCCACCCACGCCACCGGCATCGCGATCGCGGCCTTGGAACTGCGGCACCGCCAGCGCGCCCGCGCCGAGGACCGCAACCGCGCGGCCCGCGACACCGGCCTGCGCAACCTGCCCCCGCACCGCACTGCCCAGAACCAGGTCTGGCTGGAGATCTTTCCGTGGCCCGCGACCGCCGCCAATTCTCATCAACATTCGGAGGCCCAGCAGCAACCGGCTGTTCCCAGCCCCCACCGACAAGGGAGCCGTGGACTTCGGCCATCGGAGCGGTCGCCGCGACTGCCGACTGGGCACTGGCAGTCGGTGGTGCCGTCGTCCGCTTCTGTCCCCGCAACGGGGCAGCTTGGGACGTGCGGGGCGCACGAGGGACGGTGGTCACGGCCGTCGTGGCGATGGTCGCCGCGGCGCCGGCCATAATCCTGCGGGAGCGGAGCGCAGACCAGTTCTCCCTCCACACTGGGCGGTCTGCGCAGGCGCTGGCGCCGGGGTGCTGTTCCAGCGTGGCTCCGCACACATGCGAAGCTTTCGGTGTCGCGGACACCGTCGGCACGCTGTTGACGGTCACCACCACGTCCAGCTGTCCGATCCGAGGGGCGCCCACCATGTCTGGTGCGACCAGTCGATCCACGGCGTGCGGATGTACAACGTGTTCTGCTTCTCCGTGGCTAGGGGGACCTTGGGGTGCCCCTCAGCGGGCGCTGGAAGCTGGTCCGTACCCGGGGTGCCTGATCCGGCCCTCGGGGCAATCCCCGAGCCCTTCACTCCTCGTCGTCAGGGAAGAAAGCGTCTTCGATCCGGAGCATCTCCTCAGCGCTCAGTTGCGGTGGCGACCACCCGCGGAGGCGTGCGTGCTCGACGAAGCGGGCATCCACCGGCACGTGGTACCGCTCGACGTAGTGAGCGAGGTCCGTGTGCCAGAACCACTCGCCATCCGTCAGCAGACAGAGAGCGTCGATCGCCTCTTCCGACGGACTGAGGACGTCATAGACGCCTGATCCGGTCGCGGCAAGCACCTGGCCGGCGCCTAGGTAGCGGACCAGATCCTCTTCGTATGGATCGCCCTCGCTACGCACGCAGGCGTACAGGGACGGTCCGTCCGGACGGCCGTGCTCCAGCTCCCGGAACTCACCCAGGAAACGGTCGGCGTATGTGTACATGCGCTCGCTGCTCACCAGCGTCAGGGTAACCACTCCTACCGCCCGAACAGGCAGTACCCGACCGCCCGCCAGGAAACAAGGACCATCCCCGCGGGCACGGGGAGCAGCAGGTGCCGGTGACGGACCACGACTTCCTGTCGGGCCATCCCCGCAGGCGCGGGGCGCAGACCCCGTGACCTGCAATTCTGTCTCAGAAGCAGCCACAGCTGAACCATTCACCCATACCCGACGTAGCGGTCGCGCAGATACGTGTGGTGATCGCACGCCAGTGGGGCGGTCAGCCCGCGCCGGCTTCTGTCCTCCACGCGGAGCGGAGTTGCGCGTGGACCTCGCCGGATTGGCGAAGACCCGCCCGGTAGGCCGGTTCCCAGGCTGCCAGGTCGCCCATGTCCGAGCCGAAGGCGCGTACTGACGCCGGGTCGGGGCTGATGGTCAGCACGGTGTCCGCCCCCACGGCCGCCAGCTGCTCGTTGAGCCGACGCGTCCGCGTCCTGCGCGTCCGGTCCCGTGGCGGCTTCCGGGGGGCTGGGCCGGTCATCGGGAGGGATCTTCCGGAGGCGAATGCTGTTGGACGGCCGCCCGGTTCAGGAGCGTACGGGCGGCTTTGACAGAAGGTCTCGCGCTTCTCGCAGCAGATTTCGGAGGTCTGCGCGCAATCCCCTTGCGCAATGGTCAAGGATCGTTGACCATTGCTCGCATGCCTACCGATGACGTTCCCGAGACGTTTCACGTCACCACGGACGAGCAGCTGCGCGCCGTCTCCAATCTCACGCGCCACCGGATCATGGCCGTGCTCCGCTTCGAGCCGGCGACGATTACCCAGATCGCCGAGCGGGTGGGCCTCGCGAAGGGGAGTTCCAGCTATCACGTGCGGCTGCTGGAGCGCGCCGGCCTGGTGAAGGTCGTACGGACACGCAAGGTACGGGGTGTCACCGAGCGGTACTACGCGATGGCCGCGCGGTCGATCGTGCTGCCGGATCCGGGCGAGGGCGGCCCGGATGTACTGATGCGGCATGCGGTGGCGGACCTGGAGGCATCGCCGCCGGATGGCGAACGGCACGTCGGGATGGCGCATCTGCGGCTCACCGACGAGCAGTTCGCGGAGCTGGGGACACGGCTGCAGGCATTGGCGGAGGAGTTCCGGGAGCTGTCCGATCCATCGCTGCCGGACGCGTCCCTCGTCTTCGCACTGTTCCACCCGGCATCACGCGAGCAGGGCGAGGGGGACGCCAAGTGACCTCAGATGTCAGGAAGTTGCCAGCCGGATTCGCGCGGCTGTGGACCGCGCAGACGGTGTCCTCGCTCGGTGACGGGGTGTCGCATGCCGCGCTGCCACTGCTCGCGTTGACGCTGACGCGGGATCCGATGGCGCTCGCCGTCGTCGCGGCCGCCGGGACGCTGCCGTGGCTGCTCTTCGGAGTGCTCGGCGGTGCACTGGTGGACCGCTGGGACCGTCGGCGCACGATGTGGGTCATGGACGCGGCGCGTGCGGCACTGCTCGCGATACCGGCGGCAGCGGCCGCGCTCGACGTGCTGAGCATTCCGCTGCTCGCGGCCGTCGCCTTCCTGCTCGGCCTCGGCGGGCTCTTCTTCGACACGGCCGCCACGGCCTATCTGCCGGATCTGCTCGGCCGCGACCCCGCACTCCTGGAGCGCGCCAACTCCCGTCTGCGCGGCGCCCAGACCGCCATGTCCGGCTTCGCGGGGCCGCCCGCGGGCAGTGCGCTGCTCGCGCTCGGGCGGGCGGTCCCGCTGCTCGCCGACGCTGTGTCGTTCGCTCTTTCCGCCCTGCTCGTACGGTCGCTGCCCGCCACGCCCCGGCCTGTGCCGGAGATCCGCGAGTCGCTGCTACGGCAGGCGCGGGCCGGTGCCTCGTACGTCTTCCGGGACCGGCTGCTGCTGGGGCTTGCGCTCCGCCCGGCGGTCGGGAACATCGCCTTCCTGGCAGTGGAGACCGTCCTCGCCCTCTTCGCGCACGAGCGTCTCGGCATCGACACCTACGGCTTCGGCCTGCTCCTCACCGCGGAGGCCACCGGCGGCCTGCTCGGCGCGGGCATCGCCTCCTTCCTCGGCCGACGACTCGGCACCGGCACCGCACTGACCTGCACCGCCGCCATCGAGGGACTCGCCATCCTCGGACTGGCCGCCGCCCCGAACCCGTACGTGGCCGGGCTCGCGCTCGCCGCCTGCGGGGCCGGCATGGGCGCCACGATGGTGCTCGCGCCCTCCCTCCGGCAGACGGTCGTCCCCGCCCGCCTCATGGGCCGGGTCGCCTCCACCTCCCGCATGCTGGCCATGTGCGCCGCTCCCATCGGGGCCTTCCTCGGCGGCTGGCTGGCCACCACTTACGACATCCGCACCCCGCTGTACGCGGCCGCCGGCCTCCTCCTGGCGATGACCGCCGTCACCGCCACGATGACCAACAACCGCCGGGTCGAAGCTGCCCTGCGCGCCGCAGCCCTGGCCGGCGGCCCGGATCACCCGGCACTCAAGGAACCCGCCCAGGCGAGTGCACCCGCCGTGTCATGACTCCTCCCCCACACGTGGGGAAGTTGCTGCGGCCAGGTCGCGGACGCGGACGCGGAGCGACATCCGAGATCTCGCACAGGCCGAAACGCCGTGCCGGGCGTACGAAGCACTGTCGGTCGCCGCCCGTGTCCGGGAGCACGCCATGATCGAGGTTCAGCAGGTCGTCCGGGGTGGAGATGGTTGTCACGCGGGGTGCCGGGCGTGCCGGGCGGCGTCGACCAGCGGGGTAGCGTCAGGGAGCTAGTCAGCGCTAGGGAGCCGGTCAGCGCTAGGTAGCGGGGCAGCGCCCGGGAGCGGGGCAGCGCCCGGGAGCGGGGCAGCTCCCCTTGCTCCGGTCGATGACCGGGTCAGATGAGAGCGGAGGCGAGTTCGCGCCACTCGCGCTCCGGCAGCGTCGTCGGATCGGCGCCCAGTACCTGTAGGCAGACGTGGTCGGCTCCTGCGTCGAGGTGATCCTGCACGCGGCGGCGGATCGCCTCCGTGTCGCCGTACGCGACGATCGCATCCACCAGTCGGCGACTCGGTCCACCCGCGATGTCCTCGTCGCCGAAGCCGAGCCTTCGGACATTGGCCCGCTGGTGCGCCGCCATGGTGACGTATCCGGCGACGTGTGCCGCGGCAACCTCCCGGGCCCGGCCGAGGTCGGTGTCGAGGACGACGGCCTGCTCGACGCCGAGGAATGCATCCGGTCCCATGATCGTCCGGGCTTCCGCGGTGTGCTCGACGGGCACGAAGTAGGGGTGCGCACCCCAGGTGCGTTCGGCGGCCAGTTGGAGCATCTTCGGGCCGAGGGCGGCCAGTACGCGGCGCGGGGCCGGGTCCGGTACGGGGCCGTGGGCGGGGGTTGCGTCCATGGCTTCGAGGTAGGCGCGCATCGTGGCGAGCGCCCTGCCCCGGGCCGGGACGGGGTAGCCGTCCACCAGATGCACGGTGTCGTCGACCCGGTGTCCGCCCAGGCCGAGGAGGTAGCGTCCGGGGAAGGCCTCACCGAGTGTGCGTGTCGCGTTGGCCATGGCGATCGGGTCCCGGTAGGCGATGTTGGCGATACCGGACGCGACGGTGATCCGGCGGGTGGCCGACAGCAGTAACCACGCCTGGCCCACTGTGTCGCGGCCGAACGCCTCACCGTGCCAGATCGCTCCGTAACCCAACTCCTCCAGCTCTGCGGCCGATTCACGTACGCGTCCGGCGGGTTGTCCCTCGTAGGCGAAGGTCCAGATCCCGACCCGGCCGAGCCCGGTCCGCGCGTCGTCAGTCATCCGTACTCCTCAGGCAGCGTTCCGGAGAGGTTCTCCGTTTTCCTGGCGGTTAGAATACGGAGAACCTCTCCGGTTTGCCATCCCGGGAGCCGACCGAAGGGCGGGACGATGACGAACAGACAGAGCCACACCCCGGCCGAGCCTCCGAGACGAACGGACGCCCGCCTCAACCGCGAACGTCTGGTGGCGGCGGCGCGTGAGGTGTTCGCCGAAGCCGGGCCCGGCGCGTCCCTCAACGAGATCGCCCGCCGGGCGGGGGTGGGCCCCGGCACCTTGTACCGCCACTTCCCCAACCGTTCAGCCCTGCTCACGGCGGTACTCGCGGACCGAATCGAAACACTGCGCGCTGAAGCGGAACAGCTGCTCACTTCGCCGAACGCCGACGACGCCCTGGACCAATGGCTACGGGCCTTCCTCACCCATGCCCGCGTGAACCAGGGCATGGGCAGCGCCCTGTTGGTGGAATCGGTCGGCGAGTTGGGCTTCGACTGCCACCGACGCATCCTGGACATGGCGAGCGACCTGCTCGCCCGAGCTCAACGGCACGGAACGGCCCGCGCCGACCTGACAGCCGACGACGTTCTCCAACTCGTCATCGGGATCGCCCTTTCCACAGCCCACAGCAAGCAGGCCGGGCAGCCCGAGCGGCTGCTGGACCTGGTGCTGGACGCCGTGCACGGGGCACCACGCCGGAGTGAATGAGTCCCGTCTGGACCGGGAGACAACCCGAGATCCGCAACCGCTTGTCACACATCCTCGAAGTCGGCGACGTCGTCATCGACGACACGCCGACCCCCGACCACAGGAGGCGCATGGCGGGGTGGCGGAGTCAGTGGGCGATCGGGGTGGCGCCGGTCGCAGCGGCTGACAGGTCCCACAGCCGTGCGGCCGAATCCTGGTCGACGGCGTATGCGCGGACTCCGCCGTCGTCCATGGGAGTCGCGGGAGCGGAGACGCCGGCAACGTCGCAGTCCTCCAGGTAGAGGCCGCCCAGGCCGTCGAGGAGGGGGGATGTGGCGGCCCACAGGCCGGTGGAAGCGCCCTGGGCCGGGGTCTTGAAGTCGGCGCCGATCACGTTGCCGCGTTCGTCCACCCAGCCGCGGTCGATCTGCTCCTGGAGTGCCATCTCCCGCTGCAGCCCGGTGATGATCTTGCCGGGGTGCAGCGCGAACGCGCGGACACCGTCACCACGGCCGAGAACATCCAGGTGCACGGCGAAGAGGGCGTTGGCGGTCTTGGCCTGTCCGTAGGCCAGCCACTTGTCGTAGCCGGTACGGAAGTGTGGGTCGTGCCAGCGGATGTCGCTCAGGGTGTGGCCGGCGGAGCTGTTGACCACGACGCGGGCGCTGCCGGCGGCGGCCAGGAGCGGGTAGAGCCCACAGGCGAGGGTGAAGTGTCCGAAGTGGTTGACGGCGAGCTGACTCTCCCAGCCGGGGCCGATGTGCCGTTCCGGGGTGGCCATCACTCCGGCAACAGCCATGAGCAGGTCGATCCGGGTCAGGGATGCGCGAATCCTGACGACGGCGGCGCGCACGCTCTGGACGTCGGCCAGGTCCATGGGGATGACCTCGCAGCCTTCCACGTCCGCGAGCGCGATGCGGGCGACGTCCGGCCGGCGTGCCGGGACAACGACATGGGCCCCGGCTGCTGTCAGGGCGCGGGTGGTTTCCAGGCCGAGTCCGGAGTAGCCCCCGGTCACGACGGCGCTCATGCCGGAGAGGTCGAGGCCCGCGATGACGTCCTGGGTGGTGCTCGTGGCGGAGAAGGGCGAGCCGAGCGGCCGCTGATCAATGCTGGTCATGTCGACGAAGCTACGATCTAGAGTGAGGTCTAGATCAAGTCCTACACTCTGGCGCATGGCAACGACCCACACTCCTGCGGAGCCACTGAGCATCGGCGAGGTGGCCGAGCAGACCGGACTCAGCGCGCACGCTCTACGCTTCTACGAGCGCGAGGGCCTGCTGGTCGGACCGATCGAGCGCACCTACGGCGGCCGGCGCCGGTACAGCGCGCTCGATGTCGAATGGCTACTGATCTGCGTCAAACTACGGGAATCCGGGATGCCGCTGGCCGACCTCAAGCGCTTCGCCGAGCTGGTACGGCACGGTCCCGGCAACGAGGTGGAACGTCTGCAGCTCCTCGATACCCACCGACAGCGCGTGGACGCCCAGATTCAGGCACTGGAGGAGTGCCGCTCCGTCATCACTTGGAAGGTCGGCGTCTATGCCGAACACCTCGCCCGAGGGGAAGCCGACGGCCTCTGGGACCCCACGACCTGAATCCAAAGACGAGCTCTCTCTCCCCCCCTTGCGGGGCACACCATCGCAGTCGCCAGGCCCCCGGCCGTGGTGATCGTGGGGTAGGGCGAGGGGAGCATTCTGACGATCAGTGGGCCGTGCTGGAGTCGATGCCACCGGTGGCGATGCGCGGTAGGCCGGCGGTGGGTTGGCGGAGGCCGATCGATGGCATCCGGTGGCGGACGCAGACTGGTCCTTGGAGGGATCTGCCCTCCGGTATGAGTACGGGGGCGCGGCCCTTCCGTGCGTGGGCGCAGAGGTCGCCGGGGCCGTCGGAGTGGTGGTCGGCTGCATCCAGCAGCGCCGGACCGGCTGGGGGTTCACCGGCAAAAAGGCGCGCCCGAATGCGTCGTGGAGGCGTCGTCCGCGTCACCGCGATCGGTGCGCTCCTCGTGATGGCGGAGAGGGCGGGCGCAGGACGGGGCGCGCTGCTGTGCTGATTCCACGACAGCCAGGAAACTCGGGTCGGAGACATCCCGCACATCGGCCGACGGTACGTCAAACCAGCCAAGCACGGCTTGGTGACAACCCGCCTGCGCCAGCGAGATCCCGCATCGCTGGATCGACAACAACAACACCATCAGCGACCTGGTCCCCGGGATCAACCACGTCCTTCGCGCCTACTACGCGCTCGCCTTCGACTGCCCCTCACTGATCACCAGGGATCCCGACCACCTCACAGCCGCTGGGCCACAAAGCGATGTCGTCAGGCGTTTGATGCATCCGCGACGGGAAGCCGTTCCGTTCCGCCACCGAAAGGAAGGAAGACGGTACGGCTGGCGAGGAGCCAGACGCCGTCGATCTTGCGGAAGGTGTCTTCGTAGTGGCCGACGTTCGCCGGAAGCCGGGGCTCGATCATCCCGCCCGAGTATCCATCGACCCGGTATGTCGTCAGATACGAAACAGCCCGTGCTGTCGCGTCGGACTCCACTGTGACCAGGATGTTCGTCATCAGACGGCGTGACAACCTGTCCGTCGGCCGAGAGGCGAAGTAGGAGCGGAGGGCCTCTCGACCCTCGATGCGCCGGTTCCCGAAAGGCCAGTGCCAGACACCATCGGGCGTGAACAGCTCGGCCACCGAACTCGGGTCGCCGAGGTCAAGGCGGTGGATGAAGTCCACGATGATGCGCTCGCAGGACCGTTCCGCGAGCATCAGCTCGACCGAGGCCATGATCTTGTCGTCCATGCCCCTGTCTATCAGCCCGAACAGGCTTCAGAGCAACGGCTTTTCCGCACCATCACCGTCCGGGGAGAGCGCGCTCTTCGCTTCCGCTCCTCCCCCATTCGATTCGCCGGCGGACGAACGGAGGCGAAGTTCGGCCGTGGGGACTCCCGCGAACCGTCGACAGGGCCCGGCTATCCGGCGGCATCGCGTGCTTGGAGGAGGACCTGCCGCCGTATGCGGCGGAGCCGGCGCGCAAAGTTGTCAAGGTCCTGGAGGAAACGCAGCCAGCCACCACGTGATCGCGGGCACGCCCTTCTCGGCGGCGGTTACTCCTCAGCCTTCACGGCCTTATGCGCGCTGTCATCGAACGGCTCGACACCGGCGTTCAGGCGCAGCGGGCAGGGAGCGCACACCGTAGGGAAGCAGTCCTGGGTCAGCGCTTCGTGCGGACGGCGCCGGCGCTCTGCGACCAGCGCCACCGCACTCCCAGCGCGGCCGGCCGAGCGGCGCCGCCGATCTCGACCTCCCTGCCCCGCGAGGCCCTCACCTAACATGCCCAACAACCCTCCCGACGAAAGGAACACCGTGGCCCAGCAGAGCGACGACAGCTCCGAAACCCTCAAGCCGGCGATCGGTTCGATGACGCTGCTCGTCGCGGCCGTCATCGTCCACGACAAGGCCTCCAATCGCGTCGTCCTCCTCCAGCGCAGCGAAAACGCCAAGTTCGCCCAGGGCCTGTGGGACCTCCCCGTCGGCAAGAGTGAACCGGGTGAGTCCATCACCGAGACCGCGGTCCGCGAGCTCTACGAGGAGACGGGGCTCACGGTGAAGCCCGAGTCTCTCAACGTCGCGCACATCATCCACGGCGCCGGCGCCTGGGGCGTGGAAGCCCCCAACGGCTTCCTTACCGTCGTCTTCGCAGCGGACGACTGGACCGGCGAACCCGTAAACCGCGAACCCCGTAAGCACTCCCAGGTCCGCTGGGTCGACGCCGACGCCATCCCCGAGACGTTTGTGCGGAGCACTGCCAGCGCCCTCCACCACTACCTGAATGACGGCTCGAAGGTAACGCTGAATGGCTGGTCGTCCCCATGAGTATCACGCTGCTCCACCTCCTACCCAGGGACCCCCGCTTTTCGCCTGCACCGGCGGCGAGTGAGGCTGCGCAGGCCCGGCTGCGACTGCTGGTTCCTGAGGCGTTGGGCGGTTACGACGTCTGGGACATGCCCGGCATCGCCTTCATTGATCCAGGGGAGAACTGGTGCGGCGTTCGGTGCCCCGCGTGCGGCTCCGACATCGAAGACTGGTGGGGCAACGCGATGGACACTGCAGCCCTTCCGGACGGCTATTTCGACGCACTTGCCGTGACGACGCCCTGTTGCTCTGCCCGGACGGACTTGAACGCCCTCGACTATGTCGAGGCTGCGGCCTTCGCCAGATACAGCCTCGTGACCACGGACCCGGAATGCGAGCTACCGCTACCGCCAGCCCGCGTTCGGGTGCTGGAGGACCTCCTGGGTACGGGCTTGCGACAGGTCATCGCCCGGTACTGACGCCAAGCGCCGGCTTCACCCGTAACCGTCCAGCGTCGGTCCGGTGAGGGGGAGGCTCCCTGCCACCGCCGGGGGTACGGGCGATCAGCCGCCACCAGGCAGGCCACCGTGGGGCGTTGATCGGGCTCATTCGCGCTCGGTGCGCCGGGACCCGTTTATCTTCTGTCAATCTCCCATGGACTCGGGCCGTCGACTCTCTCCATGCATCTCGATCGACCACGCATCGAATGGAGAATCCGTTGCGCAGACATGCGCTCACCCTGGCCTTGGCCGCCGCGACTCTGACCGCGGCCCTGCCGACCGCGTCGGCCTACGCCGGCAGCCCGGCGACGCCCACGCCCACCCCCACGCCGCGAGCCGCGGACGGTGGCGTCTCCAGGAACGCCACCGCCACCGACGCCCAGCAGCGGGCCTTCTGGGCCCAGCACGACGCCAAGGGCACACTCCGTCCGTTCAAGGGCGAACGGCGGGACTGGAAGCCGAACGCCACTCCCCCGAAAACCAAGGCACTCGGCGCCGGGCAGCCCGTGAAGGCGCCCGCGACCTCCCCCGCGGAGACGGGCAAGACCATGCTCACGCCCGGATCTCCCGGGGACACCCGGCTGCGGGCCACGACCGGCCGCATCCGCATGTCCTGGCCGGACGAGAACAACCCCGGCTGGTGGTTCGTCAATGTGTGCACCGGCAATGTGATCAGCAGCGACAACAAGGACATGGTCGCCACCGCACGGCACTGCATCATCGACGACGGCCGGGGCGGTATCAATCCCAAGGCCGTGTACGAGTTCTCTCCCGGCTACTACAAGGACGCCGGCGGCGAGCACGCCCCCTACGGGACGTGGACCTTCCGCAGCGTCGGTGTCGTCGGGAGTTTCTCGGCCGGCCGGCAGACGGACGACACCGCCTTCCTGGCACTCAACACCCAGAACGGCACTCACGTGCAGGATGCCGTCGGCTCCTCGGGCTACCAGTTCAACGCCGGCTCCCTGTCGGCTCAGGTCGTGTTCGCGGGGATCCCCGCCAACAGCAACCAGTTCCACACGTGCGTGAAGCAGCCCTACTGGGGTCCGGACAACCCGCCTCAGATCCTGGGCCTCGGTGGCCCCTGCACCGGCGACAGTGACCTCTCCGGTGGCGCGAGCGGCGGCCCCGTCCTCAACGGAGACACCTTCGACAGCGGCCCGACCCAGATCGGCAACTTCTCCGGGAGCTACGGCAACGACCCCGCCGGCGCAGCCTGGCGCGACGCCGCCTTCGCCGTCTTCGGCAACCTGCAGGGCGCCGATGGCCAGCCCGCGCACGACAAGGTCACGACCCTGACCAACTGGAACAACAACCTCGCCGACCTCTTCGCGTACCGGACCGACAACGGCGCCGCCGTCTACGGCTATCACGCGACCGGAACCGACAACCAGCAGTGGCATCTGTGGGACAAGGGCGGTGGCTACTTCCTCATCGAGAACCGCTACACCGAGCGCAGCGGATTCACCGGAGCCAATGCCCGGGTCCTGGACTACAACTCCGCCAACGGCACGGCCTGGTCGCACCAGGTGAACGGCAGCGGGAGCGACAACCAGCTCTGGCGATTCCGTGCCACCCCCAACCGTCCTGGTTGGTACAGCGTCCGCACCAAGCAGGGCGACCTGTGCCTGAGCGCCCCCACGGGTGAGGGCCAGCTGACGGTCTCCTCCTGCGCCACCGCGGACGGCCTCGACTCCATGCAGTGGAAGCTCCGGTAAAGCGCCTGTCTCTGCGTCCGGGCAGTGAGCGCGACGGAGGGCGGGAAGCGGATCCGCTCTTCCGGCCTCCATCGCGGTCGCTCGCACCCGACGGCCTACGAAGAGGGCCGTTGACCGGTTGTTGATCAACCGTCCATCGGCTGTCGGCCTACTACGAGTCGGCAATCAATTCACGGTCATGGAGGACCATCATGCTCAGGCGGACAGTTCGAGTGGTGGTCGGTGTGGCGGCGGCCTTGATGCTGGGCCTCGCCGTCACGCCGGCCTACGGAGTCACCGCGGTCGAAGCAAGCGGCCCGGTGACCGCCCAGGCCTGTAGTTCAAGTCCCCTCAGTTGTGTCTGACCGGCCGCGGTTCCGGTTTCGAGGACCGGCACGTGAGAGAACGGGCCGATGCACGACATCGTGACCCGTCGCCTTCGGCTGCGGCGGTTCAGCCGTGACGATGCGACGGCCCTCGCCCGCTACCGCTCTGATGCCTGTGTCGCCCGCTACCAGACCTGGCGCTCGCCGATCGATCAGGCGGAGGCAGAAGCGATCGTCGCCGGATACCTCACGGAGAGCCCCGACGGTCCCGGCTTCCTTCGAGCAGCGGGGGCGAGAGGAGCAGTACGTGGAGCGGCGTGGCATCCACGCCGACATCCTGCTGTTCACGATGTCGGCCGAGCAGCTGCGCCGCCCCTCATGAACCTGCCGGGAACCAACCGGGTTCCAGCGGCGACCACCGAGCGTGCTCACGCACGATCACCACAGGAGGACAGCATGGATCCAGCCCGCCCGGGAGACCGGATCGCGCCGATCGACGAGAGCGAGATCGGCATCGACGCCATGGACGCCATGGACACGCCGAGTCTGCCGGATGAGTCGGCCGACGCGGAGGAGCTCGAGGCATAGCCCTCGTCTCGTCCGCAGCGCCCTCCCGTCGAAGACCCGCGCCTTCGACGGGAGGGACTCGCCGACGCCCACGCCGCCGTGGCTCATCGCATGTGCGGAGGGAACGACCTTGGGGGCCGGTGCCTCGTACGGCAATGGGGTCGTGCGGTTCCGTCTGGACCCCCCGCGTACGGGCTCCCGTGGATCGGCATCACCTGCCGTTCGTCGTACTCCTGCAGTTCGAAGGATGCTCAAGGCACGGGATGACTGCGCCCTGAACGGTCGGCAGGTTGATCTCGGTGAGGAGGCGCGCACCCCGGCCGACGCCGGGCGGTTGCGCGTGCGCGGGCTCCGTGAGCGCGGCGGTGAGCAGGCCGCCCAAGGCGAGTGCGGGCAGGAGGCGGCAGAGGACGGCCCAGCCGCACCTGCCGATGGTGTGCTTCATGGATCCGCTCCGTTTCGTCGTGTGTCGTTGCGGGCTGTCCAAGGATCGGTGCGGGTTGCCGGGAAGGGCTCAACGTTCGATGAACGTCCCGGCCCCGGCGGTGCGGAACAAGCGACGGCGCAGGTCAGGGGGACGTTGGTCATGGATGGGATGGCGGAGGCACCGCGGGAGCGGCTGCAGGCACGATCGGGGCAGCTGGCGGTGCGACTCCTCGGACCGGTCGGCGCCCGGTGGGGCGAGGAGCGGATCGCACTCGGACCGCCGCAGCAGCAGGCGGTGTTCGCGATGCTGGTGCTGCGGCGTGGCCACGTCGTCGGGGTCGGCCAGTTGGTGGAAGGGGTGTGGGGATCGGCTGCCGCACCGCGCAGTGCTTCCTCGGCCGTCCGCACGTATGTCTCACAGCTGCGCGCGGCACTGGAGCCGGACCGGCCCGTGCGGTCCCGCAGCCGGCTGATCGTCACCACGGAGAGCGGCTATCGGTTCCCGACGCCAGCGGTTGTCGTGGACGCCGAGGTGTTCGCGCACGAGACCGCGGACCGGGGCGGGACCGCCGAGGCCGTGTACGAGCGGCTGACGCGTGCGGTCGGGCGCTGGCGGGGAGTCCCCCTGGCCGGAGTTCCGGGGCCCTGGGCGGAGCGCCGCCGCGAACAGCTGACCGAGTCTCTCGCGGCCGCGCGTGAGGACCTGTACGCCGCAGCCGTCGAACTGGGGCGTTACGGGGAGGTGGTCACCGAACTGCGCTCGATGGTCAGGGAGTTCCCGCTGCGGGAGCGCTCGCACGGGTTGCTGATGCTGGCTCTGCAGCGCACCGGGCGCCAGGTGGAGGCCGCTCGGGTGTTCGACGAGGTGTGCGACGTGCTGGCGCGGGAACTGGGGACCCAGCCGTCGGAGGAGTTGAGGGACCTGCATCGTGGACTCCGTACGGGACGAAAAGCGCGTTCCCTCGCGTGGCCCGGCGGCACCGGCGTCCGCGTGTTGCCCTCGTCCCGCGCGGCCGCCCCGGACGATCGCCGATCGGGAGCACCAACGGCGGGCGGCTCAGCAGTCCCGTCCCTCCCGATGCTCGGATCGGCCGGTGCCTTGTGCCACCAGCGGCAGCCGTCCGCAAGGGCTGGCACACGGCCCGGAGCGCCTGCGACCGTAGGCACCGCGCAGGGCGGCGCGAGGAGGACTGCCGCGGCACGGCTCCCCTCCGACATCGGATACTTCACCGGGCGCGGCCGGCTCATCGGCGAGATCAGGGATCACCTGCTCCAGGCCCGCCCCGGGCACAGCCCGGCAATGGCCGTCGCGACCCTCACCGGCATCGGCGGCGTCGGCAAGACCGCGCTCGCCGTCCACGTGGCGCACAGCTTGCGCGCGGCCTTTCCCGACGGGCAGCTGTACGTCGGCCTGCGTGCCGGCGCCACTCCCGCGGACCCGGCCGGAGTGCTCGCCGACCTCCTCTCGGTACTCGGCACGCCGCCCGAGCGGCTGCCGCTGGACCTGGAAGAGCGGGCCGCGCTGCTGCGCACCCTGCTCGCCGACCGCCGTGTGCTGCTGGTCCTGGACGATGCCCGGGACGCCGCCCAGGTTCGCCCCCTCCTGCCCGGAACGGCCGGCTCTGCCGTACTCATCACCACGCGGGCGCCTCATGTCGCGGTCCCCGGTTCCCTCTCCTTCGCCGTGGACGTCTTCGCCGAGGCAGAGGCGGTGACGTTGCTCGGCACCCTCGCGGGCACCGCACGAGTGGCCGCGGAGCCCGAGGCCGCCCAGGCCCTGGCCGACTCCTGCGGCCGTCTGCCGCTCGCCGTACGCATCGTCGGGGCGCGCCTCGCCGCCCTGCCGCGCCACGGCCTGCGCGCCTTCGGGGCGCGGCTGACCGACACCCGCACCCTGCTCGGCGAGCTGAGCCACGGCGACCACGCGGTGGAGTCCGCCTTCCAGCTCGGCTACCGGGCCCTTGCGCCCGATCAGGCCAGGGCGTTTCGTCTTCTGTCTCTCCTCGACGCCCCCGACGTGCCGCTGCCCGTCGCCGCCGCGCTGCTCGGCACCGAGGAGAACGCGGCCGAGGAGCTCGTGGAGGGCCTGGTCGACGCCGGAATGCTGGAGTCCCCTGCTCCGGGTCGCTATCGCCTGCACGACCTCCTCCGGCTCTACGGCCGACGCCGTGCCGAATCCACCGAGCGCTCCGAGGACCGGGCGGCGGCGCTGCGCCGGGTCCTCGCCCTCCTCTACGGCAGCGCGGTGCGGGTGGCACGGACCGCGCTGCCCGACAACGTCCCCTCGCCCCCCTGGTTCCATCCCGTGGACCATCCGGGCATCGCCTTCGAGGGCACCGAGCAGGCCCGTTCCTGGTTCCGTGCGGAGCACGCCGTACTGACCACTGCCGTGGAGCAGTCGCTGGCGTCGGTCCCCGACGCCCTGCGGACGGCCGTGGAACTGCTGACGCTGATCGCGGTCTGCAGCCTCTTTCCGAGCCGTGGTCACTACGAGGACGCCCGTCGGCTCGCCGGATCGGCCGCTCGGCGGGCGGCGGAGGCCGGCGAACCCGAGTACCGAGCGCGGGCGCTGCACACGCGGGCCTGGCTCTCATCCCTGGTGGGTGAGTACGCGGCGGCCGAGACGGACCTGCGCGAGGCGCTCGCCTGGGCGGAGGCGACCGGCAGTGCCCGGCGCCTTCACGTGTCGGGGGTGCTGCTGGCGCTCGTCCTGCGCGCCACGGGACGCGTCGGGGAGTCGGAGGCCGCGATGGCCGGGGCCGAGCGGTTCGCGGGCGATCCGGACGACCCGGCGAGCCCCGCCGGCTTCGCCCGCTTCGTGGCCCGCCTGCACGTCGCCGTGGGCGCGGACAAGCCACCGTCCGGGCTACGTCTGATGACACCGCTGATGCGCCGCGTGGACGCCCACGGGACCTCACTGGTCAAGGCACAGGGGGTGGTCCGCCTGGGGGCCGCGCTGAGCGGGCTCGCCCCGTCGGACGACTGATCGAGGACGGGAGCGAGGGACGGTACGGGAGCCGAAGGGCGGCAGGAGCGGGCGCCGGGTTCGAGCGACGGCGGCTCAATGGGTCACCCGATGTGACGAATCGACGATCGTCCGTGGCTGGGGTCGGGGCGGCACCGTACCGTGTGACTGCGACCAACGTGTACGACGAGGGCGGCCAGGAAGATGACGGGCACTCATGAGGGTGGCCTGCCCGTCGATCTCGCAGCAGAGCGCGCGGTGCTCGGGGCGATGATGCTGTCGAAGGACTCCATCGCGGACGTCGCCATGACTCTGGAACCCACTGACTTCTACGACCGAGGCCATCGACTGCTGTTCTCGGTCATCCTCGACCTCTTCGGCACCCAGAGCCCCGCTGACCCCACCATGGTCGAGGCCGAGTTGGAGAAGCGGGGGAAGCTGGACGCCGTCGGCTTCGGTACCGTCCGCGACCTGGTCCAGTCATCCCGTGCCCGCAAGGATCCCCACTCGGCCGCACAGCGGGTGAGGGACGCGGCTGCCCTCCGGGCAACTGTCGATGCGGCCCGCGAAGCCGAGCGTCTCGTGACAGCAGCGGACATCGACGACGCCGACGAGGTCCTGAACGCAGCGCACAGCGCCCTTTTCAAGGCCACCAGCCGCCGGCCCCCCTCCCCTGCGGCCATGCCGCTCGGCGAGCTGATGGAAGGCGCGCTCGACGAGATCGAAGCCATCGGCAGCCGGCCCGGAACGCTACCCGGCGTTCCCACCGGGTTCACGGCTCTCGATGCGCTGACCGGCGGTCTGATGCCTGGGCACCTCGTCGTCGTCGCCGGACGTCCCGCGATGGGAAAGTCCACCCTGGCAGTGGACTTCCTCCGCGCCGCCTCCATCAACCACGCCATCCCCAGTGCGCTGTTCAGCCTGCAGTCGACTCGCCACGAGATCGCCCAGCGGATCCTGTCCGCCGAGACCCGCGTGGCCCTCCATCAGATGCGTATAACGGCCACATGCGTGACGAGGATTGGCAGCGGCTCGCACGGCGGATGCCTGACGTCGCCGCGGCGCCCCTGTACATCCAGGACGCGGGGTCGGGAACGCTCCTCGACCTACGTGCTCAGTGCCGTCGACTTCGTATGCGCAACGGCGTCCGCCTGGTTGTCGTCGACACCCTGCAGAGCCTCGACTACGGCACCCGCCGCTTCGGCTCCCGCCATGAGGAGGTCTCCGAGATCGCCCGTGGCCTCAAGGCACTGGCCAAGGAACTTGAGATCACCGTCGTCGCCGTCTCCGATCTCACCCGCGGCCCCGAGCAGCGCACCGACAAGAAGCCCACTCTCAATGACCTGCGCGACTCCGGCACCCTGCAAGAGATGGCCGACCTTGTCCTCCTCCTTCACCGCGAGGACGCCTACGACAAGAACTCACCCCGGGCCGGCGAAGCCGACTTCATCGTCTCCAAGCACCGTCAAGGCCCTACCGCCACGATCACGGTGGCCTTCCAGGGCCGCTGCTCCCGGTTCGTCAACATGCTGCACTCCTGACGGCCTCTGCGATCTGCAGCGCGGCCTGTGCGGGCGTGAGGTGTGTGGTGTCGACGACTTCGGCCTCGGCGTGGAGCCACGTCCGGGTCGCCACGGTGTAGGGCTCAAGGTATTGGAGACGGAACGGGGAGTTGGGGCCGACAACAGTGTCGCCCGCGATGCGCCCGCGGAGGGTGTCCTGGTCGGCATGGAGGACGAAGTGCCGGACCGGAATGTCACCGTCGAACAGCGGCAGAAGCCCATGTCGATCGTCATCACGGCCGGGCAGTGGGGTGACTCCCCGCAGTTCGAGGTCGGCTTGAGCCGCGTGCGGGTGCCGCGGCTTGGGGTGGGCAGGCCTCGCACCCGGCCCAACCGCGTGCGCGCTGACAAGGCGTATGCCTCCCGGCAGAACCGCGCCCACCTACGGCGGCGCGGCATCCGCCGCACCATCCCGGACAAGGCTGACCAGGCGCGGAACCGAAGGAACACGCTCCCGTGGCGGTCGACCACCGAAGTTCGACCCGGAGGACTACAAGCCTCGGCACGCGGTCGAGTGCGGCGTCAATCGCCTCGAGAGGCACCGCGCTGTGGCCATGAGGTCGACAAGCTCGCGGCTCGCTACGAGGCGACGGTCCTCGTAGCAGCCGTCAACGAGTGGCTGTGACCTGCACATTCGATCAACGCCTAGTAGCGGTCCAGGCGGTGGGCGTACGGGGTCGGCAGGGACGGAGTGCCGCCTCCGGGAAACCAGGCCGCACAAAGGTCGAGGTACCGGTCGGGCAGCGCCACGCCCGCTGCATCGGCGTCACCGGTCGACCACTGGCCGAGAAGCAGCCGGACGAGCGCCGTGTCATCGGGGAACAGACCGCCGCGCCGCAGTGCTGCGAGCGCCGTGTCGTAACCCTGGTCCGGCCGCTGTCCAGCGGCCCGGCGGCGCAGCTCGGGCTCCAGCCTGCGTACCAGCGCCGACCGGTTCAGAACGGCCGCCATCATCCCACCGCTCGACCGAAACCCCCGCTGCTCCGTGCAGCCCATGTGGCGCGCCACACGGCCCACCAGGCTGTCGGCCGGCTCCCGGACCGTGAACTCGCTCAAGCGCCTCTGCCAGCACAGCCGGGCGAGGGCCGCGAGCAGCAGGGCTGCCGCAGCCGCGTGTTCGGCCACCAGCTCATCCACGACCACCGACCCCAAGGGGTCACCGTAGGCCCGACCCTCCAGCACGGCGTAGCCCGCCAGGGCGTCGTGGCTGCGCAGAACCAGGGTCTGCGACCCGGGCTTCCACGTGGCCTGGGGAACGAGCCGGTTCCAGCCGACATGCCGTTCATGGGTCCAGGGGCGTTGAGCGTGAGCGGTGTTGTACAGACGGACCATCGCCGGCAGATCCGCCGCCGAGCCGCTGCGGACACCCGGGACGGCAGCCGCCGGGTCGTTCCCGGTCGCGCGTTCGACGTTGCGCACGGGGACGACCAGAGCCCCCTCTGCCACAGCGCCGACGAAACCGAACTTCTCGTACACCCCTTCGACACCGTCGGACACGAACGCGACGTCCACCCGTTGTGCCATGCCGGCCAGCGCCTGGCGCAGGAGCCGGCCCATGTGTCCCCGCCGCCGGAACTCCGGCTCGGTCTGCACGCCGCCGATGCCCTCCGCGGCGACGGCCACCGCGCCGAAGCGGACGCGGAAGGAGACCGCCTCGAGTTCGGCGACCGGTGCGCCCGCGTCGGTGCGCAACCGGCACAAACGCGTCCGCAGACTGCGCACATCCTGGTCCGCGACTTCGGTGTAGCGGACGGCTGGCCCATGTTCCGACACGGATCCCCTCGGCCTTCCTGGTCGCACAGCATCGCGCGGCGCTGCGACATGCGCCGCGGAGCAAGCGAGACCTTTACCCACCCGCCGCCGCTGAAACCTGCCCCAGGCCGCGGCTCAGCTGGGCCCACCCGCAGCACCGCACACAGAAGCGAGGCCTCAGGATTCGTTGGGGTCCCACAGGCACCTCTAAGAGGTCCTAACAGAAGCTGTTGATCATGTGACTGTCGGCTCGGTTGCTCGTTGGTCCGTTCGTGGCGAAGAGGAACTCCCGGCCGTGGGTC
>NZ_JBIBST010000019.1:0-131012 GCF_043077765.1 Streptomyces sp. NPDC015661 | reverse complement strand
ATGGGAACGACGCGACGACATCCACGAAGCCTTCCTCGGCCTCGCTACCTGCCTCATCACCCACCGACACGTCCAACGCCTTTGTTAGGACCTCTTAAAGCGGTCGGCTGATGGAGATCCGGGACAAGCTCGTTGACCGCAGCGCCGAGGCGGAAAGGGAGGGCTGGCTCGGCGAGATCGTAGGGCTCAGCGTCGGCCTGGCCGACGCCGAGTCCAAGATCAGCCAGATGGACACCGCGCCCCGCGGCGGACTGGTGAACCTCGGCCTGCCCGCTCTGCGGGTGGAACGATGACATGCAACCACGTAGGGCGCCCTACCAGGCTCTTGTCCGTTTGTTGGCGCATCAGCAGCTCACGGCAGCACACACTCCTCCTGAGCCCCGTCGGCATTCATGGGGGCCATCACCCCCGTCTCATCGACAGCCCCTCTCCGAGGCGGTGTGCAAGGTCGAGCAGGTCGGGCAGGTACAGCACGCGGCCGTCGAATCCTGGGAGGGGGACATGGAGCGGCTTGGTCCAGTGGGCGGGGATCGCGTCCAGTCCGTAATACGCCCCCGCGAGGCCTCCGGTCACTGCGGCGACGGTGTCCGTGTCACCGCCCAGGTCGATCGCCGCGCGTATCGCGTCTTCGAAGCTGTCGGTGGTGCGCAGGGCCCAGACTGCGGATCCCAGACAGGGCCAGACGGCACCGTTGAACTCGGTCGCCTGATCGGGGTGCCAGTCGGGCGCGAGGACGGTGTCGTAGCGGTCGCGGTGGTCGGGGTGGACAAGATCCAGGGCGTCCGGGAGCGCTGCGAGGGGGTCGGTGTCCTCGAACGTGACTCGGATGAGCTCATGGAAGATCGCGGTGCCTTCCCAGGCCGCGCGGTCCCCGTGGGTGAGGGCAGCGATACGGCGGGCCGCGTCCATGGTGGCTTCCTGGCCGGCGGCCGCGAAGTGGACTGCGGAGGTCGACGCGCGCATCAAGGAGCCGTTTCCCGCTGCTCGTTGGTTGACCTGGAAGTGGATCGCGGCGGCGAGGTCCCAGGGCATGCCGTTGGTCAGGACGTCTTCGGTCTGCAAGCCGATGTCCTTGGGCTGTGAGGCTGCCCACCGCTGGAAGCGGGCGAAAATGTCCGGCAATTCCAGTCCGCCCCGCTCCAGCAGCGACTCCGCGACCAGGACGGCCATCTGCGTGTCGTCGGTGGCCTCGCCGGGGTCCCAGCCACCGCCTCCGCACATTTCGCCACCGGCACCAGGCGCGGGAAACCGCGCGGAGAATGCGCCTTGGGGACCGAACTCGAACGGGCCGCCCAGAGCGTCACCCACCGCTGAGCCGACGACCGCGCCAGCGGCCCGCTGAATCCGCTTCATTCCCGCAGGTTATCTGCGTTACGCCGACGGCCGCACAGGCCTTTTCCTTGTCCGGCTCCCGAACCAGATCGTCGCCCGCGCAAGCGATGCGAAGGAGCTCTGAGCCGTAAAGGGGCCGACGACCGATCCTCCGGTGTCGGCCTCATCTCGTAATTCAGAGAAGTCACGAGACCGAGGCTGGTGGCGCCGTTCCACATCCACTGCCCCCTCCTCGCCTTCCGCGGCGTCGGCGGTACCCAGGCCGGCTGCCGGCGGATGACCGTGGCGGCGCGGGTTCCTCAGTCCTGGGCGGGGACGTCCAGGGCGGTCCCGTACAGGCGCGAGACCCGGAGCAGGATGGTCACGCGCCGGTCAGGCAGCGGCTGCTCGCCGGGGGCCGCCCCGTCGGCCGGGTCGACGATCTCCGCCTCTCCTTCCGCCACGGCGAACGACCAGATGTCCGGGCCGCTGACGTGCAGTGAGGCGTGCGGGTCCCGGCGCAACTGGCGGACCTTGAGGCGGTCGGCGGTGGAGGAGACCCGCAGGAGGCGTTCCTCGGCGTTCCAGTCGTAGAGGACGGTCGACAGGTGCGGGTGGCCGGTGCTCCTGACGCTCGCGAGTACGCCGAACTGCTGCTGGCTCAACAGCCGGGAGAGCTCCTGGTCGGTGAGCGCTCGGGGGGCCGGGCCGTCGTTCTGGGTGGTGCCGGTGGTGGTCTCAGTGGCGGTGTGCTCGCTCATGGCGGTCAGCCTTTCAACGCTCGGGGTGGGATGGGATGGCAGGTCAGACAGGTGCGGCGTGGACGGGGAGGCGGCTCATCGGCGGCGGGATCCAGGGCGGCCTGCCACTCGGGGCGGCGGGCGCGGCGCGCGATGACGCGGAGTCGAATGCAGCAAACGTGTGGTCTTCCCCCTGCCAGTTGTGTCGCAACAAGGAGACCTTAGCAGATAGTTTCGTTGCGGACTATTTGGTTCGGTCCATTCAGGTTCCGCTTGCGGGCCTACCTCGACCGGTGCGCCCTGCGGGCGACGCCCGGCCCCGGGCGGGGGCCGCCAGGTCGGCGTCGACCAGTCAATTCAGGGCTCAAGCAGGGCCGCCGCCCCTCGGGATTGATGACTGCCATCGCCTCGCGGAAATCCCGAGCTCACCGATGCCAACGCACCTGATCCTCGACCCACCCAGCCGATGATTTGCGCGGATCGGAACAGAACGACCCGACACCCCAGCAGGTCAACGGCTCACCATCAGACAGATGGGATGCATTTCGACACAACTGCGGCTCGTCGGACTCGGCCGGTCGGCCAAGGCGGCGGAGGAAATGCCGCGTACGTGAGACCGCGCGGCTGTGCCATCGATCCGCGACGGTGGAAGAACTGCTGCTCAGCGAGTCCGGCCTCTTCCACACGCGGCGAGACCCCACAGGTCCGACCTCAGACCTGCAGACCCTCGACGTGATCGCACGTCCCCGAGCAGGCGGACGTGATCAGGTGCGGGTAACCCGTACGCGCAGCTCGTACCGGGCGCCGGTGCTGATCGCCTGCGCCTGCCCGGCCAGGTCCGCACCGGTGAAACCGAGGAGAGCGGCATCGGCGGCCGCGCGGAGAAGCGGCACGTAATGGATGACTGCGAAGAGCGCGACCCGCTGGGCTGCCGTGGGCGAGGCCATGTCGGTCATGCCGTAGACGAGCCCATCCAGTGTCGCGCGGGCCGACTCCGAGACGCCTGCGTGCCCGTTGTAGCCGGCCCGGTCGCAGTCCGCCGGGCATCCTGGCCGGGATCTCAGACCGCCTGACGAGATACCGCCACCCCACTACGACGACCCGCCATGGGGTGAACCATACGGCTCACGACGACAGCGGGCCGACCTTGCACCCGCGCGCCATCCAACTGCGGATCCGGTTGCCGCCGTCGCTTTCCGCGATGTCGGCAAAGATGTCGAGAACCAGACTTCCCCCTCCATCCGGGCTGAGCCCGGGAACGATGACACGCAGGCCGTCTTTCGCCAGTTCGGCCTTGACATCGCCCATAACTCCACCCTCTTGGCGTCGTACGGTCGGTGCCCGCGAAGCCCGCGGCGCCCTTCAACCCGATTTAGTTGCCCTTCCGGGAAGCCGAGTAGCCCTCAGGACCGTCAAGGTCACCCCACCGTGCGAAGGTGGCGCCACTATTCGAACATGTGTTCTTATGGAGGGGTGGAAAGCGACATCTTCCCCTACGATCTCGTCCGCACCCAGAGGGCGTGGGCGGACACCTACGCACAGCTCGCGAACGTGGGCAACGGCAGCACCACCGTGCTGCGTCGGCGGCTGCTGCGACTGTCCGTGCGGCTGTGGTGGCATCCGTACTGGGCGACGCCTGCGGGCGGGCCGGCGGCTCGGGTCGCGCTGCGCGAGTTCGTCCACACCGGACGCGGGGAGGGGGTGACTGGGGCGTAGCGTCAGCGTGATCATGCGCGTGCGGTGCCGCCCGGACATCGGGCCCGAGGAGGACCGTATGCCTCTCGACGTCCTCATGGACGTCCCCCCTCGTGCAGCCCCTGCCGCCCTCGGCGGCCGTGGCGCAGGTGGGGGCGTGCTCCGGTTCCACGGCACGACGCCGGACGAACTCGCCCGGCGCATACGGGTGCGCTCCCTCCTGTACGGGATCGACCTGCGGATCGGTGGCGCTGGCACCTGGGCGGCGACCGCGACCGCCTCGGCCCGGACCGGGCCTGGCGGCGTGCTGTACCTACCCGATGCGCGGGCCGTGACCGCTTTCCTGGCTCGCCCCTGCCGACGCTGCGGTCGTGCGGTCACGATCTGCCGCGCTGGTATCGGTTCCTCTGGGCGTGCGACGTGGGGTGGGCGCGGGCGACGCGGACCGAGGCGCGGGACGTCGCCCGGTGGGTGCAGCTACCCGTTCCGCTTGACCGTTCCCGGCGCAACGGCCGGCAGATGCCCACCACAACCCGATGGAGCCGTTCACGGGAGAGCGCCAGGGCCGCTACCGGCCCCGCGTGCCCCGGCGGGTTCCGCGTCGGATCCCGGACGCCCTCTTCGACGTCGGATCCCGGACGCCCTCTTCGACGCGTTGTTCGCGGCCTTGAAGTACCACCGCGACCGAGCACTCCTGGCGGCGTGGGTGTCGACCGGGGCGCGGGCCGAGGAATTCCTGAGCGGGCGCCAGGGTGACGCCGACCTGGGACAGCAGCTGATGGGTTTGGTCCGTAAGGGCTCACGGGAACGGCAGGACTTGGCAGCGGCGCCGGATGTGTTCGTGTGGCTGCGGCTGTACCAGCAGCAGGCGTGGGAGCTAAGTCCGTGTCCTATGTGGTGAGGCGGTCGTTGAGCTCGTCATGGGGCGGGGTACGTGGAGTTGGATTGTTCCGGACGGGCTGTGGGAGATCGCGAAGCCGTTGATCCCGCCCTCTCGGGTGCGGCCGCAGGGCAGTGGGACGCAGGACACGCCTGATGAGACGCTGTTCGCCGCGAGCATCTACGTGCTGGTCTCCGGCTGCGCCTGGCGGGCCTTGCCACCCTGCTTCGGGATCTCGAAGTCAACCGCGCACCGCCGGTTCCTGATCTGGTCCCGGGCCGGCGTGTGGGGCCGACTGCACGAGGAGATCCTGCACTGGCTCGACGACGTCGGCCTGCTCGATCTCTCGCGTGCGGTCCTCGACTCCGCCCATGTCAGGGCGAAAAGGGGGGCGAACTCATAGGTCCGAACCCCGTGGACCGAGGCAAGGCGGGTTCCAAGATGCACGTCCTGTCGGACGCGGCCGGACTGCCCCTGGTCGTTGGCGTCTCGGCCGGCAACACCCACGACAGTCAGGCCTTGAAGCCCATGGTGCTCGGTCACCAAACGAGACACGACCCTCATCGCGGCCGTCACTTCAAGCCCCAGCATCTGCACGCCGACAAGGTCTACGACGTACCTGAACTGCGGAAATGACTCCGCGGCAAACGCATCGGCGTCCCGCATCGCCCGCAAGGGCATCGAGTCCAGTAAACGACTCGGGCGTTGCAGGTGGGTGATCGAGCGCACGATGTCCTGGCTCACCGAATACCACAGACTCAACCGCCGCTACGAGCGTCACCCTCGCAACTACCTGGCCTTTCTCGGCCTCGCCGCAGCCATCTGCTGCTACAAGCGACTCGTCCGCCTCACCACATAGGACACGGTCTCACTGGCTGGCCAAGTCCCACTACTCCGGCGCCTTCGCCGCCGTACTGCAGAACCCCGAGGACAAGAGCACCGTCACCTTCTCCGGGTTCGACCTGCTGGACCCCAACGACATCGGACCGATCCCCCAACCCCTCGCGGACATGCTCATCCCGCAGGACGGACCGAGCGTCCTGGTGGCCACCGGCCTCGTCCAGCACGGCACCACGACCCGCACTCCGGTGAACGCGTTCGGGGACGGCCAAGTCGGTCTCGGCGTGGCCGTCACCCGCGAACAGTTCTGGCACTGCACGGGAGAGTCCTACTGCCTCGCGCCCGGCGAGACCCGGACTGGCTCTATTCGCCGGTTGTGGTTCTGGCTCAACTTCTGTGGAGCGGTAACCCTGCGTGCTGCCGACGCCCCGCTCACCCACCCCGGGTTCCAGGTGGCGTCCCGCCCGTTCCGGGATCACCGCAGGCGTATTCCGGGCTACGCCTTCAGCTGCGTGCCTGTTGCGAGAGGATGGGGTGATGATCCGCCACGACCCTGAGATACAGGCCCTGTACCGCCGCTACTGCCTCCCGGCGCGCCGCTACCTGAAGCTCGGCGGAGCGGTACTTCGTATGGCACGCGAGGAGTACGAGCCGTTCGCTCATGCCCTGGCCGCTGATGCGAAGGCTGTTTCCGACGCCGAGCTCACCATCCTCTTCGAAGGCAGCTGGCGCGAGCGGCGGACCGCGGCATGGCTCGCCGCCGTCTCGCGCCGTGACCACTTTCGCGAGCGTCTGGGAGCGCTTCTGCTGGAGAGCGAGGTCTGCTGCGCCGGTGGGGCCTACGGCGTGGCGCTGGCGAGTTTCGGCACCGCACGGGACGCCGACCTGCTTGCGGCTTACCTGGATCGCTACCTGCGTCGGCCCGACCTTGCCTATGACCAGCCGACGGTCATGGGCGCCCTGGCGTACACCGACTCCGTCGTGCACGGCGACCAGGCCAACCATTTCCTCCAGGAGGGCGGTCTGTGGCAGCAGTGGTTCCAGGACGCACCCCATATGCAGGGCGATGACGGCATCTCCACCTACCTGGGCGGCATCCGCCTCGCCTGCGCCGTCATCGAGGAATGCGCCAACATTTGACCCCCATTGGCTTTGTTAGCTTTCAAAGGCCCTGGCTCAACGTCTGTGACGCGGCCGCTCTCCGTTACGCCAGTAAGACGCGCTTGCGGAGAAGTTGGAAGCCTGCCCGCCCGAACATCTGGCGCTTGAGCATCTTGATCCGGTTGGCATGTCCTTCGACCGCGCCCGAGCTCCAGGGCAGGGTCCATCCGGCGGTCACGGCGTCGAGGTCGCGATTGATGCCGGCAGCGAGGGTGTGAAGGCTGGGCAGGTCGTCCTGACGGACGGCGTCGAGCCCGTCCGGGAGGACTGGGCTCGCTCATTCGGCGTGCTGCGGCGGGCCGGCGTCGAGTGCACCGGCTCTTACGGAGCCGCCCTGACCCGTCACCTGCGGGCCGAGGGCATCGAGGTGACCGAGGTCAACCAGCACGACAAGGCCGCCCGACGTCGCCACGGCAAGACCGACGCCATCGACGCCGAGGCCGCTGCCCGCGCCGTGCTGACCGGACGCGCCACCGCCGCGGCGAAACCCGGCGACGGCCCTGTCGAGATGCTCCGGCTGTTCAAGCTGGCGAAGGGCTCCGCGATCAAGTCCAGGAACCAGGCGATCAACCAGGTCAAGAGCGTCCTGGTCTCGGCCGACTCCGCCCTCCGCGAGTCGCTGGCCGGGCTGAGCAACCCGCACCTGTTCAAGCGGTGCGCCGACCTCGACCCCCAGCGCGCGGGCGGGCCGGCCGGGGCCGCGCGTCACACCTTGAGGCTGCTGGCCCGCCGCATCCGGCACCTGACCGAGGAGGTCGACGACCTCAACAAGCAGATAGCCAAAGCCCTCGAAGTGAGCACGCCTGGTCTGCTGGAAGTTCGCGGCGTCGGCCCCGACAGTGCCGCTGCCCTGCTCATCTCGGCCGGCGACAACCCTGAGCGACTGGTTAGCGAGGCCTCCTTCGCGGCCTTATGCGGCACCAGCCCGGTCGAGGCGTCCTCAGGGAAGACACAGCGTCGCCGACTCAACCGCGGCGGCGACCGCCAGGCGAACGCCGCCCTCTACCGCATCGTCCTCAGCCGTCTGCGCTGGGACGGCCGCACCCGCGACTACCTGCAACGACGTCTGACCGAGGGCAAAACACGCCGCGAGATCATCCGCTGCCTCAAACGCTACGTCGCACGAGAGATCTACCGCCTTATCGTTCCGGCAGCCCCTCCGGCCGGCCCGACCGGTGTCGTTGGATCTCTGGGTTGGCATCCAGAGGGCATCAAACGCCCCGACCGCTACTTCGCCGCCATCACCCTCGCCAGCACCCTGATCCGGCTCGACCAATGATAGACAGGACACCCCCTAGGACAGCCGCACCCTCGCGGCCAGTTCGTCCTGGTTCGGGAGGCCGAGGAACGTGTCCAGGAGGCGGCGCTCGATGTGGTGGGCGTCCCACACCGCCGCGCGTTCGAGACCGACGCACTCCTCCGGGGCGGCGCGTCGCTCCACCCCTTCCGAGTCGAAGATCACGCACTTCCTGAAGTCGGCGCGGTCCTGGGTGAACAGGACCACCGGGCGCGCGGCCGCCCCCGCGAGGGGGCGGCTCCCGATCGGTTCCCACCGGTCGCCGTCCGAGAGGCGGACCGCCTGTGCGAACAGGAGCGGCCTGGTGTCGAGGTCGTCGAGGTCGTCGGACGGCCCCGCGGTCCGGTAGTCGTAGAACGCCGTGTACGTGGTGGTGAGCACCCTGCCGTACCCCCACGAGCCGTCGGCCAGCGGGATCCGCAGGTACGTCCCCGGCCCGCTCACCGCTGTCCTCGCACGGCGTCGCGCACCAGCTGCTTGAACGGGGTTCCCGTGAACGGTGCGAGTGGGCCGAACTCCAGGTCCGACGCAAGGTGGAACATCTCTCCCATGAGGCTGTCCTTGTCGACGCCACGCCGGGCGTTCTCCGTCAGCCGCGGCCCCGGAGCCGTGTCCGACCACGCGCCACCGTCGAAGTCCTTGCTGCCCAGTTCGGCCGCGCGCCGCGCGCCGTTGTCGTCGATGAGCTGCTGCTCCCTGCCCCTGATGGCGAGGTAGCCGAAGTCCCGGTAGCGCTCCCCGTAGTTGACGGCGAAACCGACCGCGAAGCTGTCCAGCTCGGCAGGGCCGAAGCCCGCTCCGTTCGGTTCGGCGCGCTCGTCCACGTGGTGCCTGGTGTCCCGGGACTTCATGGCGTCGATCGCCTGTTCACGCCAGGGCTGGTTGAGGTCGATGACCATGCTCGTACGGCCCGCGTAGACGCGTCCGTTGGTGTTCGTCTTGGTGTACGTCACGTACACGCGCCCCCGCCTGACCTCTTGCGTCTTCCGCCCCGGGGACGGTCCCGGGATGGGGAAGGGCGAGTGCACCAGTTGCTGGACCTGGGTGAGGACGGGGAACGCCCCCCGCATGGTCGGCACCCCGAAGGGGTTGCCGTTCCGGACGATGGAACCCGCGCGTTGAATGTACTGCCGTACCTCCAGGGCCATCGCCAGGGCCGCGACCGCCTGCCCTGCCACGAGCGCCCCGCCGGCGGCAAGCGGCGCGGGCGCGGCGGCCGGTGCCGCGGCCGCCGGTGCCGCGGCCGGTGCCGCAGCGGGCGCGGCGGCGGCGGGCGCGGCGGCGGCGGGCGCGGCGGCGGCGGGCGCGGCGGCAGCAGGCGCGGCGGCGGTACCGGCTCCGCCCTTCAGGAGCGCGGCTCCGCCCCAACGCGCGGCCGCCCGCTCCAGGGCCGAGGCCCCCTGCTGGAGGGTCACGGCGAGGGCCTCGGCCGGTTCGTGTCCGTCCCGGTCGGTGAGAGTGACCGGGTTGCCCCGCGCGTACCGGTACAGGTTCGGTCCGTCGACGAGTCCGGACGGATCGGCGGCGGTCCATCTGCCGAGCCAGCAGGCGTAGAAGCGGGCACCGTGCAGGGCGAGTCCGGTCTCCTCGTCCCGCTCCACGCCCGTGTAGCGGTACCGCTTGGGTGTCTCGGTGCGGCTGCGGACCGCCTGGTACGTCGTGCTGCCGTACGGCGCGTACTCCTCGTACGAGATGATCTGTGCCCGCTCGTCGAGTTCGAGGCTGGAGGAGCCGAGGTGGTTCCCGGCCTGGTAGCGGATCAGCCGGGGCGGTGCCGGGTCGGAGCCCTCGGCATCGCGGGTGCGCAGCTCGGTGAGGGCGAAGCGTTCCTCGTCGGCACCGGATCCCGCTCCCGTGTCGGCCGTCGTGTGCACCGTCTCCCGTTCGAACACCGCGGTGTCGGAGCCGATCGGGCCGCGGTGTCGCCGGAAGAGCTCGACGTCCCCGAGGTAGATGCGCTCCTCGATCAGGCCCGGCGCCTTCTCCCACACCTTGCGCACCCGCCGGCCGTCGGCGTCGTACACGCAGTGGACGGTGCCGCCGCCGCCCAGGTCCGCACGGCGCAGCCGGTCCGAGTGGTCCCAGTGGAGGTTGGGGCCCGGGGCGCCGCCGCCCAGGTGCGGCATGCGGGTCATGCTGCCGTGCCGGTCGTGGGTGTACGGCTCGACGAGCGGCGGGGTGGAGCCGCCGGGGTTGAGGGTCGTGGAGCTGAGCCGGTTGCCGGTCTTGGTGAGGGTCCCTCCCGTGCCGTCCTCCAGGAGGCTGGGCTCGGCGTACGTGTAGCCGCGTGTCCAGCCGGCGTGGGCGGGGTCGCTGCCGCGGTGCTGCACACGCAGGATGTTGCCGACCAGGTCGTGGACGTGGCGCTCGACGTACGTCCCCATCGTCTGCTGGGTGTTGGGGTGGTCGAGCCGGGTGTGGAAGGCGTCGGCCGCGTCGGGGGCGGTCGGGACTCGCCGGGTGCCGTCGGCCTGCTGGCCCAGGTGCTCGCGGCCGGTGGCCTGGACGAGCCGGTAGAGGGCGTCGTGGACGTAGTCGTTGCCCGGTTCGACGCGCTGGTTGCGGAAGAAGACGGTCTGCTGGGCGTCGTCGTGGATGTGGGTGAGGTTCCCCGACGGGTCGTACGTGTAGTGCAGGTTCTGCAGGCCGCAGGTGCCGGCGGGCGGCTGGGGGGCGTCCGGGTGGTCGCAGTCCTCGGGGAACGACGGGCCGCGTCCCGTGACGAGGTGGACGAGCCGGAAGGTGAGCGGGTCGTGGCGGTAGCGGGTGGTGGCGCCGTTCTTGTGGGCGACGCGGGTGCGCCTGCCGTGTGCGTCGTAGTCGATGTCGGTGATGCCGACCGGGGAGGGCGGCTCGCTGCCCGGGTCGAGGAGTCCGGCGGGCCGGGTGGCCCGCTCCAGCCAGACGTCGACGCCGTCGAGAAGCCCCGCCTCGTTGAAGAGGGGCTGGACGACGTGGAGCCGGCCCGGGTCGCGGTCGCTGTGCGGCAGCGTGGCCTGGACGGTGCGGTTCAGCGCGTCGTAGCGGCTGCTGTTCTCGAAGGTCTCGTCCGCCATGCGCGGGTCCGCCGCCCAGTCGGGCAGGGCCCCATGGTCGGCGGTCAGCGTGCGGGTGCTGTGGAGCGCGTTGCCCTTGAAGTCGTAGGCCTCCAGGGGTGTGCCGGCCGCGTCGAGCCGTGCGTGGACGACGACTCCCGCGCCGTCGAAGTGTCGCAGGGCACGGGTGCGCAGGTTGAGCCTTCGCGCGCGGGCCTCGTCGGCGGGTGACGCGCCGGCGCCGGGTTCGCCGTACTCGATCCGCTCGATCCGCACCTCGCGGTCGAGGGTGCGCGGGTCGGAGGCGGCGTCCCCGTCGGCGACGGTGCCGCGCACGGTCGTGGTGACGCGGCGGCGCAGCGGGTCGTACGCGGTGGCGACGGTGTGGCCCCGGCTGTCCCAGGCGCGGATCGGGTTGCCGAGGGCGTCCGGCAGGGTCCAGCGGGCCCCGGCCTCCATGCTGTGCTGGTGGATCCGGTTGCCGAGCAGGTCGTGGGCGTACCGGACGACGATCCGCCCGAGCGGGTCGCCCGCCTGGGTCACGGCGTCGCGCGCCAGGCGCTGGTTGCCCTCGATGTCGAGCTCGGTGCGGGTGGCGACGGTGTCCTCGGTGCCGTCGAGGTCGTGGCCCGGGCAGACGACGCGGTTGCGTTCCACGGTGAGGAACGGTCGCCCCAGCGGGTCGAGATGGGCGGTGGTGGGCGTGTCGGCGTGCGCGGCGGCTCGGGCGGCGGCGGACTGCTCGTGCGGGCCGAGGGCACCGCCGATCCGCTGGGCGTACCACGTGTCGAACGGGGTTCCCCCGGCGGCGAGGGCGGCGAGGTGGCGTGCCAGGAGGCCGCGCACATCGGGGTCGGTGCGCGGGTCGCCGGTCTGGCCGCCGCGGGGCGCGCAGGTGTCGTTGCCGTCGTACGTGGTCTGTTCCCAGGGCCCGAACAGGACCTTCTCGTAGGTGTGGTGGGGGTGGAGGGTGGCGACGACGCGCCCGACGGGGTCGTGGAAGAGGACGGGGCTGACGCCGACCGTCACGCCGAACTCGAACTCGGGCGTGGCGCTGAAGAAGGGTTCGTACTGGCGGACCGGCTTGCCCTTGTTGTTGTGGACGACCCAGCCGCCGCACGCCCAGCGCGGTGTGACGGCCGGCCCGCCGTCGGTCAGGGGGCCGGGCTCGGCCCGTGTCTTGCGCTGGATCTCGCGGCCGAAGCCGTCCGAGTGTCCGTAGGTGGTCCGGATCCTCAGTCCGTGCGGCGGGAGGGGGTCGTGGTGGTGCGTCTCGCGGGTCAGCGTCACCACCACGGCGGGGCGGCGCAGCCGACGGAACCGGTCGAGGTCGTACACGACGCGGCTGGTGGCACCGGCGAGCAGTGCTGCGGCCGCCGCGTCGGGGTCGGCCGCCGCGGCGAGCAGGTCGACCGCTCCCGGGTCCGGGTCCTGTGGGAATCCGTCCAGGGTGTCGCCCTCGGCGGGCGCGGGCGCGGCCTTGCCCATGAGGGCGGTGCCGGTGACCATGCCGAGGGCGTCGAAGGCCGCCTCGGTGCGGTTGCCGTTGGCGTCGGCGACGAGGCGTGGCTGGAGCACCCGGTAGTCGTTGGCCTCCACCGTCGTCGTGTTGCCGAGCGGGTCGCGTACCTCGACGGTCAGCAGGTCGTCGACGTCGACGTCGACGGTGGTGTCCTGGCCGAAGGGGTCGCGGTGGCGCCGGACGACGAAGTGGTGCCGCAGGGCACGCTCCAGCTCGGCCGCCGGGGTGTCGTCGGGGGCGGTGGAGAAGTAGGAGCGGCCGGACGGCAGCCACCAGTGGTCGTCGGCGTCCGTGGCGGGGAACCGGCCGTCCGCCTTGAGGGTCCTGCCGGCCAGATAGCCGCCGCGGTCGGCCCCCGTCCCCGCGAGGACGCTCGCCGGGTCCGGCAGCAGCTCCTCGGCGGAGCCGTCGGGGCGTGGCCGGCGGAGGACGGACGCGAGGAGGCCCGGGGTGAGGGCGAGCGTGTAGGTCTCGCCGGTGGTGGCGCGGGGCTCGAGATCGCCCAGCGGGAGGAGCCGCGCGAGGTCGTCGCTCCGGTAGTGGGTGCGGGTCTGCTCGATCGGTCGGCGGCAGGCTCCGGGGCCGGGTGGTTCCTCGTAGGCCACCTCCCGCGCGTACCGGTGGCGCAGCCGCCCGGTGATGTCGGGGTCGGGCTCGACGAAGTCCGCCGCGAGGAAGCGGCCGCGTGGCCCCGTGGCGTCGTACCCGGTGAGCTCGAAGGTCCGCGTCTCGCACGTCGTGGGGTGGCGCCACGCGACGGGGGTGTCGATCCCGTGGGTCACGCGGTGTTCGGTGTACGTGACGAGGGACGTGGTCTGCCGGTCCCGGTCCGCCGGATGGAGGGCGTCGAGGGCGGGGTTCGGTACGGCGCGGACGCCGCCGTCCGGGTCCACCGTGACCAGCTGGGCGCGGCGGCCGTAGCCGATGGCGGCTTCCTTGAGGACGGTGCCGTACGGATCGACCTCCAGGACCAGCGTGTGCCGGGTGCGCGGGTCGGCGGCGTTCCGCTCGTAGTGGTGGGTGAGTGTCTCGCGCGGCTGGACGTCGAACACGGCGAGCTCGTGCGTACCGCACGCCTGGAGGCGGCGGACGGTGAAGTTCTGCTCGGTGACCGTGTACGGGGTGTGCGCGCGGGTCCGCTCGTCCGGGCTCGACTCGGGTCCGGCGTCGTCGGCGTAGACCTCACGCCGCAGCAGGGTTCCCTTGAGGGCGCGGCACGCCTGCCGTTCCTCCTCGTCGGTCAGGCCCGCGGGCAGCGGGGTGTCGCCGAGGAGCAGGCCACGGGCGGCGGCCGGGGTGAGTCCCGGTTCCCGGTGGTACTCGCCCTCGTGGTGCCGGGAGACGCGCTCGCGGTCCAGCCGGTCGCCGGTGTGGAACCACGACTTGATGTGCGCGGGCGGCACGGAGGGGGCGGCGTCGCCTCCCGTCGTCGGGCCCGTGACGGCTTCGAGCTCCTCGGTGTCCCACTGCTCGACCATGCCGAAGCCGCAGAACTCGCGCTCGACGCCGTCGTACCGGCCGTGGTGGTAGCGGTAGCGCGTGGTGAACCGGTTGCGGCTCACGTGGTCGTACGTCTCCACGCGTTCGACGACGTGGACGGGGAAGGCGAGCCGGGCGATCCACGGCCGGCCCTCGTGGGCGTCCTGGAGGGAGAACCTCGTCGACGGCGCGTAGGTCAGCCGGGTCTCCGCGCCGAGGTTGTTCGTGAGGCCCACCAGCAGATGGGGTTTGGCGCCTCCCATGAGGTTGACGTACCGCAGGGGCCGGCCGGCGTCCTGGGCGAGCGGTGAGGACCAGACGAGGCAGGTCGTCCCGTCGCCCAGGAGGTCTGCCGTGGTGACGTCGGTGGCGCGGTCGACCGACGGGAACGCCGGCAGTGCCCGGGCGGCGCTCCAGCCGTTTCCGGACTGGTTGAAGTAGAGCCGCACGCCGTCGCGGTGGAGGTAGAGGAGGTCGGTGGTGCCGGAGCCGTCGATGTCCGCGAGTCGGACGCGCTGCTGGTCGAACGTCTCCGGGTGGTCGAACCACGGCGCGTTCTCCATCGTCACCTTCGCGCCGAAGCGCCCGTGGCCGAGGTTGGGCCAGTAGCAGACCTCGCCGTTGCCGACACGGACGAGGTCGGGGAGACCGTCGCCGGAGAGGTCGGCGAGGTGGAGGGCGTGCGTGCCGTCGGAGAACACGGCCCGCGGCCCCTGTTCCTCGTCGGCGGCGAACGCGATCCGCCCGGCGTCCTCGAACCCCTCCTCCCCGAGCGAGCGGTACCAGACCAGGGAGCTGTCCTCGGTGACCAGGACGTCGGCGCGTCCGTCTCCGTCCAGGTCGGCGATCCGGGCGTCCGGGGCGTTCAGCGGCCTGCTGGGGAGCGAGGCGAACGGCCGGAACGGCTGCCAGCCCTCGGCCCCGTCGTGCTCGTACAGCCCGGGAGCGGACCCGTCCGTGACGACGACGTCCACGAGTCCGTCCCCGGCGAGGTCCACGAACTCGGCTCCGCCGCCGGGCGGGAGCGCGGGCATGCTGCCGACGTGCTCGACCGGCGCGAACCGGACGCGGGGGGTCGCGCCGCCCTTCTGGTCCGGCTCCGGCAGGGGGCTGAGGTTGCGCGTGTAGAACCAGGCGCCCGACTGCTCGACGAGCACGCCCGGGATGCCGTCACCGTGCAGGTCGGTCCAGCGGTACGTCGTCCCTTCCAGCCCGACGGGGAGGTTCTCCACGGAGCGGGGGTCGACGGTCTCGACCGTGTCCCGCACGGTCGGCTCCGTGTACGTGAACTCCACCGGCGGCATGCTCCTGCGGAGGTACCCGGTGCCCTCGCGGCGGTGGCCGTGCTGCGTGACGGCGCGCAGGAAGGCGTACACGGGCGCGTCGGCCGCCACCGGGTCGGCCGCGTCCCCGTGGTCGAATCCGGTCGACCGCACGAGGCAGTCGACGCCGACTCCGTCCGGCTCCGTGCCGGGGAAGTGGTGGAACATCAGCACGCGGCGGCAGAGCCGGCCGGTCCGCACCTCGAAGCCCGAGCGGTACGAGGAGAAGGCGTCCGGGCGGAGCGGCCACGGGTGGCGGAGGGCACCGGAGGCGTCGACCGCCTCGTCGTCCCCGGGCCGGGGGGCGTCCGGGTGGTGATCGCCGTAGTCGAGGACGGCCTCGAACATCCAGCCGCCCGCGACGACCCCGGGGTCGAGGAAGTGGGGACGCTCGCCGGCCTCGTCCAGGGCGGGCCGTCGGTTTCCGTAGAGGATGCGCTTCAGATAGCGCTGGGCGGTCCTGCGGACGTCGTCCCTGGGGCCCCGGTTTCGCTCCTGGGGCCTGCCGAGGTCGACGCCGGTGCCGTCCTCGGCCTTGTAGCGGTAGAGGACGACGCCGCCCTTGTCGTCACGGGTCTCGGAGATCAGCCAGCTGAACACCCGGCCCGGGTCGCGCGGGTCCGCGATGCGGTGCTCCGGGTCGAGCCCGTACACGGTGAGGACGTTGTCCTTGGACACCGAACGCCAGTGCACCTCGCCGACGCGGGGTGCGCCGGACGCTCCTCCGGGCGCGGCGACGGCCGTCCAGCGCTCGATCCGGGCGCAAGCGCCCTCGACGCGCGGCCGGTAGCGGCGGACCCGGTGGCCGGCGATCTCGTCCTCGTGGACGACGAGGCCACCGGCGGGATCACGGACCCAGTGGCCCTCGGGGTCCCGAGTGTGCCCGGGGTGGGCGGCGACCCAGTCGCCGGCGTGGTCCTGCCGGTACACGGGGACGAGGTCCTCCTCGCCCGACAGCACGAAGACGTCGGAGTCGACGGCGTCCAGGTAGCGCGGCAGCCCCTTGTCCGTCTTCCGTGTCACCGACGGGACCGACAGGCTCCAGCCGAAGCCGAAGGGGCCGTTGCCCGCTCCGGAGTCGTACGTCAGGGCGAGGTCCGGGCCGGATCCCCCGCGGCCCGGGCTCGTGGCGACGGGCACCGAGACCGATCCCGTGCCGGTCGCGGGGTGGGCGGTGAACGTCTCGCCGATGCCCCGGACCGCTCCCCCGCCCTTCGGGAGCGTCACCTGCGGTGCGGCGACGACGAACCGCCGCGCGCCGGAACCGGATCCTTCTCGTTCGCCCGTCACCACGCCCGGTCACCTCCGTGTCGAACCCGCCTGTGCACGGCTCTCCTGCTCGTACGGCCGGACCGGGCCGGCCTGCTGCTCGTCCGCCGACTCGCCGCCCGGGCGCTGCCGTGCGCCGTCACGGGGCGAACAGTTCGCTGGTGGCGGTCGGCTGGTGCGGGGCGCGCGTGGGCGTGGCGGGTCCGGAGCGGACCGTGCCGCCGGCCACCAGGACCCTCCCGTCGGACAGGACGACCGCCGCGAAATCGGTCCGGCCGACCGCCATTCCGGGCACCGCCGTCCAGTGCCGCGTCTCCGGGTCGTACCGCGCTGCGCTGCGGTATCCCGCGTCGCCGAACAGGTCGTTGCCGCCGCCCGCCACCAGGACCTCGCCCGTCGGCAGCCGTACGGCGCGGTGCTGGGTCCGGCCGCAGGGCATGTCGCCCTCCGGGGTCCACCGGCCGCCCGCCGCCGGGTCCCAGCGCTCCGTCGTCGCCCGGCTGTACGGGTCGAGCCGGCCGTCGGCTCCCGCTTCGCCGCCGCCGCCCGTGGCGAGGACGGACCCGTCGGCGAGCACCGTGAGCGCGTGACCGCTGCGCGGGGCGGAGAGGCCGCCGGTGGGCGTCCAGGTGTCCGTCGCCGGGTCGTAGCACTCCGCGTACGCCAGCGGCGTGCCGCCGCGCCAGTCGCGGCGGGTGACCGCCCAGCCGCCCGCGACCAGCACGCGGCCGTCCGGGAGCGGCACGGCGGGGTGGTGGGAGCGGGCGTCGGTCATGTCCCCGGCCTTCGTCCACCCCGGGAGCAGCGGGTCGAACAGCTCGGCCGAGTACAGCGACCGCTCCGAACCGGCCGAGCGCCGGCCCGCGCCCCCGGCCACCAGCACCCGGCCGTCCGCGAGCAGGGTGGCCGAGTGCCCGTAGCGGGCCTCGCGGAGCTCGCCCGCCGGGCCCCAGTCGCCGGTGCCCGGATCGTAGACCTCGGCGGTGGCCAGCGGTCGGCCCGGAAAGGCGTTGGGGCCCGTGTGGCCGCCGGTCACCAGCACCCGGCCGTCGGCGAGCAGGGTGGTGGAGTGCATCCGCCGTGCGGTGGCGAGGGGCCGCCCCGGCGACCAGGCGCCGTGGCGTGGGTCGAAGAGCGCGGTTCCGTCCTGGGCGGTGAGCGCCGCGTCCGCCCCTCCGGCGATCAGGACGCGCCCGTCGGTCAGTCGTACGGCGCAGCTCGTCGCGCCCGTGAGGACGCGCTCCCAGGGGAGCGGCCCGGCGGCCGACCAGGCGCCCCGGTCGTGTCGGTCGTCGGTCACGGGGTGAACACCTCCGCCACGGCCGCGGGGACGTCGGTGCCGAGTGTCGGCGAGCCCGCGGCGGCGCGGGCCACTCCCCCGGCCGCCAGCACCCGTCCGTCGTCGAGGAGGACCGCGCCGAAGGCCCAGCGGCCGGTGGCCATGGGACCCGCCACGGACCAGCCGCGCGTGCCGGGGTCGTAGCGCAGGGCGCAGGCGTGCCCGACGTCCTGGCAGGCGTAGTCGGTGCCTCCGCAGACGAGGACCTCGCCCGTGCGCAGGGGCAGGGCGCGGTGGTGTCCGCGTCCCCAGGGCAGGGGCGGCTCCGGCCGCCACTCCTCGGACACGGGGTCGTAGCGCTCGACGCCGGCCAGGCTGTGCGGGTCGTGGCGGCCGTCGTCGGCCGCGCGGGGACCGAAGCCTCCCAGGGTAAGCACCGTGCCGTCGGCGAGGATCACGGTCTGGTGGGCGCAGCGGGGGTCGCGGAGTGCGCCCGTCGGGGTCCAGGTGCCGGTCGTGGGGTCGTACAGCTCGCAGAGGCCGAGGGTCACCAGTTTCGTGCGGCCGGTGTCGGTGAGGCCGCCTGCGACGAGGACGCGTCCGTCGTGCAGGAGGACGGCCTGGTGGTGCCAGCGGGCGTCGCCCATGTCTCCCGTCGGGCACCAGGTGCCGGTGCGGGGGTCGTAGACCTCGGCGGCGGCCAGGGTGCGCGGGCTGCGGGCGTCGCGGGGCCGTTGGCCGCCCGCGACGAGCACCCGCCCGTCGGGCAGCCGGGTCGCCGTGTGGCTCTGGCGGGGTTCCCGGAGGGTGCCGGTGGGCGTCCACGTCTCGGTGGCGGGGTCGTAGAGCTCGGCGGCGGCCAGGGCCGGGGGCGGGTAGGCCTGCGGTCCGGTGATACCGCCGACCGCGAGGACCGTGCCGTCGGCGAGCGGGGTGAGGGTGTGCGCGCGGCGGGCCTGGCGGAGCGGGGCGGTGACGGTCCAGAGGGCGTCGGCCGGGTGGAAGAGGGCGGCCGTGTCGAGGGCGACCAGGTCGCGTCCGGCGCCCCCGGCGAACAGCACGCGCCCGTCGGGCAGGAGGACCGGTCCGTCCTGCTGGCCGTGCAGCATGACGAGCGGAACGGGGAGCTCTCCGGCCGGTGCCCAACGGCCGGACGGTGGCCCTCCGTACCGGAAACCTGCCCGGGTGGTGTGTTCGCCGCCGTCGGCGAGCAGGGTGCGCATCGGTGTCCTTCCGTCTCCCTCGGCCGGTTACGGGGTGTAGATCTCGGCGGTGGCCGTGACCCGGTCCTCGCCGGGCAGCGGTGCCGCGGGCCCTGACTCGTCGAGCCCTCCCATGACCAGCACCCGGCCGTCGGCGAGACCGAGCGCGGCAGGGGCCCAACGGCCCCGCGGCATGGGGAACTCCGGGGACCACTTGCGGGTGGCGGCGTCGTACAGCGTGGCGTTCGGGTAGCCGACGGACATCGAGGCGTCGTCGGTGCCGCCGAGCACGAGGACGTCGCCCGAGGCGAGCCGGACGGCCCGGTGGTGACTGCGCCCCCAGGGCATCTGTCCGTCGGTGGTCCAGCGGTCCGAGGCGGGGTCGTAGCGCTCGGTGGTCCACTGGCTGTAGGGGTCGTAGGTCCAGTCGTCGTCCCGGAACCCCGGCATGTCGCCGCCGGTGACGAGGACCGCGTTCCCGGGGAGCAGGGTCGCCTGGTGGCTCTTGCGGGCGGTGGCGAGGCCGGCGGTGGGCGTCCAGACGTCCGCCACCGGGTCGTACGCCTCGCAGTGGGCGAGTGCGGTGTAGCTGCCGCGCCCCACGGCGAGGACGCCGCCGACCATGAGGGTCCGGCCGTCGTCGAAGCGGACGGCGGGGTGTCCGAAGCGGGCGTCGGTCATCGGCCGGACCTGCGTCCAGGTGCCGGTGCCCGGGTCGTACGTCTCCGCCGAACGCAGGGTGCGGTGGGAATCGGCCGAGCGGACGGCGGCGCCGCCGGCGACCAGGACCCGGCCGTCGGGCAGCAGGGTCGCCGAGTGGGAGAAGCGGGGCTCACGCAGCGAACCCGTGGCGGTCCAGGTGCCGTCGGCGGGGTCGTACACCTCACACGAGCCGAGGCCCGTGGCCGGGACGGGTCCGGGCGGTTCGCCGATCCCGCCGGCGACCAGGACCCGGCCGTCGGCCAGCAGGGTGGTGGAGTGCAGTCGGCGGCCGGTCCAGAGGGCGCCGGAGGAGGTCCAGGTGCCCGAGGCCGGTTCGAAGAGCGCCGTCACGTCAGTGGGGACCCGGCGGCCGTCCTCGCCGCCCGCGAGGAGCACCCGTCCGTCGGTCAGCTGGACGGCGGCGTCCGCCGGTTGTGCCCAGAAGCCGGCGAACGGCATCTCCCCGGCAGGCGACCAGCGGCCGGGCGCCGCGCCGCGCGCCCCGTCCGCGAGCCGGGCGGCAAGGCGCGTCGCCCGCCCGTGCGGTGGGGCGGTCACGGGGTGACCGCCGCAGTGGCGGCGGGCTCCACCGCGTACTGCCACACGAGGAGCAGGTCCTCGAAGGCGTCCGGGTTGAGCCGGCCCTCGTGGAGCAGTGCGGGGGCGAGTGCGGCGATCCCCGCCGCCGGCACGGTGACCCGCCATTCCTGGTCGGTCGCGGTGACCGTGCCGTGCACCCGGTCCGCGCCGGCGTGGGGCTGTCCGGCGAGCGCCGGATCCGGAGCGAGCGTGAGGTCGCCGTGCGCGCCGCCGGGCCCGGTCAGCCCGATCGTCAGTGCTCCGCCGCCCGGGTAGCAGTCCCGGTAGCGCGTGGTGGTGCCGGGCGCGATGTCGGTGGAGAGGATCAGGACCAGTTCGGGTCGCTTGAGCGTGATGGTCCGGTCGTGGAAGAGGTACGGGAAGTGCCGCTTGGCGAGGGTGAAGGAGAGGGAGGCCGGGGATCCGGCGGGGGTGGCGAGGAACCGGCTCCACTGGTCGGGGAACTCCCGGCGCGCGCTGAAGTGCCGGTGGAGGCCGGTGCCGCCGCCCGTGTGCAGCCACGAGCCGAGCGCCTTGTGGAGCTCCGCCACCGCCGCTTGGGCGAGGGTGGCGCCGCCGTCCCGGGCGGTGTGGCGGAGTTGCATGACGACGTCGCTGATGGTCGCGTAGTCGAACTGGCGGAAGGAGTCCGGCAGCGTCAGCTGCCACTCGCTGATGGCGCCCGCGCCTTCGAAGGGCAGGAACCGCTCGTCGCGCAGGGTGCCGTCGAAGAGTCCGGCGTCGTCCTGTCCGGTGCTGGTCACCACCGACTGCACGGGGCCGATGTGGTCCCGGAAGCGGGTGTCCCCGGGCTGACGGCCGTGCTTGCCCCCGTTGAGCCGGGATTCGACGCGCACGCTGCTCTTGAGGAGGGTGGCCGTGAGGTTCACCCCCGTGTACGGGCCCACGACGCAGGGCACGGTGAAGGTGACCTGCTTCAGGCGGCGCATGTAGTGGCCCGGGGTGTCCAGGTCGAACAGCGCCTCGGGCAGGGAGACGTACGCCCTGCCCGTCTCCTTCAGGCTGCGCAGCGCGCCGGGGTCCAGCTGGGCGAGCGAGATCCGCTTCGTCAGCTCCAGTTCGCGGGCGTTGGCCTCGTAGTAGGCCGCGTCCATCCGGTGCAGATCGGTGAGGAGGCGCTCCCCCGCGAGCAGTCCCTTGTGCAGGCTGTCCCAGTGCCCGAAGGAGACGAAGTCGGTCTCCTCGGTGCCCAGTTCGTGCCTCAGGGCGCGCTCGGCGCGCTTGGCCACGTCGTAGGCGAGCTGGTACGCCTGGAAGTAGCTGGTGCCGAGCTGGCCGATCATCCAGTCGTACAGCTCCTGGTTGGTGTACTTGCCGCGCAGCAGCGCGTCGGCGTCCCGGGAGTTCGCCATCAGGCGTACGTGACTGTCCACTTCCTTCTGCGCGGCGTCGCGGTGGGACTTCGCGACCTTGATCTGGGCGGCGAACTGCTTGGCCTCCTTCTGGGCCTGCCCCTTCTGGAACTTCCACTCCTCCAGGCGGTGGTCGTATCCGCCGACCGTGGCGGACTGCTGGGCCTGCGAGGCGTCGGCGCTGAGGTAGCCGATGATGCCGTGGGCCATGCCGATCATGGCGTCGGAGAGGTTGTTGCCGCCGAAGGTGGCGCCCACGGAGGTGGGGGCGCCGATCTTCAGCTCCGGGATCAGCGAGAGGTAGCTCGCCAGGGTGTTGATGGTGGCGGAGACCTTCTGCAGCTCGACGGACTGCGCGCTCAGGTCGGCGGCCGTCTCCTCCTTGGCGTTCATCCGGTTCTTGGCCTTGCCCGTGTAGTAGACCTCCTTGTCCTTGGCGACGGCCTGGGAGGCCTCCAGCGCCTTGATGGCCCGCCGCGCCTCCTCCACCTGCTTCTTGCGGACCTGGAGCGCCGCGTCGAGGGCGGTGTGCTCGTGGGTGGACCGCAGCCGCGCCAGCTCCTCCGCGTCCCGCTTCTCCAGGGCGGCCAGCAGCGCCCCGCCGAAGCTCTGCACCTGCTGGGCGAACTCCTTCGCCTTGGCGAGCATCGTGGCGAACCGGTAGTGCGGCACGGGGGCGTTCATGTCCGCGAGGACGGTCGACAGGTCGAGGCCGGACGAGGCCGCGCGGGCCAGGAGCCCCGGGTCGAGCTCCGCCCCGAACAGGGAGGTCTGCCGGGTGACGCCCTCGATGTTCTGGCCGTGGCGGATCTTGTACAGCCGGTCGTCGACGGTGTCCCAGTACCCGAGGAGCTTCTCGTTGCGCGGGATGCCGAAGTAGTCGAGCCAGCGGAGGCCGACCCCCGGCGCGATGGACGGGGGCGCGTGCCGCGGGGCGGGGATCAGGTTCTCGGTGGCGGCCACGGCGGGCGCGGGAGGCTGCTCGTTCAGCTCGCGGAAGCTGAGCACGGGCACGGGGTCCTGCCGGGTCACCTCCTCGGGCCGCCGGCCGAGGAGTTCGGCGGCCAGGATGTACAGCTGGGTGGCCTCGTTGACGGACTCCAGGGTGTCCTGGCGGAACAGCTGGTCGCCCCAGGCGATGAGGTTGTCCAGGTACTTCATCACCACGGCCTTCTGGTACGCGGTGGTCCGCAGGCGCGCGACGACGTCAGGCTGGAAGGGGTGCCGCAGCCAGGCGTCGACCTTGGCGGCCTCCTTCGTGTTGCCCTCGGCGAGGCGGCGCAGGATCTCCTCGATGCGCTGCTTCTGGTAGCCGTCCGGGTCCTCGGGGTCGTCGGACGTCTCGTGGAAGGGCTTGGTGCGCCAGTAGCGGGCGGGGCTCGTCTCGGCGGAGCGGTCGGTGGGGTCGAAGATCCGGTGGAACCACCGCTGCGCCTCGGAGAACCGCTGGTGCGTGGAGAGCCGGCCGGCCATGAGGAGGGGGGCGTGGAAGAAGAGTTCCCAGTTGTAGACGGCGTAGGGCTTCTCGGCGGCGAACTCCACCTCTTCGACGGGGTAGTCGGGACCGACCGTGCGTTCCGGGTCGGGCGTGTAGCGCTCCACGAAGCTCTCGGTCCTGCCGGTCGGCGTGAACCGCTCGGGGTGGAGCTGGAGGTCGCGGTCGTAGAGCGCGTCGAGGCCGGAGAGGTCCAGTCGTGCCTTGAAGACCTCGGCGAACGGGTGGTAGAAGGCCGAGAACTCATGACGGTAGTAGTTGTCGTTCCGCCAGTCGGGCGTCATCACGTAGGACCGCTCGCTGTCGGTGAAGAACAGGACGTCCCTCTGCCACACGCGAGGGAACCTGTGGTGCGGGAGCACCACCCGGAAGGGAATCGACAGCGGGGTCTGCTTCAGGAGCGCGCGGGCGTCCCACAGGCAGAGTGTCCGTCCGAACTCCCCACCGACCTGGTCCTCGACCCAGCAGTTGTTGACGATCTTCTGCCCGGGGGGCGGGATGTAGTCATGCTTGTCGGCGCCTTCGGCACCGGTGTGCCCGTCTGGGTCGGTCGGGGGGCGCTCGTACTGCCGGGGCGCGGAGTAGACCATCGGTTCCGCGATCATCGTGCCGCGGCGCCTGCTCAGCCTGAACCTGCCCCACACGTTCGAGTTGTGGATGGAGCCGTGCTGGTAGTCCAGGCCGAAGAGGTTGCCGTAGGTGCACCAGACCACCGGGTCCCCGCTGTAGTGGTCCGACCCCGGAAGGAACAGGTAGAGATCCTTGTCCGCCGGGTCGAAGCGTTCGTCCAGGCAGGGCTCCCAGTCCTTCGGCAGGACGGGGTTGGTGTGCAGGGACTCGCTCGACACGCGCTTGGTGGTCCACTGCCCGTGCCGGTACTCGCTCCAGTTGAGCTGGATCTGCCAGTACTTCGGACTCGGGGAGATCGCGTTCTCGTCGGTGCCGTCCGGCAGGGTCTTGATCTGCTGGACGTCACCCGCGGGGATGAAGGTCGGCCAGAAGGCGTACAGCTGCTTGTCCCACATCCCCAGTGACAGCGCCTCGCCGTCGATGTCGAGGTTGACCTTCTGCCAAGGCGTCCAGTAGAGCCGGTTGACCCAGGTGCGGAAGTAGTGCGTCCGGGGGGAGGATTCGGTGCGGGCGAGCACGTAGACCATGTCCCCGCTGAAGTCGGTGGGCGGTGTGCCCGGGGCGGAGTCGACGAACACCCCACTGGGCTGGAGCCGCGCGACCGCCGACAGCTCTTCCAGATAGTTCTGCAGTGCCCCCCGCGCCGTCTCGTCGTTCAGGTCCTTCTGCGTCAGGTCGGTCTCCAACTGCCCGAAGAAGGACGACTTGTCGGCCCGCAGCTCCGGCTCGAAGTAGTTCTCCGGGTAGAGGAAGATCTTCTGGTTGGCCTCCCACAGCCGGTAGCGCTTCATCCACTCCCACTGCTCCCACAGGTCGGAGTCGGAGGTCGTCACCTTCGGTTCGAGGTTCAGCAGGCAGCGCTGGACGAAGAGCTGGATGCTGTACGCGGCCTGCGCGATGCGCGTGGTCTGCTGACCGGCGCCCATCTCCACGTCCAGCAGGAAGTGGTCGTGCAGCCCGTTCGCGTCCCGCCACAACGGGGTGCCGCCGTCGAGGGCCGGGTGCGCCACGAGATGGGCCACGAGGGCGGCGCGTGCGCGCTCGCGCAGGGCGTCCTGCAGGGGGCCGGCGACGGCGAGCCAGTCGGTGGCGGTGTGGCGGGCGCGGGCGGCGCCCCAGGCGGCCTGGGCCGCCTCGGGGGTGAACTCCGCCCGCAGCCACAGGTTGGCGCGCTCGGCGGAGACGCCGAGCCGGCCGTACATCGCGACCCCGCGCCGGAGCTTGTCGAGGTTGACGACGCTCAGGAAGCGGTCGGCGGTGTTGATCTGGTAGTTGCGGGCGACCATGTTCACGTCGAGGAACGCCCAGCCGGTGAGACGGCACAGTTCCCGGATGATCTGGCTGTCGTAGCTGCCGGGCGTGGTGGCGAGCCGGAACACCGCCTCCACCGTGGCGAGTCCGCCGGGCAGGGCGTCGCGGAGCCGGGCCAGGCCGATCAGCGCGCCCAGCCGCAGCACCGGGACGTGCGAGGGCGGGGTGGGCGGGACCGCGGGCAGCGTGCCGAGGTCGAGCCACTGGCCGGGGGCCGCGTACCGGAAGAGGAAGGGCAGTTCGTCGGCGGTGAAGCGGAGCGCCTTGAGGACGAGGGCGACCCGGTGGACGAGTTCGAGCGCGGCGAACTGGGGACCGAACCCGGCCCGGCTGATGTCGACCGCGGGATCGCTGCCGGTGTACGCGGTGTCGAGGAACTCCTCGAACACCGGCTTGCCTCCGGCGCCCGGCAGCCAGGTGGCGAGGAGCGCCTCGGCGAGGGCCGGGTCGAGTCCGGCCGCCCGGCCGATCTGCTGGACGACGGCGTCCTTGCTGAGGTGGCGGCGCAGATGCGGGGCCAGCCGCTCCAGTACGTGGTGGAACCGGTCCGCGGGGAGGGTGTCCGGTGCGTCGAACAGGGCGTCGGCATCGGCCGCGACGAGGAAGACGTTGCCCACTTCCGGCGCCGCCTCCTGGGCGGTGACGAGTCCGTCGATCGCGGCCGTGAGGTCGTGGTCCGCCCCGGGCGCCTGCTTCAGCAGCCGCGCCTCGGCCTCGCTCAGGTAGCCGCGCGACCGCAGGACGTGGGCGGTCACGTCGTGGAAGACCTTCGTGGCGAGCGCCGGTGGGACGGCGTACCCCGGGGGCAGCGCGGTGAGGGGCGCGGCGAACACGGGGATGCGCAGGGCCTTCATACGGGCGGTGACGAGCCGGCGCGGCTCCTGGTACAGCGCCTCGACGGCCGCCCGGAGGGCGTCGCCGGCCGGGCCGGCGGGGGCCAGGGCGAGGAGTGTGCCGCGCTGGGTGGTGTTCATCGGGCCGGTGAAGGCCAGCCGAGCCGCCTGGTCGGGCTCTTCCGGCTCGAAGCGCACCGGCAGGTCCACCGGGAGGGCGACGCCGGGCGGCAGGGCGGCGAGAGGGGCCGCGTACACGGCCGTGCCCGCCAGCGTGGACACCACGTCCTGGACCAGGCCGACGTCCCACCCCATGAGGGCCAGGTTCCTGCGGGTCAGTTCCCCCCTGGCGTCCGCGGTTCCCCGGGTCTGCTGCTGGACGGCCTGGAGCGCGGTGCGCAGGGAGGTGAGCGCGGCGGCGAGAGCGGCGTCGTCCGGGACGGGCCCGCCGAGCGGGGGCTTCCGCGCGTCGAGTACGGCCTCGATGTCGACCGCGCGGAATCCGGCCCGGCCGAAGGTCTCCATGAGGTCGACGAAGCGGCCGAGCACACCCATCGCCGATGCGGCGGGCAGCGGCGGCGGTCCGGCGGCCTCCGTTCCCGGGGGCCGCATCCGGTCGCCCGCCGCGGGTTCCGTCCCGGCGGAAGCGGGCGCGGAAGCCGTTCCGGCGGAAGCGGGCGCGGAAGCCGTTCCGGCGGAAGCGGGCGCGGACGCCGTCCCGGCGGACGCGGGCGCCGTCGTGACCGCGGAGGCCGAGGCGACCAGATGGGACCAGGGGCTGGCGCTGCTGCGGGGCGCGAGCCTCAGCAGGTCGACGACGGGCAGGGAAAGGGTGCGGGCCAGCGTCACCACGCAGCTGAGGACCGTGAGATTGGCCAGGGTGAGGGACTTGTTGCGCAGCGGTGTGTCCGGGCCCGTCACCAGCTCGGTCAGTTCGGCGTCGTTGACCTGGAGCGCGGCGAGCAGGGCGGCCGACACGGCGGGGGTGTCCAGGCTGCCGATGACCTTCAGCTCGGTGCGGTCGGCGTTGAGCTCGAAGGGACTGGGGGTGCCGGGCCGCGGGGTGACGACCGCCGGGTCCAGGAACAGCCGGTCGTACAGCGGCGGTTGCTCGTCGGAGGGGTACCTGTGGGTGTCGAGGGGCCGGCAGAAGCCGAGGACCCGGTCGACGGGGAGGTCGAGGCGGCGGCTCATCGCACGGACGGCGGCGATCGACCGCAGGGTGAGCGCGTCGAGACGTCCGTCGTTGTCGGATCCCTGGATCAGGCGGTCGAGCTCCTTGGCTTCCAGGCCCAGGAGTTGCTGGAGGCGGACGAAGCGGTGGAGCCGTTCGAGCACGGAGGTGTCGAGGCCGGACAGGGTCATCGCGTCGGTGCTGTTCGGGAGGCGCGCGTCGGGGACGAACCGCACCGCTCCGCCGGGGTCGACGAACCGTGTCTCCAGTACGGCCGCGAGCTCCGCGAATCGCAGCCCGGCGGCGTCCAGGAGCGCACGGACGTGGGTCATGGCCTCCGTGAGCGCCGCGTCGGTGGTCGTGGCGGGCCGCCCGTAGAACTCCGCGAGGGTGCGCGGCGGGGTGAGCGTCTCGCCCGCGATGATCTGCTGGGACACCTTGGAGAGGCCGAGCCGTGCGGCCGTGAGGAGCCGGTCGAAGTCGGTGGGGTGCGTGGCGTCGTAGCAGAGGTCGAGGACGAGGGCCTCGCGGGTGACCCCCAGGTGCCCCAGGTAGGCGGTGGTCTGCTCGCTCCAGAGGTCGAAGGGCAGCTGCCAGGGATGGACGGCGGTGCGCAGCCTTTCGTACGCACCGGTGTTGACGTGCTGGGGTTGTACGCGGAGTTCGTCCGGGCCGCCCCGGCTCTGGCGGTCGCCGGCCGGAACCGCCGTGTCCGGTGAGACGGCGGATTCGAGCACCTCGTTGACGAGGTCGACGTACGGGAGGGTGAACTCGGTGTTCTCCTTGCTGAGTTCGATGTCCCAGAGGTCGGGCCTGCGGTCGTGGAGCACCTCGGCGACGGGCCCGCAGCGGGAGTCCCCGGTCTGGACGCCTCCGCCGAGGCGGCGCAGGTAGTACAGCAGATCCACGAGGTAGGCCGCCGGGCTGTACACCGAGCGGCTCTCCTCGACGGGCGCGTAGTCGGCCGAGCCGAACAGGTCCTCCCAGTCGGGGATCTGCGCGGTCTGCGACTGGACCGCGGGGAGCCAGGGCACGTCGATCTGTCCCGCCGTGCGCAGGTCGGCGACGAGGTTGACGGCCTCGGCGTGCACCTGGGTGGCCCGGGCGTGGACGGAGCGGGCCTCGTCCTCGTCGAGATGTCCGGACATCGTGCGGGCGAAGTCCGAGGCGCCGACGCGCGCGACGTCATAGGCCGAGTGGAAGCCTCCGCCCCGCAGCGCCCGCATCGCCTCGAACCGGGGGGCGATCTTGAACGTCCGCTGGATCGCGCCCAGTTCGTGACGCGCCTCCGCGTCGGGGACGGTGGTGGCGTCGACGCGGGTGGCCGTCAGGTCGAAGTCGGGGTTGTCGGTGAGGAAGCGGGTGGCGGGGGCGTCGGCGTGGTCCGGGTGCTCGGCGAGACGGAAGGCGAGGTGGGCGGTGGGGTACGCCTCGGCGACCCGGGCGCGCAGGGCGTCGGCGTACTGCCGTGCGGAGTCGAATGACCGTACGGAGGCGGTCCGGGAGCGGGCTCCCGGCGCCGGCTCGGGCCCGCTCTCCGGTACGCCGCCCGTCTCGGCGACCAGTTCGTCCCAGCGGCCGTCCAGACGGACGAGGTCCCGACGATGGGTGAACTCTCCCGTGTCGAAGCGCGCCAGAAGCGCTTTGACCAGTGGCGGGTTGTCGTCGGTGAGCCGTCCGAGCTCGAGGGCCAGGTCCAGCCGTTCGGCGTGTCCGTCGAGTTCGGCGGCCAGGCTCGCGGTGGTGCCGGTGCCGTCCAGGTGGGCTGCCAGGCCCGCGGTGGTGCCGGTGCCGTCCAGGTGGGCAGCGTACAACCGGGCGCGGACCTCCGGCTCAGGTACGGCCAGGGCGAAGATCCGGGCCGACCGGGAGGGTACGAGACCGTCCGCCGGAGTGTCCTGAGCGGCTCGATCGACCGCCTCGGCGGCTCGGAGTTCCCGGAGGCGCAGGGCCGCCATGAACTCGCTCGCTCCGTCCGCCGAGGAGATCACCCCGTCGTCGGCGGCGGCGGTCAGCGCGGCCGAGGCTTCCGAGACGCTTCGCCGGGCAAGGGCGGCCAGGTCCGCGGGCAGTCCGCGGGCGAGCAGCCCGAAATACGTCTCGGCCGCGAGCCCGGTGCCCCGCTCGTGCCTCGCCGCCTGGGCGGCATGCCCGATCTCCCGGGCGCTGTGACCGGTGGCGCGGGAGAGGTAGGCCAGCTCCTGCCCGTCAGCGTCCTCGCCGAGCTCCGCGAGACCGACCCCGTCGAGGTGGGCGCCCACCGCGCCGAGCAGGGCCTCGTAGCGGCTCGGACCGCTGCCCGGCAGCCGGAGGTCGACGGGCTCCGCGGCCCTGGCGACGGACCGTACGGTCCGGGTCGTCCGGCCGTCCAGGTCGGCGGTGATCACCAGTTCCGCGGCGGAGTCCGGCAGTCCGCACTCCACGCGATAGCCGCCCCCGTCGGCGGTGCGCGTCTCGCCCACGGCCTCGGTCGAGCGCAGCCGTCTCGCCGACACCAGGACGGCGGCTCCCACCACGGGCGTGCCGTCCGCACGGAGCACTCGGCCCTGAACAGTCACGGAACGGGGGGCGGCTGCACTGGTCATGGCCTCACCTGGTGACGGGGGTTCATCGCCTTCTGAGCTGGCGTTCTCCGCTCGGGAGCATAGCGACAGACCATCCCAGACGACCTTGATCCGCCTTCAAACCCCTCATACAGCCGAACCGGGTGCACTTCGACTTCACCACCCCTGACACCCCGCGCACCGCCCGCGCCGGATCCACCGGCGTGAAGTCCGGTGTCGGCCGCGGCCCGAAGCGGCGGCGGCCGGCCCTGGGGGGTGTCTTGTCGCGCGGCGCCAGACGCCGCGAGCCCGGCCTGATCGGCAAAACACCCCCTGGCCCTCACCGCCACTCTCGCCGCCGACGGCGAAGGGCAGCACCTCGACGTCTCCCTCAGCGACTCCATCACCGCCTGGTGCTCCCTCTTCGCCCTCCCCCTCCTGGACGTCGAGGACCCTCTGGCAGCCGAACTCGTCCAGGGCGACAACGACGGCGCTGCCCGACCTCGTCGCCGAGCTCGGTGAGCGGCTGCGCGGACCCGGGCAGATCACCCGCGCCGTCACCCTGTCCGTACAGCTCGCGGATGGCTCGACCATCCCGCGCACCCGGAAGCTGCCCGAACCCGCCGCGCACACGGAGGACCTGCGCACGGCGGCGTGGCAAAGCTGGGACGGGCTGGCGTTCCAGCAGCCCCGGGTCGCGCCTGACCGTCACCGTAGAGGAGCTCACGCCCACCGAGGACGGCCCCAGCACACAGCTGCCCCTCGCCCCCCAGCGCGAGGCACGACTCCGGTTCGAGCCCGTGCCCTGTTTCCGCTGGTCACGTATCGCGTCGCCGGTCCCGGGCCCAGCACATGGGCCCACGCACAGGGAGGGGATTGCGCTGCGACGCGACATCGGTTGGGGCGGGCGCCGGGCCGCCGCCCCTTGGTCGGCAAGTCGCTCGCGAAAGACAGCAAGTGGGCTGAGGAGACGGATCGGGGGTGTCGTCGGGTGATGGGGCGCACTTTGAAATCGGCCACCTCACGCTCATGGGACAGCCCACCCACGCTCGGTGGATCTTCTCACCGGTCCAGGCTCTGCGGGTGATGCGCCGGCGCGGTCGGCGCTCCTTGCCGCCACCGGACCAACAAGTCCGGTGGCGGCAAGGGACGGGTCAGCGGGTGGCCTTGGCGGCCTCGATGATCAGGTCGGCCACGGCGTCGGGTTGCGAGATGGACACCGCGTGGGACGCCTCGACGCGCACGATGCGCGATCCGGCGCGCTCGGCCGTGAACTCCTGGGCCTGGGCGGGGATGGCATTGTCCTGGGTCGCGACCACGTGGAACAGGCCCTGACCGAGCACGGCAATGTGAGCGTCCCCGAAGAACTGCTGGAGAGCAACTACGAGGGTCCCAGCGCGCTCGAGTACTTCGAAGCGCGGCCCACGCGGTGGACGCGGCTCTTCGGCCTCTGGTGAACACCCACCCATCCAGACACCCCGCCGCCGACCCCCGCGCACCGACTGGGCCCAGGGCTGGACCTCGGCAAGACCCGAAGGAGACGGCACGACTCTGGTGGAGCCGAGCGAACAACCTGTCATCTCGCTGAGCACGTGCGTCCGTAACTACCCACATCAGATGCCCTATTAGCCAGGCGCTCCCCACAGATCGGCTGGCTCGGCGAGGCGAGCTCAGCCGATCCGGATCGCCCGAAGGCCACGGTCTCCACCCACCCCGGGGGCTTGCCGCGGCGCTTTTCGGGCGTTTCGGCTACTTCGGTATCTTGACATCAATTCGCGACGAAGCGGAGCGAAATTCAGTCAGAGGGACGAGACATCGTGTCGTCGTGTGAACGAACTGCGTAGGTTTTGGGCTCGGTTCGGGATGTCCTGTGACACCCGGGCCGCAGAGTTCTTCCACCGGAACCGGAGGGGAAATCGCATGGCTGACATCGACCTCGGCGTGGCGTCGGACTGGGACGAGGGTGACACTCACGGCCGCGTCAAGCTGCGGCAGAACCAGGTCTACCCGACCTCACCGAAGAAGGACGTGCTCATCAGTTCCCCGGTGAGCATCGAGCTGTCCGTGAACACGAACTACTCCTCCTCCCAGGAGGCGGACAAGATCTACTTCACGACCCACCACGGCTCCACGAAAAAGATCATCGCTGTGCTCGACTCCGACGGCAACCTGCACATCGCCGGCCGCCTGATCACCGAGCAGAAAGACCTCGGCTACTAGGACGGCTTGAGGGGGACGGCCGACACGCGCAGCCGTCCCCCGGACGGAGCATCGGCCGCTTCCTTCGCTTCGCCTGCTGGTCAGATGAAGGGGGCGGCGAGGTCGATCTCCATGGTCAGTCCCCTACGGGACCGGCCGAAGGCACGTTCGGCCGGCTTGCCTGCCGGGCCCCGTCCAACGGGGCCCGGCAGCTTGCTGGTGGGCTCGGACAGCGGCCGAGTCGACCGCGACGGCCCGGTCGAGGTCGCCTTCGGCGTCGCCCTTGACGAGCAGATCGCTCAGGATCTCCTCCCTGGCGCCGTCGGCGGCCCCCTTCCGCAACCGGTTGTGGGGCGCAATTCCATGGCCCGAAATGCGGACGCCCCGGTGAAGCCGATCCGTAGCCAGGTAGCCAGAGCGGCCCGTCCATCACCTCACAGCACCAAGCCCATCCACCCTTCCACGACGTTGCGACGCCTTGAGACCTCGCGGTCGAAGACCGGCGGCGGGCCGCCGCGGCTGCCGCGGCGGACTTGGTTGCGGGCCCGCTCGGCTCGCTCGGGGATCGTGAACGGGATGCTGAGGCGGCGGACCAGGTGCTCATCGCTTTCGAGCTGTAGCCCTTGTCGCCTAGTACGTGATCGGACCGGGACCATAGGCCGCCCCGGTCCGATGCGGGGCACCCGGATCGCTTCCATCACGGCGGTGAACTGGGTGCAGTCGTAGGAGTTGCCACCCGTCACCGCCTAGCGTCCTGGTGACGTGGGGGGCTCGGGGCGTCGATGGAAGAAGCCCGCGATCGAGAGCCGGGCAGCCTGACCTGCATTCTCGTCCACCCGGGTCAGAAGGTGCAGCGCCGCGGGGGAAAGGAAGGCGATGCGGTTGGGCTTCGGGAAGACCGTGATCGCGAAGCCCGGGTCGAAGGCCCTCGCGCTCTCCCGCCGGTCGTCGAGGAACACCGGGCCGAACTCACCGGGACCAGATGTCGACCGCGAACGGGTCCGTGGGTCGAGGATGAGCAGGTGGCCGCCCCAGTGCAGGCGCCACTCCGGGTGCGCGAAGAAGGTGAACGCGCCAGAGTAGGCGGTTCCGTCCTGGTGAAGGGACAGCCCTGAGCCGACCGGGTAGATCCACGGCGTGAAGGAGAGACGGGTCCAGTCGGTGCCGGATGTTCCGACGATTTCGGCAATCTCGTGCTGCCGGCCGGCGATCCAGCCGACCAGCTCGTCGACGGCCGAACCGGAGGGCGTCCACCGCCCGTCCGGCCGGTACCAGACGGTGCGGCCGCGCAACGGGTCACCGTCGTGCAGCCGCCACACCTTCCGCCAGCCCGACTGGTGGACGGATGCGTAGTCGAGACTCCCCAGATGGCGGAAGAGCTTCGAGAAGGTCGCCTCGGGCAGGACGTCGTCGTAGACCAGGACGTCCTCCGAGCGGTAGCTCGGCCGGACCGTCACTGCTCGTCCTCCGCCAACATCCTGTCGTCGTCCAACCCGTCTTCGCCGCCCTCGCCGCCCGCGTCGCCCCCGTCGCCCGGTTCCGGGAAGGGCTCAGGCTCTGGGAACGGTTCGGGCTCGGGCTCAGGCTCCGGTTCGGGCTCCGGCTGCGGTTCGGGCTCGGGTTCCGGCTCGGGCTCGGGCTCAGGCTCCGGTTCGGGCTCGGGCTCGGGCTCGGGCTCGGGCTCGGGTTCCGGCTCGGGCTCCGGCTCCGGCTCCGGCTCCGGCTCGGGTTCCGGCTCGGGCTCGGGTTCCGGCTCGGGTTCCGGCTCGGGCTCCGGCTCCGGCTCCGGCTCCGGGGTGGGCGTGGGCGTGGGCTGTGTGACCCCATCCACCACATCGAGGGTGTGGTCGTCGGCCACTTTGCCGCTCGGATCGAGCGTCGTGACGTGCTCGGTACCGTTCCTGGCGGCGTCGGTGGTCCGGGTGACCAGCCTCGTGCTGCCGTCCGCCATCCTGGTTGCCTCGCTGTACGACGTGTTACCGACCGCGTCCGTCCCGCCCTCCGAGCGGCTGGTCGACCCGTCGCTGCTCTCATCGCTGCGGGTGAAGGTCGAGGAGCCGTCGGACTCCTTCGTCCGGTCGATCGTGTACTCGGTGGTGACCCCGTTCGGAGCGAACTCGGTACCCGTCTCGTGCTGGGTGCCACTTCCGTCCGGATTGGTGGTGGTCTCCAGCTCTCGCAGGCGATTGCCGTTGGCATCGGTGTCGGATTCGTGAGTGGTCACGACTCCGGTAGTCAGGTCGGTGGTCTCGGTCGCCAGCTTCGACGTACCGGTGACCGGATCCGTGGTGCTCGAGGACTCACTGGTGGCCACCGGCGTGCCTTCCTCGTTCACGCTCGTACTCGTCGACGTGGTGTCACCCGTGAGCGGATCGGTGATGGTGCTGATCGTGGTGGTCAGTCCAGTCTCGGGGTCGGACGTCACCCTGACGACAGGGTCCGCCATCTGAACCTCCCAAGGCGCTCCTGGATACCGATGGTCCCGCGATCACTATTCTCCGCCCGGAGCGCCCGACCAGCACCTTCATCCGCCTTCCTAGGCCGTGTCCGTAAAGCCATGGGAGCCCGAGTCGGAGGCAGGCGAGCGTGACCATGGCCTGGTAGTGGGCGGCTCGTTCGTCGTAGCGGGTGGCCAGGGCCTGGTTCTGTTTGAGCCTGCTGAAGCAACGCGCGACGAGGTTGCGGCGCCGGTACGCGGCCCGGTCGAGCCGGCAGCGGGAATCGCCGCGGCCGATGCGTCCGTTGATCTGGTGGATCCGTTCGGGGATCGTGCAGGCGATGCCGCATCATCGCAGGCAGGCCCGGTCTTCCGGGCCGCGTAGCCCTTGCCCGCGACGACGCGGTCGAGCCTGGCCCGGGGCCGCCCCGCCCGCCCCGGCCGTCGCAGGCCAGCCAGGTGGATCCTGCTGGCCGGCCCGCCCCGCGACCGACCGAGCGCCTCACCCTCCCGGGGCCCCCTTTTCGGGCCCCGGCCGCATGCTGATGCGCCCGAACCGTGGTCGAGCCCACGCAGACGATCGACCAGTCCACGGTCCTGACACCATCGGAATGCCCCGTGTCTCATCCGTCAGTTCATGCCCTCGCTCCACGAACGGAGCAACGGGCGAGCGACATTACGGACACACGCCCTAGAGGGAGTTCAGGTCGACCGCGTCGGCCATCGCCTTGTAGCCGGCGTCCTTCATGTGGATCAGATCGGTGGAGACGTATTCCGCCCCGATCCGCTCAGGGTGCTCCGGGTCGGCCACCGCGCGGTCGAAGTCCACGACGCCGTCGTACGCGCCGCTGGTCCGGATCCACTGGTTGACCTCGTTGCGAACGCGGTCGCCGCGCTCCGTCCAGTACGCGTACCCCTGGTACGGCGGGAGAGTGGCTCCGATGACCTTCACGCCGCGGGCGTGGGCCTCGCGGATGAGCTGCTGGTGACCGGCGACGATCTCGGCGGACGTGACGAAGGGGCTGGGGCTGGTGCAGCGGTCCTGGGGGTTGTCGGGCAGGACGATGTCGTTGGTGCCCTGCAGGACGATGACCGTGCCCACGTCGGGGCGGCCGAGCACGTCGCGCCGGAATCGGGAGAGGGCGCTCTCGCCGAAGCACGGGGAGTCGTTGAGGACCTTGTTGCCGCCGATGCCCAGGTTGAGGACCGGCCGCGTGCGGCCGTCGGCGACGAGACGGTCGGCCAGCGCGTCCGGGTAGCGGCGGTCGGCGCCGAAGGTCGAGCCGACGCCGTCGGTGAGGGAATCGCCGAAGGCGACGACCGCGTCACGGCCGCGGCCGGGCGACTTCACCGGCTTCACATCCACCCCGGCCAGGTAGTACCAGGACAGGCTCGGCGGCCCCGCGAACGCCTCGCCCGCCGCGTCGCGCAGCTGGTCCCCCGACGCCCGGTACGTAAGAGTGTCGGCGAAGTTGTGAAAAGTCGCCGGCCCGGTACGACCCCGGAAGTACAGGGTCACGGTGAGCTGTTCCAGGGCCCGTACGGGCAGGGCCACCGCGTCGCTCGACAGCTGCCCGCCCGCCGGGACGGTCACCCCGTCCGCCCGCCGAACCGCACCGTCCGCACCGAATCGGCCCGCACGGCCGCGCCGACGGCACTGCGGGCGACGGTCGCGCCGGTCAGGCGGAGCGGGGCCGTCCCGTACACGTTGGAGAGCCGGATGCGCAGCTCGGAGCCCTCCGCGCCGACGCGGATCACCTGGCGCACGGACTGGTTGTCGAACCCCGCCTCGGACCAGTTGGGGTACCAGTCGGTGTGGGTGGCGGTCTGCGGGGCGGTGGCCCAGGCGCTGCGCCAGGGGGTGAACGCGGACGATTCGGTGGCCGTGGCACCGGCAGGCCCGGCGGCGGTCACGAGGAGGGCGGCCAGCGGGACGGACACGAGAAGCTTCTTGGCAGTCATGCCGCTATGACGCCCCGCGTCGCGCAAACGTGACACGACGCTCCCTGCTTTACACGAACGCTCCCTGCTTCATGGACCAACCGAGTCGTCGCTTTCTCATGCACATCTTCAGCGTCGTTCAACAGCGCAGGAGGGACTCAGAGGTCAGCGGTTTGCGAATGGTGTACAGGTGGTGCGGAGCGCGTACTCGTCCAGGGGGCGAGATCTTCACCGGCAGTGGATCACCCGACTGCCGACGGTCTTGTCGTGGACGCCCTGACGGTTCGGGCTGAGGGTGATCGAGGACACGTTGGCGACAAGGAGCACGGGCACGGCGTTGGCCACCAGATTCGTGACGTGTCTGACCACTGCGGGGCCGTAGCCGAGCCGTGCGCCGTCACTCGCGCGGATGACTTCGATCCCCATGACGCGCTTGCCCGGAGTGCCGCCCCAGCGTGAGACGCACACCGGCGAATAGCCCAGCACGAAGGCGAGGAGCCACGCGAAGGCCGCAGTACGCCAGGCGGTTCGCGCCGACTCACCCGTGATTGCGAGGGCATCGAGTATCGGGTCCAGCGCGAGAAGGGGGCCCAGAACGACGGCCACGGCGATGGGAAGGTCGACGGCGACCGCGGCACAGCGACGCATGAGGCCGGCCGGAGCACCCGGAGTCGGGCGGAATTTCGGGGCTGCACCCAGGGACGGCAGAGGGCCGAGGTCACTGCCTGAGGTCATCGTCACCCGGTTTCTCCTTGCCGCTGGTCCGATCGGATCGGCGTGCACTCTAACCCGGAGGTCGGTACAGCGCTGTGAGCGAGTCGACCTTGAAGAGGAATGCCCCCTGACCAGCACGAACGATCAAGGGGACGGGCTACCCCGTCAAGCCCTGAGGCGTGTTCCGGACCCAGGTCCGCCGTGCTGCCGGCCAGAGCCGGCGGCCAGATCTGCTGATACCGGAGAACGCGCGTCCTCCAGACTGAGACGCCGGCAAGGCGTGCCTGCGGTGCCGACAACGTCTCCCCCTCCAACCCGCCCAGCCCTAGGCTCTCTGTCATGGGACACCCTGTGCGCACCAACGACGGTCGGCTCCTGGTGGCCGAGGAATGGGGCAATCCTTCGGGGACCCCGGTGGTTCTCCTCCACGGGACTCCCGGTACCCGTCTGGGCACCCTGCTGCCCGGGCTCGCCGCGCAGCACCCCGGCTTCCGGTTCCTCGCCTACGACCGTCCTGGCTACGGGGAGTCCCAGCGCGCCCCGGGCCGCCGGGTCGCCGACGCGGCCCGGGATGCGGCGGCCGTCGCCGATGCCTTCGGCGTCGAGCGGTTCGCGGTGGTCGGCCGGTCCGGCGGGGGCCCGCACGCACTGGCCTGCGCGGCGCTGCTGCCGGAGCGGGTCCGGGCGGCCGCCGTACTGGTCGGGCTCGCTCCGCCGGACGCGGCCGGTCTGGACTGGCAGGCGGGCATGACCCCGTTCAACGTGCACGAGTACGGCCTGGCCCGGGCCCATCTGGACGGGCGGGACCGCGGTGGGCTCGAACGGGACCTGGCCGCCCGGGCCGCCGTCGTACGGCAGGACCCGGTGCGCCTCCTCGACGACCTGCGTGCCGATCTCTCCCGCCATGACCTGCCGGTCGTCGAGGACCCCCGGGTGCGCACGGTGCTGCTGCGCACCTACCAGGAGGCCCTGCGGGTCTCGCACCACGGCTGGCTCGACGACTGTCTGGCCTTCGTCGGCCCGTGGGGCTTCGACGTCTCGTCCGTCACTTCGCCCGTCCTGTTGTGGCACGGCCTCGACGATGCCTTCTCACCCGTGGCACACACTCGTTGGCTGGCCGACCGGATCCCCGGCGCCGAGCCCGTCCTCGTACCGGACGCCGGTCACTTCGCCGCCCAGTTGGCGCTGCCCGACGTGCTGCGTTGGCTGGAGGGTCAGGGCGCCGGGCGCTGATACGCGGTCGAGCGGGCGCCCTTCAAGGCGTCGAGGATCCGCTCGTGGCTGTCCCCGACGGCATCGCCGACGCGCACCCTGAGGTGGAGCGCCTCGACCTCGTCGACGAAGCGCTGGGAGAAGGCGCCGAGCATCGTCGTCTCGTAGGAGCCGGTGCCCACCAGGGGGAAGTTCCCCATGGTGACCAGCTGGAAGTCCTCCCCGACGGCGAGCCCGGCCCCGGTGAGCACGTCCGCCACGCCCTGGACGTCGGTCCACGGGGCGGCGTGCTGCGGGTCCTGGCCGCGCAGGACGGCCCGGCACTCGTAGGCCTCGACCACCACGGTGTGCGAGCCTCCGTTGAGCAGGCCGACCTGCCACTCGGGTACGCCGCCCCCGAGGTGCCCGGTCGTCCAGTCGGCGCGCCAGCCCAGCAACGGCCGTACGGTGCGGGCGTACTGGGCCCTGGCGAGGACCGCGCCTGCCGCGACCGCGAGCAGGCTGCCGAGCGGCTCCATGTCGAGCAGCTCCAGCCGCCACGGCCATTCGGCCCGGGCCGCCTCCGTCATGTTGGCCCGCACAACCTCCCAGCCGAGCACCGCCGTCAGCAGGACGAGCAGCACGATCGGCACCGTGAAGAGCAACGGGCTGCGCCTCACCCGCCGTTGAGCGTCCGCCTCGGTTGTCGGCCCACCCCGCCTGAACCTGCCCACGGCCATTCCCCCAGTTCTCGACCTACGGTCCCCCGACCCGCGTACGGCCCGGGGGCCTCGACCGGATCATGTTGCCCCAACCGGGGCGCGGCCGACTAGGCCGCGAGCCAGGCACCATCCGAAAAACACGACCTAGATGCATTGATCACGAGCGTCGCCCCCCGCCCCCCGTGTCATCACAGCCGCCGGTCCCCCGACGCGCGACCGCGCAAGCCCTGGACCGGCTGCACCCCTGATAGACGCGGCGCACAACCGGCGGCCTCTGACGGCCAGGCCATCAATCCGGCTCGACCCAGGTCTCCCCACGCCCCGCCCGGACGTCAAGCGGCAAGTGGCAACCGCAAGCCAGAGGTCCCGTCAAGGCATTGGACGTGACGTGGGTAGGAGGGCAGGCAGGTGGCGAGGTCAGAGAGCACCTCAGACGGGCCGGCCGCCCCGTCCGGTGAGCCGCCAGTGCCTCCTATTCCGCAGTTTCCAGGCGTTCCACCGCGCGGTGGGCGCGTTCGGCGGCACGGCGAGCCTCGCGCAGGGCACGCTCGGCAGTCCTGGCGGCAGTGGCGCCTTCCGTCGCAGCGGCCTCCTGGTCACGTCTGGCCTGCCGAGCCGCCTGGATCTCGCCCTCCAGGCGGCGGACCAGCTCGCCGGCCTCCTCAGCGCTCGCCGCCGCAGCCTCCTGCGCGTTGTGGGCCTCGCTGAGCTCCTGTTCGCGCCGCTCGACCTCGGCATCGGCCTCCTGCACCGTCACACGGGCCCGCTCGAGGCTCCGTAGCCGCTGCGCATCCTCCCGGCCACGCCCCTTCTCCGGCGCGGGCTTCTTCGCCGGGGCCGGCCGAGCGGGCGCCGACTCCGGGGCGATGGCGCCAAAACCGACCGCGGCCTCGGGCACCTTCACCAGCCGGCCCTTCGCCCACAGCTCGGCAACATCCGCGTGGGCGAGCACGCCGTGGAGACACTGCTCGATCTCGTGCAGCACCGCCTCGCTCACCGGCTGCCCCGCCTCGCCTGCCAGGGTGGCGGAAGTCCGGGCGAGGGCGGTGACGAGCTGGTGCCGCTGCCGGCTCGCCGTCCGCAGTTGTTCGGCGTCGAGCGTCCGGTGGGCCTCCCGGAGCGTCTCCCCCACCGTCAGGAACTGCCCGGCGTCCTCCGGCCGCTGACGAGCCAGGAGATTCGCGGCCCACGCCGCGAGCGCGGGCCGGCGCAGGGCGGCGATCGCCTTCGCCGCGGCGGGATCCTTCGCCTTACGGGCCTCAGCGACGTACGCGTCACGCGCCGCAACGAAGTCGGCCGGCTTCAGGGCGTACAGCTCGTCAGCGATCTCCTCGACATCCACGTTCCTACTGTGCGCCGCAATCACCGGGCCGGGGGCGACCCTATTGGCCGCGGCTCCGCCGAATGCCTGGTCCAGTCACCCGCCCGGTCCGCACAACGTCTTCCCGCAGGGCCTTCCTCGCCCGCCGCCCCCTACCGTCGGAACACGGCCTCCGACAGGACGGAGCCCGAAGGACGGGCCGCCCGCAGTCGCGTACGCCTCCCGGCGCTCGGCGGTCCACTCCCAGGCCCCAGTTGGCAGGGAGAGTCATTCGACCGTGCGGTATTCCCGGTGATGCCTGGCCGGTCAGTGGCTGCGAGTGCGCGGCGCGTCGTACTGCTCGTCGGTGATGTGCTCCAGCCAGGTGGTCTCGGGTAGCTCGTCGCCGGGCGCGGTGCCGTCCCACATGGCGATGTGCTGCATGAAGCGGTCCTCAGTGGCGCCTCAGGCGGCTTCGGCCTGGGCGAGCAGGTCTTTGACCTTGGCCTCGGCGGCGGCAAGGGCGTCGTCGCCCTCGACGAACCGCAGCGGCGGCCGCGTTCAGTCCGTGGTCGTGGTTTGAAGGGCGTTGGTCAGCCGCCGGTGGGCGCGGGTGAGGGTGACCGCGGTGGTGATGAGGACGACGTTGAGGAGGGCGAGGGAGGCGAGCGGGACCAGCCAGACCGCGGCCACGCCGGTCACGATGAGGGTCATGGCCGCCACGAGGCGCTCCTTCCAGGCGCCGCCTGCGGTGGTGTGGAAGAACCAGGCGGTGGTGACGAGGTAGAGGAAGGGGCCGCCGAAGAGGAGCAGGGCGAGGGTGGCGCTGCCGTGGCCTGTGGGGTGGGCGATGGCGAGCTCGCTGCCGACGGCGAAGGCGACGAGTGCCGCAAGTACGAGGTACGCACAGTTGATGCCGAGGCGCACGGTGCGCATGGGGTCGGTGCTACTGGTGGCGACGGTGGTGGTGATGACGGTTTCGGCGCCTCCGAAGTAGAAGGCCCACATGCAGACGAGGGCTGCGAAGACTCCCGCGGTGGCGAGGACGGTGGAGGCGGTGAGGGGGGTGTCGGTCATCGCGCGGCCTGCGGTGATGACGGTTTCGCCGAGGACGATGATGAAGAAGAGCCGGAGGCGTTCGATCATGTGCTCGGCGTCGAGCCCCAGCGCGCTGTCGCTGAGGGTGCGGCCGGGCAGGGGGTGGGCGAGCCATGTGCCGGCGAGGTCCACCAGAGCGGCGGCGCCCCACCACCAGAGGCGTGCGTCGGGGTTGGTTGCGGCGCCTGCGATCCAGAGGGCGGCGGAGGCCGTGATCCATACGAGGGTCCGTTGGAAGTGTTCGCGCAGGGGGTTGCTGCGAGCGGCCAGCGCGGTGGTGGCGCAGGCGCCGAAGAGGATGGCCAGCAGCGGAATGACGAAGGCCCAGGCCCGGTCGTCGAAGGCGTGGGAGATGGCTGCGTTCATGAACAGCCCGAGGCCCATGACGCCGACGATCATCCATCGTGTCACCTGGCGGCTGACGTCGAGGAGGGCCGCCTCCATGCTGGTGTAGGCCCAGGTCCCGAAGACGGCGATCAGCAGGACGGCGGTCTCCGCGGCACCTCGCCAGGTGAGGTGCTCCAGGAGGTGGTGGGAGAGCTGCGAGACCGCGAAGACGAAGACGAGGCTAGAAGAGTTACAGCGGCGAGACTTCCCGCCTCAGTCGCAGGGGCTGGGGAAGGCTGCTCATGGCGGGGTCTCCTACGCCTCGGTTTCGGGCGAGCCCGGGGTGTATCCGGGCCGGGGGCGGTCAACATGGGTGCCCGTCCGCTGCGCAGCTGTCACGCGGCTGCGGCCCGGCCGGGCCTGCGGCGCCCGGCGAGCCTGGGCGCCCGGGCAGGCATGAGGGCGGGTCAGGTGAGGTGGGTCAGGTGAGGCGGGTCAGGTCGGTCAGGTGAGGCGGGTCAGGTCGGTCAGGTGAGGCGGGTCAGGTGAGGTGGGTCGCGAACCAGTCGAGCATCTGCTCGGGGTGGTTCGGGAAGTAGTTGTATCCGTCGAAACGGCGGGTGGTGCCCTCGATCCAGTGCAGCTTCTTGCTGGTGGTGGCGAGGTCGTCGTAGATGCTCTGGACGTCTTCGGGGCGGGTGCTGGAGTCGTCGTGGACCTGGGCGACGAGCGTGGGTGTGGTGACGTCCTTCGCGTAGGCGAGGGGGGAGAGCTCGTCGAGGTCGAAGCCGGTGAGGTTCTTCAGTTCGGTCTCCAGGAGGCCGATGCCGCCGGGGACCTGTGTGAGGGCCGTCTCGGCGAGGGCGCGCAGGGAGACGGGCTGGACGGCGACGAGGGCGGCGAGGTTCTCGAACTCCTCCGGGTGCTTGGACAGGGCGACGATGGTGGAGTTCGCGCCGAGGCAGCGGGAGAGGAGCGCGATGCGGGAGTTGCCGGTGCCCAGGCGTTCACGCCGTAACGGATGGAGCCGATCACGTCGCGGTACTCGAACTGCCCGATGCCGACCATGCCGCCGTTGGCAGCGCCGCTGCGGCCGTGGTTGCGCAGATCGTAGGCGAGGACGTTGTAGCCGGCGTCGTGGAGGTTCTTGTAGTCGGGCAGGAAGTTGATCTCGAAGTCGGCGAAGGGAGTGGCGTACTGGCGCAGGTGCCCGGGGTAGCCGTACCGGTTGGCCGGCATGGGGTGGTTGGCGATGACGAGCCTGTCGGAGTCGGCAGGGATGAACCAGCCTTCCAGCGGGGTGCCGTCCTGGGAGGGGAAGGTGACGGCCTCGTAGGCGAGGCCGTACTCGTCGGGCCGGCGCAGGACCGGGACGCGCCGGGTGAAGGCGAAGCCCTGGGTGAGGGCATGCTCACGGGTGGCTCCACCTCGGGGTGCTGGGCGGACGAGAGGGCGCGTGCCCTCTCGTCCGTTCGGGTGCGGCGTGCGGGGTAGGCGTCCGGGGCACTCAGAGGTGCTTGGTAAAGAATCCGGGGCGCTCAGAGGTGCTTGGTGAAGAATCCGGGGCGCTCAGAGGTGCTTGGTGAAGAAGGCCCTCAGAGGTGCTTGGTGAAGAAGCGGATGAGCGCGTCGAGGGCCGGCTGGACGGCCTCGGGCTTGTCGTAGAGGTCGTAGTGGGAGACGCCAGGGATGATGAGCAGCTCCTTGTCCTTGGACGCGGCGAGGTCGAAGACCGTGTGCGCGTCGCGGTAGGCGCCGAACTCCCCCGGCTTGTTGCCGACGATGAGCAGCAGGGGCTGGGTGAGCAGCTTGTCCGCGAGGTGGTAGGCGTCGAAGTCGACGGTGGGGGCGAGGGAGGAGAACAGCCACAGGTTGGTGCCGTGGGGGTGTGCTCCGCGCGGTGTCTTGTAGTACTCGGTGGCTTCCGCCACGTCGATGTGCATGGGGGGCACGAGGCCGAGCTCGTTGGCCTTCTCGACCGAGGGGGCAGCGAGCTGTCGAGGCGTCGCTCGCCGCCGCGCGCTTCGGCGGTGCGCTGGGCCGCGATCGCCTCCAGGGTGGTGATGGCGGCGTCGGCGGACATGTCTCCCTGGCGCAGCAGCCGTCCGAGGTTGACTCCGGTCACGGTCGCCACGGCCTTGAAGCGGCGTTCGGTCATCGCGGCGGACCAGGTGTAGCCGCCGCCGGCACACATGCCGAACACGCCGATGCGGTCCTCGTCGACGTAGTCGAGGGTGACCAGGTAGTCGGCGGCGCAGCGGAAGTCCTCCACGCGCCAGGTCGCGTCTTCGAGGTGGCGCGGTTCGCCGCTGCTGGCGGCCTGGAACCCGGCGTCGAAGGCGAGGACGACGAAGCCCGCTTCGGCGAACACCTTGCCGTAGACGGAGCCGGAGGTCTGTTCCTTGCAGCTGCCGACGGGGTGGGCGCTGACGATGGCGGGGTACTTGCGGGCCGGGTCGAAGCCGGGCGGGAAGTGGATGTCGGCGGCGACGTCGATGTGCTTGTTCTTGAAGGTCACGGTTTCCGCGGCTGACGCCTCCTGAGGGAGATGCTGTGTGTGTTCGGGGCAGAGTCGGGCCCGGTGCTATGAGCGGAGTTCGGGCTTGTCGCCCGTGGTGGGATTGCGATGTTTCAACCGTTTCACGGCGGTCGGCTGGTGTGGAGGGTAAGGATCTTTACCCCCTCGTCCGACGGCTCGGCCGATTGAGGACTGGGCATCGCGGTGCCGCGCACGGGGCCGATGGCGGCGGTGCTCCGGCGGAGGGCGGCACTTCGTACGCCGCCCGCCCGTGGGGTCAGTCGAATACGGGGCGGTCGCCTTCGGTGCCCGGCTTGCTCACTCCCAGGTCGGCGCGTACCCACTGCTGCGGATCCTTGATGATCTCGACCGCGAGGGCTGCCACGGACTTTCGGGAGACGGTGGTTCCGCGGAACGGCTCGTCGCGCGAGGTGACCTCGTAGTCGATCTCGTCCTTGTCCGAGAGCCACGCCGGACGCAGGATCGTGTAGTCGAGACCGGAGGAGGTGATCGCGTCGGCGGCCGCCCGGTAGGTACGCAGCGTGTCGATTCCGATCGTCTGCGTGTTCCAGCGGCCGAAAGCGCCGGGTACCTCGTCGTAGATGCCCAGGGCCGTGACGAACAGCAGCCGCCGCACACCGGCGGCGTCCCTCGCCGTGACGATCGCCCGTGCCTCTTCGTCGAGGTCGCCGGCCAGGTTCGCGTAGACGACGTCCTGTCCCTGGAGCGCCTGCCGAGCACCTCGGGGTCAAGGACGTCGCCCTCGACCACCGGGGCGCCCGGCGGCACGTCCAACGGGTGCTTCCCCTCGCGCGCCAGAAGGGTGAGCTCCACATCCTCGCGCCCGAGCATGTCCACGGCCCACCGGGCGATCCGCCCGCCGGCGCCGAGGACCAGAACTTTGACGGCCATGACCGTACGCTCCCTGCTACAGATGGGCACCCCCGTTCTGGACGATGCCAGAGGCCGACGGAGGGGAGCAGAGTAGGAATCCCTACCCCCCGCCCCGACATCCCCCTCTCCCCCGCGGGCCGTAAGATGCCGCGGCCAAGCAGTGGCCGGATGTGCGGGGCGGCCCCTGGCCCCGCAACGGGCCGGGGCGACCCAGGCCCCGCAGCGGGGTAATGATCCCTACCCCTCTTCGTCCGGTCCGGGGCCGGGACGCGACAGTACGGTGGAGCCATGGGCGAGGAAGCGAACCGCACCGAGCTGGGCCAGTTCCTCAAGGCACGGCGTGCAGAGCTGACGCCCGCAGACCTCGGCTTGGCTACGGACGGAGAGCACCGGCGCGTACCCGGACTGCGACGCGAAGAGGTGGCCCAGCTGGCATCGATCAGCGTCCAGTACTACACGCGCCTTGAACAGGGCCGGCTACAGGCTTCCGCACCGGTCCTCGCCGCCCTCGCCGACGTGCTGCGCCTGGACGACGACCAGCACACCTACCTCCTCGAACTCGCCGGGAAGGAAGCCCACCGCCGCCGGCGGCCGAAGTCGCAGGAGGTACGGCCCCAGACCCGACGCCTGCTCGACGCTCTCGGCGCGCCCGCGATCGTCCTGGGACGCCGCATGGACATCCTGGCCTGGAACCCTCTCGCCGCAGCACTCCTCAGCGACTTCTCCCAGCTCCCCGACAAGCAGCGCAACTACGCCCGTCTGGTCTTCTCCGACTCGGAAATGCGGCAGCGCTACGCGAACTGGGAGCAGGTGGCTCCCGACTGCGTCGCCTTCCTGCGCATGGAAGAAGCCCGCCACCCGGATGACCCGCGCCTGACCGAACTGGTCGGCGAGCTGTCGATCAAGGATCCCACTTCCGACAGTGGTGGGCCGCCCACAACGTCGCCGCCCAGACCACGGGTGTCAAGACCCTCCGCCATCCGCTCGTCGGCGAACTCACCCTCGACTGGGAGACACTCGCCGTCGCCACCGACCCCGACCAGCAACTCGTCGTCTGGACAGCCGCACCCGCCACCGCCAGCCACGACGGCCTGGCCTTCCTGGCCTCATGGGTGACCACGCACCCTCCCACCACCGCGGACAACGCTCCCGCCACCGGCACACCGGCACGAACCCACGCCGACACCGAGCCCGCACCCCCTCCTGGACCGCAGCACTGACCCAGCACCAGCTCGTGCCGCGGAGGAACGCATGTTCCTCATGCCCCTGCAAGGAACAGCGCCGGCGACGTGGACCGCACGTCGAGCGGATCCCCGGAGATCCAGCGGATCACGGCGCCGGGAGCCGGGAGGGCGGGCATACGGCGGGCTCCAGGGAGGCGGTGGCGCCCTTGGAGACGAACGTGGTCATGTTCATGCGCTTGCTGTAGCGGTACGTCATCAGCGGGCTGCCGCTGACCAGCTCCTTGTACATCACGGCGGCGCGACCGGTGAGGCGCCAGCGGGCCGGGGTGAAGTCGGCCCTGGTGAACTGGATGACCGCGTCGCGCCGGCCGAGGCTGAGCGGCTGGTGGAAGTAACCGAAGCGGAACGGCTTGACGGTCTTGCCGTGTACCAGCCGAGCGATGGTGTCGGCGGTGTACTGGGCGGTCGGCAGCCCGCTCTGGCAGGAGCCGTGGAGCTGGCCCCAGGTCATGCGGACGGAGGCGGCGTCGCCGACGGCGTGGATCTCCGGGTGGGAGACCGACCGCAGCGTGGCGTCGGTCAGGATCAGTCCGCGGCCATCGGTGGCGATCTTCGAGTCCGCGGCGAGCGACGACACCCTGACGCCGGTGGTCCACAAGCAGGCGTCGGAGCGGATCGTGCGGCCGTCGGCCAGCTGGACGGCGTCGGGCAACACCCGGGCGACACGGACGCCGGATGTCACGGTGATACCGAGGCGGTCCAGCGCGCGGTGCAGGTACGCGCGAGCCTTGTCTCCCATCATCGCGCCGGGCTCCTCCGTGCTGATCAGGGTGACGTTCAGGCCGGGGTGGGCGTCCGCGAGCTCGGTGGCCGCCTCTACGCCGGTCAGGCCGCCGCCGCAGACGGTGACCGTGCCGCCGGCCCGTGCGAGCTCGGCGGCCCGCGCGGCGAAGCGGCCGGCGATCTCCGGGCTGTTGAGGGTGAGCGCGTGGGTGTCGGCGCCGGGGACGTTGCCGGTGTCGGTCCAGCTGCCCAGCGCGTAGACGAGGGTGTCATATCCGAGGGAGAGGCTGCCGTCGACGATGACGGTCCGGGCTTCGGGATCGATGGCCGTGGCTGTGCCCTGGACGAACCTGACGCCCGTACCGGCGAGCAGGTCGGGGATCCGGTGCGCGGCCAGCTTCTGCCCGGCGGCGATCTGGTGCATCCGCAGCCGCTCCACGAACCGGCTCGAGGGGTTGACCAGTGTGATCTTCACGCCGGTCCGGCGGGTGCGGTGGGCCAGTCGGATGGCGGTGAACATGCCCGTGTAGCCAGCACCGAGAACGACGATGCGGTGGTTCGAGTTCATCTTGCGCGCTCCGTTGAGTCGTCGCGATTTCGGGGACATCCACGGGACAAGCAAAGGTGCGGTGACGTGACAGTCCCGAAGGTGACCTGCGTCACATGGCGCCAGTCCTGCGGTGACCTCGCTGGTCGGGCCTATGCGGGCGTCGGAGCCGCCAGGCCCGGTCGGGCCTGTGCGCCGACGGAGCCGCCAGGCCCTTCACTTCCGACACCAAAGAGCCGGGCTCCGACCATCCGGTCGGAGCCCGGCTCTCACGTGCCGCCCAAGACTGCCCGTCGTTCAGATGCGGCTCCGGGGCTGCGCAAGAGCGTTCCGCCGAAGACGACGAGCCCCACGCCGACCGCGACGGGGTCCCGCTGGGCTTCATCTGCCGCCGCCCGCTGGTCTTCATCTGCCGCCGCTCGCGATTCTCGACCGCTCGCGCCTCCGCATACGTGTGCTCGGCCCCGCCTCGGTCCGCACACACCACGCCGGGTTTGATCCTGCCCGGAGCGCATGGCTCGCCAAACACCGCTGCGCCGCAGAAGCTGATGAACCACAGGCTGCCGACGGCGCCGGCAACCAGGCCGCAGAACTTGAGGAAACGAGGAAACCGGACATCGCATTCACTCCTGCCGGGGCTCCCGCTCGGACCCGGTGTGGGACCGGCCGCCGCCGACACGATGACCACGCGGGTGCGCACAGGACGGCCTGCACGAGCCCAGCAGGGTCACGGAGCGATGCCTCAGGAGGTGCGCTCGTCGTCCAGGCCGGCGAGCTTGTCCGGGTTGACCTGCAGGCGCAGGTTCTGCATCCGCCCGTCGACCAGGTCGAAGGAGAGCGCACCGACCGGGGTGTCGCCGAAGGAGGCGAGGATGCCGAGTTCGCCATTGATCTCGATGGCGCTCAGGGTGATGCCCTGGGAGTCCGGCTTGGCAAGCACACCGATCAGCCAGCGGCCCACGGCCGAGGTGCCGTGCAGTGGGCGGCGCGAGGCGGTGACCTTGCCGCCGCCGTCGGACCAGGCGGTGACGTCCGGGGCCAGCAGTTCCATCATCGCGTTCAGGTCCCCGCCGGCGCAGGCGGCCAGGAAGCGGTCGGTGATCTGGTCGCGCTGGGCACGGTCGGTGTCGAAGCGAGGCCTTCGGGCCTGTACGTGGGAGCGCGCCCGGTGCGCGATCTGGCGGATCGTAGGTTCGGGGCGTTCCAGCACCTCGGCGAGTTCGGCGTGGGAGTAGCCGAAGACTTCGCGCAGCACGAAGACAGCGCGCTCGATCGGGCTGAGACTCTCCATCACCACGAGCATTGCCATCGAGACGGTCTCGGCCATGTCGGTCTTCTCCGCGATGTCAGGGCCGGTCAGTACCGGTTCGGGCAGCCACGGTCCGACGTAGGACTCACGGGTGGCCCGGGCAGAGGTGAGCCGGTTCAGCGACAGGTTGGTGACGGTGCGCACCAGGTACGCCTTCGGCTGCCGAACGGAGGCGTGGTCGACGCTCGACCAGCTGAGCCAGGCGTCCTGCAGGATGTCCTCGGCATCGGCGACACTGCCCAGCATTCGGTAGGCGGTGGCGAACAGCAGCCGCCGGTGCTCGAAGAACGGGTCCTGGACGGGCGGGGAATCGATCATCGGCTCAGGCTGCCGGAACGGCGAGCCGCCGGGCAAGCGTTTGCACCCCGGCCACGCCGCCCGGGTGGCTGGTCTGCCAGCCGAGCTCGTGCTTCGCCTTCGCGTTGGACAGACGGAGATTGGTCGCCATGATGCTGTGCGCCAAGGGGGCCGGCCTGAGGAGCCACAAGGGGACGGCCATCGGCCGTGGCGCGCCGAACGCGGCGGCCACCGCGCGCAGGTGCTCACCGAAGCCCACCGGTGTGTCGTCGGCGCTGTTGTACGCCTGTCCCGCCCGGCCCTTCTCCAGCGCGAGGACGACGGCGCGGGCGGCGTCGTCCACGTCCACCCAGGACAGCGCCCGCCCCTGATCGGCGACAGCCGGCACCTTCCGCTTGCGCAGCTTCGGCACCAGGTGGACGTCGGTGGTGCCGGCACCGTAGAACAGGCCGTACCGCAGGCTGATTCCCTCGATGCCGTCGACGGTGAAGGCCAGCTCCTCCTTGGTACGCAACGCCCCGACGTGCCGCTCGAGCCAGGGGTCGACCTGGTGAGGTCCGAAGGTCGTCCGGTCTTCGGTCAACAGTCCGTCGCCGTGGTCCCCGTAGCCGTAGCCGAACATCATCGACTCCACCACGAACCGGCCGGCCCCGGTCTCCCGGGCGGCCTCCAGCAGATGGGCAGTGCCCTCGGTGCGCAGCGCGTTGGTGGCGGCCAAGTCCTGGTGCCTCATCATGGCCATCCCGCCGAGTGCGGTGGCGGCGTGCACGACCGCGTCGAAGGCCAGCCCTCGACAGCCCGCAGCACCGCCTGCCCGTCCAGGAGGTCCGCGCGGACCGAACTGCCGGCTCCCCGGCCCAGGGTGGCCACGTCGTGCCCGGCCGCCTTCATCTTGCGATGGACTCGCTGCCCCAGGGCCCCGCTCGCACCCGCCAGCAGAACTTTCATGCCTGCGCTCCCTCGGTTTCGTTCGGTCTGGGTGACGCCCATGGGACAGGCAGCCTCCTTCGAACGTGACAGAACGCCGAGGTGACCCACACCACACCAGAGCACACCCTCCTCACCCACGCGGCGATGGAGGGCCGTCTACCTCAGGAGCCCCGGTCCGGGTTTCACGACGTCACGTCCGCCGCCAGAGGCGGGAGCCGCTCCGGTTTCTGGAGACGAGTCGGGCGGGAGCGGGTCGGCCGCCGGGGCGCCGTTCGCTCCGGCCGTCTGCACCGGTGGGTTTTGCCCCATCACCCCCTGAGGGACGGTCGGGGCGCCGGCCTGGAAGGCAGCCGCCCGCAACGCGCACTCACACCCACTATTGAACGCGTTCAATACGGCTGGCAGGATGTTACGCAGCGGACGCCGAAGTGTCGTGCCGCCCCCATCAGCCATGCCATCAAGGGAGCAGCCATGGACCCAGACACACCGTGGCGGAACCTGGGAGTCATCGGACTACGCATCGTCGACCTGGTCGTCCGATACGCCATCACCTTCGCGATCACATGGGCGGCCGTGTCGGAGTCTCTATCCCCGGACTTCAGGCTCACCGCCTACGACTTCCAGAACCTTTTCGAGACGATCGGGATCCCGTCCCTCCTGATCAGCGTCATCTACGGACTGGCCAGCAAGCGCAGCGGTTTGGCGTTCCGGGGTCCGTTGAGTCTGCTCCTGCTCCTCCCTCTCTGGTACCTGGTCTTCTTCCCCCCGCTCCTGCCCATCGCCATCATGGGACAGTTCTTCTTCGCCTTGTGCGCGATGCGGACGCTGCGGGGCCCCTCCCAACTCCGGCGCCTGACGCACAGGGCACTCACAGCTGCAGCCCGCCTCGCCCAGACCCAGGCATCCCGCAACCGCCGCTTGCGGCCCGGCACCTTCTTCCCGCCGTCGTAGCCGCGTGAGGCGGCCGACACCGAGGCCGCGGCCTTCACTGACGGCGCGTCGATGATCCCCGCCGTGGGCTCGGCCTCGCGGCCCTCGCGCTCACGGACCGTCCCGCGCAGCCGGTCGTGGAACTCGGCGATCAGCCCGTGCTCGCGCCAGCGGCGAATAAGACGTCTTTTCTTATGGCGTGATCGGTCGTTGATCCATGCATGACGGATCTCGTTGAACGGCCGGTGCCGGAGGAGTTGTGGGTGCTGTTCCGGCGGGTGGTGCCGCCGACAGTGGTCACGCGTCCACAAGGCGGTGGTCGGCGTCGGGCACGTGACCATGAGGCCCTGACGGCGATCATCTTCGTGGCGACGTCAGGCTGCACGTGGCGGCAGTTGCCGCCGGTGTTCGGCCCGGCCTGGCCCACGGTCTACCGCCGGTTCGCCCAGTGGAGCCGGGACCGGGTCTGGGCCCGGCTCTACCGCGTGATCCTCGACGAACTCGGAGCGCGAGGCGAGCTGGACTGGTCACGGTGCGCGATCGACTCCGTCAGCCTGCGGGCCGCAAAAGGGGGCCGCTGACCGGACCGAATCCGACCGACCGCGGCAAGTTGGCCGGGGGTCGGCGTCAGGACCGGAGCCCGCATCCTGATCGAGGTCGGCGACAGTAGCACCTTCCCCACCGCCGGCCACCTCGCCGCCTATGCCGGCCTCGCCCCGGCGTTCCGCAGCTCGGGCTCCTCGATCCGCGGCGAACAGCCCTCCAGACGAGGAAGCAAGCAGCTCAAACGGGCCTTCTTCCTCTCCGCGTTCGCCACCCTGGGCGACCCGGCATCCCGGGCCTACTACGACAAGAAGAACGCCCAGGGCAAGCACCACACCCAGGCCCTGCTCTGCCTCGCCCGACGCCGGGCCGATGTCCTCTTCGCGATGCTCCGCGACGGAACCTTCTACGAACCCCAGCCGGCCGCCGCGGGCAGCGGAGCCTAGGACGAAGCCCCATCACCGGCCGGAAATTGGGCAGCCACGTCATAGTTGGCGATCCGTCCCGCCAGCGTCCGCGGGCTCACACCATGGCCATTACCTCGGTCGGGGTCCGCACCGGCTTCCAGCAGCAGCCGGATCGTCGCACCCTCGCCCTGCGAACAGAAGACCGCCCTCCACAGCGGCGTATTGCCGTGCCGGTCCGCGGCATCAACCGCCGCGCCCGCGGCCAGGAGGACCTCGATGGCCGATGGAGCCTGGGCCTGAGCCGCGAAATGGAGCGGGGTCCAGCCCGCATCGTCGGCTGCCTCCACGGCGGCACCTCCGGCCAAGAGCACCCGCAGGCCATCCGCGTCCCCATCGGCAGCCGCATAGTGCACTGCCGTCCGCCCCAACCGATCCCGATCCGTCATGCCGACCATCCTCACCCGGCTTGACCAAACAGATAGGGGCCCCCGACCTACCAGGAGGCCCTGCTTCCACGCGCGCAAACCGCCGCAGTCACCTGATCGAGACTCCCGTTCGACCGACAGCCTTCGAGATCGGTACGGGTAACAACCACTTACGTGTCGGGATGCTGCGGCAGGGCGAGCCAGTCCGACCACGAGATCTCACGGCCGAGGAAGCGCGGTTGCTCGAACGGCCAGTCGGCGGCGATCCACTGCGGCACCAGCGCGTCGAGTGCCTGCTCGACCTTGCTGCCCACCAGCTCGTCCACTACCCACCAGGAGATCTCGCCGTCCGCGCCGGCCCTCTCGGGCGGGTCGATGTAGACACAGCCGAGCAGAACTGTCTCCGCCGCGTCGAACAGCGCGTAGTTGAAGGACTGGTGCGCGGCGATCTCCTTCTCGTGCCGCAAAAGGTCGGCCTGGTCGGCCTCGTAGGTCATGGTGTCCGCGGGCCAGCCCCAGGCCGGGCCGAAAATGGTCCACAGCCGCTCGCGCGAACCCATCACAGCCGGATAGTCGAGCGGGGTGTCCACCTCCCGGATCGGCCGCAGGTGATGACCACCGCCCGGCAGTGGTACTAGGACGGGGTGGACGAAGTCATCGGGAAGCCAGCTCATGGCGCCCGACCGTAGCAGCGCGCGGCCGTCCGCTCCCCTGGATTTTCCCCGCATACAGCCAGGCTCTGTTCTCATGCCGGGCAAGGCCCGCGATCACCCGATCGAGACCCCCGTTCGATCGACAGACTCCATGATCGGTACGGCAACGGATTCTGAAGCTTCGCTGCCGAGGTCAACGCTGAGGCGGACACTCCAGGATCCGGCCGTCGACGGTCCCCATGAGCAAGTGCCCTTCAGGTGCCACAGAGGCCCAGTTCACCGCCCCGCGCTCCTTCGCCCTCGACGGCACCGACCACCACAGCCACAAAGCCGAGGGCAGCATGATCCGCCGCTACATCGTCTGGCGGAACAAGCACGCCGCCGACGAACGCCTCCGCAGAGTCGTGGCCGACCACAGTCAACTTCGCCTGAACGGCCTTCACCCGAATGAGCCGTCGGCGCGGTCGGCGAAGCTCTCGCAGCCGTCGTGCTCGAACCGCACTTGCCCATCGAATGACGAGCCAGGGCTGCTGCATGCCCCGTAGTCCCGGCCGAGCTGCCCGCTCAACGCGATCCAGAAGCGGCATCCTCCGCACTGGGCGTCATACCACGCGTCCCGGTAGCCGGATTGGGCCGTCGAGCGGTTCAACGACGCTCGCCAACGCGCATGACACCGGTCATTGTGATCTTGATCGTCACCTGTCCAGGGCTCATCCCCGGCCACTCTCGATGTCCCCCCCGTTCGATCCGGGACCGTCAGTCCCGGCGCTCGCCAGTGATCCTCTCACCGAGAAACAGGGCGAAGGTTCTCTGATGCGGCGCTAGAGACGGGTCGCAGTCCGGACAAGGTCGGCGACGGCTGTGGACCGGCTGTGCGGTGGCCAGGCAATCACGGTGGTGACGGTCGGCGCGTCCAGCACGGGCACTGCGGCCAGGTCGCCGTGCAGTTGGGCTCGGTACGACTCCGGTGAGACCGCGCAGGCACGGCCGAGCGCGACGAGCTGCAGCAACTGAGCCTGGTCGCGGACCTTGGGGCCAGGGCCGGGCGGGTAGGTGCCGTCGCGGTCGGGCCAGCGTGGGAGGGGCAGGTCCGGCAGCCCGGTGATGTCGGCCATGTGCACGTGGGCCCGGGCGGTGAGCGGATGCCCGGCCGGCAGGACCACGACCTGGCCCTCCGCGCGGAGGTCTTCGGTGTGGAATCCGGCTGTCGAGTCGTACGGCCGGTGCAGCAGCGCCACGTCGGCCCGGCCCTCGCGCAGGAGTCGTTCCTGCTCGGCCGGGCCGCACAGGATGACGTCCACGGGGACCGCGCCGGGTTCGGCGGCGTACGCGTCGAGCAGTTTCGCCAGCAGTTCTCTGGACGCGCTGGCCTTCGTGACCAGGACCAGGCCGGGACGGCCGGTGACGGAAAGGGCGGCACGGCGGGTCCGGCGCTCGGCCGCGTCGACCGCGTCGAGGGCCGCCCGGCCCTCGACCAACAGCACCGAGCCGGCCTCGGTCAGCGTGACAGTGCGGCTGGTCCGATCCAACAGCGTTGCCCCGAGCCGGCGTTCGAGCTGCTGGATCGCCCGCGACAAGGGCGGTTGCGCGATTCCGAGCCGCTGCGCGGCACGGCCGAAGTGCAGCTCTTCGGCGACAGCGACGAAATACCGCAGTTCCCGGGTCTCCATACGGCCACGCTACTTCAGATCAATACCCTGACGGTATCGCTGCCCACCCAATCGGTGTTGGACCCCCGCCGAGGCCCGAAGGCAGCATCGTCCCTATGACTGAACGGACGATTGCGCTGGTCACCGGCGCGAACAAGGGAATCGGCTACGAGATCGCCGCGGGCCTGGGCGCCCTCGGCTGGAGCGTCGGCGTCGGCGCTCGCGACGAGGAGCGCCGTAAGGCCGCGGTGGAGAGACTGTGCGCGGCCGGCGTCGACGCGTTCGGCGTACCGCTGGACGTGACCGACGACGCGAGCGCGACCGCCGCCGCACGGCTGATCGAGGAACAGACCGGGCGCCTCGATGTGCTCGTCAACAACGCCGCCATCGCAGGTGACATGCCGCAGGAGCCCACCCGGGTCGATCCCGTCACCATCCGGACGGTCATGGAGACCAACGTGATCGGCGTCATCCGCGTCACCAACGCGATGATGCCGCTGCTGCGCCGCTCCGGCTCACCGCGGATCGTGAACATGTCCAGCACTCTCGGCTCGCTCACCCAGCAGTCAGGAGCCGCTGCCGAGCAGACGACGGGCCCCGTGTCCGTGGCGTACGCGCCGTCGAAGACGTTCCTGAATGCCGTCACCCTCCAGTACGCCCGGGAACTGAGCGGCACGAACATCCTGATCAACGCCGGCTGCCCCGGCTACGTCGCGACCGGCCTCAACGGCTTCAGCGGCGTGCGCACCCCCGAACAGGGCGCGGCGATCGCCATCAGACTCGCGACCCTGCCCGACGACGGCCCGACCGGCGCGTTCTTCGACGACGCCGGCGTAGTGCCCTGGTGACATGCACGGCGGTCCTCACCCCTGGGTGAGGCGGCTTCGTCCGCGTGTCTCGAACAGGTCCATCGACTGTGGTGGCGGTCCCGGCCAACGCTTCGCCGCCCGGGGCAGTGCTCCGCACCGCTCCGGAGGCCGTCAACAGCGTCGGTGACCCGTGCGCCACGGTCGGCAGTCGCCCCACCGGAGGGGTGACGGCCGCCGGTCACGTCGGATCAGCCCGCCGGAGCCGCGGCGTGGGCGGCGGCGTTGAGGTTCTCGTCGGCGTTCAGGGCACGCTCGTGCCGGCTCGCCTGGCGTGTCTCGTCCTGGTCGGCGACCATCTGGGTCCGACGTTCGCCGACTTCGGCCGTCGCGGTGGCGACGACGCCTCCGGCAGCGAGGTGGTCGTAGAGGAAGAACATCCAGCGCTCGCAATCGCCAGTCCGCGATCAGGGCATTGGCCTACGGCGGTCACCGCGGCTGCTGTTCCGCGATGACCGCCCAGTCGTCCGCCCCGCCGCCGTCGGCGATGGCCTGATCGAAGACAGCCCGCAGCAGTTCACCGATCGGAAGCCGAATGTCGTGGTCGTTCGCTGCATCGAGCGCGAGATGGAGGTCTTTGCGGCCCAGGAATGTGGTGAATCCGGCCGGCTGGTAGCGGCGTTCGGCAATCAGCGACCCGTAGCTGGCGTAAACGGATCCCGGGAAGAGTGTTGAGGTCAGCAGTTCGACGAACTGCTCCGAGTCGACACCGGTGCCTTCCGCGAGGCTGACAGCCTCGCCCAGCGACTGGATCGCGGAGGCGATCAGGTAGTTCCCGAGTATCTTCACGATGTTGGCCTGCTCCGGGCGATCGCCGATTCGCCAGGTCCGGGAGCCGATCACGTCGAAGAGCGGCTGCACGCGGTCGATCAGCCCCTGCTCGCCCGCCGCAAGGATGTTGAGTGCTCCGGCTTCGGCGACCGGAACACGGCCGAAGACGGGTGCCGCAACGTACCCGACGCCATGCTCGGCGTGCGCTGCGTCGGCCCGGCGAGCCAGGCCGGCGCTCACCGTCGCGAGGTTGACGTGAACAGTCCCGTCCAGCGTCTGAGCAAGAACACCGGAGTCGATGAACGTCTCGGCGACGGCCTGATCGTCGGCCAGGGCCGAGAAGACGACCGACGAGTGCACGGCCTCTGCGAGCGAGGCGGCTCGCCGGGCACCCGCTGCAGCGAGTTCGTCCGCCGGCCCGTCGGAGCGATTCCACACCACGACGTCGTGGCCGGCCTTCAGGAGGTTGCGTGCGATGGGCCTCCCCATTGCTCCCAGACCTATGACCGCGATGGCACTCATCCGGAGAACCTCCTCTATGAACCGCCTAAGACGGTTCCACCATGCCATGAGGGTTACCATCGTGTCGAACCGTCTAAGAAGGTTCGAGAGATGTTGTCGTCCACTGCGGAGGTGGGAATGACCGAGGACGTACGTCGTGTGTTCCGCATGGACAACGAGGTCCTGGCGTTCCGGTTCACTGCCACCGTCAGCGATCGAGCCGGCATGGCGCCGCGAGAGCGGCTGACTGACCCTGCACGACTGAAAATGTGGCTCCAGGCCACAGGGCTTGACACCCCGGACGTGTCGCCGACCGATCTGGCTGATGCCGTCGAGCTGCGCGAGGCGATCTACCGCATCGGGTCGGCGATCGCCGCAGGGGCACGGCCCAATTCGCAGGATGTCCGCACCCTCAACACCGCCGCGGCTGCTGGGCACGCGAGGGCCGAGCTCGAAGACGATCTCGCAGGATGGCGCCTGACCGAGACGACGCCTGTTGGTGACGCCCTGGGGGTCCTGGCCACAGATGCCATCCACGTCCTCGGGGGCCCCGACCGCAGCCGCGTCAAGAACTGCGAAGGCCCCGGATGCGCGGGGCTCTTCCTCGACACCAGCCGCGGAGTCAATCGCCGTTGGTGTTCCATGAACACCTGCGGCAACAAGGTCAAGAAGGCACGACTCGCCGAGAGCTGACCCAACGGACGTGAACAGGCCCGGGCCCGGCGACGGCGGCCCTTGCGGGGGCCGCCGTCACAGCCCGACGACACGCGTGCAGTAACGGACAGGCGGGATGGCCTACGGGCACAAGACCGAGCGTCGGTTGCACTTGCGCGCAGGTCGTCCTGCACGCGGCGCGCGGGGCCTCCAACACCAGCGCCGCCCGTGAGACGCGCCTGCGCCTGAACACGGCGCGCACCTGGCAGGGAGGGTTCGCCGAGTAGGGCCCGCCAGGTCTGTCAGACTGCAGGCGCCTATGTGCTCGTACCTTCGACGGTGAGCCGCTCGGCGCGGACGAATACGTGGTCGGCGCGGACGAGAAGACCTCCGTCCAGCCCGCTGCCGCTGCCACCCTCGCGCCCGGACAGGTCAGGGCCATGCGAGTTTGCACCTGCGGCCGCGGTGGTGTTCTGGGCTACCTGACCCCCTACGAGGGTTCACCCCGCGAAGGTGTTCCACCCCACCCGAGCCGCTCACCGGCATCGCACCGTCAAGTCCTGCACGAGGCGCGGGCCTCAGGCGGACGGCGACCAGGTATGCAGCAGGGCGGCGATCCTCGCGGCGGTGCAGGCGGGGTCGCGCAGAAGGTCGCGCAGGGCTTTCGCGTCTTCACGGGTGGGTTTGACCGGGATGCCGGAGGCTTCCAGGTACATCACGCCCGTCGCCGCGGCCACGGCCATGTTGGATCGCTCCAGCCACCGGCAGCGCCCGAGGACGTGCACCAGAGGGCCCGGCCACCGCCGGCGGCGGCACGTCCGCACCTGGTCGTCCAACACGGGAGGCCGGCCCAGTCGCGTCATGCGCCAAACCAAGAGGCCGGTCCAGTCGCGTCATGCGCCAAACCAAACGGTCCGCCAACGCATCGGACGACGCGGCGGGCACAGGAGGCAGACCCCTTCTAAGGATCCGGCCCTCCGGCTCCTCCGGATACACGTCCTTACCCCGCCATGATCTCCGTTGTCAGAGCACCGCTTCCGGACTCCATCCGCGCAACTGGCGCAGTGGACGCGACCGAAGAGCCCTCCGGCCGACAGCTGCCGCTGCCTCCAAGACCTGCTCCGCCCGGACACGGCCGCAGCACGAGGTCGCGGGCTGACTGAGGCCGTCAACGCCCGCTGGGACACCCTGCGACTCCGCTGGCGCTGGAAGCAGGCACTGCATCAGGTCCGCTCGCCCGGGCGCCCCTATCCCGGCATCGTCCCGCTGATGGAGGCTGCTGCCGCCCAACCACGACTCCGGCGACTGCATCCGTTCACCAGAAGCGTATCGGGTCGTACCCGCGTGTCCGCATCGAGGGCGGCGGCCGGGCGGTGGTCTCGTAGGCCGGGGAAGTGCTGCTGGTCGAGACCGTCCGCAAGGTCGGCCTGGACACCGCGATATCAGCAGCGCTCACGCCGTGGCGGAAGGCTCGGGCGGTGCACGCTCCGGGCAAGATCCTGCTGGACGTGGCCCTGGCGGTCGCATGGGGCGGGGACTGCCTCTACGGATGGCCAGCCACCGCCACCACGTACGAGCACGTGGAGCAGTGGCTCCGCTCGCGCTACTGCACGATCGTCTGGCACCGCACCCGTGCGTCGGGCACGCTCGTCGACCTGGTCGCCGCCGACTCGATGCCGTGCCCGGCCGGCGTCGCGCTCTACCGGACGGGCCCGGGACGCGTCGCGCGCCCGGGCCCGCCCCGTATCGGTGCAGGTCAGCGGACCTGCACGGATGCGACCAGAGTGTTTAGGTCCGGCCAGAGCTTCTTGTTCGTCTCCGGCAGTACGACCCACAGCACCGAGGGGCGGACCCGCCCGGTGTCGACCACGAGGACCGCGTTCAGGTCCATCGTGGACGGCACCCCGCGTTTGTGGAAGTGGATCTCGCTGACCAGCAGCCAGGCGTCATGTCCGTCGACCTTCAGCGGCTGCGAGGCGACGTCGACCAGGATCGCCTGGTCGCGGGGGTACTCGTAGCGCCGCCGCTCGTCCATCACCGCGCCCGCCACGCCCCGCAGCTCCCCGGTGCCGCCGGCCGCGGCCATGATGTCCTCGTCGACCTGCGTGGACTTCACGAGTGCGCGCTGGCGCCCCTCCTGCTTGCGGGTGAAGCCGTCGAAGATCGCATCCTGCGTCTTGCTCCGGTCCCACGTGCCGCCCAGCTCCGCGTACTCCAGGGAGGAGTCCGTGACGGTGCCGATGACCGGCGAGCCCTCGCCCGGGTAGTCCGGCACCTTGACGGTCCCGGTGAGCCGTCGCTCCTCGGGCAGCGGGGAGGCGCCGGGGGTGAGAGTGGGCACGGGGATGCCCCGCTGCGGCGCGTCCGCGGTGCTGCCCGCGCAGGTGGCGGACGAGGAGTCCGGTGTGCTGTGCGCCTGCTGGACCACCTTGCCGCCGACCAGCACGGTGCACGTGAGAGTGCCCCCTTCCTGGTCCTCGCGGCTTCTGACGTCCAGATAGAAGTCGGCGCCCGCCGCCAGCTCGACGGTCTTGCGGTACGGCAGGATGACGACCCCGTGGGTCTCGTGGTTGCCGTTCGCCTCCCCGACGGTGAGGTTCACCGAGGGGTGGTCGCCCGTCGCAATGTAGGTGACCTCGACCCGCCGGGATTCCTTGTCCGGGGATGCCCCGTCGTCGCCCGGGTCGCCGACGGCCAGGGCCAGGCCCACCGCGCCGAGCGTGACCACCTCGAAGAGGATCACCAGGGCGCCGACCAGGTAGAACCCGCCCGGGATCCGGTCGAAGGTCTTCTTGCCGCGGCCGGAGTGGAACTCGCGTCTCGGCTGGGATGTCTGCGTCATGTCGTCCTCCCCCTCACGCCCGGCCGCTGTCGCCGGACCGGCGGTCGGCAGGCTCGTCGGCGAACCGCGTGGCCAGCAGCCCCGCCCCCCGCGCCTCGTCCAGCATCCGGTGCAGGTCCTGGAGCCGGGACCGGTCGGCGAGCCCCTCGATCTCGGCGACGGCCAGCTCGTCCCGCACCGTGTTCACCACCAGCTCGTGCACGTCCTCGCCGAGTTGCTCCAGCTCTCGTACGGCCTCCCACTCGCGGTACGCCGCGTCCGCCGCGCGGGTGTTCTCGGCGTACCGCTCCAGCGCCTCCACCCGCTCCTCCAGCGCGCTCGACGACAGCCGCAGCGCCTGCCGCTGAGTCCGCAGCACCTCCTCCACCCGCGAGCCGGAGGCGTCCCCGGCAGCGGTGCGCACCTTCCGCGCCAGCCGGGTCAGCTCGGCCAGGCGCTGGGCGATCTCGTACTGTTGGGCCGGCAGCGTCACGTCGTTGGCGATGTCGTCCAGCAGCCCGTCCCGGTCGACCTGCGACTGGAGTACCGCCGTCACGGCGGCCTGGGCGCGCTCCATCCGGCGCAGCGGCGAGTGGCCCAGCAGCTCGCGCAGGGAGTCGTCGCCGAAGTCCTCGGCCAGGTAGTAGCGGCCGTGGCGCAGCCGGGCCACCCGCTGCCGCTCGTCGGTCCCGCAGCCGAGGACGACGATCAGCAGCCAGGCCAGCAGGTGCACGCCCACGACGGTCAGGATGAGCGCCTCGAACCCGAACTGGACCCCGACCCAGATCAGCCCCGCCTGCGCCGCGAGCCCGACGGCCAGGCCGGGCCACACGCCGATCAGCGCCCACAGGATCGTCACCGGCAGTAGCGCGCACACCGCGGAGACCCCCAGGGCCGTCCAGATGTCCGACTTGGTACGGCCGCCCAGCCCCGGCTCCTCGGGCAGCGGCAGCGTGGCTGGGAAGAGTCCGTCGGCGGACTTCTCCAGCAGCGCGCGCTCCGCGTCCTCGAGGGCCGGATCCACCACCGGCCGCAGCGCAATGTCCTGCGCCATTCAGCAACACCCCCCACAGGTTGGGGAAGATCGTGACACACGCCGGAGGGGCTGCCCACGCCACCCCTGTTCCCGGCCGCCGGCTGAGACGGCGCGAACCCGAAGATAAACTGTCTTCCACCCTTGGCCTGATGCCGCTGAGGCCGACGTGGTGCGACGCGCAGCCAGCGGCGCGAGAGGCGCCCCTGTCCGGTAGCCGGCGCCCCCAGTCCTGCGCCCGGTGACCCCTGTCCGGGCGCTGGCAATTGCCACTTCACACGCTTCTGTCGATTCCCTTGAATGTAACTGGCGCGTGCACCACGCTAGTTAGTGCCGCACGTTCGCCCTGTGATGATGTGTCGGCTTGCTGTGCGGGGCGGCAGCAGGCGGCCAGAATCAACACGTGGCTGAGCGCGTGCGGGTCGGGGACATTGATGACGACGAGGGGCGGCACCTGCTGCGGATCATCCGCAGGGCACCGGGTCGGTGGTGACCTGGCGGCGGGCCCAGATGGTGCTGCTGTCCGCGCAGGGCATGCCGGTGGCGAAGATCGCCGAGGTTTCGTTCACCAGCGCGGACCGGGTCCGGGATGTGATCCACAACTTCAACGCCGACGGCTTCGACTCGCTCTACCCGAAGTACAAGGGCGGCCGGCCGAGGACCTTCACGATGCCGGAACGGCGGGAGATCAAGAAGATCGCCAAGTCCAGGCCGGCCGAGCACGGCCTGCCGTTCTCGACCTGGAGCCTGGCCAAGTTGGCTGACTTCCTGCTCGCCGAGGGGGTGGTCGACGACATCAGCCACGAGGGCCTGCGCAACCTGCTCCGCGAGGAGGGCGTCACCTTTCAACGCGTGAAGACCTGGAAGACCTCCCGTGACCTCGAGTACGCCGCGAAGAAGGCCCGCGTCGAGCACCTCTATGCGCTGGCGGACGGCGAGGGCGAACGTTGCCTGATGCTACGAACGGTCGACGGCGTCGAGGGCGTGCTCTTTGAGGAAACCGCCCGCATGGGCTGCTGCTTCTTCCGCGGTCGCGTAGCGCGTCACATCGGGGACCGCGGCGGATGCTCCATCAGCACCCACGCCTGTCCAACTCCAGTCACCGGAAGGCGCCTGCACCAGTTCGGCAGTCCCCCCGAAGAGCACGAGCCTGCTCCTGCCCGCTGTCGCGGGCGCCGAGCGACTGACGGCGTCGGGCCATTTCTTACGGGCACCCTGCCGGGTGATGCCCCAGACAGCCCCCATCTGCTCGTAACTGGCGCCGTAGGAGCCGGCGGTTGCTGCCGCGTACGCGGTCAACCGCCTGACCTCGGCATCCATCACCTTCCAAGCGGCCAGGACGGACAGTGCCACTTCGATGGGATCCGCTTCCCACATACGCTCCGCGGGCAGCCCGGCCTGTCGGGAGCGAATCGCCGAGGCCAGCGGATTCAAGGCGTCGTACAGCGCCTTGTCGAGTTCTGCCTGCTCTTCCGGGGTGATCTCAGAGACCATCATGCGACAACTATAGTTTCCGAATCGGTAGATGGCAACCAAAGTTTACGCACTGTCTCGCTCGCAGCCCGGCCTCAACAGCGAGACAGGCCCTCCAGCCCTGTGCCAGGTGTCGTTCGCCCCGGAGACGACTTGGCGGAGGTGTTTGTCGGCAGTGCTTGTTCCGCCAGGTGATGTAGCGGCGGATCATGATGCCCTGGTAGTGGACGGGGTCGGCGCCATTGAGGGCGAACGTTGCTTGATGCGGCACTAGTGCTGGAACTCCTGCCCGACGACTCCGGTCCTGCCGTCACCGCATCCACAGACGAACACGCGTGACGACGTGCGACCACGGCCGTCGACACCAGCGCCCGAGGTCATTCGCGGAACCCCGGTCAGAGCCTCGAAATTGGCCGTCCCCTCCTCACAGGTATCCCCACTGCTGCTCGCGAATCCCTAGCTGTGGGATGACTTCCTGGGGCGGGGGCCCGTTTGTCCTCGGCCGATGTTGAGGTCTGGTTCGCAATCCGGCGGCCGAGCTGTTCGAGGACTTCACGCATGTGGGACGCAGTGGCCTCGAGGTCGTCAAACCAGGAGGCCGTGGCGGACTTCCGGACTTGTGCGCGGGCTCCGATCGCGAACAGATGGCCCCCGCCGTCGCTGGCGAAAACCAGCGCGATCGCTTCGCCGTCGATCGGAGCGGTCCTCACGGAAGTGCTCCGCCGCCGTCGCAGGTGCGTGGATGAAGTACCCGCTGTCGGCCTCGGGCAGCGACGCGCCACTGATCACCCAGTACAGCATGGTGGGCCGTTCGTGGGTGGGCTGATCTGGGGCTTTGACCGAACTCACACCGCGGTTCCCCATCGCGGCATAGCGCAATCACGTAGGCCTCCTTTCCTCCGAAGCAGTGCCGCTCCGTCGATCTGATCGGCTGCAGCGTCATGGGTTTTCTCGTCACTCCACAGCGCGGCATATGAGTTTGCGGCTCCCGGCCGGTACAAGCTCATGACACCTCAGGAAAGGACACCGCCATGTCGGAGCTTCTCGTCGACTTCATCACCTCCCTCGACGGTCACGCATCGGGACAGGGATGGCCCGGGTTCTGGGGCCTCGAAGGCCCGGAGTACCTCGCATGGCTCGGCGATCAGCCCGAGGCCACCTACCTGATGGGAGCGAACACCTACCGCCTGATGTCGGGCTTCGCCGCAGGCGAGATCCCGAATGGCCAAGACGAGTTCAGGCCCGAAGAAGAGGCGTCCGTCGACGACCTCACGCAAGCGTCCAAGGTGGTGTTCTCCTCCTCGCTCGAGGAGCCCCTGACATGGGCCAATTCCACGCTCGTCCGCGACGACGCCGGCGACGCGGTCCGCACCATGAAGTCGAGTGGCTCGGGACTCCTCAGCACGATCGGCAGCCTCAGCCTGTGCCGGTCCCTGCTACGAGCCGGACTCGTCGACCGCTTCCGGGTCGTGATGTTCCCGGTGATCACCGGGGCCACGGGCGAAGAGCGCATCTACGACGGCTATCCGGATGTTGCCCTCGAGATGATCGATCACCGCACCTTCGACGGTCGCATCCAGCTGGTCGAGTACAAGCCCCGCGTGCTCGAGCATCCGCCGCTCGGCGTCCCTGCGTGACGTCGCCCCATCCGCTGGTCCGGACGGCCCCAGGCCGGCGCGAAGCGAGACTTTAATAGGGGCGAACGGCCAACGTCAGGACGCCCAGTCCAGGGCTAGAGCGTGCCTCCTTGATCTGCTCGTCGGTTGATCGGATGTGTCTGTCCGGCGGGTGATCACCGATGCGATGTGGGACCGGATCGAGCCGTTGATGCCGGCCGATCCGGTCCGTAGGTGGCGGTGGGCCGGCCATCGTCGAGCTCTGGAGGCCATCGCGTGGAAGTACCGCACTGGCACCGCCCTGGCGGGGCGTGCCGGACGAGCTGGGCTCATTCCAGACCGGTCACACGCAGCTGCTCAGGTGGGGCGTGGACGGCACCTGGGAGCGGATCCTCGCCGCGCTCCTGGCGGCCGCCGACGGTGCTGACGACATCGCCTGGACTGTGTCGGTGGACTCCACCGTCTGTCGGGCCCACCAGCACGCCTCCGGAGCCAGGAAAGGCATCCGTGTTCCGCGAAGCGGGCCAGGAAGGCCGCGGACCCGGCCGGACGCCGTCCTGGCGGACCGCGCGTATTTCATCCCGCGCAATCCGTGAACATCTCCGTCGACGAGGTATCCGCGCCGTGGTCCCGCAGCCCGCCGATCACGTCGGTCACCGACTGCGGCGAGGTCGCGCCGGTGGCCGCCCGCCTGGCTTCGACGCCGAGTCATACAAGCAGCGCAACGCCGTCGAACGGTGCATCAACCGGCTCAAGCAGTGGCGTGATCTGGCCATGCGAACCGAACCGGCAAGCTCGCCATCGCCTGCCAGGCCGCACTACACCTCGCTGCGATTTTCATGTGGGCACGGCTCTGACCGAGGGCCAGAGCCTAGGACAGCGGCCGACCGCCAAGGCCCGTGCGTTTGACGCCGCGAGGTGAGAACGTCATCGGTCCTATCCAACCCTGGCGGATCAGGGCGATCTGGGAGGGCAGCGGTGACACCGGATCGAGTGCTCTCCCGCGGGCCCAGTTCTCGAACAGCCCCTCGGTCGTCTCGACGGCTGACACCACCATGGTCACCTTCAGGTCCCCGTCGCTCCAGGTGTTCCACAGTGCCCAGCCCTCCGGCCTGGGGTCGACGCCGATCCGTGCACACACCTCCTCGTACGCCTCCTCCACCCCGTCCGGCATGGCCCCGGGCTTCAACACCGAGGCTCCGACGAGGCGGACCAGAGCCCGGTCCTCGTCCAGACAACCGTCACCGTCGAAGTGGTAATGGCGCAGAGTCCGAGCAAGCGCGTTCACGCTGCGCTGGAGTGGTGTCGCCTCATCCGGGTCTGCCTGGAACGAGAGCCATCCCTCGCTGGATGCCTCCACACTGACGCGGTTGGCGAGGCGCTCGATCTCCCGGAGATAGTCCAGGTCACTGAGCTCGGGTGAGGTCATGGCCCGAAGTTTCGCACCATGCCGCGGACGCCGACACAGGTTATCGACCCGGCATGCAGCACCCCGCGCACAGCACTTCCAAGAGACAGGCTCACATGATCCGCCGAACGCTGTTCAAGGGCTGTCCCGCAAACGCCGGCTGGGTTGCCGCTTACGTGAGAGCGGAATACCCGCGAGACTGCGACACGGCGGCTATGGCAGCCTGCTGGCATGCCATGGGAGCTGCGAGAACATGCAGGCCGTCACTACGCCGTCCTGTTCCACTATGCCTTGCCCGACGATGCCTGGGCCGTAGAACTGAGCGAGGCTCGACCTGCGCCGGCCGACTCCGACGCCGCAGTGACCCACTTTCCCGGTTCTGCTTGCCTGGTAGCGCTTGTCCCAGACGAGGATCCGAATCTGGAACCGACCGTCCGTGTCTACAGCCCTGAGGAACGCGTGGTGCCCTACGAGATCATGCGCTGGTTCATGGAACAGGTGGCCGACCAGGTTGAACGCTGCCGCATCGCGTTCGAGCAAGGAGAACCTGAAGCAGTGGAATGATCGTGCAGTGGCTGAGGACTCCTGACAAAAGTGGCGGGCTCGACCTGGTCAGATGTCGGTGTCGTGCGCGAGGCCACTGGGTGGCGGAACGCGGCCAGCCGCGTAAACCACCCGCGATAAACCCAGCGATGTCGGTGGTCCTCCCCGGGATACTGGTCGCCCATGGATGAGGTCAAAGTCGTCGTCGCCCATTCCGAGCGTGCGACTCTGCGCGTCGGCGACGTGTTTCTGAAGGTGGACGCCGATCAGGCGCGCATCGACGTCGAGGTCGAGGCAATGTCCCTCGCGCCGGTCCCGACCCCGGAGGTCCTGTGGTGGAAACCGCCCGTGCTCGCGATGGCTGCACTCCCGGGGACGACGCTTGGGCGCCTCGGCGGGCCGTCGACCGGGTCGCCGGCGGCCTGGGCCGCGGCGGGCGCCGCCATCCGGGAGCTGCACGAAGCGCCGCTGCCGGCCCGGCCTGGCCGGGCCGGCCGGAACATCGTCGCGCTGGCCGCGGAACTCGATGACGAGTGCGAGCTGCTCGTGACGAGCGGCGTCCTGCCCGCCAACCTGGTCACCCGCAACCGCCAGGTCGCCGAGGCCGCGCTCCGGCCGTGGACTCCGGCGTTCACGCACGGCGACCTGCAGATCGATCACGTCTTCGTCGACGGCGACGAGGTCACGGGCATCATCGACTGGTCCGAGGCGGGCCAGGGTGATGCCCTGTACGACCTCGCCACCTTCACGCTCGGACACGAGGAGCACCTCGCCGACGTCATCGCCGGCTATGGCACCGACATCGACCTCGACGTGATCCACGCGTGGTGGTCACTGCGAAGCCTGCTGGCGGTTCGCTGGCTGATCGAGCACGGCTTCGACCCCTTCGCGCCGGGCTGCGAGGTCGACGTACTGAGATCCCGGATGTGAGGCTGCGCGGGCCGGACTGCCACGGTGGGCGAGAACCTTCCTCCTGGCCCTGCTCCTGTACCTTGTGGTGATCACGACGCTTCCTGGCCTTCTCATCCGGGCGCTCACCGATACGCAGAAGGGCGCACAGGCCAACTCCGGAAGGGGCTCCCCCAGCGTCCGGGCGCAGCACTCGATGCAGACCAGGTCGGGCACGCGTCCCGCAGCGGGGCGGCACGGCGATCACCGCGATGTCGAAGCCGGCCCGGCGCGGCAGCGTCGGCAGTCGCTGGGTAGGCCCCGTACGCAGTCCAGCGCTGCGCGCAGCCGTGAGGAGTCCACGTCCCTCACGTAGGACTGGCCGGCGGCGAGCTGCTGGACGCGGTGCGTGTCCACGTCGTAGCCGACGAGACGGTGACCCCTCTGCAGCGCGTACGGTAAGCGGGAGCCCTGCATAGCCCTGACCAGCGACGACTGTCCACATGGCAGCTTCCACTCGATTGCAGTGCTTGAATGGACCGTCGTTCCTGGTCTGGCAAGGAGAATGCAGTGCCCCTGGTGTCGGTCGTGATGCCCGTGTACAACTCGGCAGCCACCCTCGGCGCAGCCGTCCGATCTGTGCTCACGCAGACTCACAGCGACCTGGAGCTGCTGGTCACCGACGACCAGTCCTCCGACGGCTCCATGGAACTGCTCCGAGAGTTCGCCGAGCAGGACAAGCGTGTCCTGCCGGAGTCGGCACCCGAACGGGGCGGCGCGGGCCGGGCCCGCAACCTTGCGATCGAGCGGGCCCGCGGGGACTACATCGCCTTTCTCGACAGCGACGACATGTGGCTTCCGGAGAAGACCGAGAAGCAGCTCGCCTTCGCCGCGGAGGGCACTGCGCCCCTGACCTTCACCTCGTACTTCAAGATGGACGCCGACTACGACGGCGAGAGCACCGACTGGGTCCCGAACGGGCGGGTGATCCGTGCGCGGGAGCACGTGGACTACCGCGCCATGCTGGTCCGCGACCACATCGGTGCTCTCACCGCCATGTACGACCGCAAGGTCCTCGGTACGAGGCTGATGCCGGAGATGCGCAAGCGCCAGGACTACGCCCTCTGGCTGTCGATCATGCGGGACGGCGCTGACGCCCGGGGGCTGGCTGAGCCGCTTGCGGTGTACAGGGCCCACCAGGCGGGATCGCTGTCCTCCAACAAGCTGTCGCTCGTGCAATACAACTGGTCCCTGTACCGCGAGCACGAGCATCTGTCGGTCCCCCGGGCGACGCGGGCGCTGACCGGCGCCGTATGGCAGTCGCTGCGCAACTCGCGGATCTAGGCCCGCCCACGGGCCCGGGACTCGGTGGGCCACCGGTGCCCTCGACCGGCTGCCGTCGGCAGCGAGGAACGGGGGCAGGAACCCACCGTCCGCGCGGGTCGAGGGCGCTGTCCTCGACCCGGGCGGTGTACGGCGAGACGGGCACTCTCCCGGATGTTGGCCCCGCAGCCTCCACCGGCGATCCAGCCGCGTACACCCGGCCGTCACCACTGCCGGTCTCGGTGACGGGGACGGGGGCGGGGACGGGGACAGGGACGAATTGCAGCCCCGAACCGGCGTGAATGCCCGCCTCGGCAGGATCGCTCACCCGAAGATCTAGACCGGCAAGCGGACGAAGCCCTCGGTCCACTGGTCATCATCGAGGTCGTACTCCCCGATCTGGAAGCAGTCTGGCTCGTCGGCGAAGCCCGGTAGGAGACGCGCGCGGCGCATCCGCTCTTCGGCCGCGCCCTCGGAGGAGTGGATACCGAGCAGTTTGACGTCGTCGCCGTCCTGCTCGTCGATGAACACGCCCCCGTCGTCGAGGTGAATCGTCTCGTCGTTGGGGCCGGCTTCCGCTGTGACTACCAACCCTCCTGGCCAGTCGGTCTCCGGACCCTGACGCTCCGCCGTCACGCCTCCACACGCCGCCCGAACGCCTCGCCCAATTGCTGGGCAGCATTGCTGGGCAGCGGCGGCGTCTGACGTTCAGGGCCGCCGGCAGCACCCGCTCTCCGTGGCGTGAGACCCGGTCCGCGAGTTGCTCCGGACGCCGAGCGGTGGCCAACAGCCGGTCACCAGCCGCCAGAACCGCCCCTGCGAGGGCGCGCCGCACGGGGGGCGGAGCATGACGTGGATCGGTAGATCCCCGATCTCGCCGCAAGTAGGACGAAAGACCCACGTGGCGAAGGCTGACCACTGGCGTACCGGTCCTCAGCAGCCGCACCGACGCCCCTGACACTTCCCACCGTGCTGCCGACGGAGGATGGCGGTCCGGGGCTCGGAGGCGTGACGGAAGCCCCCTCACACCCGCCGGGCACACATATTCCTCCGGATGCCAGCCATCACACATACATGTGTCGACTTCGCCGGAGACGACACGTGTGAACACGTTGTATGGTTGCCGCAGCGCGAGCCCCGGCACACGCGGGCCCGAGTCGGCCCCCGCACCGGGTCGGCAACCATCCCTCTGCGAAGACAGGGCACAGGCATGACACTGACAACCACGCCGTTCGGCATGCGGGCCACCGCCGCCGAGGTACTCCGGGGAGTCGACCTCCGCGGGCGACGGATGATCGTCACCGGTGGGTCCTCCGGTCTCGGTGTCGAGACGGTGCGCGTGCTCGCCGGAGCGGGGGCCGAGGTGACCATCGCCACCCGCAACCCGGCCGCAGCCGATGCGCTGGTCAAGGAGCTCCCGGGAACGCGGGCGGTCGCGCTCGACCTCGCGGACCTGGCCTCCGTCCGGGCCTTTTGCGCGGGCTGGAGCGGACCGCTCGACGCCCTCGTCGCCAACGCCGGTGTCATGATGCTCCCCACTCGACAGGTCAGCGCCGAAGGCTGGGAGGCGCAGCTCGCCATCAACTACCTCGGCCACTTCGCGCTGGCCGTCGGTCTGCGCGACGCGCTCCAGAGGGCGGAGAAGCCGCGCGTGGTCGCGCTCAGCTCCGGTGCCCAGCTGAGGGCGGGCTTCGACTTCGACGACCCGCAGTTCGAGCACCGGCCCTACGACCCCTTCCTCGCCTACGCCCAGTCGAAGACCGCGATGGCGCTGTTCGCGGTGGGGATCAGCCGCCGCTGGGCGGAGTACGGCATCGCGGCCAACTCCTGCGCCCCCGGATGGATTCACACCAATCTGACACGTCACCTCGACACGGCGACCATGCAGGCGCTCGGAGCCATGGACGCGGACGGCAGCCTCCTCACCCCCGACTACTACAAGACCCCGGCCCAGGGCGCCGCCACCACTGTGCTGCTGGCTGCCTCCCCGCTCCTCGACGGGGTGACCGGGAGGTACTTCGAGGACAACCAGGAGGCCGAGGTCGTCGATGGTGGCCCCGAGCCGATGGCCGGCGTCGCCCGGTGGTCGGTCGACCCCGCCGCCGCGGACCGGCTGTGGGACCTCTCGCTTCCCGTGGCGCGCTGACGCCGGTCGACCACGGGGTACCGCTGTGCGCCACCGAACGACAGGACGAAGAAGCACGATGAACGAAACCGAACGCACCCCCGAGTTCCTCCTGGTGCATGGAGCCTGGCACCGCTCGTGGTGTTGGAGCGAGCTCCAGGACCTCCTTTCGGCGCGCGGCTGGACCAGCCACACCGTCGACTTGCCGAGCGTCGTCGACGAAGGGTCCGAGGGCCGTCTGCCCGGTCTGCTCGACGACGCGCGAGTGATCCGCGAGAAGATCGCCGCCCTTGAGGGTCCCGTCGTGGTCGTCGGCCACTCCTACGGCGGCGCGCCGATCACCCAGGCCACCGCAGGAGCCACCAACGTCGCCCACGTCGTCTACGTGGCCGCCTTCGTCCTGGACGAAGGCGAGAGCCTGATGACCTGCTTCGGTGGCGAGCAGCCGGACCTCGCGACCGTGGAGGGCGTCATCCCCGTACGGGAGAACCCGGCGGAGACCCTTTACAACGACGTGCCCGAGGACAAGCGGGACGCGGCCCTCGCGCGTCTGCTGCCGCAGACCGCACTGTCGTTCGCCGAGCCGGTGAACCAGGCCGGCTGGAAGACCCTGCCCACCAGTTACGTGCTGTGCGACGACGACCAGAGCCTGCCTCCCTCGTACCAGAAGCCGTTCGCCGAGCGCACCGGCACCACGTACCACCTGGCCAGCGGCCACAGCCCGTTGCTATCCATGCCCGAGGAACTGGCCGGACTGCTGGACCGGATCGCCCGGCATTGAGGCATGGGACGGAGGACGTACCGCGGAGCGGACCCGCATGCGCATCGGAGGTGCCGATGAGACCAGTGACACGACGCCAGGCGCATGTGCACGCCGCGCGTTCGGCGGCGACCCGGACGCGGGTGATGTCCGCCCTGCGGCGGCTGCTCGACTCGGGCGAGTCCTTCTCGGAGATCAGCATCCAGCGGATCCTCGATGAGGCGGGTGTCTCCCGTGCCACGTTCTATGCGCGCTTCACCGGCAAGTCGGATGTTCTGGTACGGCTCACCGATGAGCTGAGGGAGTCACTGCTGGCGCTGGCCCGGCAATGGGAACCGGGCGCCGGGGAGGCCGGGGCCGAGCGGTTCGCCCGCTTCTTCGAAGAGGTGATCGCGATCCACCGCGCCCATCGGGCAGTGCTCACCGCGGTCCGTGAGGCCGCCTCCTACGACCCTGCCGTGAACGACTTCTACACGGCCGACCTCGGCGGTTTCGACGAGGCGGTGCGCCGGACCCTGCTGGCCGAACAAACCGTCGGCAGGACGGCCGCCGACCTGGATACCGTCGCCGCGAGCCGGATCATCGTCTGGGGCGGCAGCCAGGCGATCGCCCAGCACATCCAGGTGGACGACGGCACGGGGGACTCGGCATTGGCGCGGGAACTCGCCCGGATCTGGTGGCACGGCGCCTACCGCCGTCCTGCCCCCTCCCCACTCTAGGAAGCAGCCCGGCCACACATGTGGCGGATGATTCGTGTCGAGCACACGCGACACCGCGGTCCGGCCGCCCGCCGCGGCCGGACCGGCATGGGACGGTTCAGGCGTGCCATCAGATGTCGACCACCCGGCATCTCAGGTCGGCGAAGGGAAGGTTGCTCTGGGCGAGTGACCCGCCCGCCCCGACCTGACCGGTGCAGTCGGCCCCGGAGTACAGGACCACGGCTGCGGAGCCCTTGATGATCTGCAGGGAACGGGCCGGCTGCGTCAGGTCGTGGCAGGTGCCGACGTCGTCGAGGCCAGGATTCGTCACGGTGCCCGTCCCGTTGGCGCGGGGTAGGGGTGGGCGCCCCCCCATCCGCGCGACCACGGCGAGAGCCCTTTCCTGGGGGGGCAGGCCCCGGGCTCCAGCGCGACCGGAAGGCCTGGCCCTGGTCGTATGGCACCGCAACGCGCCCAAGTGACCTCCACCGAAGCCGAGTTCGCGCAAGCGGCGGAGGGGTGGAAGAACCCGGACTACGTCGACGTGGTGATCCATAGCTACCGGCACCGGTTGGCCGCTCCCCCGGTGGCCCCCGGTGGCCCCGGTACGCGGCGGTGCTCGAGGCCGACCGCATAGGGTGACCGGCCACCCCGTCAACACCGCTCGCATCAGATACGTGTGCCATTCGATGGAGGAACGTGTGAGTTTGGGCGGCATCGGTAGTACGGTTGAGCGACACGGCGGCTCGGACCCGCTCACCGTGGGTCCTCGCAGCGCCGCGACATCGGAAGTGCCCGGTTTCACGGGTGCGTGCGGCACAGCCGCGTGAGGTGGAAGGGCCCACCATGGACTTGCGTTTGACCGGCCGCACCGCTCTCGTCACCGGGGCTTCCCGGGGTATCGGGGCGGCGATCGCCGAGGTGCTGGCCGAGGAACACTGCGACCTCCACCTCGCCGCCCGCAGCGGTCCGCTCCTTGAGGAGACGGCCGCACGGCTCCGCTCCGCGCACCACGTCAAGGTGACCACCAGTGTCGTGGACCTCAGGGATCCCGGTGATCTGGCCGGGCTGGCGGCGAAGGCCGCGGACGTCGACATCCTCGTGAACAACGCCGGAGACATCCCGGGCGGCACGCTCGACGTCACCACCGAGGAGAGCTGGCGTCATGGGTGGGACCTCAAGGTGTACGGCTACATCAACCTGACCCGACTGCTGTACGCGGAGATGAAGCGACGCGGCAGGGGCGCCGTCATCAACGTCATCGGTAACGCCGGGGAGAGCGTCGACAGTCGCTACCTGGCGGGAAGCACCGGAAACGCCGCCCTCATGGCGTTCTCACGCGCCCTCGGAGGGACCAGTCTCGCCGACGGCGTCCGCGTGGTGGGAGTCAATCCGGGCCCGGTGGCCACGGAAAGGATGGTCCAGCACCTGAAGAACGCGGCGCGGGCCGCGCTGTCGGACGAGGGCAGGTACGACGAACTCACCGCCCACTACCCGCTCGGCAGGCCGGCGGAGCCGCGGGAGATCGCCGATCTCGTCGCCTTCCTGGCCTCGGACCGCTCCAGCTACACCAGTGGGGCCGTCTTCACCGTGGACGGAGGGGCCACATCCGCCACGTCGCTCTACTGAGGGCCGTACTGAGGGCGGAGGGCCGTACTGAGGGCGCGGGTAGATATCCGGAACTGTGAGCTTTTCCGCTCTCTTTCCCGCTTGGCCGCGCGGCTGGACGCGTCCGCCAGCAACCGGGACACCAGGACGTCCCCGGTGGCCGCGACCGCGCAGACCGACCGCTCGAAGGCGGATCATGATCCGTGGGAGTGGCTGCCGCCACTGCCTGATGCCCCTGCCGTGACCTGGCCGGAAATTGCAGTGCCGTCCGGGCGCGCGTCATCCTGATAGTCGAGGGCAGGTGCTGACGTGCACACCAGCGACGAGATCTACCACCGGGTGCTCTGGGACCCCCGCTTCGACCCCGAGCGGTTCGTGATGGGGATCGCCGAGCGCGGGGCCCCGCCGAAGCGGGTCCTGCTCGGCGACTTCGTACCGGGCGGGGAGATCCCCTGGCACCGGGTGGTGTTCTTCGAGGCGGACGGCAGGGTCGTCTGGGACCGTACCTCCGGCGTCGACCGGCTCGACGAGACCCTCCTCGGGCAGGTCGGCCCCGTGCCGGACCCGGCACCCGGCGACGTCCTCGCCGTCCCGTCGACGAACCGCACCGCGGTCGCCTGGCTGCCGCCGTCGGAGCTGTGGCCGCCGATCCAGCACATTCGCCGCGAACACGACCGGCAGATCCGTCGCTGGCCGCCGCACGTCAACGTGCTCTTCGGTTTCGTCCCCGAGGCCGAGTTCCCCCGGGCCCTGCCGCTGGTCGCCGCGGCGCTCGCCGAGACGCCGCCGTTCACCGCCCGCCTGGCAGGCGTCCACTGGTTCGGACACCGCGAGGATGCCACCGTCTGGCTCGACCCGGCCGCCGCCGACCACGACCCCTGGGCGCGGCTGCGGGAGTCCCTGGAGCTCCGCTTCCCGCTCTGCGGATCGCGCTCGCACGGCTTCACCCCGCACCTGTCCCTCGGCCGAACCCCGGACCCGCACGCCCTCGCCCGCAAGGCGGAGGCCCTCCTCGGTCCCATGACAGCCCGGGTCGAAGAGCTGGTCCTGCTCTCCCGGCGCGGCGACGAGCCGATGCGGGTCCGGGCCCGCGTCCTGCTCGGCAGCGGCGACGTACGTCCCCCGGAGAAGCCGACCCTTCCGGGCAACCCTCCGCCGTCACCGCCCGTCTAGTCAGACGCCGCACGGGCCTCGGCCAGCCCGGCCCTCCTGCGGAGACATCGTGAGTCCGCACCCACGCCGTTCCGAGCGACGCGGGCCGAGCGCTCGCCGATCGCCTGACGTCCGAGGGAGGGGTCCGGGGCCGACTTCGGATGCACCCTGGCCCCTCCGGACTCCTTCAAGTTCGAGGGCATGGGCAGCTATCTGAAGTCCACGGGCGAGATGTACGCCGTCGACTCCTCCGACGCCCGGCAGAAGGGCTGCCGCAACACGCTGCCTCCGCGGCGCAGTTCGGCAGGGGCCACGCCGCATCTCGACCCAGGAGGTCGGCCCCGCTAGAACATGGTGTTGTCGTTCTTGGAGGTGGGTGGGATGACCTGGAGGACGTCCCAGTGCTCGACGATCTTGCCGTCTGCGTCGAAGCGGAAGATGTCGATCCCCGCGTACTCCTCGTCCGGCCAGATCTGGCGACAGTGCAGGATGACGTGGTCACCCTCGGCAAAGGCGCGCTTGTACTCGACGCGCTTGCCCGGGTACTCGGCGGCCATGCGCTCGAAGTAGTCGATGAACGCCTGCTTGCCGTCTCCGACGTGCGGGTTGTGCTGGATGTAGGTGGCTCCGGCGTACTGGTCGATGGCCTCGGCGGGGCGGCACTCGTTGAACATCAGGTCGTAGAACGCCTTGGCCGTGGCCTTGTTCTTCTCCGGGTCGCTCATGACGCCACCGTAGGTCCTGGGGCCGGGGGCGGCACTGTAAGTCACGGTTCCACAAGCGGCGCCTACTGCTGTCGGGCGGTCGTCCCGGGACGATCCGCATGCGTGTACGTCTCCGCCTTGCTGTCCTCCGCCGAGGGGTCCATGCCGGCACGTCGCTGTGTGGACGGGGTGTATCAGTGGGCGCGCTCGGGTCAATCCGAGGTGCAGTCGGTGCCGGGGCCGTCGACGCTGGGGGGAAACGTCGCCTGACGTGCTGAGGAGGGAACGTGACGCAGCTGGCCCGGATTCCGTTGGCGGGCGGGGGCAGCATCCTCGTCGAAGGGTCGGGGCTACCGACCGGCCCCGTGCAGGCCGGCCGCATCGGTGACGCCGTGCACGAACTGCCGGGAAGTCTGCAGGCGGCTCTGGAGCCGGTCACGGAGGCGGCGCGCGCCACGCTCGAACAGTTGCGCAAGGCCCGGCCCGAGCAGATCACTGTCGAGTTCGGCCTCGACCTGGCTGTCGAGGCCGGAGCTGTGATCACCAAGAGCCAGGCGATGTGTCACCTGAAGGTGACGATGTCGTGGATGCGGGCGGTTCTTGACGAGAGTGGCGGCCGATCGGTGAACGGGGCCGGGCAGTGAAGGGCGCCGGGCAGTCGGACCTGCCCCGTGCCGTGGCGCAGATCCTCGACGGGGACGGCCGGGTGGCCGGGGCCGGATTCTTGGTGGTCGAGGACGTCCTGGTCACCTGCGCGCACGTCGTCCGCGCGGCGGGAAGCGGCCCGGGTGGCAGCGTGCGGGTGGCTTTCCCCCACGTGGAAGGTGCTCCCCCGGTCGAGGGACAGGTCCTCGAAGGGGCGTGGCGTGCTCCGGAGGCCGAGGACGTGGCGTTCGTACGACTGAGCAGTACGGCTCCGCGCGTGGCTGCGCTGCCGCTGGGCTCCGCGGCCGGGTGCCGGGGCCACGCGGTGCGCTCGTTCGGGTTCCCCGCCCAGGCCCCGCCGGACGGACACTTCGGCTTCGGTGTGGCCGGCGAGCTGCTGCCGGCGACCGAGAACAGGGGTGCGCATCTTCAGTTGACCGCCGCCAACGACCTCACCACCGGCTTCAGCGGTGGGCCGGTGCTGGACGAGGTGACCGGCCTGGTCATCGGCATGCTGACGGAGATCACGGCTCCCGACGAGCACGAACGGGGGCAGGGCATCGCGTACGTCACTCCCACGCAGGTCCTCAGGGAGGTCCTGCCGACGCTGGCCGAGCAGGACTTGTGCCCGTACCAGGGGCTGGAGTCGTTCACTGCCGAACGGGCCCGCTGGTTCGAGGGCCGCAGGGAAGCGGTACGGCAGGTGGTGGCCAACCTGGCCGGCGGGCATCGGCTCACCCTGCTGCTCGGGCCTTCCGGCTCGGGCAAGTCGTCCCTCGTCCAGGCCGGTGTGCTGCGGGCGCTGGCGGCGGGCGCTCTACCGGGCAGTGACCGGTGGCTGCCCGTGGTCGTCCGGCCGCGTCAGGACCTGGTGGCCGAGATGGAACGATCGGGACTGCCCGGCGTGGCCACGGACGGCATCGCCGCGGCGGTGGCCGGCAGGCTGGTCTCCGAGCCCGATCGGGATCGGGTCCTGCTGGTCGTCGACCAGTTCGAGGAACTCCTCACCGGACCTGCGGCAGGGGTACGGGAGGGCCGTACGGGAGTTGCCGCTGTCGCGGACCAGATCGCCCAGGCGGCCGGCTCACCGGCTCCGCTCTCCGTCGTACTGATCATGCGTGACGACTTCTACCCCCAACTGGCGGCCGTGGCACCCCGCTTGCTCGAAGCCTCGATGCCGGGACTCCTCAACGTACAGGGCAGCCTGAGCGAGGAGGACCTGCACGACATCATCGTCCTGCCCGCCCAGGACGTGGGACTGCACTTCCAGCCGGGCCTGCCCGAGCAGATGATCGCCGACGTCCTGGCCGCGAGCCCCGAGGAGTCGGCGACGAGCCGCCGGGCACCGGCCACCGTGCTGCCGATGCTGGAGCTCGCGCTCAGCCAGCTGTGGCTGCGGCGCGAGGACGGCTACCTCACCCACGAGGCGTACCGTCGCATCGGAGCGGTCAGCGGAAGCCTCGCCACGTGGTGCGACACCGCACTCAACCAGCTGCCGCCGGAACAACGGCCCGTTGCGCAGGGCATCCTGACCGCCCTGGTCCACCCGGCCGACCCGGCCCGCCGCGTTCCCGCCGTTCGTGCGCAGGTTCCGCTCGACGAACTCCGCGAGCTGGTGGCGGGTGGCGGCGGAGCGGACGGGGGCGGTCGCGCCGAGGGCGACACTCGCAGCGAGGGTGGCGGCGACCACTCCGTGGACGAGGTCATCGCCGGCCTCGTGCACCATCGCATCATCACCACCCATCGCCTCGACGCCCCGACCGGACGGGCGGTGGCCGAACTGGTTCATGACTCCCTCATCCGCGACTGGGGCACCCTGCGGGAGTGGGTCGCTCAGGACCACCGTTTCCAGGAGTGGCTCGACCGCACACGGGAACGCAGCGCCCGCTGGGCCGCGCAGCGCGACCCGGGAGACCTCCTGGCCGGGACGGCCCTGGCCGAGGGCCTGGAATGGTCGCGGCAACGCCGTCTACCGGGCAACATCACCGCTTTCCTCACCGCCAGCAAGCAGCGCCAGCAAGCCGTGATCCGGCGCAGCAGGCGCCTCAACGGCATCCTCGCCGGACTGCTCGTCCTCGCGCTCGTCGCCGCGGGCGGCGCCCTGTGGCAGTGGCGGACAGCGGTCGGGCGACAGCAGGCGGCCCTGTCCCGACAGCTCGCCGCCCAGTCCGACACGCTGAGCGACACGAACCCCGAGCTCTCCGCCCTGCTGGCCATCCAGGCCTACCGCACCAGCCCGACTCCCGAGTCCCTCGCGAGCCTGCGGTCCTCCGCGACCCTCCCGCTGCACCGCCGCTGGTCCGGCCATACCAACCTGGTCAATTCCCTGGCGTTCAGCCCGGACGGCAACACCCTCGCCACGGGCAGCAGCGACAGGACCGTACGGCTCTGGGACGTGACCACCGGCAGGACCCGCACGATTCTCAAGGGCCACACCGACACGGTGACGGCCGTGGCGGCCAGTCCTGACGGCAGTACCTTCGCCACGGGCAGTCTGGACGGCACCGCAAGGCTGTGGGACGCCGCGACCGGCAGGCTGCGCACCACGCTGCCCAGGCAGTCCGACGGCGTCTGGGCGGTGGCGTTCAGCCCCGACGGCACCACCCTCGCCGTCTGCGACGGCGACAGGAAGGCGAGGCTGTGGGATCTGGGCACCCGAAAGGTCCGCGCCACCCTCGAGGGACACACCGACCAGGTGGTGTCGATCGCCTTCAGCCGGGACAGCAGCACTGCCGTCACCGGCAGCTGGGACCGGACCGCGCGCATCTGGGACGCCTCTACCGGCCAGTTCCGCAGAAAGCTGGAGGGGCATTCCGCGGCGCTGCAGTCGGTGGCGCTCAGCCGGGACGGCCGTACGCTCGCCACCGGCAGCTGGGACCGCACGGCATGGCTGTGGGATCTCCAGACGGGCAAGCCGCGCGTTTCGCTGCTCGGGCACTCCGATGTGGTGTATTCGGTGGCGTTCAGCCCCGACGACCTCACCCTCGCCACCGGCAGCGTCGACCACACGGCGCGGCTGTGGGACGTGGCCACCGGCGCGACCCGCGACAAGTTGGCAGGACACACCAACATGGTCTACGCGGTGGCCTTCAGTCCGAACGGCCGCACCCTCGCCACCGGCAGCCGCGACGAGACCGTACGGCTCTGGGACATCGCCCGTACGATCCGGACGACCCTGGTGGGGCACGTCAACCAGGTGACCGCCGTGGCGTTCCGTCCCGACGGCCGCGTCCTCGCCACGGCCGGCGCCGACTTCACCGTGCGCTTGTGGAACATGCCCGCCGGCACGATCCGCACCGTCTTGAAGGGCCACACCCAGGGGGTGAACGCTGTCGCGTTCAGCCCGGACGGCGCAACCCTCGCCACCGGCGGCGCCGACAAGACGGTACGCCTGTGGGACGTGGCCACCGGGAGGGAGCGCGCACGGCTGCTCGGCCACCAGAGCGGGGTGAACTCCGTGGCGTTCAGCTCGGACCGCAGCACTCTCGCCACCGGCAGCAGCGACAAGACGGCGCGGTTGTGGGACCTGGAAACCGGCAAGGAGCGCACGGCCCTGCGCGGCCACGACGAGCAGGTGTACGGCGTGGCGTTCAGTCCCGACGGCCGTACGCTCGCCACCGCGGGCGGAGACTACACCGCGCGTTTGTGGGACGTGGACACCGGCAAAGAGCGCACCGTCCTGCGTGGGCACACCGACCAGGTCCAGTCGGTGGCGTTCAGCCCTGACGGCCGCACGGTCGCCACCGCGGGCCTCGACTACACCGCCCGGGTGTGGGACGCGAAGACCGGCAAGACCCGCAAGACCCTGCTCGGGCACTACGACGGGGTGGTCTCCGCTGCCTTCAGCCCTGACGGCCGAACTCTCGCCACCGGCAGCATCGACTCGTCCGCGATGCTGTGGGACGTGGCCACCGGGAAGTCCCGCACCACCCTGTGGGGGCACTTCGACGCACTGTCCGCCGTGGCCTTCAGCCCCGACGGCCGCACCCTCGCCACCGGCAGCGCGGACCGGACGGCCCGGCTGTGGGACGTCCGCCTCGTCCCGGCCGGCGAAGCCATCGACAAGATCTGCCGCACGGTCGGCCGCGACCTCACCCCCGCGGAGCGCACGGCGTACCTCCCGGGGCGGTCCACCGGCCCCGTGTGCGACTGAGCGCTGGGGACGGTCCGGGGGCCGGGGGCGGACCGGGAGCTGGGGACGGACCCTCGGCTGAGGGCGGCAGTCGCCGACCTCGGCGCTTCTCGCTCGGGTGGGGGCCTGCGGGCCCGAGGCGGCGCTCGGTGCGTGGCGCTGCGAACACGCCCACGGCGGCTCAGATCCGGCAGAGCGCCCTGCCGGGCGACCTGCCGCCCGTCGACGGCGTGACGGGGCCGCGGGCGTGCCCCGTTGGTGCTCGTCGGTGGGCGACGGCTTGCGGGACGTCTCGGCTGCGGCGTCGGCTGCCGTTCAGTTCGCCTTGACGTCCTGCGGCAAGGGGTGGTCGCGCCTGTCCTCGTGGTTGCGGTGCCAGGGGAACGGGGCGAGGTCCGGCTCGACCCAGCTGGTCCTGGCCTGGTCGCCGGCCAGCGTCGAGGACCGGTAGAAGCGGGTGAGCAGCTTCTTGTCGAGGAGTGCGGGGTTGTGGTCGGCGAAGGCGTCGAAGTCGGCGGTGCCGTGGTGCGCGACGTGGTGGCCGACGAGTTCGACCCAGGCGCGGCTGACGGTGGCGTTGTACTTCTGCGGGGCGCCCGCGTAGCGGGCCGTCTCCCGGATGCCGTCGCTGATGAGGTCCACGGCTGCGGTGGTGCCGTAGCGCCGTACCGCGAGCCAGGTCAGGTGGACGTGCTGGCGGTGTCCGAAACGCTCGGCACCGGCCATTGCCTCCCCCATCAGTTCCGCGAACGGTGTGGACTGATCCTTGGCCATCTCGGTCACGAGCCCTCCTCGATCAGCGCGTTCAGAACCGCGTGGAATCCGGCGACCGCTTCACGCGGCAGGCCGTTGAGCGCGCGGTTCTCCAGATCGGCCAGCGTCTGCCTGATCAGAGCGGCCGCCGCACGCCCGGATTCGGTGAGCTCGATGAGCACCGAGCGGCGGTCACCTGCTCGTGTGCCTCGTGTGATGTGGCCGCGGCGTTCCAGCCGGTCCAGCACGCTGGTCAGCGTCGTGGGACGGGTGCCCACGGCGGCGCCCAGCTGGGAGACAGTACGGCCTTGCCCGTCGGCGAGATTGGCGAGGGCGTTGATCTCGGAGGCGGACAGGTCGAGGTCGACGAGTTCGGTGGCGATCAGTTGCAGGGTGGCGTGTGTCGCGCGCTGCAGGGCCAGCAGCGCCGACTGCACGGGCGGCACGAATTCGGACTTCACGATTTCGGATACTACGAAATCGTTGGGTTTGGGGCAAGGTCACACCGGTGGGCACAGCGCGTGAGTCGGATCCGACCTGCCCGGCCGCGACCTTCTCCACTACGCTCCAGGGCCCCGTCCGGCGGATCTCGGGCGCGTGCGGCAAGGCGGTGCGGACCAGCCGGGGACGGCAATGTCGTCGTCTGCGACGGCCAGGGCAACCCGCTGTGGGCCACGGGCACGAACGGGTGCGGAGAGCTCGGAGCATGGCTGCGGGTCCAGTCGGACGCCAACACCGTCCTGTACACCCGTGACTGGACGCCGATCTGGGCACGCTTCGACGGCCCCGACTCCCGCCCCTGCTGAGCTGCTCCCCCGGTTCACGCACGGCGGGTCGCAGCCGCAGAGTGCGGCAGACCGGGGCCGCGTCCGGCCCGGCGCGCGCAGAGGCGAAGGGCTGCGACCTCTCGTCGGTGTGGTGTGGGTGCGCGCCGCCCCGTCGGCACCTGGCAACCAGCCCGGCAACACCGAGGTGGAAAAGCAAGTGCCGCACCTCGACTCGCGCAGGCAGGATGCCCGTATGTCTGCCGAAGTCAGCGGGATGATCGAGTGTCGCCCAGGTGCCCGCCTCCGGGCCGCGGGAGACGAAAGCGGCTCGGGCCGGTCCGGCACGTCATGCGCACACTCGGCAGACTCCATGGCGACGAGCAGGTGGGACTCGTTGCCTGGTTCCACTGACCTCGGCCCCACGGCGGCACGCCGCTTGGCCGAATGGAGGCAGCCGTGACCGAACGCGACGTCATGCTCAACGAACTCGCCCAGGGGCTCCGCCCGATGTCACAGGGCATCGCATGGTTCGACGCACTCGACCCCGGGGAACAGTCCGCAGCCCTTGTGTTTCTGAGCCACCATTGCGTCCAGGCGCGCACCGTCGCCGAGGACGGGCCGGAGGGCATCCGCCGCGCCGGTCTACGCCCGACACACGCCCGCGGTCCTCATCACGCGCGGCCGGATCGAGCACCAGCTGGGAAAGATCGCCTCTCTCACCCCCCTCGACGAACGCCGCAAGGCGTTCCGACTGCTGGTCGCGGTCCTCGCGATCGCCGACGGACGACGTCGCGAACGCAGCTGCTCGGCCGGATGCGGTCACTGGTGGCACAACCTGCCCCCCGCCGGGTGACCCCGCATGGAGCCACTACAGCGGCAGCAGGGCCGCTCACATCGTCACCCGGCCCGCCACCCCGTCCGAGCTCGGCCGGCTTGCTCCCGCAGCAGATCTGTCAATCGCTGCCGTCCTCGATCGTCGACGGCTCGCGCAGCGGCCGGCGCCAGACTCCTGGCGCCAGAAGAGAGCCCCCGGCCGACCCTTGGGGTGCCGGCCAGGGACCCTTTCGCGAACCACCCGGCGGGTCAGCGGTCCGGGTTGATCCCGTTCGAGACGGACCTCACGCGGGCGACCTGGACCTTCGCCGCATACTCCACGTTACCGAGCTCGACGTCGCTCGCGTGGAGGTGCGCCACGACGGCGCCGATGCGCATGACGACCTCGAAGGAGTCGCCGTCCTGCATCGCCTCGGTCTCGTCCGCGCCGGCGTCCACCGTCACCGGCTTCGCCGGCTCGCCGTACTCCGCGCTCTCCTTGCGCTCCTGCTCCGCCAGGTCCTTCATCGTCGTGGACGCGTCCTTCGCCGTGGCGAAGGTGAAGAGGGTGAACTCCACCCGCGCCTCGTCCGCGGAGCCCCGGGCCTCCATGTCCCTGTTCCCGATCGCCTGGACCCCGGCACACGGCGACTTCGTCAACTCGGAGCAACCCTTGACCACATCGTCGCCCTGGACCACGACGGGATCACCGCCGACCATGACGTCGCCGATGCTGCCGTCGGACGGGAGCGCGGAGTACAGGCCCGTCGCGTCCACCCAGACCGGCGGGAAGTTCGGCGTCACGCCCTCGCCGTCGGCGGGTGCCGATGCCCCTCCACCTCCCTTGGCGGACGGCTTCGCCGTCGCCCCTCCCGTGGTCGGGCTGCTCTTCGCCGCGCCTTCCGCCGGGGTGCTCCCGTCCTTGCACCCGGTCAGGGCAAGCGCCATTACCGCCGCGACGGCGGCCCCCCGTATTACAGCCTTCACCCGGACTCCTCCGACGCCCTGATCACGCCCGGAGAGGACCGGACCATGATCGAAGTCATTGACAGGCACACCCAACCCCATCGGCCGGCGACCGGCAAAATCCGACGGCAGCTTCACGCTGTCCCGGAACCGCGCAACAGTGACCTTGTCCGCCCCCACGCTCTCGGCACCCAGGACCTGCACCGCGATCGCGGCCTCCACGCCGGACGCGTTCCTGACCGGGACGAGCCGGAGGCGGAGACGAGGGATGGGTTGAGCGCTCTCGGACAGACAGCGCTCCCATCGCGCCCGTGCACCAGCTGCAAGGCCGTAGCGCTTCCGCCCGGCCCTTTGCGAAGGCCGGCGTCGTGCGGAGGTGCGATCCAACCGGCAAGGAAGAACCTTCGCCGGACCGCAGCCAGGCGGCGGTGTCCAGCACATCGCGGCGGAACCGGAGGACGTACGCCATATTGTCGTCGCAGGTCAGCCACTTTCCAGCCGCCCAGAGGTCGAGCACAGATCTTGGGGAGCGGTCGCGGAGTGTCACCCCGATGGCCGCCGTGTGTCCTGCCCACCTCGCCACTACCCGTCCACGAGCCGAAGAGCCGCCGGGTCGAAGCCAGTCGATCTTGACAGCCCCGGCGTGCGCGAAGTCGGATGTGGTGTCGAGTTGACGACGAGAAGCGACACCGTTGCATTGGGGATCGGCATGTTCATAGCAGAAGAAGGCGTTTTCGATCCTGCGGAGATGTTGAACCTCTACGACTCGGTCGGCTGGGAGGGCTACACCAGTGACGTCGACAAGCTGTGTCGCGGTCTTGCGAACTCTCACCTCGTGATCACGGCGAGAGATGGATCGGGAACGCTCCTCGGACTGGCCCGGACCATCTCCGACGACGAGCACATCTGCTACGTCCAGGACGTAGTGGTGAATCCGGCGAACCACAGGCAGGGGGTTGGCCGGGCGCTGGTTGAGCACCTGATGCGGCGGTACTCCCACTGCCGGTTCTTTCTCCTGTCCACGGACCACGAGTCGTCACCGGAAGGCAAGCGCAACCACGCGTTCTACCGGAGCCTGGGCTTCCTGTCGTACGAAGAGAAGGAGATCGCCGGCTTCGGTCTGCCCAGGAACCGCACCGACCTGCGTGGTATGACGCCATGAGCACAAGATCTTGAGGAGCTCCGGAGTATTACTGGAGCAGGATCATCTTGCCCAGGAGTTCGAATCCGGGTCGCCCGTAGAGCTGCCTTTTGATCTTCTTGATGCGGTTGACGGCGCCTTCGATGCTGTTCAGGCCGGTGCGGTCGTCCTCGCTCGGTGCGGTGGGGTATCGGGTGAGCCAGCCGGCCGAGGGGTTCGCAGTCCTGCGGCTGACTGGGCTCTGCGCTCATCGCCTCCAGCAGTGCGCCGTCGGGCTTCGGGCTGCGCAGGCAGTCGCGGTGGGCGGCGAGGCACGTCTCCACGGCCCGACCGAGGCCCTGCCACAGATAGAACCGGGCGACCTGCAGGGCATCGGGGGGAACCGCGCCGGGCGCCCTCGACGTAGGCGCCAGCCCGGTCCCGGCAGATGATCTCCACGCCCGGGTGGCGGGTCAGCCAGGCGGCGAGCGGCCCGGCTTCACGGGACGGAAGCACATCGACCACGCGTTGGTCTTCAACGTCGGTCAAGACGGTGGAGCAGATCTGGCCCCGACGGGTCGCGAAGTCGTGCACGCCCAGCACACGCGGCGTGCTGAACTGCGGATCGGGCAGTGCCATGACCCTACGTAACAGGGTCATCCTTCCCGCGCCGAAGCCCAGCCGGGCGGCCAGCCGGGCGTCGGCCCGCCCGGCAAGGGCCAGCCCCACTTGCTCCAGGGCGTGGTTGAGGCGAAAGGTGAACCGTGCGTATGGGGCGGCCGGCGGGTGACACTCCGCAACCGCTGCCCAAGATCTTCGCCAGAACCGGTTCTCGCGAACAGAGCCATCAGGTATTCGCGCGCGGTCGCGGAAACGCACCAGAGCCGCCTTACGGGGGCGGTGCAGCCGATGTTGCTGACGCCGGTGTGACTCCCCATCGTGGTCCCGCGCAAGAAGCTCAGCCAGCTCGTGAACTCACCAGCAGTGCAGCAGTTCAGACGGTGGCGGGACACGAAGTCGAGGGGGAACCTCAGCCACGTGCTCCAGCGTCCACCCGATGCGCACCGCAGGAGGAACGCCTTGGGGGTCCTCAGTGCCAACCTCCGCGATGCAGTCGAGCTCACCCGGCCTCGCCGCGGGCTGAATGTCGGCCTGTCGGCGGTCACTTCGGCTTCGGCGCCGTCCTCACAGACGGGCGCTCCAGTTCCTCAAGGCGAACAGCGATCCGGTCGCCGCGCTGGGGAGTCGAGCGGATCAGCTCGTACGGCTCCCCTGCGCCTGTGTCATTTCGTGGGATGGACGTGGAGTTGGGTTGCCCGCGAAGCAGGAGAGCGCAGTAGGTCACGCCAGTCGCCGGGCCAATTCGCCAGCGCGAGGATGCCCATGATGACAAGGTGGGTCGGCGCGGCCCAGCTCTCCACGGCCGGGTCGTGGTTGACGATGTGCGTGGTGACCGCGCCGGTGAGCACGAACATCAGCGTCGTGGCTCCCAGGAAGCGTGCCCGCCGGTTGGGGATCACGAGCAGGACGGCGGCGACACCTTCCAGGGCCCCGACCACGAAGCGCATCCAGGACGGATAACCCCAGTCGACGAACTTCACGGAGTACGCCGAGCTGAATATCGTGTCGCCTGGCCAGTACTTGGTCACGGCGCCCAGCATGAACTCGAAGGCCAGGAACCAGTACAGACCGGTCATGAGGCGTTTCGGCATCTTCGTTCCTTCGGGGAAGTGGGCAGGGTGGTCCCTCCGCACGGCGATTGCATGGCCGTCGGAGGCTTGCGTTCGGGGGTCAGCCCCGCAGGGTGGCGATGGCCTTCTCGATGCGCCGTCGGCGCGTCTCGGGCTTCTTCGCGCTCTCGATGGCGCGCACATGCTCGCGCTTGTGGCTGTACGTGAGGTTGTCGTAGGCGGCGCGGGCGACCGGGTCGTCGTTCAGCGCCTGGGTGAAGTCGGCAGGTTCGACGACGACGCGCGGCTCCGTGTCGAGTTCCAGCTCGACCTCGACCTCATCGCCGATCTCGACGCCCGCGGCTCGCCGGTTGGCATGGCTGAGGCCGAGCAGGTGGCGGCCACGCAGGAGGGCGACCCGGCTCTTCCAGGAATGCCCGTTGACCGTGATCGTCACCGGCGGCCGCGCGCCGCCGCCGAGCGCTGCTACGACCTCGGACGGAACTTCCAGACCCCGCATGGGCTCCGGGGGCTCAACGTGGGCCAGAAACTTCATGATCTTCTCCTCTTCGTCCTGCCTGTTCGTCCTGCCTGTTCACCGCGGACCCGGCCTCGCCCTGCTCCCATCGTGGCCATTCGGCCAGGGCTGTCGGTTTCTTGGGCGCTGTAGCCGGGATGCCGGATGTGCCGTCCGGGTCGGCGAAGGTGCCGCCGTACCCGCCCCACGGCAGAGCACCGGCGGGCCTGCGGGAGCCGGTCAGGACGGCGTGGGGGCGAGCGGCGCGGCAGCCTCCCAGGCGAACCCGTCCGGGTCGGTGAAGGCGCCCGCGGTGCCGCCGAGGACGATGCGGTGCGAGCCGGTGCCGTCGGCGGGGACGCCGAGGTCCTTGGCCAGGGCGCGGCGCTTGTACAGCGCCAGCTTGAGGGGGCTGGACTGGCCGGCGGCGAACTCGACGTACTTGCTGCCGACGCTCTTGGACACGGTCAGGCCCTGGCCGGCGTAGAACTGCTTGGTGGCCTTCACGGCCTCGACGCCGAGCAGCAGGACGATCTCGTCGACCGTGCGGGTGTCGGGGCCGTTGTTCCTCTTCGCCGAGGTCGCGATCTTCCAGATCGTCCCGTCCGGGGCCTGGACGACGCCGCCGTAGCCCCACAGCGACTTCGCGGCGGGCTTCAGGATCGTGGCGCCGGCGGCCACGGCGGCGCCGACGAAGCCGTCGACGGTGGCGGGCCCGGACACCGTGAGGCCCAGGGTGAAGCCGCGGAATCCGGTGGTGTGCGCCTCGGAGGCCCGGAGGCGGATGTACGTGTCGACGCCGAAGGCGCTGTAGAAGCGGCGGGCGGCCTCGGGGTCGGCCACCTCGAGGGTGACGGACGCGAGGGACATGTGGGCTGCGGTGGAAGTGGTGGTTGCCATGACCCTCACGCTAGGGGCCGTGTGGCTGTCGGGGCTTCTCGAATCCTGACCGGTCTCGCGAGAGGCTTCGCCGCGCACGCCGCCATTCCCAGGTCTCCGGCCATTCCGTGGCCGGAGGCGGCGGATGACGCCATGGCGGTGATGGTCCAGGCACCCCGCCCGGTCGTCGTGGGCCCATGCCCTTCAGGACTCCGGCAGCAGTGCAACGCCCACCGAGAGGGTCAGGCGCTCGGAGTGTGGCTCTGTGCGGCGGCTCCGACCCAGGGGTTGATCGGAGCCGCCACAGAGCACCCGCGAGATCGCGGTGCGGACCGTCGAGACATCGGGGCCGGTCGAGGAGGAGGGGGCGCGGCCTTTGATGTTCCGTTCGGGCCCGGTGGGGCTCCTGTAGTAAATATATATACCGTCGAGTAAGCAAGAGCATGAAAATTTTCATGCCGGACGATCACGCAGAGAATAGAACCCCTGACCAGACGTGTCGGTCGGTTTCGGGCGGTCTCAGTCGTCCAGGAAGAAGTCGTGCTGATCAGCCGCGTGCTCGTACTTCTCCAGCCGCGTCTGCGTACGCTCCGGGTCCGCGTCCGCCATGGCCTGGAGAATGCCCGCCGACAGCACCCCCGGCGCCGCGTACGAGTCGAAGACCAGCCGCGAGCCCGTGCCGGCGGTGAACACCTCGTCGGCCTCGTCGGCCAGCGGCCCGAGCGCGAGGTCCGTGATCAGCGCGACGCGCAGCCCGACACCGCGGGCGGCACGCACGACGGCGAGGGTCTCCTTGGCGTGCCGCGGCATCGCGAAGGCCAGCACCCACGTGCCGCCCGCCTCGCGCGCCTGGAGCAGCCCGTCGAAGGCGACGCTGCCGCCCCGCGTCACCACCCGGACATCGGGGTGGATGCGCCGCGCGGCGTACGCGAAGTACTCGGCGAGGGAGACCGAGATCCGCAGGCCGACGACCGTCAGGGGCACGGACCGGGCCAGCTCACGGCCGAGGGACACGATCCGGTCGGGATCGCCGAGGGCGCGCCGCAGGGACGTCAGGTTCTCGATCTCGGCGTCGATCGCGGACTGGAGCTCGTTACGGTGCTGCTCCTCCCCCTCGCCCGGCGCACCGGCGACCGCGCTGAGCGCGATGGGCTGGAGCGCCTCCCGGAGCGCGGGGTAACCGCTGAATCCCAGCGAGGAGGCGAACCGGGTCACGGACGGCTGGCTGACCCCCACCCGCTCCGCGAGCTCGGTGATGGACAGGAACGCCGCCTCGGTGAGGTGATCGGTCAGGAACTGGGCGATACGCCGCTGCGCGGGAGACAGCCGGTGCCCGCCGAACAGCGCCCGCACCCGCTCGCCGGGAGAGGCCGCCTCGGCCTCGGACGAGCGCCTGCCCGGCGTGATCGCGGCTGCCTGTGCACGCGCCTGCTGCCCGGATGCCACGGGTGTCTCCTTCTCATGTCGCTGCCGCCCAAGATAGTTCACCCGCGCCTCACCCCCACGAGCCCGAAGCACCGGCCCGCCGGCAGCGCGCCGCGACACCACCATGCGTACGGCAACCTGCCTCGCTGCGCAGGCATGCAGGGGACGGGAGAGCCCCGCAGGTGAGCCCGCAGGTGAGCCTCCAGGTGAGCCCGCAGGTGAGCCTCCAGGTGAGCCCGCAGGTGAGATCAGGGGGCCGGACCCGAAGGGCCCGTCGGCCTGCACTCTAAGGACGGTGCAGGCGGCTGAAGCCCGCCTGAAGCGTATGGAAGGTGACGGACGCACCGCCGAGGTACTCGGCCTTCTCGCGGAGCCGGTCGACGACCGCGGGGCTCGGCCGCCCGTACACGTCGATGGAGCGCATACGGATCAGTGCGCCGAACGCGCGGAACTTCGGCCCTCCGACCTCCAGGTGCAGCTCCATCGACGCGGAGTCGGGATGCACGGCGACAACACTCATCGTGGACTCGGCCTCGTCGAGATAGAAGTGGTACGCGAGGAGTTGCGGCTCGCGCTCGGCCACGAACGCCGCCAGATCCCGCATGCCGTCCCTGGCCTCTTCGATCCTGCCTTCCAGGATCGAAGAGCGGTCGATGTAGAAGAGGGGTTCGGTCATGGCCCGAAGCTAGCGCGCGTTCTTCTCCCGGCCTGCGCGACGCGCTCCGTGTCCTTGTGCCCGAGTCGCCCGACCCGTTTGCGGCGCCGGCGCGTGAGCGCCTGAGCCGAGCGGGCGAGTTCGTCAGCCGGCGCGTCGGTTCGCGGAGAGCAGCCACATCCAGCGGCGGCGCTCCGTGACCACGGTCGCTGCGGCCAGTACCGTCACGAGCACTGCCGCCCAAGCCGGCCAGACGGACCATGAACAGACCACCGCAACGACCAGCTGGAGCAGCACCAGCAGGACCGTGACCCATCCCGGCACCGCGACGATCACTTGGGCCTTGTCCCCCGGGGTGGAGAAAAGAGTCGGAAGGCCGATCAGAACCACCACGGACAGGGCGGCGAGCAGCCATGAGTGCTCGGCCAGAGCCCAGGGGGCGGTCACCCAGGCGATGAGTTCCGTGGCGAACCTCAAGGCAGACGCGGTGCGGTCGTCGGGGCGCCCCGAATCCGCCTCTCCGCCGGCGACGTTCTCATTCGTCATCACCTGCGGACGATCTCATGCCAACTCCCCCCAGGGAACAAGGGGGTGTCGTCAGCCGCGGCCGGCCTGTCGGCGGAAGGGGCCACGGGCGAGCACCGGGCTCGCACCTGCGGGCCACCGGGTCGGCCGGCCAGGGAAGGCCACCGGCGACGAGGGGAACGAGGGGAACGTGTACGAGTGCGCAGCCCGGCCGGTGCGGCCTGGTGGACCCGACCGCCCGCAGACCATACTGGGCAGGCCCTGATCATCCCAATGAACGGTTCCATGGCCAAGAACAGCATTCCCTCGACCACGGCCCCCGTCACCGCGTGGCTCGGACGTGGGCGTCATCTCGGACCCGAGGCGGAGCGGGACGTCCGGCGCAACCTGATCGCGCTCAAGGCGGCCCGTGTCGTCGACGACTTCCTGGACCTCGACCCCGTCGAGGCGGCCCGCTCCACCGATCTGTTCCCTCGGGACGAGTCCGCCGACCCCGGTCCGTCGGCCCGCCGCGTCTTCGAGGCCCGCTGGCGCGTGGCCGAGGATGTCACCGTACGCGCCCAGCTGACCACGTACGAGCCCGAGTCCCGTCGTGCCGAGCGCGGGGGCACCCCCTGGGTCCTCGCCGCCGAGGCGGAGCAGGCGTGGGAAGCGGACTGGCCCTCGCCCGCCACCATGTTCTGGCCCGACAGCGACCAGATCGCCTGGGACCACGAGAGGCCGGGCGTGCGTCTGCGGACGGCGAACCATCTGCCCAAGGACGACGGCGAGCTGCGCCGCCTGCTGCGGGACTGCGCCCAGCAGAGCTGGTTCATCCATGTCGTGGTGCACGAGGCGATGACGCCGGACGCACTGGGGAGGCGACCGGTCACGTCGTTTCTGCCACCGAGCCTCAAGCACCGGGTCGTCGAGCACCGGGCGACGCCGGACCAGGCACTGACCGCCGACTTCGCGATGAAGCGTGAGCTGGGTGTGGGGCTGCCGCGCGGCGGCGCCGTCATCCTGCCCCCGACGCCGCAGGCGCCGGACTACGACGCGGAGCGCTTCACCGTTCGCGATGTCTTCCTGGACGGCACGGAGCCGACCGAACTCCTCGCGAAGATCATGGAGTTCGCGTCGATGCCACGGCAGCTGCCGGCCGACGCCGAGCGGGTCCTGACGCGACTGCGCCAAGGCTGGCACCTGTTGACGCCGGACGAGGAGCTGGTCCACGCACGGGCCATGGTCACCCAGTACGCCAAGGCGCTGGAAGCCATGACGGCGTCCTGCAACCTGTATCAGGAGGCGGCCGAGGCGGCGCTCGCCGCGCTGGCCGAAGCAAACGGCGGCGACCACCCGCCCCGGGCGGCCGCACCGACGACAGCCAGGGAGGACGTCTCCCCCATCAAGAGCCTCACGAAGACCCTCAATGTCTTCCGGCGCCCGAACCGATAGCGCCGGATGGGAGATCCGGTGGTGTCCGCGGCGGACGGTGATACCTGCCTGCCCCTCCTCAGTGCGCCGCCGGTTCGGACTCCTCGGTCAGCAGTGCGAGGCGGCTCGCCGTGCGGTCCACGTCGGTGGGAAGGCCCTCGCCTGTGAGGGCCTCGGCCAGCGACGTGCGGCCGATCAGCGTGAGGTGGACATCGCGGTCGCACAACACGTCGACGAGGTTGGCGAAACGCTGGGCGGCGTCACGGCCGGCCTCGGTGAGGCGGGGCAGCCCTGAGAGCACCCAGCGCGGATGGGCCTCGGCGAGCGCGAGGTAGTCGATGGTCGAGTTCGGCCGGTCGCACAGGTCGGTGAAGTCGAACCAGACCAAGTCGTCCCGTACGGCGAGGGCCTCGACGGTCCCGTGGGCGACCGGCACCGGCCGCCGCTCCTCCGGCCGCGGCGGCGCCAGCGTCGGCGAAGGCGTCGGCGTCGGCGTCGGCGAAGGCGTCGGCGTCGGCGAAGGCGTCGGCGTCGGCGTCGGCGTCGGCGTCGGCGTCGGCCAAGGCGTCGGCCAAGGCGTCGGCACCGGGGCCGCGCCGAGCGTCTCGAGGTCACCGCTGTGCCGGAGGTACCGGCCCGCGGCGAATCCGGTGCGCCCGCGCGCGGCACCCCCGGCGATGCGGTAGTCGGGGCCGCTGGTGAGGCCGACGACGTCCAGGGACCGTTCGAGGAGCGCGATGGTCGGCTCGAACAGCGGATGGAACACCGGGTTGGGCAGCAGGCCGGACGGCGGGTAGTTGGAGGTGGCCAGGAGCGTCGTGCCGCGCTCCATGAGCGCGCTGACGACCCGGCCGATCAGCATGGCGTCGCCCGCGTCGTGCACGTGGAACTCGTCGAAGTACAGGAACCGGCAGTTCCCGAGCAGTTCGGCCACCGCGAGCTCGCCCGCCCGCGACTCGTCACGATGGCGGGCGTAGGCGGCGTGGAACTGACGGAAGAACTCGTGGAAGTGCAGCCGTCGTTTCTCCTCGACGCGGACGGTCTCGAAGAGCGTGTCGGACAGCCAGCTCTTGCCGCGGCCGACCGATCCCCACAGGTACACACCGCGCACCGGCTCGGCCGCGGCCCGGCCGAACCAGCGCCGTCGTCCGCCACGCTCCAGCGCCTCGCCCAGCTCGGCGAGGCGTGCGGCGACCGCCCGCTGTCCGGCGTCCAGCACCAGGCCGTCCCGTTCCGCCGCCTGCTCGAACCGCTCCACCACGCCCCGCCCCCTGGCACACTCACTGCCGTTGTCGGCGGATCACCATGTCCATGACCCCCTCGGCCACACTACGCCCCTCTTGATCATCTTGATGCTGTTGATGGTCTTGATGCTCTTGATCCACCGCGAGAGGGAACGGCATGGGGGGCTCGACGGCACGGCACGGCGCGGGTCCTCATGGGAGGAAGGTGACCGCAGGGAAGGCCGGGGACGGACCGTCGAGCAGGTGCCTGGGACGGTGGCGCAGGTGCTCGTCGAAGAACGCGAGCGGGTAGGCCTGCTGGATCCTCACCGCCTGGTCGGGATCGAGGGTGCCGATCACGTCCTGGAGCTGCGCGTCGCTCCAGCCGTACAGCCTCGCCACCTGCGGGAACAGCGCCTCGTTGTCGCCGTAGGAGATGTGGGCGGCGCCCTCGGCCTGGAGGTTCAGACGCCAGCCCCGCAAGTGCGACCAGAACGCGGCGACCGGCGGATCGGTGGCACGGGTGAACTCGGCCGACATCATCATGAACGGCCTGTCCAGGTCGCCGGCCAGCCGCGGGTTCATCTGCATCGGGCCGTCGAGACTCAGCCCGGCCCGGATGCGCGCGTCGGCGAGCGTGGCGCAGGCGGTGGCCGTCCCGCCCTTCGACCAGCCGAACGCTCCCATGCGCCGGGGGTCGAGGGAGCCCAGCAGCCCGGCCGGCAGTTCCCGCCGGTCGGCGTCCGGGTTGCGTCCGGCGGCGAGCTGTTCGACGCAGTCGAGAACGAAGCGCAGGTCCGCCGCGAAGTCCCCGGGCCGCGTCGGTGCCTCGCGGTCGAAGAGCGGGACGGTGACCCGGCCGTCCGGGAAAACGGTGTAGGTGTCGTACGGGTGAGCGATCGTCACCACCGCGTATCCATGGCCGGCGAGCTCCTGGACCACGGTGGTGTGGTCGCCCTGGTGGCTGTGCGCACCGTGCGAGAACACGACGACGGGCAGCCGCCGGTTCGACCGACGCACCGGAGCGCCCACGTGGCCGGAGGTGGACGGTGCCAGCGGGGCCAGGGCGCTGAACCCCACGTCGGCGAGGAACGCCTCAAGGGCACCGGCCGGCATCCAGGGCGCCACCGGGTACCCGTCGACGTGCCGGGCGGGGTACCAGACGGTGGCCATCAGCTCGCGGAAGCGGCCGGGGCCCGCGATGTTGTCCGGCCGTGCCCCGTCGACGAGGCGCAGTTCGACTCTGCCCACCGGGAACGGCCCGGTCGGCGAGGGCAGTACGAGCCGCGTCGAGGCGGCGTCCGCGGGCCGGTCGGCCCAGGCGGGGCCTGCGACAGCGGCGAGTGGTACGGCGGCCCCGGCGGCCAGCGCAGCCCCCAGCATGCGACGGCGCGTCAGGCCCTGCCGGCTGATGAACGGTGTGATGGTCATGGTCCCTCCCTGGCTCGACGGATCGTCAACCACGTTGTGACGACCAGTCCGTGAATCGACCAGAACGGTGTCACGCGCCCCTCCCCTGCGGCATCAGCCCACCGGTTACACCCTCAGGACGGGTATGGACCCACGGGCTTACTACCCGGGTCGACACGACCAGGGAGGGCATCCCGAGGATGACCGGCGCCGGCGGGCACCTGCGCAACCGTCGGAGCCACGAGCCCGTGACGCCTACCCGGTGCGGGGAGAGGGCGCCCGCGCCCGTACGGTGGCCGTCATGACGATCAACCGTCCCGGACTGCCGGAGGACCTGCCGCCCGCCGAAGTGCTGTGGGCCCGCTGGGCCCTGGTCGCCGCGCTCGGGGCGACCACCGCCGACGAACGCCGCCCCAGTGGGCACCGCACCGGTCGCTGGATCGACGACGACGGGCTCCACTGGGACGATGCCGGCTGCACCTGGTGGGTGATGTCGCGCATGGGCGAGGGCCGTTACGTGCTGTACGGCGAGGACGAGTCGAGCGGAGTGAAGTGGCACGAGCCGCCGGTCGACATGCTCGCGGGTGGCCCGGCGTGGCTGCCGTGGGACGAGCTGCGCGACCGGTTGTCCGGCTACGAGCTCGGCTGCGTCTACTGGTACGAGAACGGGACCTGGGCCCGCGCTCCCTACCCGGACACCCTCGACGACGACGGCCTGGACTGCGGCATGGGCGCGCTGGCCGACCGTACGGAGGCGGTGGAGCTGCTGGCCGAGCGCCTCGTGCCGGTGGACGGCGGGCCCGACGCCGACGCCTTCCTCGCGCAGGCGGAGGCCGGCCGGCTCCGGGACGTGGACACGCTGCTGGCGCGGGTGCGCGACCCGGACGGCGACGGGCCGGACCCGTCCGCCGTGGCCCGCGCCCTCGTGCGCTCAGGCCTCGCGGGCGAGAGCGTCACCGGCTGACCGGGACCGGGCTGGAGTCGGCGTGGCGGATTCGTACATCGTGGAGGAGGGTGCGGTGCTGGTGATGCCCGGTCGGCGGACGTCGACGATGGAGCTGTTGGCCGGTGAGGCGGCGGGGCGGGGAATGGCGGTCCTGGCGGCGGAGGAGGCCGACAGGGCGGTGGGACCGGCGTACTGGTACGGCGGTCCGGTCGCGGGGGCGCGGTTGGCGGGACGGCTCGGGTTCGCGTTGCTCGAACCGGCGGACGACTGGCTCCCCCGGCTGCCGGAGGAGTTCACCGGGCGCAAGGTCCGTGCGGCCACCCTCGCGGACGCGTGGGCGGTCACGCGGCCGACGTTCGTCAAGCCGCCGCGGGACAAGTCCTTCGCGGCGGACGTCTACGCCGATGGCTCCCGCCTGCCCGCCGATCTGGACCCGGCGACGCCGGTGCTGCTCTCCGAGGTGGTGACGTTCGCTGCCGAGTACCGGCTGTTCCTGCTGGACGGGCGGATCGCCACGGGCAGTCGGTACGCGGTGTTCGGCCACCTCGACCCCCGTCCGCTCGACGAGCGCGGGGCGGTCGCCGGGGAGATGGCCGAGTTCGTCGACCGCCTGCTCGCCGAGGCCGGGCCCGCCCTGCCGAGCGCCGTCGTCCTGGACGTCGGACAGCTGGTCGACCCGTACCGTCCGGGCCACCGGTGGGCCGTGGTGGAGGCCAACATGGCGTGGTTCTCCCACGCGTACGCCGCCGACCCGGCGCGCGTGCTGGACGTGGTGTTGCGGGCGGCGGGGCCGCGCGCGGCGGTGCGACCGGAAGATCTGCCCTTCGTACGGCAGGGCGCCCCCTTGACGACCTGACTCGGAGGGCGGTGTACCGGACACCCCCGGGGTCATTCACCCGTGCTCCCTCGTCCGTCTGACGTCAGGACCGCGCGGCGGACGCGGTCCCGGCAGGGCCCTCGCCTGATCGTCGGCGGAGTGGGGCCGGGCCTCGCGTTGCGTCGTACCGGGTGGTGCGGTGGGAAGGCCGTCACGGCTGCGCGGTGAGCTCCTCGCGGGAGGGAAGGGCGCCCATCGCCCAGCGGATCGTCCCCGTCAGCGCCTGCCCGGACAGGCGTACGAGATCCTCCGGGACATACGGCGCCACGTGCAGGCCCAGCAGGGAGCGGGCCCACGGCGGCAGCAGGCGGACCGCGTTCGAGGCGAGTACGGCGTAGGGCCCACGGGCGACCCAGGGAAGCGGGGGCTCGCGGAGTACGAAGCGGGCCGCCTCCCGGGCCTGGGGCGTGGCACGCAGTTCGGGCCGGTAGCGCGCAAGCCGCGCCGCGAGGGCCGCGCGGTCGCGGGGCGGATCGGGAACGCCCAGGGCACCGGCGACCAGAGCCGTGTCGGCGATGTACGCGTCGCAGCCGGCGCCGTCCAGGGGGCGGGCCCCGAAACGCTGGTGTGCGCGCAGGAAGCTGTCGACCTCCGCCACGTGCACCCAGCACAGCAGGTGCGGGTCGGCGGCATGGTACGGCTCCCCGGCGGGGGTGGTGCCCCTGATCCGCTCGTGGACCTCGCGGACGTGGTCCACGGCGCGCTGGGCGTCCTCGGCGGTGCCGTAGGTGGTGAAGGCGAGGAAGGTGCTGGTGCGCTGCAGACGGCCCCAGGGGTCGCCCCGGAAGCCGGAGTGCGCGGCGACCGCGGCCATCGCGCGCGGGTGCAGGGACTGCAGGAGGAGCGCGCTCAGGCCGCCGATGAACATCGACGCGTCCCCGTGGACGGTGCGGATCGGTCTCTCGGGGCCGAACCAGCGCGGTCCGGGGGCGCCGTGAATACGGGCCCGGTTCTGCGCTCCCGCGGGCCCGGCGACGTGGCTGAACAGGCTGGAGCCGACCCGCTCACGCAGGCCGTGGCCCGACCTCTCGGACATGTTCACGCTTCCATCCTGCCGCGCGGCCGGGGTGGGACGGGGAGTCCCCGGTCCGCGGAGGGGCGTGTCCCGGGTCGGCGCGTCGGTGACCGGACGCCCCACGAGAGGGCCGGCGGCGGCCTGGTCCCCTGCGTCGTAGGGGCGGCGGGCACGGGCCCGCCGCCTCGACGACTGCCGAGGCTGTCGACCGGACAAGGACCTCGGCGCCCTCGACCGATGCGATGCATCCTGGACCCATGGACAGCGCCCCGATAGTCGTCCACCAGCCCTCCCCCACGGGAGGCCGGCGCGTCACCGCACGCGGGGAGATCCTGGGTCTGGCGTACAGCGACGAGGACGTCGTCGAGTTCCTCCGGCGCGCAGGTATCCCGGACGCCGACCATCTCCTCGACGACCCGGCCTGGGTGAAGTGGCGGGGCGGCCGGGCGCACGAGTACGAGGCGGCATGAACGCCGTCGGTGCGGAGCACGACGACGCCCCGCCCGGGTCCCGAGCCGCCGGGGCCTCCTCACGGTCCCCTGGGCGGCGCGCCGGACCCTGCCCAAGACGCGATCCAGGCCGAGCACGCGTGAAGCGCGCGATTCGTCGCCGCGCGGCGGTGCTCAGTACGAGTGGTCGACCGTGACGTCGGCCGACAGGCGCAGCGCGGCTTCGGCGGGCGCCCCGCGCAGCCCCAGCAGGGTGAGGGTGAGGGCGTCGATCACGGTCAGGTGGGCCAGCCGGCTCGCGACGGTCTCGAGTCCGAAGACCAGGTCCTGCCCGCCCGCGACCAGGGTGCAGTCGCTGGACTCGCTGAGCGGCGATCGGGCATAGCTCGTGAGGGCGACGACGTGGGCCCCGGCCCGCCGTGCGCCCCGGGCGACGTCCACCGTGCTCCGCGTGGCGCCCGTATGGCTGATGGCCAGGCAGACGTCTGCGGATGTGAGCTGAGAGGCTGCCAGCTGAGACGTGAGGGGGTCGGCCGGCGCGTCGACCGCACAGCCCAGGGCACGCAGTCGGTAGGCGGTGTCCAGAGCGACCGCGCCGGACAGTCCCGCTCCGACCACCAGCACCCGGGGGGCCGCGTCGAGCAGTCCCGCAGCTGTACGCAGCAGCTCCGGGGTCACCGTCACGGTCACCCCGTCCAGCGCCTCCCTGGCCGCGCGAATCGTGTCGGCCAGCGCCCGGGCGGCCGGGTCCTGATCCCGGGAGGGCTCCTGGGCAGGCGCCTGCCGCGCGGCGGCGATCTTCAGCTCCTGATAGCCACGGAAGCCCAGGCGCTGGCAGGCCCGTACGACGGAGGACGGCGCCGTGCCGGCGAGCGCCGCGACATCGCTGACGCTGAGGTGCACCAACTCCGCGCCCTTGTCCAGCACGACCTGCGCCACCCGCGCCTCGGTGTCACGCAGCTCGGACAGGTGGGCCCGGATGTGGGCGGCGAGCCCGCCCCCGACCGTGGAATATCCTTCCATGCAGATACCCTACCAAGGAACGAGATTCCATAGCGAGCCGTGGGAGCGAACGTGCCCGCACACCTGACAGCCCCGACGGGCGCGGCCGCCGTGCCCGTCGTCGTCCTCGCCTCGGCAGTGCTGCACGCCGTCTGGAACGGCCTCACGCACGGCCTGCGCGACAAACTGGCCGGTTTCACCCTCATCAGCCTCGCCTCCACCGCATGCGGAGCCGTCCTCGTCTGCGTCGCTCCCCTGCCCGAAGCGGCGGCGTGGCCGTACATCGCCGCCTCCGCCACCCTGCAGGTCGCCTACCAACTCCTGCTCCTGCGCGCCTACCAGCTCGGCGATTTCGGCCAGATGTACCCCACCGCCCGGGGCACGTCACCCGTCGTGGTGGCCCTGGTCTCCACCACTCTCCTCGGCCACCCCCTGCCCGCAGGCCAGGCCCTCGGCATCGCGGTGGTCGCCTGCGGCCTGGCCGGCCTGGCCTTCGCCGACGGAATCCCCGGCAGGGCCCAACTTCCCGCGCTGGCCGCCGCGCTCGGCACCGGCGTGATGATCGCCTCCTACACCCTCGTCGACGGCAGCGGTGTCCGCGTCTCGGGCAGCGTCTTCGGCTATGTCGCCTGGCTCTTCCTCTGCCAGGGCCTCGTCCTCCCCCTCGTCGCCTGGGCCCGCCGAGGCCCCGCCCTGCTCGCCACGCTGCGCCCGCTCTACGGCCGCGGCCTGGCCGGCGGGCTGCTCTCCCTCCTCGCCTACGGACTCGTCGTGTGGGCCCAGTCCCGCGGTGATCTCTCCACCATCGCCGCCCTGCGGGAGACCAGCATCGTCTTCGGCGCCCTGATCGGCGCGATGGTCTTCCGCGAACGCCTCGGCCACCGCCGTATCACCGCCAGCGTCGCGGTCCTGGCGGGCATAGCGGTACTCCAGCTCACCCACGTCTCCTGAGAACCGCGACTTCAGACCGGAGTCGTCAGTGCGGTGACGGTTCAGCGCCGATGCCGTCGGTCACGGTGGAGACCGGGGTGTGCAGAATGCCGTCGAACGCGTCCAGGACGGGGGTGTGCAGGAAGGTGTTCTGCAGCCGAATGCGTCCGGGGGCCGATTCCACGTTCGTGCGCGCCTGATGAAGCCCGGTGACACTGAGCCCGAGGCCGGCCGCGGCGAAGGCGGCTTCGACGCTGCCCGGTTCGGGCGGCTGCAGTGGGGCGTGCTCGATGGTGAAGCCGAAGCGCGCATGCTCGTCGCGGACCATGTCCGCGGTGTGTCCGCCGGAGCTGGTCAGGCCGAGGGCGAAGTAATCGTCGCCGAGGACGGAGCTCAGGTGCTGCCCCATCGGGAAGCCGGTGAGCCGGCCGCCGAAGGAGATCGGCGCTTTCTGGATGTGGGCGTTGTGGGCCGCCAGCACGATGCGTGTTCCGGGCTCGGCGCGTTCCAGGTGCCACAGGACGCACTCGGCCATGTAGACGTCCCGGGCCGAGGTGTCGGCGGTCAGCCCGTTCCCGGCGAACAGGCCGGCCATGGCCCGGAACCCGTAGTCGGCCCGGCAGGCGCCTTCGAGGCACTGCAGGGCGATGTCATAGCTGCGCCGGTCGCCGCGGGCGACGTACAGCGGTTCGACCGCGCGGAATCGGATCAGCAGGCGTGTCAGGGTCGAGGTGAGGGCGTCCTGATCGGCGGCGGGAAGCCGGGTCCACGCGGGAGCGGCGGCGGCCGCGGAGGCGCCGGCGAACGTTGCGGCGATCCGCATCGCCTCCTGGACGAGCGGCAGGGTGTCGGGGTCGACCTCACGCAGATGGTCGGCGACCGGGGCCAGTGCGGGCAGCAGTGATCCACCGGCGGCCGGGATGTCGATGCCGGCGAAGCGAACCGGCGCCGCGGCGGTGTGGTTGTGCCGACGGATCCAGCGCAGCGGTCCGTCGACGCCCACGGGGATCGCCGCGGCGAGGTGAGACCCCAGTTCGTCTTCCGCGCCTTCGCCCCGGCCCCAGGCGTCGAGCGGGAAACCTTCGCTGAACCCGTATTCGAAGGCCAGGACGGTGAAGCCGCAGCGCTCGACCAGGAACCGCACGAGGCGCTGGCGCAGGCGGATGAACTCGTCGATGAAATGGGAGTGTTCGCCGATCGCGACGACACGCGCGTCACCGATGACGCCGCGCAGCGGCTCCAGGTCGTCGAGCGGCGCTTCCGGATCTAGATGCGTGAGCGGGATCGCATGGTCGCCGAGCCACTCGGCGAACGGGTCGGAGCGGGTCACAGCCGGCATGCCGATGACTCGATTCTCATATCGGGAGGGCGAAGTGACGGGTCGATGGCCGGGATGGGAGTCGGCAGCACCGTGCGCGGGGGCACCACCTGAGTAAGGCGGCAGAACGACTGGTGCCGTGTGGGCCGTTGGTCGCCCTATTCCTGTCCGGGGGCCGCCTTCTCCAGGTCGTCGATGCTGCCCGACATGAGCGTGCGGATGTGGGCAGTGATGTGCTCCGCGGGCCAGTCCCACCAGGCCACCGCCAGCAGCCGGGCGATGTCCTCCTCGCTGTAGCGGGTCCGGATGAGACGGGCGGGGTTTCCGCCGACGATGCCGTAGTCGGGTACGTCCGAGGTGACCACGGCGCCCGTGGCGATGACCGCGCCGTGGCCGATGCGTACGCCCGGCATCACCGTGGCGCCGTGGCCGAACCAGACGTCGTTGCCGACGACGGTGTCGCCGCGGTGGGGCAGGCCGGTCAGCAGGTCGAAGTGCTCGGACCACGAACCGCCCATGGTGGGGAAGGGGAAGGTCGAAGGTCCGTCCATGCGGTGGTTGGCGCCGTTCATGATGAACCGCACCCCGGTGCCGATCGCGCAGAACCTGCCGATGACCAGCTTCTCCGGACCGTAGTGGTAGAGCACGTTGCGTGTCTCGAACGCGGTCGGGTCATCCGGGTCGTCGTAGTACGAGTACTCCCCGACCTCGATCAGGGGCGAGGTGACCAGCGGTTTCAGTTGGACCACCCGCGGCTGGCCGGGCATGGGATGCAGCACGGTCGGGTCGGCGGGAACGAGTGCCTTCACGGATGTCTCCTCATCGAATCGCTGCCGGACGGCCCGCGAGCGAGCCTGGCGGGAACGTCAGGACGTGACGGCGCACGCCCGCACGGCCTGAAACGCTCTCCTGCCCGGCGTGACCAGACTGGTCGCAGGCGGGCACCGGCGACAACGGCCGGTCGGGTCATGTGCGTTAACCTCTCGCTTAACGACGGAGAGAGCGCGCGGAGAAAGCGAGCGGAGAGAGCGAGCGGGCGTGGAGCTGCGCGACATCGAGATCTTCCTGACCCTGGCCGAGGAACTGCATTTCGGCCGGACCGCAGAGCGGTTGCACGTGACGCCCGCCCGCGTCAGTCAGGCGATCAAGAAGCAGGAACGCCGCATCGGCGCCGACCTGTTCGTGCGCAACAGCCGGTCCGTGACGATGACGCCGATCGGCCGGCAGCTCTTCACCGATCTGCTGCCGATGTACCGCGGCCTGCACGAAGCCGTGGAGCGCGCCGTCCGCGCGGCCGGCGGAAGGACCGAAGTGCTGCGTCTGGGCATGCTCTCCAGCAACGTCCAGGATTTCCGGTCGCTGCTCGACGCGTTCGCCGACCGGCACCCCACGTGCGACGTCCAGGTCCGCTACGTCGGATTCGGTGACCCGTTCGGGCCGCTGCGCGCCGGCGAGGTCGACGTCCAGATCGCGTGGCTGCCGGTGAGGGAGGCCGATCTCACCGTCGGGCCGGTCGTCAGGATCGAGCCCGTCGTTCTCGCCGTCGGAGCCGGGCACCGGCTGGCACGGCGGGAGAAGGTGTCGTACGAGGACCTGGCCGGCGAAGTCGTCATCGGCGGAGGCAAGCCGGACTACTGGCGCGAGGCCCTCACGCCCAGCCACACCCCCAGCGGGCGTCCGATCCGGGTGGGTCCGACTGTGGCCACCGAGACCGCGATGCTTCCCATCCTGTCCAACGGCGAAGCCGTCGCGTTCGTGCACTCCCACGCCAGCCGTTCCTACGCCCGTGACGACCTCGTGTACGTCCCCGTCCACGACGCTCCTCTGGCCCGTTGGGCGCTGCTGTGGCGTACCGCCACCGAAACCGAGCTGATTCGCTCCTTCGCACACGTCGGCCGACTGGTCGGACCGAGCGGTTCCTGACGACCGCGCCCTCCCCTGACCGACCTCGCTGATCGGATGCTGCGGGAGCCGACGAACTGCCGGGCACGCTCACCGAGCGGCCGACCCCGACGGGTGGGTCAGCGGGTGATGAAGGGCTCGGTCAGGTGCGGTGTCGCGAGGTGGAGGGTGTCGGCGTCCAGGCGGCGCAGCACGTGTTCCCTCGAGGCCCTTGCCTGCTCGGGGTTCGTCTCGTGGGCGTAGGCCAGTTCCGGGTGGAGCAGCTGGATCGCGTGCACGAGCAGGTCACCGGTGACGGCGACCAGTTCCCGCCGGGACGCGACGAGCACGCTCTGGTGCCCGGGTGTGTGACCGGGCGTCGCGAGGACGCGCTCGCCGCTGCGCAGTGAGGTCTCGCCGTCGAGGAGCCGTAGCTGATCGGCCGTGCGGAGCGGGTCGATCACGCGGGATCGCAGCTGCGGGTTGACCTCCTCGATCGCGTCGAGCTCGGCTTGCTGCAGCAGGTACTCGGCGTTCGGGAAGAAGGGTCGCGCCTGCTCGCCGCCGACGACGGCCCAGCCCACGTGGTCGGTGTGGAGGTGGGTGAGCACGACGGTGTCCACTTCGGACGGGTCGATGCCCGCGGCGGCGAGCGAAGCCGGGAGTGCCCCGGGTACGGGCGCCCAGGCGGCCGCCGGGCCGTCGGCGGGGCCGATTCCCGCGTCGACGAGCGTGACGCCCTGGTCGCCGCGGATCGCGAACGCGCGGAACTGGAGCCACCAGCGCCCGTCGGGGGCGAGCGCCGCGGGATCGAGCCGGTCGGCCGCCGCCCACTGCTCGGCGGTGGCGTCGGGGAAAGCCTCCGACCTGGAGGAGAAGAAGGGGCCCGCGCCGTCGGCGAGCGCGATGACGGTGTAGGGGCCGACGTGGAGGGACGGGGGCACCCCGCCGATCGTGCCACCGGCGGACGCCCCCGGCCAGAAGGCGGACCGTACCGTTTCTGCGCGAGACGGGGATCTCGCTGGGGTACGCCTCGGAGGGGGCCCGTCGGCGGACGACCGGTCCGCCGACGGCGCGACTTGCGGGACGACCGTCCGTCACCCGCTACCGCCGCCGTACGGGGACGAGGCGCAGGAGTGCGTGAAGGACGGCGTCGGTCGTGTCCTGCGCGGGCTCGTCGCTCACATGGGTCAGGAGGCGGGCCAGGACCCGCAACAGGTGCGGCGAGGCCATCACCCGGGGGTGGAGGACGGGACGGTAGCCGAACCGGGAGAAGACCAGATCGCCCGCGAGGTTCCCCAGCCGGTAGTAGCGCGCCCACCGCCGCCGGATCTCGGCCGGGTACTGGTGCAAGGCGTGCTCCCGGCGCGGCCCGGCCGGCCGGGCCAGAGCCAGGGCGATGATCTCCGCGGCCACCTCGGCGGCCTCCATCGCCTGGGCGATGCCTTCGCCGCTCCACGGGCTGACCATGCCGGCACTGTCACCCACGAGGAGCAGGCCCCGACGGTACTGCGGGTGCCGGTTCAGTCCCATCGGCAGCGGCGCGCTGCGCAGCGGGGAATCGGCGCTCCCTTCGTGGACGCCCCATTCCTCGGGCAGGCGGGGCAGCCAGTGTTCCAGCGTCGCCCGCAGGTCCACGGGGCGGCGTCGCCGCTGCTGCGGCAGGGCGCCGAGGCCCACGTTGACGCGGCCGTCCCCCAGGGGGAACACCCATCCGTAACCGGGCAGATCGAGTCCGGTGCCGGGGCAGCGCAGGTCGGCCCAGAGCTCCAGGTAGGGGTCGTGGGTGCGGGTCTCGCTGCGGTAGTACCGGCGGGCGGCCGCGGCCACGGGCCGCTTCGCGTCCCGTTCGAACCCGAGGCCGAGGGCCGTGCGCGCCGAGGCACCGTCGGCCGCGACCACCAACGGGGCCAGGTAGCGGACCGGTTCCGCCTCGGGGCCGCGGGAGGCGGTCACGCCGATGACGTGCCCGGCCCGGTCCGTCAGCGGGCCCGTCACTTTGACGTGGGTGCGCAGGCGGGCCCCGGTGGCGCCGGCGTGCGTGGCGAGCAGCTCGTCGAAGTCGTGCCGGCTCCGGGTGAGCCCGAAGTCGGGGAGGGCGCCCAGGCGTGGCCAGTCCAGCTCCACCTGGCGTCCGTCGCAGACCCAGCGCATCCCTCTGTTCCGCATCCAGCCGGGCGCGTCGATGTCGATGCCCAGGCGCACCAGCTGGTGCACGCCGCGCGGGGTCAGTCCGTCGCCGCACACCTTCTCCCGGGGGAAGCCGCTCTTCTCCAGGAGCAGCACGTCCACGCCGGCCCGCGCCAGGTGTACCGCGGCGGCGGAGCCCGCGGGCCCCGCCCCCACCACGATGACCTGGGCCTCCTCGTCCGTCACGCCTTCGGATCCGCCACGGTCGTCGTCACGGCCGCCACCCTCGTCACTGTTGGTGATCACTCCCCTACTATGCCCCTCGGCGGGCACCGGAAGTCCGTGCCGCGCGGCCGATCCGGCCGTCGGCTCGCTTCGGCGGTCCCCGGCCGGATGGAGGCGCGCGTCGCCAGGCATGGAGGCGCGTGTCGTCGGGTGATGGAGCGGCGCGTCGTCAGACGATGGCGGCGCGTGTCGTCAGGGGGCGGGCGGCGAGACGAAGACCCGTTCCAGCAGGGTGTGCAGGGTGTCCCGGTCCTGGCTGTCGAGCCTGTCCAGGCCCTCTTGCGTGATGCGCATCTTCGCGCGGATCGCGTCGGTGACGCGCTCGCCCTCGGCCGTGAGGGTGACGTACTTGACGCGCCGGTCGGCGGCGCCGGCCTCGCGGCGCACCAGGCCGCGCTTCTCCAGCCGGTCGATGATCCCGGTCATGTTGGAGGCGTCGCAGGTCAGGGTCTCGGCCAGGGCGCGCATCGCGGCGGGCCCCCGGCGCAGCACGGTCAGGGCCTTGCCCTGGCTCGCCGTGAGGTTCTCACTCGCCGCCGCGACGGTGAAGTCGCCGTAGTAGACGCCGAGCGACACGGAGAGCAGCTCCATGAGCTGGGCCGTGTCGGCGCGGGGAGCTTCTGTCATGGGGGCCACTCTAACCGGAGATACTTGACTACCTCAAGCATCGCCCTCTACGGTCCTGTCATTGCATGAAGTTCTCAAGCATCTAGGTTGTCAAGCAGTTGCCCCGAGGAGCACCACAGTGACCGTCACCGAGTCCCCCGCCTCCCGCGCGGCCGAGATCCTCTCCCGGCCCGTCGCACTGAACGGCCTGACCGTCCCGAACCGCATCGCGATGGCTCCGATGACGCGCATGTTCTCCCCCGGCGGCGTCCCCGGCGAGGACGTGCGGTCCTACTACGCCCGCCGCGCCGCCGCCGGCGTGGGCCTGATCGTCACCGAGGGCACCTACGTCGGCCACGAGTCGGCCGGGCAGAGCGACCGCGTTCCGCGCTTCCACGGCGAGGAGCAGCTGGCGGGATGGGCGAAGGTCGCCGAGGCCGTGCACGCGGCGGGCGGCACGATCGTGCCGCAGCTGTGGCACATCGGCATGGTCCGCCAGCAGGGCCAGGCCCCCTACCCCGACGCCCCGGCGATGGGCCCCTCCGGCATCCGCCCCGACGGCACCGAGGGCACGGGCAAGGCCATGACCCGGAGCGACCTGGACGACGTCGTCGGCGCCTTCGCCGAGGCCGCCGCGGCCGCCGAGCGCATCGGCTTCGACGGCATCGAACTGCACGGTGCCCACGGCTACCTCCTCGACCAGTTCCTGTGGGCGGGGACGAACCGCCGTACCGACGCCTACGGCGGCGACCCCGTGGCCCGTACGAAGTTCGCGGCCGAGATCGTGGCCGCGGTCCGCGGGTCCGTCTCCCCGGACTTCCCTGTGATCTTCCGCTTCTCCCAGTGGAAGCAGGACGCCTACGACGCGCGGCTCGCCGAGACCCCTCAGGAGCTCGAGGCGATCCTCAGCCCGCTCGCCGCCGCCGGCGTCGACGCCTTCCACGCCTCCACCCGCCGCCACTGGATACCCGAGTTCGAAGGGTCCGACCTCAACCTGGCGGGCTGGACCAAGAAGCTCACCGGCAGGCCCACGATCACCGTCGGCTCGGTCGGCCTCGACGGCGACTTCATCCACGCCTTCGCGGGCGAAGGTGCTCCGGTTCAGGGCATCGACGACCTCCTCGACCGCCTGGAGCGCGACGAGTTCGACATGGTCGCCGTCGGCCGTGCACTGCTCCAGGACCCTGAGTGGGCGGCGAAGGTCCTGGCGGGGCGTACGGACGAGCTCGAGCCGTACGACGCGGCCGCCGTGAGGACGCTCAGCTAGCCCGAACCATCGATGCGGTTCGCCGACGGAGCCGGCGAACCGCATCGCTTTCGGCACCGGCGGCGGACCACACCGCGCCCCGGCCGACAACGGCCCGCAGCCCCCGGGCACTCGAGCCCGCACCGACAGCGGGTGGCGGGCGAACATGCCACACTGGGGAAGAGGTGTCGCACACGGTCGTAGCAGTAATCCGGGCGCCGTTTCGTCCAAGCCGCCGCTGCTTCGCGCCTTCCACGAAGTGCACAGCGAAACTCACGGCTTTCCGCAAATCGCCGCGCGAGTCGGAATGTCTCCTCCGCCCACGCCTGCTGTCGCCCGCGCATTCCCCTTCCGGCTCGCTCGAAGGAGGTGCGTCGCATGCCCAGGACCATGCGAGTCCGCCGGCTGGTGGCGGGTGCCGCCGCGTCCGGCCTGCTGGCAGGTGGTGCCGCGCTCGGGATGTCCGGCTCGGCCGCGGCTGCTCCCGCCCCGGCGTCCGTCGCCACGACGGTCACGACCGGTGACCACGGCGACCGGCACGGCCATCACGACCGGTGCGAGTGGAAGAAGGGCCACTGGGAGAAGGAATGGGTCAGTGGTCACTGGGAGAAGAAGCGCGTCAAGCACGACCACGACCGTGGGCATCAGGGCCGGCACGACAACCACGGCGGTAAGTGGCACCACGACCACCGGGAGCACGCCAAGGCCTACAAGTGGGTCTACGTTCCCGGGCACTGGGACCACGTCTGGGTGAAGGGCCACTGGGACTGCCACCACTGGTGACGCGGTTGCCGACGGGGGCCCCTGGAAACGGCCCTCGGCTCGGTGGTTGGGTCGTCCCTGACGTGGGACGCTGAAGTGAAGGGTCGTGCCGACGAGTCTCGGGAGGCCCCCATGGGACGCGACGTCCCGGCGCTGGAGTTCACCCGTGACGACCGTCGCCGGTTCCGGAACAAGATGCACACGTGCCTCGACGTCTTCGCTCAGATGCTGAGGGAGTCCCGGTTCGACTTCGAAAGGCCGCAGGTCGGCCTGGAGCTCGAACTGAACCTCGTGGACGAAGCGGCGGAGCCCGCCATGCGCAGCACGGACGTCCTCGAGGCGCTGGCCGACCCGTCCTGGTCGACCGAGCTGGGGCAGTTCAATCTGGAGATCAACATCGATCCGCGGCAGCTCACCGCGGGCGGCCCCGGAGCCTGGGAACAGGAGATCCGGGACGCGCTCAACCACGCCGAGGAGAAGGCCGCTGCGATCGGGGCGCACCTGGTCATGATCGGCATCCTGCCGACGCTGGAACTGAAGGACGTGGGTCCGGCGTCGCTCTCCGAGAATCCGCGGTACCACCTGCTGAATGAGCAGATCTTCGCCGCACGGGGCGAGGACCTGTTGATCTCGGTGGACGGGGTGGAGAGGTTGCGCACCTACGCGGACACGATCACGCCGGAGGCGGCGTGCACGAGCACCCAGTTCCACCTGCAGGTGTCGCCGGACGAGTTCGCGGACCACTGGAACGCCGCGCAGGCCGTCGCCGGGGTACAGGTGGCCCTGGCGGCGAACTCTCCGTTCCTCTTCTCCAAGGAGCTGTGGCGCGAGACGCGCATTCCGCTCTTCGAGCAGGCCACCGACACCCGGCCGGAAGAGATCAAGGTGCAGGGAGTCCGGCCCCGTGTGTGGTTCGGCGAGCGGTGGATCACCAGCGTCTTCGATCTCTTCGAGGAGAACGCGCGGTACTTCCCGGCGTTGCTGCCGCTCTGCGACGACGAGGACCCCCAGGAGATGCTCGACCACGGCCGGATCCCCCATCTTGCCGAGCTCACCCTGCACAACGGGACGGTCTACCGGTGGAACCGCCCCGTCTATGCCGTCGTCGACGGAGTGCCGCATCTGCGGGTGGAGAACCGCGTACTGCCCGCAGGTCCCACGGTGGCCGACGTGCTGTCGAACGGCGCCTTCTACTACGGTCTGATCCGCGCCCTGGTCGACGAGGACCGACCGGTCTGGTCGCGGATGTCCTTCCAGGCTGCCGAGGACAATCTGTACGCGGCGGCCCGGCACGGCATCGATGCGCAGCTGTACTGGCCCGGGATGGGTGAGGTCCCCGCGACCGAGCTCGTACTGCGCCGCCTGCTGCCGCTCGCAGAACGTGGGCTGGAGCGGTGGGGAATGGACAGTACCTGGCGGGAGCCGCTGCTCGGCATCATCGAGCAGCGCTGCGTCAGCGGCCGGAACGGCGCGGTGTGGCAGTCGGAGATGTTCCACCACATCCAGGACATCGGCCACGTGAACCGGCATCAGGCGCTGCGGCGGATGACGCAGCAGTACCTCGACTACATGCACATGAACGCTCCGGCGCACACCTGGCCGGTCGACTGAGCAGTCCTACGGTCGCGGTGGCAGCCGGGCAACGCGCTTCAGCCGACGGTCAGTCGCGACACACCGATCTGATCGGGGTAGTAGCGGATCATGTCTTCGAAGGGGGCGGCCTCCGCATAGGTATTGATGACCGATTCGGCCATGATCGCGCGTGCGGCCTGGTTCAGCTGCTCAGGAAGGTACTGGGTTTTCAGCGGCTCGCCGTACCGTTCCGGATGCGCGGAGAACCACTTCTCCCAGTTGGCTCGCAGGGCGTACCCCGGGGTCTTCGGACGCCAGGCGCAAACGTCGTTGAATCCCCAGGCGAACTCACGGTAGCCGGTCGGACCCCCGCCACCGTATTCGTGGAACGCGAGGTCTGGGCTGCCTCTGGTGCTGCCGATGTGCAATCTGAGCGACAGGTCGCGCTCCTCCGTCTCGGGAACCACGTCCGAGAGGGTGTTCACGTTCAACACGACCCTGTGCTTGGCATCACTACCGAAGAGAAAGGCAGGACGGAAGTCCGCATCACAGGTCGTCACGGCGTACGTCACGGCGGCGTCGCTTTTGTTGGAGATCACCTCCACCCAGTACTGCTCCCTTGTGCGGTAAACGTTCCGCACGAACTCGACACCGCCGACCACGAGAGGCGTACGGAAGACGGGCGGACCCAACTCCAGTCGAAACTTCTCCAACGTGTACCCGGCGCGAAGCTGCCTCAACTTCCCGTACTCCACGGCACGCCAATCCGTCCCCGCTTCCCTGAGGACAGTGACGGCTGTGACGAGGGTACTCACCGCCGTAAGAAGGTTGGACAGGAAGAAGACGACTACCAGCACGATGTTCCGCTTGGTGAATGAGCTGAACCACTCACCCGCCGTCCCACCCTCGTCGCGCGCTTCTTCCGAGTCGTCCATTACCGCTCCGTGGCCGCGTCAACCGCCGTCTGACCTGCGACTTCGGACTCTAGAGGGGAGGGCAGGACATCGCATGTCGCCGTGGGCCGGTCGGCTGACCGCCGCACGATGTCGCCTCGATGCTCTGCCCATCCCTTCCGGGCGGCGTCGAACTGCCGGATCAGGACGGATGAGGAGGGACCCTTACTCGTACGGCGGAACGACCGGACGCCGACAGCGCGGTGTCCGGCCGTACCCGGGCGAGTCGATCCTCGGTCAGTGGTGGGTGGCCAGGCTGTGCGCGATGCCCGCCGCGACCGCGATCACGTCCGTCAGAGGCTCCGCACAGGGGTTGGGCCGACGGCCCGAGCAGACCTGGGCCGGGCTGTTGCGGTCGGTCGTCGTGCCGTCGCCGACCTGCCCGTTGGAGTTGGAGCCCCAGCCGAGGGCCGTGAGGTCCGATGCCACGGCGAGGGTGTGGTCGCTGCCTGCGGCGATGTCGAAGACGCCGGTGAGGAGGCTGGTGCAGGGTGCGGTCTGGCCGGGGGCGCAGGCCCGTACGGGGATCGGGTTCTGCTGGTGGTTGAAGGTGCCGTCGCCGAGCTGGCCCTTGCGGTTGTCGCCCCAGCCGACGACTCCTTCCTGACTCTGGAGCGACAGGAGCGCGACGCTGTGGTCGCCGCCGGCGGCGATCTGGTTCACGCCGGTGAGGAAGGTGCCGCAGGGGGCGGTCTGGCCCGGCGCGCACACCTGGACGGGTGTGTTGGTGCCGGTCGCCGTGCCGTCGCCGAGCTGACCGTAGAAGTTGTGGCCCCAGCCGCGCACCGTTCCGTCGGTCAGCAGCGCGAGGCTGTGGCTGCCGCCGCCCGCCACGCTTCCGGCCGTGCCGGTGAGGGCGACCTGGACGGGGATCGACTTCTGGAAGTCGCCACTGCCGTCGCCGAGCTGGCCGGAGGAGTTCAGGCCCCAGCTGCTGACGGTCCCGTCGGAGTGCACGGCCAGGCTGTGCCAGGAGCCGCCGTCGAGGCTGGTGATGCCGGTGAGGAAGGTGGAGCAGGGCGCGGTCTGGGCCCGGGCGCACACCTGGACGGGTGTGTTCCGGTTGGTCGTGGTGCCGTCGCCGAGCTGGCCGTACTCGTTGTCGCCCCAGGCGACGACGCTTCCGTCGGCCCGCAGCGCCAGGTTGTGGAATGCGCCGGAGGCCACCGCGACGACGTCGGTGAGGAAGGCCGTGCAGGGGGCGGTCCGGCCGGGCGCGCAGACCTGGACGGGCCGGGTGCCGGCGGAGTTCGTACCGTCCCCGAGCTGACCGTCGCTGTTGAGCCCCCACGTCCACACGGTGCCGTCGGCGCGCAGCGCCACGCTGTGGTTGACGCCGCCGTCGATGCCGATCACCCGTCGGATGCGCGCGGTGCGGACCGGGAAGGGGCTGTCGGTGGTGTTCCCGTCGCCCAACTGTCCTGTGTTGTCGGCGCCCCAGCCGAGGACGGGGCCGGGGATGATGGCGGCCTGGGCATCCGCCCCCAGCCCCGTGGTCATCAGGAGCGCGGCGCCGCAGACGGTCGCGGCGCGTCTGAGGGCAGATGTACTGGGGCGTGGGAATCGCATGGACCGTCCTCGGGTGTGGGTGTCGCGGCCCCCCGGCCCACGAGCATGACCCGGCGTTCCGGAGTCTCACCCCCGACACGCGCCCACCTGCGCCCGACGTCACCTGGCCGGTCGCGCCTGGCCTCTCCTCCGCCCCGCGTACGTACGTCCCTGGGAGGTTCGGGCACGCGCCGGGGTCCCGTCACGCGTGCTGAGCCGCGTACGTGCGCGGGCACCCTCCTGGCCGGAGGGTGCCCGCGCATGCCGTTCGGAATGGCTCAGCCGGCGATCTCGGCCGGCTCCTCCCTGACCGCCTCGCCGGCCGTGGCGTCGCCGGCCGTGGTCCGCACCGGCTGCGGGTCGGTGCCGCCCCGGCGGCGGACGGCCAGGAAGTAGACCCCGGTGAGCAGGGCCAGCCAGACCACGCCGACCTCGAGCGCCACGCGGGTGCTCTCGTGGACGCCGAGCAGGACCAGCACCGCCGCCATGAAGACCAGCGTGATGATCTGGCCGTAGGGCCAGAACGGGGCCGGGAACTTCAGGGCCGCGGTCTCCTCCGCGGACATCCCGCGGCGGGCCTTGACGTGGGTCAGCATGATCATCACCCAGACGAAGACCGTGGCGAACGTGGCGATCGCGGAGATGATCAGGAAGATCTCGCCGGGCACGACCGCGTTCATCACGACGCCGAGGAGCAGGGCGCCGATCATGACGAGGGTGGTCACCCAGGGCACGCCGTTCGGCGTGGTGCGGCGCATGGCGGCGGGGCCGTGGCCGCGCTCGGCGAGGCCGTACATGGTGCGGCCGGCCGCGAAGATGTCGCTGTTGATGGCGGACAGGGCCGCGGTGAGGACGACGACGTTGAGGACCGCGGCCGCGGACTTGAGGCCGACGCCGGCGAAGATCTGCACGAACGGGCTGCCCGAGTCGCTGATCCGCTGCCACGGGGTGATCGACATGATCACGGCGAGCGTCAGGACGTAGAACAGGATGATGCGCAGCGGGATGGAGTTCACGGCGCCCGGGATGGTCTTCTCCGGGGACTCCGCCTCGCCCGCCGTGACGCCGATGATCTCGGTGCCGCCGAAGGCGAACATGACGATGGCGAACGAGATCACGAAGCCGTCGATGCCGCCGGCGAAGAATCCGCCGTTGGCCCAGAGGTTGTCGATGCCGATGTGCCCGTGGCCGCTGCCGAGGCCGAACGCGATGACCACGATGCCGACGATGATCATCGCGACGATGGCGACGATCTTCACGAGCGAGAGCCAGAACTCCAGCTCGCCGAAGACCTTGACGCTGACGAGGTTGAGCGCGCCGACGATGAGGACGGCGCCCAGCACCCAGATCCAGCGGGGCACGCCGGGCAACCAGAAGCCCATGTAGACACCGATGGCGGTGACGTCGGCGACGGCCACGATGACCATCTCGAAGGCGTACGTCCAGCCGGTGACGAAGCCGGCGAGCGGGCCGAGGTACCGGCTGGCGTACTCGCCGAAGGAGCCGGCGCAGGGGGACGCCACCGCCATCTCGCCGAGCGACCTGAGGACCAGGAAGACGGCCGCGCCGCCGATCAGGTAGGCGAGCAGGACGGCCGGGCCACCTGCCTGGATGGACCCCGAGGAGCCGTAGAACAGCCCGGTGCCGATCGCTGATCCGAGCGCGATGAAGCGGATGTGCCGTGAGTTGAGCCCGCGGCTCAGGCCGGCTTTTTCGGTACGCAAACGAAGTTCTCCCTCTGGGGCGGGGGGACGTGCCGGAGGATCTTGGGGGTGGGTCGCCTCGCGGCACCGACCTGTCGTCGGAGCTGTCGACAGCGGTCGCCAGCTTGTATATTCCTGTCTATACAGGTGCGTCAAGAGGTGGTCCGATGAACGAACACAGCCCGTCGCCCCGAACGTCCTCCAGCGCCTCCCCCGCCGTCGGCCGGGCGCTCGACATCCTGGTGTACCTGGCCGGCCGGCCCGGACTCGTGCAGGCCGCCACACTCGCCCGTGACCTGGACATTCCCCGCTCGTCCGCGTACCACATCCTGACCGTCCTCGCGGACCGCGGCTTCGTCACGTACGTACCTTCGGAGCAGGCGTACGGGCTCGGGGTGTCCTCCTTCGAGGTCGGCTCGGCGTACCTGCGCCACGAGCCCCTGGAGCGGCTCGCCCGGCCGATCCTGCGTTCCGTCGCGAGCCGCCTCGGCCAGACCGTGCACCTCGGGATCCTGCACGGCGCCGAGACGGTGTACCTGCTCAAGGAGCGGCCCCCGGCCCGGGCCGGGGACATCGACATCGCACTCGTGACGGATGTCGGCGTGCGGCTCCCGGCCCATCTGACCGCCAACGGGCGCGCCATCCTCGCCCACACGTCCGAGGCCCAGCTGCGGGCCCTGTTCTCCCGGCCGGGCGATCTGACCACCCGCACCGGCCGCGGCCCGCGCTCGCTTCCGGAGCTGACCGGCGAGCTGGCCCGGGAGCGGGAGCGCGGCTGGTCCCAGGAGATCGAGATGGTCTCGCAGGGCTTCTGCTCGATGGGGGTGGCGGCCTTCGACCACAACGAGCGGCCCGTCGCCGCGATCAGCACCACCTGGCGCCGCCATCACGGCCGGCACGGCACCGAGGAGGTGCGGGAGGCGCTGGCGCAGGGGGCGGCGCGGCTGACGGCGGCGGTGTCGGGGCACACGCCGGCCGCGGCGACGGGCGGGGCCACGGGGACGCAGCCCGCCGGCTGAGCCGGGTCAGTGGGTGGCGAAGGCGCCTTCCAGGCGGTAGCGCGAGCCCGGGTGCAGCAGTCGGGCGATGCTCACGAGCACGTCGCGCGACCAGGTGCGGCGCTGGATCAGCAGGCACGGCTCGCCGGGCTCGACACCGAGGATCGCGCACTCCTCCGGTGACGCCAGGACGGCCTCGACGATGTGCTCGCCCCGGCCGAGCGGCGCGACCTTCGACAGGAAGCTGTACGGGGTCTGCAGCGTGAAGTCCTGGTCCAGATAGCCGGGGGCGAAGGCCGGGTTCACGTAACGGTCCTCCAGCTGGAGCGGCACCCCGTCCTCCAGGTGCACGACCTGGGAGCGGAAGACCGGCTCCCCCTCGCCGAGGCCGAGGTGCGCCGCGATGCGGCCGTCGGCCGGCTCCTCGCCCAGGGACAGCACGCGGGCCCCGTAGTGGTGGCCGCGGCTCTGCACCTCGTCGGCGATGTTGTGGACCTCGAGCAGCGCCGAGCTGGCCTTCTGGTGGGCGACGAAGCTGCCCACGCCCATGACGCGCCGGATGACGCCCTCGGCGGCGAGCTCGCGCAGCGCGCGGTTCACGGTCATGCGGGACAGGCCGAGGGCGTCGACGAACTGGCTCTCGGAGGGCAGGGCGTCGTCCGGGCTCCAGTGGCCGTTCCTGATCTGGCGCTCGACCAGCTCCTTGACGCGCTGGTACGCGGGGACCGATCCGCCCGCGCCCTGCGCGTACCAACGGGCCAGCTCCGCCGGGTCTGCGGCCACGCCACCCACCGTCCTCGCCATCCGCTCCCCCCTGCGTTCAGCCTGCTCCTGCCTGCGTCGAATCCTATGGCAGCGGTTTTCCGTGCGGACGGTCCGATGGCCCCTCGTCCGGCCCCCCACCGGGAACCGTCTCGGATCCGAGAAATGCGGGCGGCGCCGCTGGTTCGGGGTCTCGCGGTCGCGTGTCATGACGGTGCACAACCGCTCGATCCCCCTGAGGAGCACACATGACCAGCCCTTCCCACGAAACGCCGGGCGTCGTCCGGGCCCCGCGCGGCACCGAGCTCAACACCCTCGGCTGGCAGCAGGAGGGCGCCCTTCGGATGCTCATGAACAATCTCGACCCCGAGGTCGCCGAGCACCCCGAGGACCTCGTCGTCTACGGCGGCACCGGGAAGGCCGCCCGCAACCACGCGGCGTACGAAGCGATCGTCCGCACGCTCAAGACCCTGAAGGACGACGAGACCCTCCTCGTGCAGTCCGGCAAGCCGGTCGGTGTGATGCGCACGAACGAGTGGGCGCCCCGGGTGCTCCTCGCCAACTCCAACCTCGTGGGCGACTGGGCCAACTGGGAGGAGTTCCGCAAGCTGGAGGCCGAAGGCCTGACCATGTACGGCCAGATGACGGCCGGTTCGTGGATCTACATCGGTTCGCAGGGCATTCTGCAGGGCACGTACGAGACCTTCGGCGCCGTCGCCCGCAAGAAGTTCGACGGCACGCTCGCCGGCACGATCACGCTGACCGCCGGCATGGGCGGCATGGGTGGCGCCCAGCCGCTGGCCGTGACGATGAACGACGGCGTCGCGATCTGCGTCGACGTCGACGAGACGCGCATCGACCGCCGTATCGGCACCCGCTACCTGGACGTCAAGGCCGACAACCTCGACCACGCCCTGGAGCTGGCCGTCCAGGCCCGCGACGAGCGCCGCGGCCTGTCCATCGGTGTGGTCGGCAACGCCGCCGAGATCTTCCCGGAGCTGCTCCGTCGCGAGGCCCCGATCGACATCGTGACCGACCAGACCTCGGCCCACGACCCGCTGGCCTACCTGCCCGTCGGCATCTCGGTCGACGACTGGCACAAGGAGCGCGAGGCGGACCCGGCCGGCTTCACCGAGAAGTCCCGCCGGTCGATGGCGCTGCACGTCGAGGCCATGGTCGGCTTCCTGGACAAGGGCGCCGAGGTCTTCGACTACGGCAACTCGATCCGCGACGAGGCCCGCAAGGCCGGCTACGACCGCGCCTTCGACTTCCCCGGCTTCGTCCCGGCGCACATCCGTCCCCTCTTCGAGGAGGGCCTCGGCCCGTTCCGCTGGGCCGCCCTGTCCGGCGACCCCGAGGACATCGCGAAGACGGACAAGGCGATCAAGGAGCTGTTCCCGGAGAACAAGCACCTGCACCGCTGGCTGGACATGGCCGGCGAGCGCGTCTCGTTCGAGGGCCTGCCCGCGCGCATCTGCTGGCTCGGCTACGGCGAGCGTCACCTGGCCGGCCTCAAGTTCAACGAGATGGTCGCGAACGGCGAGCTCTCCGCCCCGGTCGCCATCGGCCGCGACCACCTGGACTCCGGCTCGGTGGCCTCCCCCTACCGCGAGACCGAGTCGATGCTGGACGGCTCGGACGCGATCGCCGACTGGCCGCTGCTCAACGCCCTCGTGAACACCTCCTCGGGTGCCTCCTGGGTCTCCATCCACCACGGCGGCGGCGTCGGCATGGGCCGCTCCATCCACGCCGGCCAGGTCTGCATCGCGGACGGCACCGAGCTGGCCGCGAGGAAGCTCGAGCGCGTCCTGACCAACGACCCCGGCATGGGCGTCATCCGTCACGTGGACGCCGGTTACGAGTACGCCGCCTCGGTCGCCAAGGAGCGCGGTGTGCGCGTCCCCATGACGGAGTCCGAGGGCCACTCGGCATGAGCGCGTCCCCGGAGACCGCTCCTGCGGTCACCGTCGTCCCGGCCCGGCCCTGGTCGGGCCGGGACGACGGACCCGGCGCGGAGAACCTGCGCTGGCACCATGCCGTCGAGCTCGATCCCGAGCTGACGGAGCCGGGCGACCTCGCCTTCGTGGGGTTCGCCAGTGACGAGGGTGTACGCCGCAACAAGGGGCGGCCGGGCGCCGCGCAGGGTCCTGCCGCCCTGCGCCGGGCCCTCGCCTCGATGGCGCTGCCCAAGCCGCTGCGGGCACTGGACGCCGGCGACGTGACCGTCGCCGGTGACGCTCTGGAGGGCGGTCAGCAGCGCCTCGGCGCGGCGGTAGCGGAGCTCGTCGACCGGGGTCACCCGGTGGTCGTGCTCGGCGGCGGTCACGAGGTCGCGTTCGGTACGTACAGCGGTCTGGAGCAGACCCGGGCCGTGCGGGCCGGCGGGCGGCTCGGGGTGCTGAACCTCGACGCGCACTTCGATCTGCGCGACGACGTGCGGCCCAGTTCGGGCACGCCGTTCCTGCAGATGGCGCAGAGCGAGGCGCGGCAGGGCCGAGACCTCAACTACTGGGTGCTCGGCATCAGTCAGGCCGGCAACACCCAGGCGCTGTTCCGCACCGCCGAGTCGCTCGGGGTGCGGTACCTGCAGGACAGCGAGTGCGGTCTGCTGGACGTGGCGCGGGTCGATGCGTTCGTCGAGGAGTTCCTCGAGAGCTGCGATCTCGTCCATCTGACGATCGACCTCGACGTGCTGCCGGCGGCCGTGGCCCCCGGGGTCAGCGCGCCCGCCGCGTACGGCGTGCCGATGGAGGTCGTCGAGCGGGTGTGCGCACGGGTCGCGCGCAGCGGCAAGCTCGTGGTCGTCGATGTCGCCGAGCTCAATCCGGAGTTCGACGTCGACCAGCGCACGGCGCGGGCCGGTGCCCGGCTCGTGCACCGGACGGCCACCACCTGGGCGTGACGCCCACTCCCCGAACAGGCCGCCAGGTCGCCCGGCATACGAGAGCCGCGGCCTGGCGGCCGCGGCTTTCCCGCCGTGAGCGGCTCAGCGGAGGTCGGTGAGGGCGACCACCGCGAGGACCCCGTCGACCGCGATGTCGGCGGGGTCCTCGTCGTCGTGGAGCAGGACCGCGTCGAGCCGGTCGAGCCGGACCGCGTCCTGGTCCAGGGTCGCGGAGCCGTCGAGGACGATCGCGAACAGGCGCGTCCCGGGCGCCGGGCGCAGCACCGTGCGGCCGCGCTCGATGGTCACCTCGGCCTGCGCGTCGGTGCGGCGGGTCATCACGTTGAAGTCGACGATGGGGCCGTCGAGCAGCCGGCAGTCGGTGGCGGCGTCGCCGGAGAAGGCGAGGGGCGTGTAGCGGGTGTCGACGACGTGTTCCGTGCCGTCGACGGTGAGCGCCATGCCCGGTCCCTCCACGACCGTGATGATGCGGTCGATGTCCTCGAAGGCGGAGAAGGGGCCGCTGGTCGCGACGTCGGCGACGCTGATGCGCCAGACGAAGTCGTCGGTGCCGGCACCCCGGGGGTGGGCGAGGACCTCGGTGGTGATGCCGCCGCCGTTCTTCCACGGTGCGGGGGTCCGCTCGTGTGCGCGCAGGATCTGGGGTGCCATGAGAGGGAGGGGGTCCTTCCTGTTCCGGGTGGGTCGGTGTGGTGGGGGAACACACGGTAGGGGAAGACGTGGTGGGGAAACGCGACCTCCTCCCCCGCGGCCGAGGGCTGCGGGAGAGGAGGTTGTCACGTCTTCGAGCGGGCTAGCGCTGGGGGGTGTGGCGTGTTTCGAGGGCGGCCTCGGTGAAGACCCGGTAGCCGGCCTCGGGGTCGTAGCCGTGGATCTCGCGGGTGTCGAGGGCGGCCATGTAGGCCAGGACGTCCTTGCTGACGACCTGTCCGGGGACGAGCACGGGGAAGCCGGGCGGGTAGGGGGTGACGAACGTGGCGGAGACGACCGTGCGGCCGTGGGCCATCGCGTCGGTGATCTCCTGTGTGGACAGGTGCTCGCACTCGGTGTCGTCGTAGGCGAGGAAGAACGCGGAGCGCATGTCGCCCTCGGGGGTGTGCGGGCTCGGCCGGAACACCGGGTGGAACGCACTGAAGTCGGGCAGCGCAGCGGAGCCCGTGCCGAGTCCGGAGACGACCCCGTGGTGCACGGCGAGGTCGTGCGGGCTCATCTCGCCGACGCGCTCCTCCAGGTCCTCGGCGATGCGCACGAGGACCTCGATGAGGTAGGCGACGGAGCTGCGGGTGGTGCCGATGTTCGTCATGAACAGCAGCGTGTTGCGGGTCGTCTTGTTGACCTGCACGCCGTGGCGGTCCATCAGGAGGTCGTGCTTGAAGGTGTCGCCGTCGATGCCGGTGCGCCCGATGTGCAGGGTGGCACGGGTGGGATCGAGGACGAACTCGTCCTCCTCCCAGGCACGTTCCATCCGGGCGAGCCCGGCCGGGAGCGGCTGTTCGATGCCGGAGGAGCGGAAGCGCGGCGGAATCAGCTCGGGCGTGGTGAGGATGTGCAGGTAGCGGCTGAGCAGCGGGTGCTGGTCGACGGCGTCGCGGAGCACTCCGGCCTGTTCGAGCTGCTTCTGGACGAGGGCGTAGCCCTCCAGGACGGCCTGTCGGCGGCCGAGGTCCATGGAGGCGAGGATCTGGTAGTTGGGCGAGGTCGAGGTGTGCGTCATGTACGCCTCGTGGAAGACCTCGGCGACCTTGTGCCGGAAGTCCTGGTCGAAGACGTGGACCATGGAGCCCTGGCGCAGCGAGGTGAGCGTCTTGTGCGTGGACTGCGTGGCGTAGACGCGGACACGGACCTGCTCGGGGTCGGGCATCAGCCGGGTGGTGGCCAGGGTCTCGTCGTCCGGGTCGTCGCCGAGGCTCGCGCGGTGGGCGGCGTACGTGTCGGCGTAGGCGGGGTCGCGGTAGCGGTCGGTGAGGGTGCGGGCGGAGGCCATCGCGGTGCGCCGGCGGTAGACGGGGTGGAAGCGGGCGAAGGCGAACCACGCCTCGTCCCACAGGAACGCCAGGTCCGGCTTGAGGGCCAGGCACTCCTCCATCACGCGCGACGGGTTGTAGACGATGCCGTCGAAGGTGCAGTTGGTGAGCATCAGCAGCTTGACGCGGTGCAGGACGCCCTCGCGCTTGAGCATCAGCAGCTTGCGCTTGATCTCCTCGACGGGGACTGCCCCGTACATGCCGTACTCGTCGAGGGGATAGGCGTCCAGGTAGACGACGTGGGCGCCGGCGAGGACCAGTCCGTAGTGGTGGGACTTGTGGCAGTTGCGGTCCACGAGCACGATGTCGCCGGGGCGCACCATCGCCTGCACGACGATCTTGTTGGCGGTCGAGGTGCCGTTGGTGACGAAGTACGTCCGGCGGGCGCCGAAGGCCTCGGCGGCCAGGTCCTGGGCCTTGCGCAGCGGGCCTGTGGGGGCGAGCAGGGAGTCCAGGCCGCCGGAGGTGGCGGAGGTCTCGGCGAGGAAGATGTTGAGGCCGTAGAAGTCGGCGATCTCCGGGATCCAGGGCGAGTTGAGCACCGAGGCGCCGCGCGAGATGGGCAGGGCGTGGAAGACGCCGGTGGGCTTGCGGCTGTGGGCTCGCAGCGCCGTGAAGAACGGGGCGCGGTGCCGCTCGGTGATGCCGTGCAGGATCGACAGATGCAGTTCGAGCAGGCCCTCGCGGGCGTGGAAGACGCGCCGGAAGCGGCGGCTGAGGCGGCCGGCGGTGGACTCGACGGCCCGCTCGGACACGAGGTAGAGGTCGAGTTCGGGGCGCAGGGCGAGGAGGCGGTCGCCGAGGGCACGGACCTGGTCGTCGCTGTCGCCGGGGGTGGCGGCGGGGGCGTCGGCGGACTCGTCGAAGAAGCGGCGTACGACGCTGAGGTCGTGGCGGGAGCGGTCGGTGAACCGGTCGCGGATGACGACGGCCTGGAGGCTGGAGTTGACCAGCGAGGTGATGACCGCGTCCTCGAAGCTGGGGGCGACGACGATCTCGTAGACGAACTCGTCGTCGGGGCGGCGCAGTCGGCGCAGTTCGGCGCGGAGCGCCTGCTCCTCGGCGGCGTCCAGATCGCCGACGACGAGGACCTCGAAGTACGGGGTGGAGGGCGCGGGCGTGGTGTACGGCGCCTCGGCGCTCTCGTCGGCGCGGCCGCTCGGGGTGGCGGCGGTGTGCGGGGCGGTGCCGCGGTGCCGGTGGCCGGCCAGGGCGCGGTCGAGTTCGTCGGCGCGCTGGGCGAGGTGCCGGTGCTCCCCCTGGTCGTGGAGTGCGCCGAGTTCCCTCAGGGCGGCTGTGCCCGGGAAGGCCCAGCAGTGCTCGATGGGTGTCAGGAGGCGGATGAGCTCCTGGATGCCCGCGGTGGTGTGCGGGCCGTTCCCGCTCTGTGTGGCGAGGCGGTGGGTGAGGTCTGTCAGTGAGCTCCAGGCGTCGGCGCGCAGTTGCCCGACGCTGTTGTGCACCGTGGCGGTCGGCAGGTCATTCACCGGGGAAAGGGCTCCTTCTGAGGGCTGCCCGGCCCGCCGCGGACGGGGAGGGCACGAGGGGCGAGGCGTGCGCGGCAGCGGCCTGCCGCACCTCCCGGGTCCCGCGGGACCCGGGAGGTGGGGGGGGACGGGCGTCCGGATCAGACGAGGGCGCCGGTCACGGACTCGGCGGCGGCCAGGGCGCGGCCGGAGGACACGTACTGGACGGCCTCCTCGATCTCCGGGGCGAGCCAGCGGTCGGTGCCGGGGCCCTCGACGGTCACGCGCAGGCCGTCGCGCACGGCCGCGGTGGCCGGGGCGGGGGTCAGCGGGGCGCGCAGGTCCAGGGCGCGGGCGGCGGTGTAGAGCTCGACGGCCAGGACGCGGCCGAGGCCGTCGATGGCGCGGCGCAGCTTGCGGGCGGCCGCCCAGCCCATGGACACGTGGTCCTCCTGCATGGCGCTGGAGGGGATCGAGTCCACGGAGGCCGGGGCGGCGAGCCGCTTGAGCTCGGAGACGATCGCGGCCTGGGTGTACTGGGCGATCATGTGGCCGGAGTCCACGCCCGGGTCGTCGGCCAGGAAGGCGTTCAGACCGCGGTTGCGGGCCGGGTCGAGGAAGCGGTCGGTGCGGCGCTCGGAGATCGAGGCGACGTCGGCGACGGTGATCGCGAGGAAGTCGAGCACCGCGGCGACGGGGGCGCCGTGGAAGTTGCCGTTGCTCTCGACGCGACCGTCGAGGGTGACGACCGGGTTGTCGACGGCGCTGGCCAGCTCGCGGGAGGCGATGAGCTCGGCGTGGGTGAGGGTGTCACGGGCGGTGCCGTGGACCTGCGGGGTGCAGCGCAGCGAGTAGGCGTCCTGGACGTAGGTGCAGTCCGGGCCGGCGTGGCTGGCGATGATCGCCGAGTCGGCGAGCAGGGAGCGCAGGTTGCCGGCGCTGTCGCCCTGGCCGGGGTGCGGACGCATGGCCTGCAGGTCGGCGGCGAACACGGCGTCGGTGCCGAGCTGGCCCTCGACGCTCATGGCGGCGGCGATGTCGGCGGTGCTCAGCAGGCGGCGCAGGTCGTGGGCGGCGAGGACGAGCATGCCGAGCATGCCGTCGGTGCCGTTGATGAGGGCGAGGCCCTCCTTCTCCTCCAGGACGACCGGGGCGATGCCGGCGGCGGCGAGGGCCTCGGCGGCGGGCTTGCGCTCACCGTCGGCGGTGCGGACGACGCCCTCACCCATGACGGCGAGCGCGCAGTGCGCGAGGGGGGCCAGGTCGCCGGAGCAGCCGAGCGAGCCGTACTCGTGGACGACCGGGGTGATGCCGGCGTTCAGGAGCGCGGCGTAGGCCTCGGCGGTCTCGGTACGGACGCCGGTGCGGCCGGTGGCGAGGGTGGACAGGCGCAGCAGCATGAGGGCACGGACGACCTCGCGCTCGACCTCGGGGCCGGAACCGGCCGCGTGCGAGCGCACGAGGCTGCGCTGGAGCTGCGTGCGCAGCTCGGTGGGGATGTGGCGGGTCGCCAGGGCACCGAAGCCGGTGGAGACGCCGTAGTGGGGCTTGACGTCGTCGGCGAGGGCCTTGACGACCTCGCGACTGCGAGCGATCTCCTTGAGGGCCTCGGGCGAGAGGATCACCTGGGCACCGTGACGGGCAACGGACACGACTTCGTCGGGGGAAGGGGCACCGACTCCAACAACAACAGCGGTCATGCACCTATGAAGCCGCAGGCAGACGGCCTCCGGCAGCCCTGGGGAAGGTGTTGTGTCTGGGATCCAAGACATCCTGTCTGTGATCCCAGACAGATCGTTTGAGTCGTGACTGGTCTAGTCTCGGCCCATGAGCATCGTCCCGGCCGCCGCCCAGGTCCTGGCCGTCCTGCGTTATCTGGCCCGCCAGGCCGCGCCCGTGCCCGCGGCCGCCATCAGCCGCGACGTGGGGCTGCCGCGCTCGACGACGTATCACCTGCTCGACACGCTCGCGGCGGACGGCTTCGTGGTGCATCTGCCGGAGGAGCGGCGCTACGGACTCGGGGTGAGCGCCTTCGAGCTCGCGTCCGGGTACGAGCGGCAGGCGCCCTTCCAGCGGCTCGCGCGCGCCCCGCTCGCCTCGCTCGTCGACCGCACGGGACACAACGCGAACCTGGCGGTGCTGCACGGCCGTGAGGTCATCTACGTGATCGAGGAGCGCGCCCCGGGCCGTCCGCCCCTGGTCAGTGAGGTCGGTGTGCGGCTGCCGGCCACGCTGACGGCGAGCGGCCGGGCCGTCCTCGCTCTGCTTCCGCCCGCCCAGGTGAGGGCGCTCTTTCCCGACCGGTCGGCGTTCGTGCAGCGGCACGGCGCGGGTCCTGCGACGCTGACCGCGCTGCACGCCCTGCTGACCCAGGCGCGGCGGCGCGGGTACGCGACGGAGGAGGGCGAGGTGACGCCCGGCCTGTCCTCGATCGCTGCACCTGTGCTCGACCACCACGCGCATCCGATCGCAGGTGTCTCGGTGACCTTCCCTGACGAGGCGGTCGACGAGACGGAGCGGCAGCGGATCGCGGGGCACGTGGCGCAGACGGCTCGCGAGCTGACCCGCCGGGTGGGCGGCGCGACGCCCGCGCCGGGTGCGCCCGCCCCGTAGGCCGGCGAACTGGGGGCGGATGGCCGACGGCCGACGGCCGACACCCGACGGCGGATGGCGGATGACGGGTGACGGATGGCGGGTGGCGGGTGACGGATGACGGATGGCGGATGGTGGGTGGCGGATGGTGGGTGGCGGATGGCGGATGGCGGATGGCGGATGGTGGGTGGCGGATGGCGGATGGCGGATGGCAGATGGCAGATGGCAGATGGCAGATGGCGGATGGCGGATGGCGGATGGCGGGCTACGAGGTGGGGACGCCGACCTGGGCCCAGGCCTTGAGTACCGCCTGGACCTCGTCGCCTTCGCCGTACAGAGAGCGCGCGGTCGCGGCGGTGAGGCGGGCGAAGTCCGCGAACTGGGCGTCCTCTGCGAGTTCGCCGCCGGTCAGCGCGGCGTACCAGATGTTCCCCGCCCGCTCCCAGGCGTTTCCGCCGAGGGCGGTGGCGACCCGGTAGAAGGCGTGGTTGGGGATGCCGGAGTTGATGTGCACGCCACCGTTGTCCCGGCTGGTGCGCACGAAACCGTCCATGGTAGCCGGCTGCGGGTCCTTGCCGAGCTGGTCGTCGTCGTACGCGGTACCCGGGGCCTTCAGGGAACGCAGGGCCTCGCCGCTGATGCGTGGCCCGAACAGTCCGGCGCCGATGAGCCAGTCTGCCCGGTCGGCGCTCTGGCCCAGCGCGTACTGCTTCACCAGGGACCCGAACACGTCCGAGACCGACTCGTTCAGCGCTCCGGACTGGCCAAAGTACTCCAGGTTGGCGGTGTACTGCGTGACGCCGTGCGTCAGTTCGTGGCCGATGACGTCGACGGAGACGGTGAAGTCGAGGAAGAGCTCGCCGTCACCGTCGCCGAACACCATCCGCTCACCGTCCCAGAAGGCGTTGTCGTACTTGTCGCCGTAGTGCACGGTCGCGTCCAGGGGCAGCCCGGAGTCGTCGATCGAGTGCCTCCCGAACGCCTTCAGGTACAGCTCGAACGTCGCACCGAGACCGGCGTGCGCGCGGTTGACGGTGGAGTCGCCGGAGGACGGGTCACTCTCCGCGTGAACCTTGACGCCGGGAAGCGTCTCGGTGTGCCGGGCGTCGTAGATGGTGCGTTGAGGCTTCTCCGAGGGTGTACCGACGGGGGCCGCAGCGCCGCGGACGGCCGTGACGCGGCGCCGGGTGCGCATCGCGCCGTCGTGCTCCAGAGTGCGCCGTGCGGGCTCGTACACCCTGGGGTCTTCGGCCTGCGCGAGCCTGTCGAGGATGTGGGGCGGCACGATCGTGCAGAACACCGATGAGATTTCCATGAACACACGTTGGCACACTGTCATCAGTCGGTAGCGCATCGTAGCCCTGTTGGCGAATTGGCGTCGCCGTCCGGCCGGAAGTCATGAGCGGCCGCCTGCAACTCGCGGCAGGGCGCGACCGAAACGCGCCTCGCGGCAGGGCGCAGCCGAAACCCGACTCACGCCCTGTCCCCGGTCGCCCCCGGGATGCGCGACCAGCGGGCAGCCTGCGCAAACGAAAGGATTGAAGAAATATGTAGATCGGTCTACTGTCTCCTCATGGGACTGAAGGGCGCCGAGACGCGGGACCGGATGCTGGACGCGACACAGGAGTTGATCGAGACCGGGGGATACCTCGGCGCCGGACTCAACCAGGTGATCGCGGCCAGCGGCACACCACGCGGCTCGCTGTACTTCCACTTCCCCGGCGGCAAGGACCAGTTGGTCGGCGAGTCCATCCGGCGGTCCGGACGCATGATCGGCGACGCCCTGGAGGGTTTGGCCGACTCCAGTACGTCGGTGGCCGAGTTCGTCGACGCGGTCCTGCGGCAGTTGGGCGACCGACTGGAGGAGTCGGGGTGGCGCAAGGGGTGCCCGGTGGCCACCGTCGCGCTGGAGACGGCCTCCACCAACGACCCCTTGCAGGAAGCCTGCTCGGAGGTCTACACCTCATGGGCGGCGACCCTGCGCGCACGACTGGCGGACCGCCCGGACGCCGACGACCTCGCCGTCATGATTCTCGCCCTCATGGAGGGGGCACTCCTGCTGGCCCGAACGCACCGCAGCAGGGAGCCGCTGGACGGGGTCGCCCGCCAGATCGGCATCCTGCTGAGCTGACACGGCCCGCCGTAATCGGCGGGCTCTTTGCTGGCCCAAAAATATGTAGACCGATCTATTAAGGAGTCCCATGGACGCGATCGTCTTCGGCGCAACCGGCTTCATCGGCCGCGCCCTCGTCGCCGAGCTGCTCACCCGGGGTCAGCGGGTGGCAGCGGCCGTACGCAACGACACCCTCACCCCCTGGCTGACCTCCCGGGGCGTTGACGTCGACGGTCTCGACATCGTCGCCGCCGACATCACACGACCGCTGGCGGGACTGCCCGAGGTCCGCGACGTCTACAACGCCGCCGGCCGCTTCGCCTTCGGACTCGGCGAGCAGGAGGCGCGCGCGACCAACGTCACGGGGGCGCTCAACGTGCTCGAATGGGCCGCCACGCTGCCCCGGCTGCGACGGCTGGTGCACATCAGCGGGTACCGGGTGAGCGGAACCGACTCCCACCCCGATTACGCGAGGCTGGGAGCCTACGAGGCGTCGAAGCACGAGGGCGATCTCGCGGTACGCACACGGGCGGACGCTCTGTCGGTCCCGCTCACCATCGCCAATCCCAGCACCGTGATCGGGCCGGGCCAGCACATCGGCCTGGCCGCCCTTGTCGAGGACCTGTGGAACGGGCGGCTCCCCGCACTGCCCGGAGGCCCCGACACCTTCCTGCCCGTCGTCACGCTCGACTACTTCGTGCGGTTTCTGGCGGAGATCCCCGCGTCGCCCGCGGGTGAGCACTACTGGGTGCTCGACGACGCCACCCCTCCCCTGCCCGAGCTGATCGGCACGCTCGCCGACCGCATGGGCGTACGGGCACCTCGCCGGACTGTTCCCGCCGGCCTGGTGCGGCGTCTGCCGCGCAGGTTGACCGGGGCCGACCCCGAGACGCTGTCCTTCCTGTCGGCCGACCGCTACCCGACAGCCTCCGCGCGCGCCTTCGCCTCGAGCGTCGGCCTGGAGATGCCTCCGGCAGGCGATGCCCTGCGCGCGTGGGCCGACGACCTGGTGGCCGCCCGCTTCGGTGCCGCATCCCCCTGGCTCAGCCCGTACGGCTTCCACGACGTGTCCGGCAGCCCGACGTGGGTGACCGGCGACCGGCACAGCCCCACCCACGTCCTGCTGCACGGACTCCCGATGAACGCCGACCTCTGGGCGCCCCTCGCCGCCCACCTCCCCGGCCCGGTCCTGGCCCCCGACCTGCCGGGCCTGGGGCGCTCGGCCGCCACGACCCAGCCGGCGGACGCGTGGCTGGCCGACCTGCTGAGGCCGGTGCGGACCCGCCCCGCGCTGGTCGCACACTCCCTGGCCTGCGGACCCGCGCTCCGCTTCGCCGTCGACCATCCGGACCGCATCAGCAGACTCGTCCTCGTCGCGCCGGCATTCCTGCAAGCACCCGCCCCACGACTGGCCCGCTCGGTCCTGGCCGCGCCGATGATGCGCCGCATGTCCGCCGCCCGGCTGGCTGGGGCACTCGGCGTCCCCGAAGGACCAGAAGTACAGAGCGCCGCAGCGGACCTGCGCCGCCCCGGAGTGGCGCGCCGGGTGGCCGCGGCCGTACGCACGGACACGGCCGACCGTCGGCGGTCGCGGGAACTGCTGGACCGCGTGACCGTCCCTGTCGAGATCATCGCGGGCTCGGCCGACCCGCTGGTCACGGCCGTGGACTTCCCGGTGACCGAGATCGCCGGGGCCGGTCACTATCCCCAGCTGACGCACCCCTCAGAGCTTGCGCACCACCTCGGCGCAAGGTGACCCCAAGAAGCCTCAGCGGGGCTGAGGGCTCAGCGCCCCGGTCGTGCAGGCGGCAGCGACGTGGCCGTTCCCGGGGGAGACGGCCGGCGGGCAGGGGTGAAGGCTGTCTTCCGGCGCCCTCGCTCGGTGGGCGCCGGAAGGCGGTGGCGTACGTCTTGCGTGGCCTTCGGGTCAGCGGAAGGTGACGGAAGCGCCGCCCGCCGGGGTGGTGACGGAGGCCGGGCAGAGGAAGCTGCCCGAGGTGCGGGTGGCGGTGAAGGCGCGGTTGACGTACCTGCGGGTCGTTCCGTCCCGGTCCCAGACCAGGGCGGTGGCCCGGTAGCGGCAGCTGATGAACGACTGCTGGCCGGTGATGTCGATCATGTCGGTGCGCGCGGTGGCGGTGGCGTCGTCGAAGGTGAAGGAGGGGTTGTTGTTGAGCGTGGCGGTGATCCCGCCGTCGCAGGTGAGGTTGCCGCCGGGGCGGTTGACGGTGGCCCGGTCGACGGACAGAGCGTTGGGCGGGGCGGCGCTGGTGTTCGCGCCGGTCCACGTACAGGTGCTGCCGGCGACCACGATGACGCCGTCGGCCTTGAGTTCGGCGGTCGGGCCGATCGCGGTGGCGGTGACCGTGCCGGCGACGACCGTCGCGAGAGTCAGGGCGGCGATGCCGGTGTAGCGGGAGATGTGCCTCATGTCGCTCCTCCTTGCCACGTCCTTGTGGCGTCTGGGGGGCGAGGCCGGGAAGCCTCGCGGGAGAAGTGCGGAGAGATCTCGTACGGCGGCACGTCCGGCGGCAGGCGGTTCCGACGGGGTTCGTGACGCGCAAGGAGCGTGACACGGAGGTCGCGAAATGTCATGGCCACGCCAATCAATTGGCCGGATCCCGGCACGCGCCGGACCGGGCGCACGGAATCTGCGGCCTCTCGCCCTTGAGCGGGCGTCAGAGGGCCTCGTACGCCGACGGGACGGTGACCGAAGTCGACAACTGCGAGCGCACTGAGGACCACGGGAGCGGATCCAAGCCATAGCTCGGCGACGAAACTCACCCCGCGAGGCCCCGAATTGCACAGACGACGGCCTGAGTACCTCGGCAGAGCATCGAGAGGGCTCCCGCCCGCCACCTGATGTTCCGGCACCCGCTGATCACATCGGCCGTCGTCGATTGACTGAGCACGCTATGCGGCCTGGATGGACAACTCCGATGCTCAGGCTCGGTGCAGGCACTGAGTCGGCCACTCCACCAACTGAAGCGGATGTCCCCGGGAAATCGGGTCGACGGAGCGTTGCGTAACGGCGAGTATGCGACGCGACCGCTCAAGCACCCGGAGTCTCAATGAACGAGTCAAGCCGTGAGACCACCGCCTCGGCGGCCTACAGCGACGGGAAGGGCGCGTCTACTGCCTCTGATGGCGCTATTTGAAAACGGTTCTGACCGCAGTTCCGTGAATGACCTCCGGCGCTGGTGTCGACGGCTGTGGTCGCGTGTCGTCACGCGTGTTCGTCTGCAGATGCAGTGATGGCAGGATCGGAGTCGTCGGGCAGGAGTTCAAGCACAAGGGTCACGGCCTCTTCGGCGGTGTCGACCTCGCCGATCACGGCGGAGGGAGAGCGTCGGCGAACCTTGAAGCGTCCGTTGTGCAGGGGCTCGATCGATCCGGCCTGCATGCTCCAGGGGTAGCTGATGGAGCTGCTGAAGAGCAGGGTGAAGTGGCTGGTGAACGGGTACAGCCGCCGGAGTCGTGGTTGGGCAGCAGCAGCCTCCATCAGTGGGACGATGCCCGGATACGGGCGCCCGGGCGAGCGGACCTGATGTACTGCCTGCATCCACCGCCAGCTGAGTCGTAGGGACTCCCAGCGGGCCTCGACGGCCTCCGCCAGCCCGCGACTGCGTGCTGCGGCCATGTCCGGCAGAGCAGGTCTTGGAGGCAGGGGCAGCTGTCGGCTGGAGGTCTCTTCGGTCGCGTCCACTGCCACAGTTTCGCGGATGGAGTCTGAAAGCGGTGCTCTGATAACGGAGAGCACGACCGGGTAAGGACGCGTATCCCGGAGGAGCCGGAATGACGCTCGGCCGTACATGGCTCTCTTGACCGTTTTGATGCGGTTGACGTTGCCCTCTCCAGTGTTCCGACCTCATGGCGGCAGACGCCCCGCTCACGATCGAGCACATCGGCCACTGGGAGATCTGCTCGAACTGCTGTCGACACCTGACCGACGCCGCCAACCAGACGCTGAACGGCGGGCCCCAGTGACTAGGTCATGCCGTCAGACCGACAGGCGGGGCCGCGGTGAAGAGTCTTCCGTCCCGCAGCAGCGCCCAAAGGACGCTCACACGCCTGCGCGCCAGAGCAATGACAGCCTGGACATGCCTGCAGCCTTCGCCGCGTTTCTTGAGGTAGAAGTCTCGGTTCGGCCCTTCACGCATGACGCTGGTCTGCGCGGACATGTAGAAGACCCTGCGCAGGCGGCGGCTGTAGCGCTTGGGCCGGTGGAGGTTGCCAGTGCGGCGACCGGAGTCACGCGGGACGGGCACCAGCCCCGCTGCCGAGGCCAGATGGCCGGCGTCGGCCTTAGAGGTCCTAACAAAGGCGTTGGACGTGTCGGTGGGTGATGAGGCAGGTAGCGAGGCCGAGGAAGGCTTCGTGGATGTCGTCGCGTCGTTCCCAT